>JBDLRP010000052.1:0-45941 GCA_039799905.1 Pseudomonadota bacterium | reverse complement strand
AACGTGCGGTATTGCCAATCATGATCGGGAGAAGCCCTGACGCGAATGGGTCGAGTGTGCCCAGATGCCCCACTTTGTCGGCGCCGAGCGTGCGTTTGATGGTTGCAACCACCGCATGACTCGTTGGACCTGCGGGCTTGTCTATAAGAAGAAGTGACATGGTTCTGGGCTTATTCTTTCTCGGTTTCGGAGACTGCGTCCAACTCCACGCCATCTGCCAGAGCATCGTCGCGCTTGATTGTCTCAATTAGTTCGGAAATGCGCGCTGCACGCTGAATAGATTCGTCAAAGAAGAAAGAGATGACTGGTGTGTAGCGCATTTTTAAAGTGTCACCAAGCGAGCGGCGGATAAAACCGCTCGCCTGTTTGAGCCCCTTGTCGACCGCAAGGCGCTCGGATTCGCTACCCATGACGCTGTAATAAACTTTGGCGAGCTGAAGGTCGGGCGAAACGCGAACGGAGTTGATGGTGATGTTTTTCAGGCGCGGATCAGAGAGCTCACCGCGGATCAACATCATTGCAATATGTTCACGAATTTGTTCACCGACTTGCAGAATACGCTTTGAGGACACAAAAAATCTCCGGCTCAGAACAAAACACCGGGCACTTGGCCCGGCGTCTGCATTAACCACTCAGTGGAGAGTTGCTGCCGTCTCTTCGATGACGAAGGACTCCAGAACATCGCCGACCTTGAGGTCGTTGTAGTTTTCAACACCAATACCACACTCGAATCCCTGCAGTACTTCCTTGGCGTCATCTTTGAAGCGCTTCAGCGACCCGATGCGGCCCGTGTAGATCACGATACCCTCACGCACAACACGAATGTGTGAGTTGCGGGTGACTTTGCCGTCGGTGATTGCAGTACCTGCAATGACGCCGATCTTTGGCACCGAGAACAAGTTGCGGACTTCGGCATGACCAAGAACTTTTTCTGTTTTGATCGGAGCCAGTTTGCCCGCCATTAGTTTTTCGATCGTTTCGATCAGTTCATAGATGATGCTGAAGCATTGAATTTCGACACCACGAGATTCAGCGGCAGTGCTCGACAGTTTGTCGGGCCGGACGTTGAATCCAACGATGGTCGCACCGGAAGCTTCCGCCAGCGTGACGTCGGTTTCGGTGATGCCGCCCACGGCTGAGTGGATGATGCGGTTCTTGACCTTTTCGGTGTCGAGTTTCTGCAGACTTGCACGGATGGCCTCAACCGAACCATGCGTGTCTGCCTTGAGAATAATAGGCAGCTCTTTGGGCTTGTTGGAATCTTCGCCCAACTTGGCGAGGAAGTCTTCCAAGGTTGCCTTAGGCTTGCCTGCAAGTTCCTTCTGGCGGTGCTTTTCAATGCGGAAGGCAACTGCTTCCTTGGCGATACCTTCGTTTACGACGCAGTTGAACTGGTCGCCCGCCGCCGGCACTTCAGAAAGACCGATGATTTCGACCGGTGTTGCTGGCAGGGCAGCAGGAAGGCGCTGACCTTTGTCGTCGAACATCGCGCGCACGCGGCCATAGGACAATCCTGCAACAATGCAGTCACCTTGACTTAGAATACCGCTTGTAACGATCACAGTCGCAACTGGACCGCGGGATTTGTCGAGCTTGGCTTCAATCACGATACCAGCAGCAAGGCCCTCTTTGGGTGCCTTGAGGTCGAGGACGTCAGACTGCAAAAGCAGCGATTCCAGAAGTTCAGGAATGCCCTGCTTGGTCTTTGCAGAGACGGGCACGAACATCGACTCACCACCCCATTCTTCGGGTGTTACGTTGTGCTGCGAAAGTTCACGTTGGATTCGTTCAAGGTTTGCACCCGCCTTATCCATTTTATTTACGGCAACAATGATTGGCACACCCGCTGCTTTGGCGTGAGCAATCGCTTCTACGGTTTGCGGCATTACACCGTCATCTGCTGCGACAACCAAAACCACGATGTCGGTGACCTGAGCACCGCGCGCACGCATCTGCGTGAACGCCTCATGGCCAGGAGTGTCGAGGAACGTCACGCGCCGGCCGTTGTGTTCAACTTGGTATGCACCGATGTGCTGCGTGATTCCACCTGCTTCACCTGCGGCAACGTCCGCCGAACGGATGGCGTCCAGCAGCGATGTTTTACCGTGGTCAACGTGACCCATGATGGTCACGATGGGCGCGCGTGTTACCATTTCGGCCTGTGCAGAGTCTGTCTTGGCCGTCTTTTTGGTGTTCAAGATGTCGGTCAGGCTGACTGACGCGTTTTGAACCTCGAAATCAAATTCGTTGGCAACGAGAGTTGCAGTTTCCATGTCGAGTTGTTGGTTTACGCCGGCCATCATGCCGAGTTTCATCAGCACCTTGATGATAGCCGAGCTCTTGATGCTCATTTCCGCTGCCAAGTCTGCCACCGAAATGGACTCATCGACGCGAACGATGCGCTTTGAGGCCTTCATCGGGTTCGCTTGTTCGTTTCTTTTGTCATCACGTTTGCGTGAAGGGGCAGAGCCGCGTCTGCGGTTCGGAAGAATAACCGTACGAACCTGACTTACAGCTCCTTCTGAAGCGCCAGCTTCATCTTCGGGGTTGTAGTAAAGCTCTTCATCGATGAACTCTTCGCTTTCGCCTCCGCGAGCACCTTTGGCGCGCGCTTTACGATTTTCATCTTCTTCCTGCATGCGCCGACGGCGCAATTCGTGTTCTTTTTCTTTCTCGCGTCCACGAACTCCATCTTTTCCAAGCGGAGTGGTCGCATCTGAAGTCGAGCCGAACGGCAGGCCTGCGGATGGTCCGCCGGGCCGAGGACCACCAAATCCACCACCAGCTCCTGCCGGACGAGGACCACCGAATCCACCGCCAGCTCCTGCCGGACGAGGACCGCCGAATCCACCACCAGCTCCTGCTGGACGAGGACCACCACCGGCTCCCGCTGGACGTGGTTGCCATCCACCGCGGCTTTCGCCGTCTTGTGGGCGTGGTCCGTTGTAGCCACCGGGGCTTTCGGGGCGATGGTAACCACCCTGATCACCACGTTGGTATGAGTTTCTGTCAGATCGGGGTTGTGGTCCGCCAAATCCACCATCTCGCATCGAAGGACGCTGACCCGCCGGAACAGGTCCTGAAGAGTAAGGCCGCGGTCCACCCGCGCTACTGGTTGGCGGCGTCGGTTCCGCGCGACGAATGATTGTTGCGCTCACAGCCGGAGCTGCGGGACGAACAATAGTTGCTCCGCCTGTGGAAGGCGGAGGTGTTTGCTTGGCTGTTTGAATTTGTTCGCTTTGAATTTTTGATTCCTGTGTGCTTGCGGGAGTCGTTTCGGCAGCTGCCTGAGTTGTCGGAGCTGGCTCATATGCTGAGCTTACCTCGACTGTTTCCGCAGCACTCGGCGCCTTCTGGACGATGTGCTCTTGTGACGGAGCTTCTGCCTGAGCAGCCACAGCTACTTCTACCGGAGCTGCGCTGAGCGGCTGTTCTGGAGCAATTTCAGCACCGCCTGTCGCATGTGCTTCACCGCCACCGGATGCGTCGGTTGTTGCATCGGCACGACGCCGGATAACAACCTTTCCTGCTGGTTTTGCTGCTGCTTCCTTTTCAGGGTTCTTTCCGGAGCGCACGTAGGCGCGCAATTTGTCGGCCTCGAGATCGGAAATCGCGTTGAAATGATTTTTTACTTGAATTCCCAAGTCCTGCAGTTTTGCAATGACTGTTTTTGTGTCGAGCTTAAGCTCTTTTGCGATATCCAGTACCCTCAGACGGCTCATCCAACTCCGCTCCCAAAAGACCCCGAGTGATCGGCGGGGCTCCGATTAACCTAATGACCAGACGTCCCTTAACAGCTTTCTCAGGAATCAGCTAGAGATTCGAGAGCTCTGATGACGAAATCTTTGTGTGTAATGAGAACCACTTTGACTTGGGCTTCTTTGCCGAAAAACTTCTGCCCAAGACTTTGGCTTGGGATGTTCAGTCGAACACCCGTCAGCCTGTCGGAATGGGTTGTCAGGAGAGATTCGCAATGGCGATAGAAACGCTCAGAACCATCGGAGCTCATCAACAAGATCCGGCTCATGCGTCCTGAATCCTGGGCAAGTTGACGGTCTTTGAGTGCATTCAATCCCATTTGCTCTCGGCGCAGGCACGACTCGATGTTTTCGAGTCCACCCTTCAGCTGGCCAGCTCGTCGCGAAAGGGAAAGAACTTTTTCAAGTGCCGGATTGAGCTCGAGGGTCGGCACTTTAAGCCGACCCTCGCTCCACAGCGGTTTCAGATTGCAGGCAAGCCGCGCTCGAATTGCTTCAGCGCGTGCATCAGCCTCCAGTAATTTTGGCAGTTTCAGCATGTATTTTTCCTGAGAACTTGTAGGGCAACCCTGTACGGACTGCGATGTCCTCTGGGGTTGTTTGTGCGACTGCGGTGTAGTCATTAAAGCCGGCCGTGTGCAAAACAGCCGCTGTGTATTCGCCGACTCCGCGCAGCTTCATCCAGTAATGAAGAACGTCGCTCGGCACCTGACGAGGATCGACCTTCTCTGGATCGAGCTGGGCAGTGGGTCTTGTTTTGGCGACGAGGTCTTCAAGTGCAGATGCTTCCGCAGCAGCGTCGAATTGCGAACCTGTCAGTGCGCCCGTCAGTTCAAGAGCGTCGAACTCGGAATCAACGTCAATTTCCGACTTTTTGTTGGCGGTGATTTTGTCGGCCAATTCTTTTGCCCCGGCAATCACCTGTTCTGATTCTTCCGGTGAAAGGCGCAAGAGCTTGCTGAGTGACTTTGCTTCCATGCGGGCAATGTCAGTTGGGTCTTTGTAGCCTTCGTTGACAAGAATTTCGGCACGCATTTCGCCAAGTGAAGGAATCTGCGACAGGACAGTTTTGTATTCCTGAACAAGCTCACGCATCTTGCTTTCCGAGCGGATGTCCACTTTCCAGCCTGTCAGCTGAGCTGCCAGGCGAACGTTTTGTCCGCGACGACCGATGGCAAGCGACAGATGATCGTCAGGAACGACAACTTCCATCGTATGGACGCGTTCGTTGACGATAACTTTCGACACTTCAGCAGGTGCAAGCGCGTTGCAAGCAAAGCGTGCAGGATCACGGTCGAACGGGATAATGTCGATTTTTTCACCGCGCAGTTCCTGCACAACCATTTGCACACGCGAACCTTTGACTCCGACGCAAGCGCCAACCGGATCAACCGATTGTTCTGTGCTGTAGACAGCAATTTTCGAGCGGCTGCCAGGGTCGCGCGCAGCGCTCTGGATAATCACGATGCCTTCGGCAATCTCTGTGACTTCCTGCTCGAACAGGCGCACAAGCATTTCTGGATGGGCGCGGCTGAGAATCACCTGCGGCCCACGCGTCGACTTTTTAACATCCAGCACGTAGCAAGTGATTTTGTCGCGCAGCTTGAACTTCTCGCCGGGAATCTGCTCACGCATCGGCAGAACGCCTTCGCACGAACCGAGGTCAATAATCAGGTCCTGCTTGTCGAAGCGCTTGACCTGCCCGGTTACCAGTTGCGATTTCCGGTCGCGGAAGTCACGCACGATTTTTTCTTTTTCAGCTTCCTGCATCTTTTGCACAATCACCTGCTTGGCAGCCTGTGCGGCGATGCGACCGAGCTGATCAGTTGGCAGGGCTTCTCCGACTTCGTCGCCGAGCTGGAGTGATTCGTCCATGCTTTGGGCTTCGCTGAATTTAATTTCACGGAATTCGTTTGCGTATTGATCGTCCGGTACAACGACGCGGAAGCGGAGCAGTTCAACTTCTTCGGTTTCTTCGTTGAATTTTGCTTCAAAAACGCAATCGCCGAAGAATTTTTTGGCGGCAGTGATAATGGCGTCTTTGAGGGCGCCAATGAGCAGCTCACGGTCGATATTTTTCTCTTTGCCTACCGCTTCGATCACTCGCTTCAGATCAATTTGCATAACTTTCCCTCAGCAATCGGAGAATTTCCCCAGTGTTGCCGAGGCGCTATACCCTCGGCTGAACTGGTTGTCACTCACTTTTGAAAGACTAAGCCTAACTTTACGGAACAATTGAAAAAACAAATGCCTACGACCCGCGCTTCGATTTTCTCGGCGGGTTTGCTTTGGCTGCCTTTGGTTTTTCAAGGAGTGCCTGGGCAAACTTGACGGCTGAGAGCGGAACTTCAATGACTTCAGTTCCTTCTCGCAGCAGAAGCGAGGGAGTAGAGACGTCTGCTTTCACATCGTCCAACAACGATGTGAATCTATCGCGCCCCTGACGTTTTGTCCACGTTTTGAGCGTCACAAAATGGCCCTTCGCCGCCTCAAAGTGCGCAAGAGTGCGGAGCGGTGGTTCAATTCCCAGCGAGCCGACCCGAACACCCACGTTGTCGTCAAAACCGTCGAGAGCGCCAGACTCGAGGAGATAATGGTGCAATGGAAGACACTCGTCGAGGCTCACCGCAAGCTCGGGCGCGGGAAACGGAGTTGGTCCGGTGTGGGCAGGCAGCGGTTCCACGAAAAGATCGAGCCAGGCCTGACCATCTTCAATCACAAACCAGAAATCGCGCACGTGCAGCGGACGGATGGGAGATTTTTGCTGGTTGAACGAGACTGCCGCCGACTGAAGTGCAAGCAAAACTGAATCGTGACTCTCTGGAGTCAGTTGGCTGGGGTGAAGGAGCTGCGTAGAGTTCATGAGTGCTTTTTTTTCCTGCAAGGAAAGAGTTATCCACACAAATATCTGTGTTTTGGAAAAAACTAAATCGCGTAAATTATGAGCGTGATATTGAGATGATGTAAAGTCGCTTTTGCTACGTGTTGCGGCACTTATCCACAAACTATCAACAGAGCAACAGTGGGGTCCAAAAGTGGGAAGGACACCGACCGGAACGGGTGGATAACACCACCGATCGTCTGGGTCAATGGGGGAAATTAAATTTCTTAAATTGACCAAAATTTTGAATTCAAAATCGGCAAGTGCTGGGGCGGATTGATGTCTTTTTGTGCGTGCTGTTTACCCCTAATTGTCTGAGGGAGGACAGTTTTTTGAGCTCGCGGGAAGGTCGTCTGGGTGAAGAGTGTGTTGAGGGGTGGTTAACTGCTTTGGGCTGGAGTTGTTGCGAGCGCAATATGCGTTTCCTAGGCGGAGAAATCGATCGTGTCTTTGTTCGCGAGCACGCGCATTCCGCGCGTATGCTCGATGTGTGCGTAGCAGAGATAAAAACCACACGTGTTCGATCTGTTGGTCAATTTCACGCTCTTTTTGCGGAGGGGAAGATGCGCACTCTTGTCCGTCCCCATCAACTGCGCAATCTCTGGCGCACGGCGGCTCGGTTTGAGTGCCGCATTCGTGCTCGAAGACGGGCACACGTCCGCACTTACGTTCGTTACTTTTTGGTGGTCATGGCTCCCCCGCGGCTCATTAAAC
This sequence comes from Pseudomonadota bacterium, assembly GCA_039799905.1. Classification (GTDB taxonomy): domain Bacteria; phylum Bdellovibrionota_B; class Oligoflexia; order Silvanigrellales; family Silvanigrellaceae; genus RFOM01. Next base: position 38,588 of record JBDLRP010000052.1, on the reverse strand, counting down.
GACTCTCTAGCGAGATAAACTCATCACCAGGTTCATTGCCTGTCAAACTCTGCCGCACAGGTTCCCACGATGTGATTCTTTCGTGGTCGCCGGATTCTCCTCCACCGAATTTGTCTTAAAGAGTCAAGACAACAAATATTGACGAGCGTCGCCTTGTCACTTTCGGCGCCGAGCGTAGGGTAGGGTGTTGGAGGTCATCGCCATGAATAATCTTGCTGTTCGCTTGCTGTTGTCGTGTGTCTTCTTACCGGTATCGCTGCAGACTGCGGTCGCTTCAGCTGCAACTTCCTGTGGCGAGATCAATAATCCAGATTTGAAGGCGTTTTGTCAGGCAAAGCGCTTCGACAAAGTCAGTGAGTGCGCCGGAATTACAGACTCCAATTGGCGTGGATTGTGTACGAGCAGCTTTTCCAGCCAGCCCTATGACTGTGAAGACATAGGCGATGAAAACTTGATCAAGTACTGCCATGGACTGCAACAGAAAACTTCTCTGGCTTGTTTTGAAATTCAGGACAACGACCTTGAGTTTCTTTGTTACTCGCACGTGCAAAACACACAGCGATTTTGTGCGGATGTGAAGGACGCCAACCTCAATGGGTTGTGTCTTGCCTTGTTCAATCCAAACCTCAAAACTCCGCGTCCACCGCGTTGAGAAAAGTACAAAACAGGAGTTTGTGTCTTGGCTGAAGGGGCGAGGCCACCTCACGTTCAGTGAGCGTGGCCTTCAATGTATCGCTCAGCCTCCAAAGCTGCTTGGCATCCTCTGCCAGCTGAAGTGATTGCCTGTCGGAATTTGTTGTCTTCGACATCGCCTGCTGCAAAAATTCCGGCGACATTGGTCGCTGTGCTCGCAGGTTTGCACAAAACGTATCCCTGCGGGTCAAGGTCGACGAGGCCGCGCAGGAATTCAGTGTTTGGGTTGTGCCCAATTGCCATGAACAAACCATCGACCTTGAGTTGTGATGTTTCGCCGTTTTGGTTTTTCATCACAATCCCTGTCAGACCGCTAGAGTCCGAAAGAGTGTCGACAACTTCTGTGTTCCAGACGATCTTTATTTTGGGATTGTTGAAGACTTTGTCCTGCATGGCCTTGCTGGCGCGAAATTTGTCGCGGCGGTGAACTAGGGTCACGCTCGCAGCGAGTTTGGCAAGATAGTGAGCCTCTTCCATTGCACTGTCGCCACCGCCCACGACGGCTACGGTTTTGTTTCTGTAAAAGAAGCCATCGCAAACAGCACAGGTCGACAGACCGTAGCCCATGAGCTTGTCTTTGTTGGGTAGCGGCAGCGTAATGGCACTGGCACCGGTCGCGACAATGATTGTCTTGGTGTCGATGGGTTCCGAGTCGGTCAGTACGCGAAAGCCGCCGGCAATTTTTTCGATCTTCATGACCGTGCCGTGCATCATGCGGGTCCCATATTTTTCCGCCTGAGCGCGCATGTCCTGCATGAGTTTATTGCCATCGACGCCTTCGGGCGTCCCTGGCCAGTTTTCAACAATGCTCGTTGTAGTGAGCTGTCCACCGGGCTGCAGACCGGCAATCAGAATTGGATTGAGCGCAGCGCGCGATGAGTAGATGCCCGCGGTGAGACCTGCAGGTCCGGAACCGATGATTACGACGTTTTCCATTCGCTGAGTCCTTACTTTTATTTCTTTGGTCCAAGTAGTTCATTGAGTTTTTGCTCGCTCGCCGAGGCTACCTCTGCGTGCAAGCTGTTGCCGTGCGCGTCGATCGTGACAAGAGCCGGAAAGTCGACAACTTCAAGCTCCCAGATGGCTTCTGGCGAGCCGAATTCTTCGAGCATCGAGACTCCGCGCACTTTTTTGACAGTTTCGGCAAGCACCTGAGCGGCTCCGCCGACGGCGTGCAGGTAAACGCAGCCAAAGTCTTTGCAAGCCTTGAGTGTTTTTGCGCCCATGCCGCCTTTGCCGATGACAGCGCGGATTCCATATTTTTCGATGACGGTTGCCTGATAGGGCTCTTCACGCGTGCTGGTTGTCGGACCGGCGGCGCGCACGCTCCACTCTCCGGATTCTGTTTTCACGACGACCGGTCCGCAGTGGTAAATGGCCGATCCGCGGATGTCGACGGGAATATTTTTTCCCTCAAAAAGGTGTTTGTGAACAGCGTCGCGGCCCGTGAACATCACGCCGCTGATGAGTACCATGTCGCCAACGTTCAGCGAGCGGACTTGCTGTTCAGTGATGGGGAGTGTCAGTTTGATTTCTTTCATTTGTAGATCCACTCCTTAATCAGGCCGCTGGTATCAGCTTTGACGCCCTGACGGCGAAATGCCCAGCACATGTAGGAAACAGAAACATAGAAACTCGCCGGAAGACGATTGAGAGCGGCGATTTTCACACCCAGCAGAGTCGTATTGCCGCCAAAGCCCATCGGCCCGATACCGAGCGAGTTTGCCTCCTGCATGATGCGCTGTTCGAGCTCAGCCAAGCGTGCATCGGGATTTTCGTCGTTGATCGGCCGCAAGAACATTTTCTTTGAATATGAGTATCCCGTGCTGCGGTCACCACCGATGACAACGCCCAGAATGCCGGGTCCGCAGCCCTTACCCTGTGCCTGATAAACCGCGTCGAGAACCACTTTACGCACGCCCTCGAGGTCGCGGCCCGCACCCAGACGGCTGTCGGGAAGGCTGTATTGCGCACCGACGTTTTCACAGCCTCCTCCTTTGAGAGCAAGGCGGATATCGAGTTCGTCGGAACGGTGTTGTTCAAAATAAATCGTCGGCGTCCCTGGCCCAAGGTTGTTGCCCGAGTTTTGGCCGGTGATGCTGTCGACGGAATTCTGCCGCAGGTAACCAAGCTCTGTTGCCTTTGCAACTGCGGCCTCTGCGACTTCCGAAAATGTGATCTGATCGAATCCGACGGGAGTTTTGACAAAGAAAAGAATACTGCCCGTATCCTGACAGAGCGGCTGACTCACGCCACAGGCGATGTCGATGTTGCGCTGGATGACCTTCATCGCATATTCGCCTGCGCTGCCTGCTTTTTCCTTTTGCAGTCCGGCAACTACGGACTCCCGCACATCGGGCGGTAAGTTCGTGCTCGTGACGCGGATGAGCTCTAGAAGCGTTTCAAAAAGTGACTGGTGCGTCGGCGGAACGGCAGGCGGAGTTTTGAGCGGTCCCTTGGGATTTGTCGCCATCTTCGGTACCTTCTTATCAAATTTATTCATCGGACAAACGAAAGGTGCATCCTATGCAGACGCCCCGCCAGACTTTAGTCAGAAATTGTGCTTTGTCCATTCTGATGCTGATTCTTGCCGGTGAAAGGGGCGCGCAAGCGCAGTCGAAGCAAGCCTTCGGCGGCATGCAGGCGTTGGCTGCCAGCGGCGCATTAGCGACAGCTTTTGCTGTTAATTTGCGCACTGGTGAGGTGTTGGGTGAAATGACTCCAGACACGCGCGTGACTCCCGCGTCAGTTTCGAAAGTGATTCTCGCCGCTGCTGCGCTGGAACGATTTGGCAGCGAGTATTCCATTGAGACCAAATTCTATGCCACAGGACCCGTAAAAAATGGGATTCTCAAGGGAGATCTGGTTTTTGAGGGAGCTGGTGATCCTTCGCTCACCAACGAAAAGCTCTGGTTTTTGACCACCGACGTTGCACGCGCCGGCATTCGCAAGGTCGAAGGGCAGCTCGTGGTCAACACCGCACGCTTTGGATACATAGAACCTGACATCGACCGCAGGCTTGCCAGCAAGCGCAGCCGGCACGCTTACGACAGTCCATTGTCTGCGGCGGCCGTCAATTTCAGTGTCATGGGTGTGGTTGTGAGTCCAGGAGAAGGTTTGGGTGAACGCGCGCACGTGGCTCTTGAGCCTTACGATTTGGACACGACCAAAATTCAAGGAGCGGTGCGCACGCAGGCCGGCGAATTTTCCCGCGTAGCGGTGACACGAACACGGTCGGGTCTGCAAGACATCTTTACTGCGAGCGGTCATGTCGGACAAAAAGCCTCGCCGACAAGGGTGTACAGGTCGGTTTCTGATGCAGACCAATATGCCGGAGCAGTGCTCAAGGCTTTTCTCGAAAAAGAGGGAATCCAGCTGACCCGCGGTGTTCGTATCGAGCGCACTCCGCGCAGGGAGCTAGGTCGTCCGCTCGCAAAGGTCGAGGGTTTTCCGCTTGCCTGGCAGCTGCTTGGGCTTTTTAAGGTCAGCAACAACTTCATCGGCGACATGCTCACCATCCAGCTTGATTTGGACGATAAAAAACAGTTCGGAGCAACATTGGCCGGCGGTGCCCTTCAGCTTGAAAATTATATGTCGTTTGCATTGCAGAATGCACCTGCACCCTACCGTTCAAAGCCCGACGGGATTGTCATGCAGTCGGGAAGCGGATTGACACATGAAAACAAACTGTCAGCCCGCGACGTCGTTGCGGTCTTGCAGAGGATGTACATGGACAGTCGCGAGTTTCCGGCGTTTCTGAATGCACTGCCGATGCCGGGCGCGGAGGGAACAGTTAAAAAACGCTTCCAATCAGAGCAAACGAAGCATTTGCGTGACAGACTCAGGGCAAAGACGGGAACTTTGAGTGAACCCCATGACGCAATTGGATTGGCAGGGTACAGTCGTCTTAAGGATGGTGATTGGGTAGCGTTTTGCGCAATGGTTAATGGTTCTGCCAAACGCCCCAATGTCGGTATTGAAAATGCACGCGAGACCATAGATGAAGATCTGGGTCGGCTGCTTCCTCCGGAGTTGTAATGGAAAAGAAACAAAAGGGAACATTCACTCTCAGACGTCTCTTTCCTGCGCTGCATGAAGAGGAGTTGGTGCGTATACAGGACAGCTCGTCTGTCATCCGCCTGCGCAAAGGACAAAATTTATTTATTTCGGGTGATTCACCGCGGTCCATTTATGGCGTCGCCAATGGATGCCTGAAGATTGTCCGCGAGAGTACCGAAGGTGAGAGTGTCATCACGCGGGTTGTGCGGCCTGGAAATATTGTCGGCATCCGCGAGGTCTTTGGAGAATTCAAATATTCTCGCACCAGTGTTGCGTTGAAGGACAGCGAAGTGTTTTCAATTGATGCACAGGCTGTCATGGATATGATTTCGCGCAGCCCTGCTGTTTCGCTGCAGTTTATGAAAATATTTTGCAACGAACTGGCTCGTCTTGAAAAACGTATCGAAAATGACTTGTATAAACCGGCCAAAAACAGAGTAGCTTCAGTTATTTATGAGCTGTTTGGCTTGTTTGCGGATGAAGGTCAAACCTCTTTTGAACCGCCGCTTAATCGCAGAGACATTGCTGAACTCGCAGATGTGACCCCTGAAACAGTCAGCCGTGCAATTGCAGATTTGAAGCAAGCCGGAATTCTTGAAACTCAGGGGTCTGTTTTTCATATTCTGGACGCCGATGAGCTGCAGAATGAGGCTGAAGACAGGTGACCGTTGTCCAAGTTGAAAATTTAGAAATACGCGCCGGCTACAAGACACTGATCCGCGATTTCTCCTTCACTATGGAATACGCCGAGGCGGTGGCCGTCATCGGTGCAAACGGGCTGGGTAAAACAACCCTTTTGCGCACGCTCTGCGGCGTGAGTCGGCCGTACAAAGGAAACGTGAAAGTTGCAGGAGCACCGGTCTGGCCGGCTTCGGCGGGAACGCCGGAGCGCAATTCGGTTTGTTACCTTGCCAGTCAGCCGGCACTTTTTCTTGATCATCCTGTATCCGCAAATCTGGAATTTTATGTTCGCGCCCATGGTGCGGTCTGGAACATCGAAGAAGCAATGTCGGTCTTGAAGGCTGTCGGCTTGGAAGGTCGATTCAAGCAAAGCGCGCGGACTCTTTCAACCGGTCAAAAAAGGCGTCTCACTCTTGCGTTCCTGCTGATGTGCAAGCCGAAGATCCTTTTTTTGGATGAGCCGACAAACGGACTCGACACCGACGGTGTAAAACTGTTTCTTGATTCACTGAGCGGGCTCCTCCGGGAATGCCGTTCGGCTATTTTGTTGGCAACGCATGATCCTCAGTTGATTGGCTGGTGCGGTCGGTCGATCGAGCTGAGGCGGTGGGCGCCATGACGGAACAACTGACTTGGAGAAAAAGTTGTTGGTTGATTTTTGAGTATTCCGTCCGTTCGATTTTTATCCGCAAATCGTCATGGGCCGGAACTCTTGCATTTGCTGCTTGTCTTGCAATCCTATTTCCTTTTTCGTTCGGTACGGAGCTCATCCAAAAGGCCGAAATCCGCCATGGCGCATTTTGGGCCATCAACGAGTTTATAGTCGCGCTGACCGTCGCGCGGCTGTTCACACTCGAGTCGGAGTCGGGGATTTTGGAGCTCGTGCTTTCTTCGGGCATCTCACGCTCGGCGCTGCTATTTGGAAAAATTCTTTTCGTTGTTCTTTATCTGCTGTCTGTCCAATTGCCTTTGATGATTGTTTGGATTGTTTTTTACAATGTACCCGCAGTGTCGGTTGGTGCATTTTTGCCGGTGAGTTTGCCGCTGTTGATACTGTTCAACCTTGGAACAGGAACAATCGGCGCTCTGTTGGCCTGTGTGACGGCGCGCAGCTCGGGGCGTGATCTGCTGATGCCTTTGTTGTTCTATCCACTGCAGTTGAGTGTCTTATTGGCCGCGGTGAGTTTGGCAACTTACACAGACCCCGCGGTGGTCATGCTGGCAGGAACTCAATCAACGTCATGGTGGACGATTCTGGCAGGAGTGCCCGTTTTGTTTTTGGCGCTTGGGGTTCTGCTGAGTGATATTCTTTTTCAGGAATAACTTGTGACGGAGAAATTTTAGATGTCGGGTGAGTTGGCGCAAACATACAAACGCTGGTCCAAGCTGATGGTTCCCGCAGTCGCAGTTCAGCTCGTCGGCTGGTGGCTGGGCCTGTTTTGGATAGGCGCAGATAAAGACCAGGGTGACGTCTTCAGAATTATGTTTGTTCATGTTCCTGTCGCGTGGTGTGCCTTCATGTGGATTATCCTTGCCGCTGGATTTGCAATTTTCGGTTTTATTCGGAAATCCTCCTTTGAGGCGATGGATCGCAGTGCCCATGCGGCAATTGATTTGGGTACGGTTTTTGCAGCGCTTGCTCTCGCCACCGGAAGTATTTGGGGTCGTCCTACTTGGGGAGTGTGGTGGGATTGGGATCCGCGCCTGACTTCGACCCTCATCATGTTTTTGGTTTGTTGTGCTTATCATGTCCTGCGTAGCCTTACGCCCGACATTCAGGCACGCCGCAATGCTGGCCAGGTCACCGCTATTCTGGCTGCTGCAAATGTTCCTATTGTTTATTACAGCGTCAACATCTGGCGGTCTTTGCATCAACCGCAAACCTTTGTTCGCAAGGGCAGCACCGCATCTTCCGATGTCGGCACGGTTCTTTTTGCCAACGTTATCGCAATGATCCTGCTCACGGTTGTACTTTATAAGCTGCGTCGCACAGCAATTTCTGCAGAGGAGACTCTGGACGCAGCTCGGGAGGGACGCTGAAATGAATACATCAGAATATGGCAATATTTCATGGATTTTCTTCGTTGTCGGGGCGTATGGTGTTGTCGCCATTGCACTTTTCTTATTTGCGCTTTCAACCCGGAGACAATATTGCAAGGCTCAGGAAGCTCTAAAAGAAGAGGGCTTTTCTGCCGAAAAGACATGGTAAGTTCCGGGAGGTATAGGAGTCTCCGATGATGAAGTTTTCACGTCAGCAAATCGTTGCGTCCGGAGTTATCGTTGCATCACTTGGTGCAATTGTTTTCATGGCCATGCAACCCGAAAGTTCAGTCACCTTTTTCACACCGGCGGAAGTGTATGCTTCGCCGCAAAAATTCGTCGACCGCACCTTCCGCGTGTCGGGTTTGGTCCTCAACGGAACCAAAGACTGGGACGGCATGAACAAAGTGCTCAAGTTCAGGATGAGCGATTTGAACGGTCACGAATTCGCAGTGACGTACAAAGGCGTTCCGCCGGACCTTTTCAAAGAGGGACAGGGCGTGGTTGTTGAAGGGCGCCTGGCGCACAACGATCTTCGTAAGGACAACTCACTGCAGGCTAATCTGCTGATGGTCAAACACAGTGAGGTCTATGACACTAAAACTGATCACGCCAAAATGCGCGAAGCGAAGTTGATCGATGATATTCTTAAACACGAAAAGAAATACTAAGTTTGACCTGCCCAGCCATTTCTAACTGCGGAGAAACAATCGGGTGAGCACTCATCAGAAAAAAAAGGTTGGTCTTTACGTCGCCCTCGCGGGTCTGCTGCTGTTCACCGGTTTGATGATCTATGCCCTCAACCGTGATGCAAACTACGTTCCCAGCCCACTCGTGGGCCGGACAGCGCCCTCGTTTGTTGCCAGCACCGCGCAGGGGAGCTCGATTGATTTATCGGCGATCGCCGGAAAGGGTCAGTGGGTCGTAATCAACTTCTGGAACACCACGTGTGTCGTCTGTCGGGTTGAAGCACCCGAAATGGAGCGTTTTTGGCGTGAGGACGCGTCAAAGCCGGACAGTGCGATCAGGTTTGTAAGCGTCAACATTCAAGACGATGTTGCAGCGATACTCGGTTACCAGAGAGATTTTGCTCTCAGTTATCCGGTCGTTGCTGATCGGGATGGAAAGATTTCGCTCGATTATGGCGTCTATGGGACACCCGAGACTTTTTTTGTCAGCCCTGACGGCGTTGTCCGGCACAGGGTTGCCGGAGAGGTCGATCGCAACACAATTCTTGCGTTCGTTGATTGGCTCAACAAAAACCCAGCAATTACTCCTCAGCAGGCCATCGAGGGATTTGGACGGGTGCGTGCCGGTGCTCCGCGTGGCGGCTGAGCTAAAATGACTCAGGACCTTCCGAAATTTACAAAAATCAATGAGACTTTTTCTTGTGCAAATTGCGGCTATTCAGTTCCAGCCGCGCGTTCGACTTGTCGTGATCACTGTCCGAAATGTCTGTGGAGTCTGCACGTAGATGTTAATCCGGGTGATCGGGCGGCGGGCTGCGGCGGACTGTTGAAGCCCGTTTCATATTCGGCGCATCCCAAAAAGGGCTGGATGATTCACTACACTTGTCAAAAGTGTAGTATGCAGAAAGTGAACCGGTTCCTCGAAAACGATGCGAATGAATCGGATTCTTTCGAGTCCCTGTTGCGTCTGAGCGGTGCGACACAGCTCTGACTGTGAGAAGTGATGGTCAAAAAACGCTGGCTGATAAAAAAACTACTGAATGCGCGTTTCTGGTGGATTGTCTTCGCAGTCGCTCTCGTGACGGCCGCATGGCAGGTGTGGAGTACGATTCCACACACGGTGATTTCACATGAAATTATGGGCCGTACGAACGATGAGCAGGAAGTCAGGCTGATTTTTGTCGGTGACACTGGCACCGGAGATGCAAATCAGCAAAACGTTGCAAAGTTTCTTGAAGAGATTTGTCAGGCGACCAATCCGGCCGGCATCGTTTTTCTTGGCGACAATTTTTACAACATCGGTGTTGAGTCGGTGTCCGACCCTCTCTGGGAATCCAGATTCGAGCAGATGTATTCGGGTGAGTGTCTCAAAAAGCAGAGTTTCTATGCAGTGCTCGGCAACCATGACTACCGCAGTGTTCCTGATGCGCAGATTGTCTATACGCGACATCGCGGCGGTCGTTGGACGATGCCGGCGCGTTTTTACTCGCTCAAATTTTCTCAGATAGTCGAAATCGGCGCAGCCGACACCTCAATTCCCGACCGCTGTGGCATAGCCTCGCTGTGCAGTATCGACTGGCTTATGCAAAAATTGCGTGACTCAGGCGCCCGCTGGAAAATTCTCATCGGCCATCACCCGATTTTATCGGGAGGCAAATACCGTTCGTTGAAAGGATTGGGCTACCTCACACTTCCCGAACTCTACTGTAAAAGTGGTGCAAGTGTTTACATCAGCGGACACGATCACGGTTTGCAGCATTTGCACGGTCGCCATCCTGCGGCCAACTGTAAAATTGAACAAATTGTATCCGGCGGCGGCGGGGCATCGCTCTATGAAATTGAAAAGATCCCTGAGAAGACATTGTTCAGTGCAAGCGCGCACGGCTTTGTGCTCGGGCGGTTTACCTCGGATGAACAGCGCTACGAATTTTACACTTTGGACAACAACGAGCCGGCTTACATCTGGTCAGGCCAGCGGGAAAAACCATAATGCCATCCAAGTTGCTCGACCTGGGCGAATCAGAAAACCTGATTGTCGTGTCGGATGTTCATATGCGCACGCCGGACGACGAACGAAGCCGTCTCTTTTGTAAGTTTCTCGACAGAGTTGGGAGTGATGTCGCATGTGACACGCTGGTCCTGCTGGGAGATATCTTCGATTTTTTCAACGCGCGACAGGTTTTTTACTATCGCCTTTGGAAGGACGTTTTGACACGGATCCGTGTGTTGAATGAACGCGGTGTGCGGGTCGTGTTTGTTGAAGGCAACCATGATTATGGATTTGAGCATTCGCCCTGCAAAGACGTGAAGGATTGTTTCTTCGATTGTGGCGATGTCATTCTTCGTACCAAACATCCCGCACTGGGTGAGATTGTTCTTCTGCATTCTGATGATGTCGTCTGTCCACCCTCGTATCGGGCTTTCCGATCGCTCGTCAAATCTCGCACTTTTCAGTCTGTTCTCTCACCGGTTCCCGGTGCTGTCACTTCTGCATTGTTTTCGCGTTACGCAAAAATCTCACGCGCAAAAGATGATTATCGTCCTCTGGACAGCACATTCCTGACTGTCTGCGCTGAGCAATTTATCACCGAAATGCAGGCTGTTCACTCATTGCGTCCAGATGTTTGTGTGTTTGGCCACATCCACGTCGACCTCGACGACAGTCTTCAGAATGTCCATTTCTTAAGCGGCCCTGCATGGTTCTCGAGGCCAAGCTTTCTCTGTATGAGCGAACAGGGAACTGTCGTCCGCGAATGGCTCGATTCATCTTCGGAACGCGCCGATAAATTCAAATTTGCTGACAGGTGACCGTTTGAAATGCGGATAGCAGTCGTCGGAAAAGGAATACTCGGCCTCAGCATCGCGGAGTATCTGTCACGCACAGATAAGGTTCAGGTCGCTGTTTTCAGCTCTGAAAATCACGGCCGCGCTTCATCTGCCGCTGCTGCGAATCTGGCGACAAAAGCGCAGATGTTTGCACGCGATCCGCACTTTGCGCTCAAGTTGCAGGGAAAAAATAACTACCAGCAGTGGCTGTCTGAATTGCGTCGGGAAGACGGCGCCGCTGAGCCAGAAGAACTTTCCGGCCTTTACGTTGCTGGATTGGGGCGCGATTTGTTCGCCGATGAAGCCGCTTGCGCAGCGCAATTTAGGCGTGTTCTACAGCCGCCCGAGCAGCTCGCCGCGCGCGCTTTGCCGTTGCAGAGCATTTCTCGCCCATTCGGATGTGCACTTGAGTATGACGGCGAGGCGTGGGTTCATGCCGGTCGTCTTCTTGATTTGCTGGAACGCGTCTGTCGCAGGCGGGGAGTTAGTTTTTCAGAATGCGATGCGATGCGGGAGAGCGATTTTTTATCCGCGGTGAAGGATGTGGATAGACTTGTCCTTGCGGCTGGAGCCACCACTCCACAAATCCTTTCAGTCTGGGGAGTTCAACACGAGGGCGAACTTTTTCGCAAAAGCAGGCGTTGGAGCATGGGGGCAACGCTTGAGATTGAAAATCCGAATTGGTCGATGCCCGCGGGAGTTTCCATTCTTGAAGTTGTTCCAGCGCAAGGCGTTCTCACAAAACTAGCGTTCAGCGGATTCGCAGGCCGGCTTTTCTGCTCATCGATCTCGGTAAAATGTGCCGACAAAGGCTTTGCGCATCAACCCGATGATGCAAAGAGGGCAATGATTGAACTGCAACAAAAGCAGTTGCGTGAACTTGTTTTTGAAACATTTTCTTTTTATCCCGAGGAGTTCAGACATCAGTACCGTTGGGGCTTGCGACTTGGCTTTGGCCACTCGGAACTGCTGATTGAGTCGCTTGCCGTTCCTGCCAGTTTTTATTCAACCCGGATAAAGTCTTTGACTGTTGCTGCCGGCGCCCACAAAAGCGGTTTTCTTTTCGCACCTCGCATTGGCGAACTGGTGCTGCAAAAAGTGCAGCACATTTAACGCTATCTTCGGGCTATCATCAAAAAAATATCGTCTGGGGGTGCCCATGTTGAAACACATTTTGTCTGTGATTACGGCTTTTGGCATTTTATTGCCTGAGGTGATTTTCGCACAGGACATGCAGACGGGTTCGACTGCGGATGACTCACCCAGAAGCGCGCAACAATCCGAAAGCACTGAGTCGTTGAACAACGGCCGCGGCGGTTTCTTGGGTATCGGTGGACAAAAACCAATGAACAGAGTCAACGGCATACCGTTGCCGACTCGCGGTACTCGTATGGCGGCCAACTCACAGGGCGTCGGATATCAGCCGTCTGTGAGCGATTCATATCCGGTTGCAGTCGGTCGCAGAACAAAGTCACCGCTGGGCGATCTCACCACAGATTTTCCTGCTCGTATGATCTATCTGAACGGAAAAAATATCAGCTCGGTGCGCGACCAGCAGCTGGACGGTGTCAGTGTGAGAATTGATGCCAACGGAAATCTTCACATCAGTGCGCCACAGTACGAAGTTCAAGAATCCATGCACTATCGGCCGCTGCTGCCCAACGACATACCAAAAGTGGGTAAACCGCGTGTCGGCACAGATGCTCCTTTGATGCAGGGCCGATACTCCAAGCCGTCGCCAACGAAAACTAACGAGGCATCGGCGGGCGCGGTGCCGCCCATCGAAGCTGAAGATGCAGAATCACCGGCAGACGACACCCTTCCTGCTGCAAAACAAGGTGTGCAGGGGCAGCGTCCTGCAACCGAGCCTGCCAAATCGTCTGCAGTCGCCCCTTAATCGCTTTGCCGCTCATTTAAACTTTGCTAACACCCTCTTTGGCAATCGCTGATTGTTTTTTGGGGGTGTGCGTTGAAGCTTGAAAGTCGTGAATTCATTTCTGAAAGAGAAAAAGACGTTCTCATCAAGCGACGCCAGCAGTTCATGAGATCGATTGGGCAGTCGATTGCTTTTTTACCCTCGGCCAAACCAAACTCCGGACCAGCCGGCTATCGCGCCGCCTTTAGGCAGGATTCCGATTTCCTCTATCTGACCGGATGTCGTGAGACAGATTCACTGGCTGTGTTCATACCCGAGCACCCGCAGCACAAAACCGTGCTCTTCCTGCGCGAACGGGATGCCCATACTGAGCTTTGGAATGGGCCTATGCTAGGTTTGGAAGGTGGACGTGAACAACTTGGCTTCGATCTGACACTCCCAATTTCCGAGCTGGAAAAACATATTCCGGCTTTATTGAATCATGCTGACGGAATCTACTGGGATGCGTCACCCGAGCTTGAATTCTATGAGCGCCTCCAGCCTTTGCTACAGGGCAGCCGCCTGCGTCGCGAGGGATGCGAAATACTTAACGTCCGTGATGCCATACACGAACTGCGTCTGTTCAAGGATGATTTTGAAATTGAATGCCTGCAGAGGGCGAACGACATCGCATCGCGTGCCCATGAACGGGCAATGCAGGTGACCCGCGCCGGCATGTACGAGTATCAGGTGCAGGCCGCACTTGAAATGCACATGCAGATGCAGGGCTCAACGCAGCTCGGATATCCAAGCATTGTAGCCAGCGGAGCGAATGCGTGTTGCCTTCATTACAACATCAACACTTGCCGCTTGGAGAATTCTGAGCTGCTTTTGATTGACGCGGGTTGTGAAGCAAATTTCTACACTGCCGACATCACCCGCACCTGGCCAGTGAGTGGATCTTTTTCGGGAGAGCAAAAGGCGATTTATGAACTTGTACTCGACTCCCAGATTCGCTCGATTGAAAAAATCAAAGCCGGAGTGCGTCTTTCGGAGCTCAATGATTTTGCGGCTGAGATCCTGACCGAAGGGTTGATTGATCTTGGAATCATCAAATGCTCAAAAGAAGAGGCAATGGAAAAGAAGCGGGTCAAAGAGTTTTTTCCGCACCGGCTTGGACATTTTTTGGGGCTCGATGTGCACGATGTCGGTCGCTATCGCATTAAGAACGTCGAGCGTGTGCTTGAAAGCGGTATGTGCCTGACTGTCGAGCCGGGAATATACATTCAGCCGAATCATGCTGATGTAGACAGCCGTTGGCATGGAATCGGAGTGCGGATTGAAGACAACATCCTTGTAACAGCGTCTGGGTTTCACAATTTTACAAGTTGCGTAAAAAAGGTCTCCGAAGTCGAAAAAATGGTTGGCACGTCAGCACAAGTTTAGGGATTACTGCGCAGTTTTAGTAATTTTCCGATTTCTTTGCGATAATGCAGCAATACAGCTAGCAAAAACAGTGCTATCACCCACGGCTGGTATTTTTTGATAAGGTTGACGATGTCCTTGCCGTACCAACCCACAAGATAGATTTGAGTGGGCACACTCACCAATGCCGCAAATCCGTCGACGAGAATGAATTTATGCGCAGGAACTTTGAGTATCCCGCAACTCAGGTGTCCCAGAAAACGCACTCCGGGGGTGAAACGGAACACGCCCGCAGCCCAGAATCCCCAGCGCTGCATCCATTGTTCAACTTTGCTCATCAGCGTCGGTTGGGCAAGTTTGTTGAGCAGTGGCAGCGCGAGTATCCTCGAGCCGAACTTTCGTCCCAACGAGTAAACGAGAAAGTCACTGGAAAAAACCGCAACGAATGCGAGCCATGCGGCAACGTGAATGTTGAGCTGATTGTCACGAATGATACCGGTTTCAGGGTCGGGACTGTTTGAAATGAAGACGAGAAATCCAAGCGTGAGAAGCGTGACCTCCTCAGGCAACGGGAGGCCGAAACTGCTGGCGTACATGATCAAAAACAACAAGGAGAAAATGAGCCACGGGGAGTGCGAGACTGATTGTAGAATCTCGTTGATTGCGTGTTCCATGAGTGATGTCCCGTGAGTTCAGTGGGCTGTCCAGTTACGTGCCGACGCACAGCCGGAGTCGCTGGCCTTGTTAAACAGCAAAGGACTTGCATGTTTCCATGCAGCTTTTGCAGGCTTCAAAGCACTCTTTGCATTGTTCGTGATGACCGACATGCGGCTCGCACGCTTTCATGCATTTTTCGCACGCCAAGATGCAGGCCTTTGCCTGCGCCGCGCAGAGGTCTGAACGCAGCCCTGCCAAATCACTCAACGCGGCAGACATGGCCTGAACTTCAAGTGCCGCCTGCAGACATTCGACCATCGACTTTTGCCCGTCTTTGATGAGCTCGAGGCAATGACCCGCGCACATTTGTGCGACGTGGTTGCAATGTGCGGCAGCATGATTGAGATCCCCGAACGACAACTTGCCGGGCTCTTTTTTGCCATCCGTCTTTTCCGCAGTTTTCGTATGATGTCCATGATGACCGTGATGTTTTTTGTGGTCCGTTTCTTTCTTTTCCTTGGCAAAAGCGAGAGAATCTCGGGAAGCGAGAATCGCACCGGTTGTTGCCGCGAGAATTTTGAGGGTGTCTCTGCGTTCCATGAAAATATCCTCCGTGATCATCCAGAAAACTGCGAGGCCTGTATCATGCCAGAACTCCGCGGGATAAGAAAACGTGTCTTGGTCCTCGGTGCCGGATATGTCGGAAAGGCCGTTTTTGCAGGCTTGTCGGCGAAGTACGAGATCTTGCTGACCAGTCGTTCTGGTCGATCGGGTGGAGAGGGAACTCCCCAGGATGCGCTTTATTTTGCTTTGCAATTCAGCGACTCGTGGAGTCTCATTGATTGCGCGGAGTATGTCGTCTGGACTTTTCCCGCTGCAGTTTCATTTGAAGATCTTCATGAGTCGCTTGAACTATGTCGGCAGATTCGTGAACGGGGGATTCCGCTGCTCATTTTGGCAAGCACCTCATGCTATCAAACGTCGTTGCCTGATCAGCTTGTGGATGAAAACTTTCCGCTCGATCTGTCGCAAGCGCGGGTTTGTGCAGAAGCACAATTACTCGAACAGGGGGCCTGCGTGCTGGTACTTGCCGGAATTTACGGGCAAGGGCGTGACCCGGTGCAGTGGCTCAAGCGAGGTCTGGTGAAAAACAGACATCAGTACATCAACTTCATTCATGTTTCGGATATTGTAAAAATCATTGGATGCTGGCTTGAAAATCCACTTGAAAACATCCGCATCAACGCCAGTGACGGACGACATCGGCGCTGGAGCGAGCTCGCGGAACAGTTGTTGGAAGCAGGGCTCATTGAAAAAGAACTGGCCCGTTTCAGCGAAGATTGCCCTTCCCCTCGTTCCAAGCGGATCGACAATTCATCTTTGTTGAAGAAGCTTTATTCCGGGCCCTTCCATCGGTACCCCGAGGACGGCCTGTGAAGGTTATCTGAAAACCGAGTCAAACATCCCTTGCTGCTGCCATTGTGTGAAGACCTTTCCTCCGGGGAGGTAATCCGTGTGAGGAGTTGCCGAGTCTACGAGACCCGAAATCCACTCGGTTGCAAAGAGTTGCACGGCTTCGGCATTTTTGCGTGAGGATGAGCCGCAGTACATGTAGCAAAGAGCATCGGACGAACGCCCTTCAAAATCGCAATGACTTGCGGTTTTAAGACGAAACCCCTGAGCTTCAAAACGGCCGGATTCAAAAAGTGGGAATGCACTTCCGTCCGCATTGCAACGGCTTGGTTTTGCGAGAATAGCAAAATAAGGGAGGGGCAAACGAGGTCCGAGCTGTTGTTCGGGAAGTTCGCCGACTACCGGGTCAAGCATCAGAACTCCGCGAATGTCGCGCTGCCTTTGATAGAGAAGTCCAGCAACGTGAGTCAAAAAGCGTGCCCCTGCGGAGAAGCCGGCCATGAGAATTTTGCTTGGCAGAGTGTGACTTTGGGAATCTGCGTGTTTTTTTTCGAAGGCGTTGACGAACACTTCCGGAAAAAGCGGGTCGGTTTGCTGCGAATCTTTGAGGTCGGGCAAGAGCACCTCAAGATTTTTTTCAACCAGTGCGTTGGCGAGCGCCATCATCTTCTCGGCGTTTCGCATCATTCCATGCTGGATGATCACCAAAGCTCTGGGTTGTTCACCTGACTTTGTCGGGCGGAGCCATGTCAGCGGAATGCTGACGCCGTCATCGACCGAAAGCAGCTCTTTGGACTTAAAACCCGCAGCAGTTGAGAATTGGCTGAACAAAAATGAAGCGAGGGAAGCGCACGCGACAAGTGTTTTTCTTTGCACGGACTTCAAGCGGGCCTCCGCAGTTGAATTTGGGTGACTGCACTGACTTTGATCAAAATGTGAAACAGAAAAAAAGTCAAAGCCTGGCAGCTGCTTTGACTCAGAAATAAGTGAATGGCAGATTTTTTTGCTTATTTATTCCACAACGAAGCCAGCCGCTCGCGAAGTCGAGATTCGGCTCCTTCTTCGGATGGTAAGTATGCAGGGCCGCTGGAGCGGCGCAATTTTTCGATTGAATCGGGCAGGTATTGTTCACGCACAAAGCTGCGTGGGAAATCGTGCGGATAGCGGTATTTTTCGTGACCCCGCATAATCAGGTGTGCTGGAGGTGCAGGCAGGGATTGAACTTCCGAGCTTTGCGACCACCATTGTCCGACATTTTGCAACGCTCGCAGGAGACGATTGCTTTTGACTGTGGACGACAGATAGCAAACCGCCTGAGCGATCGCGTATCGCCCCTCAGGCATGCCGACCCTTTCAAAGGCATCGGCGCAATCGACTGCAATTCGCAGCGCGGCTGGGTCTGCATTACCCACGTCCTCGCTGGCAAAAATGATGCAGCGGCGCAGAAGAAAGAGCGGGTCTTCTCCGGATTCAAGAGCTGCATGCGCGTAAAAGAGTGCGGCGTCAGGGTCGGAGCCGCGCATGCTTTTTATCATTGCACTCGCATAGTCATAGTGGCTCTTGCCGGTCCATGCAGAGAGTTGGCCCGACAACAAGTCGTCCTGCGACTGCGTATCCTCGCATTGTATGAGGCCTTCAAGAATATTGAGCGCCAATCTGACATCACCGTTTGTGCGTCTCGCAAGCGTTGGAACAACTTCGCTCAGTGGCCTGCAGTTTTGCCTGTTCACCCGCGGCGAGTCTTGTGCAGCGGTGCGCAAGTCAAGAGCATGGTTTAAGAGTGCGGCCAATTCATCGTTGCTTGGTGGATGGACTCGCTGTGTCCTCACACGGCTGAGCAACGCAGGGCTCAGCACGGCGGCAGGGTTTTCGGTTGTTGCAGCCAACAGCCAGCAACGGCCCGATTCGAGCGTTGGCAGAAGTAGGTCCTGTTGCGGTCGCGTGAGACGGTGAATTTCGTCAATAAAAAGTATTCCGCCTTCCGGCAGCGCATCGATTGCCTTTTTAATTTCGCCGATGCCATCACGCACAGCTGAGAGCTGGCGGTAGGAATATTCCTTCTGAGATTCGCAAAGAAGCAGCGCCAAAGTCGTTTTGCCGCAACCGGGCGGGCCCCAAAAAATAAGGTGTGCTTTTTGCACCTCGCGCCAGCGCTTGAGTTCACGATTCCAGAGCTGGCGGGCGTGGCCTGTCAGATGGTCCAGCAGAGAGAGTGTTGGCCTGAGTGATTCCGCCAGGGGGGTGGGGTGCACCATCACAGATATTCTCCGATTGCAGCGAGTTTAGCCATCTATGTGACCCGATATTGGGCTGCATTGTCATAGCAGCGGGCACATTGCAAGTTTGTCTTCCGGCATTTCTTACGGAATTGAAAGATTTCGGTATTCCAAACTTCAAGTGTTTATGAACATCCTGAAAGAGGTTGCCAGACGAACGAGGGAGAGGCTTGAATGGAATACGCTGACAGGCTTTTTACCCTGCGGTTGAAGGATGAGTCGTTTGCAGGCCACGAGATCAGAGGCGGACTCAGTGCGACGCGCGGAGAGCTTTGGCACGGTGACGGGCGCGTACCTGTTGCCGGTGTGACGTCTTATCGCGGCCGAGTTGACGCGGTGATTACATTTTTTGTCGACCAGTTTTTGAACGATGAACTTTTTCAGGAAGGTGATTCACTGGCAATCGCGGTTGAACAGGGTGAGCCTGTTGTGCTCGTGAAGCGTTCGGCTCAGCAATTGCGCCCAGAGGTCAATTAGGATGAAATCACTCGGAGGGGGATAAGCGATGAGCTTATCTCGATTTGAGTGAGTGACCCGCCAAATCCAGCAGTCGCTGTGCTTCCATGATGAGCGCCTCGGGTGAATTGTCCTCTGCCCGCTTGGTTTTTTGCAGGGTCAAAAGGTCCGAGGGAGACAATCTCAACGCTTTTGCGATTTCCTCGAGGACATCGAGTGAAAGATTTTGTGGTTCTGTCTCAAGGCGGGAGAGGTAGCGGATCGAGATGCCCGCGCGCCGAGCCAGTTCGGCTTGCGTCATGCCCATCTGCAGGCGTACCGTTTTTATTTGCTTTGCGACGATGTGTTTGAGTGCCATTCTTTTTAGAGCTCCGATTTTCTGCGTTCTGCTTGGAAAGCCTACGCGAGAAATTTTCCCGCGAAAAGAGAACTATCGTGACTCAATCGCAGGATAGTGCTGAGAAATTACAAAGATACGCACCGCATATGTAAAACTTTTTTACGACAATGTGTGAATTTCTGTGATTTCACGCGACCGAGAGCTAATTAGTTCGAAGTTTGGAGCGGGAAACGGGACTCGAACCCGCGACCCTCGCCATGGCAAGGCGATGCTCTAGCCAACTGAGCTATTCCCGCTCGAAGTGAGTTCGGGTGTTACTTGACCCTGCGGATGTTTGTCAAGTCTCAATTAGGAAGGAGTCTTGGTTACAGACCGCACCTGTACTAAAAGAATATGACTTCATTTTTCTTTTCATTGGGAGGCTGGGAGTTTTGACGCGGACGATTGGCCAAGAGATGAGCTGGCGCGAATTCGGACAACGCTATTTTGTCCGTATTATGCACCATATCCTGTTGGTCGTGTTGGTTTGGGCGGCTCTTTTGATCTACGAAGAGGTGCGCAGGACCGGAGCTTCGCTGGGTTCCCCGCTGTCCATTGCGGGACATTGGTCAAACCTTGTTAAAGATACTCGCCCCGCTCTCATGGCCGGAGCACTGACGCTCGTCTGCTTTGCGTGGGCTTGGAGTTCAATCGCCCTGGCCGCACCGCGCGGAGTCTCTCTGTTTTTGTGTTTTGCAAGTACGCTTTTGGGCGGCCTGTTTGCCCGATTTCCGATTCCGGATAGGGCCCCGGCGTGGATGTTGTTGGCGGGCAGCGATACACCGCGAATCGCGCAGTGGTCGCTGATCGCTCTGGCGGCAGTCGTGTCGTGCGGTTACTTGATGATGCGGATGACCCGGCAATACGAGCGACTGAATCGAGACCGTCTGGCATTGTCACCGGATGACGAGGACATCGCGGTCCGTTCACTGGTTCAATCTATTGTTGTGTTTTTGGTGATTATAGCGGGCAGTGTTTCGTTATGGAACGTTGCCAATTTTCGGCCCGTCCCCGCGGTGGCGCAAGCAGACCAAAGAGACCAGCGCCCTTCGGTTCTGTTTCTTGCAGTCGATTCACCGATTCACGCTCAGAGCCTGCAACGTCGTTTGGGCGAGCCATTTTTTCGTTCTTGGGTGATCTTTGGCAGTCCCGACACGGGTGCAAAGTTTGATGAGGTCTTGCAATGCAGGTATCCGATTCGCCTGATTGGACGAAATAATAACGAACAGTCTGAAGCAGCCCGCGAAGCGCGCGATTTTTTTGTTGCTGCGGCTCTGGAGTCGCTCGGCTACTCGACAACCCTCCTGCACACGAGCTCTCGCGGCGAAGCGAGTGAAGCGCTGAAAATGCTCTCGCGCAACTTCGCCCATGTGCGATTTTTCCGCCGTTTCGGTTTGCTGCTGCCATCGCGGGTCTTTTACACGCCGGATGTGCAGCTCTCACAAATCAGGGAAGCGTTGGGGAACGCGGTCGGGCGTGCAAAGCCTGCATTTGTTACTGCAGCTTTGATCTCGCGTGGCGGCAGGCAGCAGACGCAGGCGGACGTAGAGCAATTCGAAACGTTCGTCGACGCGCTGCAACAGCAGAACTGGCTTAAAAATATTCTTGTCGTGCTTCTCGAGTTTCCGAGCGGATTTAAAGACCGGAGCCCGCGGGATCTTTCTGTCGGCAACACATCCGCCCAAATCGCATTCTACGCAAGCGGTCAGCTTGGCGACTCCGCGCTGATTCAATCACCTCCAAAACTCGTACGCGGCATCGATGTGGGCGCGAGTCTTGCAGCTAGACTCCGGCTTGAGTCGGTCGTCTCACAATGTGACGGGGCTGCGCTTTTTGATCTTTCCGAACGGCCCTCAGTTTTTCCAAGAGACCTCGTCTATCAGGAGATAGATCTCTCGGCCGGTGAGGAAGTCTTTCGTAAACGCGGCTGGCTGACCTCGGACGGGTATCGTCTTGAACTTCAGGAGAGTCACGAGGGTGCGCTTGTGAATACTTTCAAGTTCGATCTCAAACAGGGAGCTTACAATCGTACATGGGAACCTGTCGACGAAAGACAACTCTCGGACCCGTTGATTAGAACCGAGCTGATACGGCAAATTGACGATTTTTTGCGGACAACCGGTGTCGAGGTGCTTTCGCTGGGCAATGGACGAACGGCCTACTCGGAACCGTTCCGGCGCATCAGACTGCTTGGAGATTGAGGGGGATAGTTTTTTTGGCCAGAAATTTGCTGCAGAGATTAAGCGTATTGAGAGACGCAGTTACCGTCGGGGTCCTGCAGCTTATCAGTCGTTTTACTCTGTGGCTGGCCTGCCACGGTGTTCAGATGCCTTGGCTTTCGTGGGCTGAACTGCGTGTTTCTGTTCAGACAGTTGAGCGCTACAAACGACGCGCGATGGTTGCAAAATTGCGCGCCCAGCGCTTCAAGATCGCCCGGGGGCCATTTTTTTTACGTCCGACGCTTGAGAAGGCTTTTGTGCTGCTGCGCTTTCTGCAGTTTCCAATGCTGCTGTCCGTAAAATTTTTTCTTGCTTTCTTGGTGTGTATTTTCCCTTTTGTAATTTTCTTTTTGATAAGAATTTATCTTCCTGTTCCTCAGCGTATTCCCTTGGTGCAGTCCGAGCTGAACATGCGGATTGCTGATACTGCCGACGTCCTCAGGCCGAATATTCTTCAGCTTGCTGATCTTGATGCTCCTGCCGCGGATTATTCGGATGATGAATTGATCGCCGATGGGTCTGAGTTCAAAGTACTGGACAGTCGCTCTGGCGAAGGCATTTTGTCGTTGGGCCGGGGCGGCGCTCACGAAGAGGCTTGGCGGGGCTGGCGGTTGTCTACTGCTGCAGATGTTCTTCTCAATTTTCAAGCCGATGAGTCGCCCCGTATGCTGCGACTGAAATACATGCCCATATCTGCCGGCAAAATTCCTGCACAATGCAGGATAGACGTCATGACTGACGTGGGTCAGTTTGTATTCTCTTCGGTGTTTTCTGTGCAGTCGGGAACTGTCAATAGACTGCTCAAATCGCCGCTGACACGACGCCTGCAAGAAAAACTGATGCCCGAGCTTGCAGCTTTCAGGACCAAAACAACATCGAGTCCATTGGTTGTTCCTGTGGCGGGAGGTTCGCCGACACTCAGATTCAAATTGACTCCACTCGGGGAAGAATTCGGAAAAAATTGTGATTTGTTGCTTCATGGATTTGAGTGGCAACGCAAATCATCGGCAGCGTCTCCCCCAGTGAAAAAGAATTTGCTCTTTCTTTTGTTCAAATCGCTGAACTACGAGCTCGCGACTGATCAGAGTGTCATGCCCTGGTTGGCATCGCAGATTCAATTTCCGCGTGGTCTGGTGTTTGCTCAGCATCACGCATTAGACTTGCGTGAAAACCGTTCGTTCCTGAATTTTCTTGGTTTGCCCTCTGTGCCTAGCGATAGTGCTGTCAATCCTGACGATCACTTGATTGAGAGGCTGCGCCGCGGCGGTCACAAAGTGATCATGATTGGTGACCTTGGTCCCAATGAACTGCAAAGCAAAATTCTTCCTGACATTGCGATAAGGATCGGTAACGAGACTTATCAATCAAGGCTTGCACTTAAGCAGCTTCTGGCAATTCTTGAAGAGGAGCTGACCACGCCGGTTGTGGTCATTGTCCGTTTGAACGGACTGCAGGCGCCCTGGTGGCCAACCTATTCGGATATTCAATTGGGCAAGTTGTTTTTTGGTGGCAATCACCGTGGATTGATGGATACACTCATTCAGGCATCAGCAAAATCACTCGACAGGGAGCTCTCATTTCATATCGATCAACTCCAGAAAAAAGGCTTGTTTGGCGAGTTTGATTTTCTTCTGAGCGCCGAGCGCGGGCTTGATCTGGGCAGCGGACTTTCCAACCGCGACTCCGCGAGGGCGACTTTTGCCGGCGATATGCTTTTGAATCAGGAATCGCTCAAGGTTCCTTTGATTTACGTGCCGGCCGCCAACTCGCTCAATTCTGCAAAAATTATCCAGACCGTTACAACCCATCAGGATTTGACGCGAACACTTTGGGAGTCACTTGGGCACTTTGATGCAAGATTTCCTCTTGAGGCAAGACGATTGTGGCAGAGTTTCGCGGGTGGTTACAGCCGGGAACGTTCACCTTCACGCTCGGTGAAGGATGTCGGCGAGCATCTCAAGGTATTTCCTTTGTATAGTCGGCTTCAAGAAGGCGTGCTGTTTGCCGATCCGGATTCGACAGGCGGTTTTCTCAAATATGTGTCTCAACCTTTGCCGGCGCGGATAAGCGTTCCGGATGCGTTTGGCTGGCCGGAACGAAGAACTTTGATTCTGCCTGCAGGTGAGCAATTCCGACAGGTCAGCCGGCGTGGCTCGCGTGAAGATGTACTCAGTCGGGTTAACAGCCGTTTTGTGCGAGAGTCACGCAGGATTATCAGAATTGGACGAAGATACCCGTTGCGTCTGCGGATGGAATTTTCGGCTGCGTCCGAGGTCGATTTGGTTTTTGAGGAGACAATCAGTGGTCCTGCTAAATTACGTAAAGAATTACCTCAGGGGCTAAGTGTTGTAAGCCAAACAAATCCCACTACCAAGGTTGTCTCGCACCGAATTCACGGACAAGTGGCGGCAGGTGCGCGGCTTGAGTTGTCAGGTAATGTGGGGCAGCTCCGGATTGTTGAAAATCACGCCGGAGGATTGCTGGTGGCGTGTCCGGAAGCGTATGTCTTTTCCGTAACAGCGCTGAGCGCCGCTGTCGCGCAAAAGTCCGTTTGTCTTTTGGAAGCTCCCGAACCTCAGCGCATGGCGCATTTGTTCGCCAAAGGTAAACAGGCAATTGCAGTTTGGTTGGTGGAAGATGAAAAGCAAAAATGTGAAACTCAAGGTGAAACAAGTCAGGACCTCGGCGAAATCACGGATTGTCCGCAGGACGAAGTTGCTCAGTCCGAGTGAAACGGAAGATCTGTTCGCAGCTCTCGCCTCTTTGTGGCCTGATGCGCATTGCGAGCTTCATCATTATAACGATTTTCAACTTTTGATTGCTGTCGTTCTGAGTGCCCAGACAACAGATAAGGCTGTGAACAAAGCGCTTGCACCCTTGTTTGAAAAGAACAGAAATTTTTCTCCGCTTGACTTACTGGCTTTGGGAGAAGGTGGTTTTCTCAAGGTCATCCGTTCAATTGGTCTTGCCCCGACCAAAGCCAAAAACTCTGTCGCCATCGCGCGACAATTGATTGCCCTTCATGAGGGACGGGTTCCGCTTGAAAGGGCCGCTTTGGAGGCACTGCCGGGGGTTGGACGCAAAACGGCAAATGTGGTCCTCAATGTGCTGGCCGGCCTTCCGACGATGGCTGTTGATACACACGTGGCGCGTGTCAGCGTGCGGATGGGTCTCGTGAATGCGACGTTGAACAGGGTGCACATTGAGGAGCAGTTGTTGGCCTGCGTGCCTAGTCAGTTTGCTGTTATTGCTCATAATTTGTTGATTTTTCACGGGCGATATCACTGCACCGCCCGAAGTCCTCATTGCGACACATGCCCTGTTCGGCGGATTTGCCGAAGGGTAGGAATCGATTGAACTAAAAAAACATTTTAAGTTTTTCTCCTATTGTGCCGATCTTCCCCAAATAAAATCTATTGGGGGTTCCATGAAATCGACCGTCATCGGTACAGCCGGCCTAGCACTGTTTTTGATTTCCTGTGCCGCGGCAGAGCCGACAACGGCTCTGAACCCTGCTCGGAATGGAGATACGACCGTTGCGGATGAGCCCGCCGGCTCGGTGAATCAAGTTGGAACTGGAGACGTGTCACAGGCGGGAGGCAAGCAAACAGGTGGCACGACCGGTGGTGCCACTACAGGCGGCCAAACGAAAGGCCCAGCAACTGGAACATCTGGAGGTGCAGCTGTGGATGCTGCATTCTCAACAGCCGCAAAAAAATGCACGGGTTGCCACACCGGTTCGGGTGCGAGCGGAGGATTTCAGTTGAGCAGCACCGACCCTCAGGATTGGGTTAACAAGAAGAACAAGATTTTGAGCAGAGTCAATAATGCAGACAATCCGATGCCACCAGGTGGATTGAGTGATGCCGACAAGGCAGCGTTCCTTGCCGTCGTTGGAAGCTTGAAGCCCCAGTAAACGAGAAAGCTCAAACATTGAACAAGAAGTGCATGATGTCGCCGTCCTTGCAGACGTACTCCTTGCCTTCTTTTCTGTATAAGCCAGCTTCTTTCACTTTCGCCTCGTTGCCGAGTCGAAAGAGATCGTCACATGCATAAACTTCTGCGCAGATGAATCCTTTTTCAAAATCGGTGTGAATGACACCCGCGGCTTGTGGTGCCTTGGTGTTCTTTTGGATGGTCCATGCACGCACTTCTTGAACACCTGCGGTGAAATAGGTTTGCAGTCCTAGAAGTTCGTATCCGGCACGTATCAATCGATTGAGCCCAGGTTCGGTTTGGCCAAGTGATTCCAAATATTGTTTGGCTTCATCCGCTTCAAGCTGGCTGAGTTCTTCTTCAAGGCGGGCCGACACGACAACCACTCCCGAACCTTCCTTGGTGGCAATGTCGCGCACCGTAGCCACATGTTTGTTTGTCGCCGCCATGTCGACCAAATCAGCTTCTGACACATTCGCGGCATAGAGCACCGGTTTTGCGGTGATCAGGTGGAGTGAGCTCAGAAACTCGAGTTCATCTTCGTTGCACTGGGGCAAAAACGAGCGCGCTGGCTTCAGTTGTTCAAGATGTGCACGCAGCCGGCTGCCGACGTCGTGGCTCAGTAGTACTTTTTTGTCGTTGCCCTTGAGCGATTTCGACAGGCGATCAACGCTTTTGCTGACGGTTTCGAAGTCGGCGTATACGAGTTCTGTGTTGATTGTATCGATGTCACGTGCTGGATCGGTGCTGCCATCGACGTGAATCACATCACCGTCCTCAAAACAGCGGACAACGTGCACAATCGCATCCACCTGACGAATGTGGCCGAGAAATTGGTTGCCGAGTCCTTCGCCTCTGCTCGCGCCACGGACGAGTCCAGCGATATCAACAAACTCGATAAAGGTTGGAATGACCCTTTTACTTTTAATGATGCCGTCGATTCGGTTCAGGCGCTCATCGGGGACCGCAACTCGGCCGACGTTTGGGTCAATTGTACAGAACGGGTAGTTTGCGGCTTGTGCCCCCGCTTTGGTGACCGCGTTGAAAAGTGTGGACTTTCCGACGTTTGGAAGGCCAACGATACCGCAATTAAAGCCCATGATACCTCCTAGGGGTTTCCCGTTCTGATCAGGGGGTTGTCCATACCTGCGGGTCTCGGGTGAGGCAAGCTTTCTTCTCGCCGTTGACACTGCGAGAGGTCGTGCTAAAGGAGTGACTCTGACTTCGGGTCCGGATTATGCCGAAAATGGATTTTTGGTCTTGAAGTTGGCTTAAATCAAGATGTTCCTCTTTGTATTTACCGAGGATGTAGATAGATGAACAGCACTCAGCATTCGATTCAGGAAGCAAGCAAGATGAGATCAGGCGCAGAAGCTGGAACCGTAGAAAACGTTCGTCTCGCACAAGAAGGCCGCAGCATCGAGGGTGCCAGCGCGTCTGACGCCAGCGCCGCTGACATCGACAGCTCAGTTGGACTGCTCGAACAACTCAACATGCCGCCAGTGCCCGAGCACCTTCGCGCTATGCTCGAAGAAACAAGCCTCGAGCAGCTGGTGTTCTGGAAACTGCAGGCTCTTTTTGAGCGTTTCGACGATGAAATTCCTGCAAACATCCTCAAGACAGTTCTATCGCACGTTGAGCGTCCGCTGTTTGCTCTGGTTCTCAAAAAGACACGAGGCAACCAGTCGAAGGCTGCAGACGTTCTCGGTTGCAACCGCAACACGCTGCACCGCAAATTGAAAGGTTTCAGCATTCAGCCACGCGACGTGCGCAAGGTGCTCAAAACCCGCAACCGCAGAAGTATCGCTGATCTCCTGAACGAACTCGCTGACTAACATCAAACGCGGTAGTAATCATGGCGCAACTTGAGGAAAGACGTTCCAAAGGCGCTTTGAACCTTCCGCATTCGTTGGAAGCTGAATCCGCTGTCATCGGTGCGATTCTCACCAACCCGACCTCCGCCATCGAGCAGACAGAGAAGCTCGTGGCGGATTATTTTTTTGTTGAATCCCATCGCATCATCATCGGCGCAGTGCGCGAACTCCTGTTCGAGGGAGTTCCCGCGGACCTCGTCAACGTCTACGAAAAACTCCGTTTTCAAAACCGACATCTCAACGTCGGAGATTTTGATGGTCTGCGGCAGTTTCTTCATTACGGAGCCAATTCAGAGAACGTCGGCTACTGGCTTGATGTCGTCAAACGATTTTGGGAACTCCGGCTCGTCGTTGAAAAGTGTTCCGACATCGCCGCGCGCGGCAGACGTGTTGCTGAAGCAAGCGTGGAATCTTTTCTTGCCGAGGCAGAAGAGACGTTCATGCAGTTGGCTGCAACACGTGGCCACACAGGGCTGACCCCGGCATCAGTCGTTGTGCGTGACACAATTCAGTCGCTCAGCGAACTGATGAACAATCCAGGCGGTATGACTGGCATACCGACGGGTTTTAACGATTTGGACACCATTACGGCCGGTTTTCAGCCAAGTGACCTGATTATTCTAGCGGCCCGTCCAGCAATGGGTAAAACTGCTCTGGCGTTGAATTTCGCCCAGTACGCGGCGATTCACGACAAAAAAAACGTGGCTGTCTTCAGTCTTGAAATGAGCAAGCATCAGCTGATGCAGCGTCTGTTGTCGACTGCCGCGCGAATCGAATCGCATAGATTTCGCGACGGCAAGATGTCTGCCGAAGAATTGCACCGGCTTTATCCTGAAGCTGCCAACTTCAATACCGACAAGCTGATGATTGACGACACGCCAAGCATCAGCTTGCTTGACTTGCGCAGCCGCTGCCGCCAGATGAAGCGGGAAAAAGGCTCTGTCGATATGGTGATTATCGACTACCTGCAGCTGATGACTGTTGGGACTAACCTCGGTTCCAAGAGCTCACGCGAGCGTGAAGTCGGTATGATAAGCCAAGGCCTGAAGGCGCTCGCTAAAGAACTCTCTTGTCCTGTCATTGCACTGGCCCAGCTCAACCGCGGTCTTGAGCAGCGGCCGGACAAGCGCCCGCGTTCGTCGGATTTGCGTGAGTCCGGTTCAATCGAGCAGGATGCCGATATGATTATGTTTATTTACCGAGACGAATATTATCACTCCGATTCGCCCGACAAGGGCATCGCTGAGGTCATTATCGGCAAGAACAGGCACGGCTCAACAGAAACGGTCAAGCTTGCATTTCAAGGCGAATTTACCGCCTTTCACAACCTCGCAAAGAGCTATTGAATCCGCGCATTCGAGAGTTTGTCTCACTGTTGAATTAAAAATTGTATTCTGCTGAGAAGTTCTCTGCGGTCGACAGGTTTTGTCAGATGCTCGTTGAAGCCGAGCGAAATACT
Source organism: Pseudomonadota bacterium (assembly GCA_039799905.1). GTDB lineage: Bacteria > Bdellovibrionota_B > Oligoflexia > Silvanigrellales > Silvanigrellaceae > RFOM01. Next base: position 9,651 of record JBDLRP010000052.1, on the reverse strand, counting down.
TCGCTCACGATCTTCGCGCATGGCGTGCGCGCTGAGTGCGATGACGGGTTTGCAGTAGCCCTGACTGCGAATGTAGGAAACCGCCTCGTAGCCATCAAAGTCAGGCATCTGAATGTCCATGACGATGAGATCATAATTTCGTTCAAGCGCAAGTTTCGCGGCTGTGCGGCCATCCTCTGCGTGTTCTACAGTTGCCCCGGCATACATCAGGAATTTTTGCACAATCAGACGGTTGTCGGGAGCATCGTCGACCACGAGTATGTGTGCGCCATCGAGGCGGGTCACCGATTGTTCAGGTTTGTTTGTCGGTGACCGCAGGTTTTTTCCGATCAATTGGTTTTGCAGACGTAAATGTTGCGCCGGACCAATGTCGATGACGATTTCAAAGCAACTGCCTTGGTTATGTGCGCTCCAAGCAAGATTCAAATCGCCGCCCAGCAGGTTCGCCAGACGTCGGGAAAGTACGAGTCCGAGTCCTGTGCCGCCAAAGCGACGACGGGTGGAAGAATCGGCCTGCACGAAGGGCTGAAAAAGCCTTTCCTGTTGATCTCTCGTGAGTCCCTGACCGGTGTCACTCACTTTGACGTAAAGACGTGACTTGTACTCGCAGAGTTCCGCAGAAACCAGAATGCTCACGTTGCCACGTTCGGTGAATTTAACCGCATTTCCGACAACATTGATGAGAATTTGTCTGAACTTCGTGCCGTCGGTGCGGATTGTCTGCGGAAGAGGGCCGCAGCCTTCTATCCGCAGCGAAATTCCCTTTTCACGCGCCTGCAAACTCAGGAGCGTGGTCACGTCATTGATGAAGGGAAAGAGTTCAATGACCTCTTCCTCGAGCTCGAGTTTGCCGGCTTCCACTTTGCTCAGGTCAAGGATCTCATCGATGATTTTACTCAACTGGCGGCCATTTCGGATGATCGCTTGAATGGCGGACTGCCTTTCTTCTTCAGAATTTTGGAAGTCCCCCACCAGCTCCGCAAACCCCATCATGGCTCCGAGCGGAGTGCGGATTTCATGGCTCATGTTAGCCAAGAATTCGCTTTTTGCCTTGTTTGCGGCATCAGCTTCTTCTTTTGCCTTTTTAAGTGCAATTTGCGCATTTTTTGCTTCAGTGACGTCCTCGGCGACACCGACAATTCGATGCACACGTCCGCCCGAATCACGCACGGCAAATGATTTGAAACACAGCCAGCGGACGTTCGAGTTTTCCAGCATGACTCTGAATTCAATGTTGGAGTCATGACCGAGAGTGAGGTCACCCATAAAGTTCCGGGTTAGAACCACATCGGCCGGATGCACTCGGCGGACCACCTCGGAAAAGAATGAGTCTCCGACGGAAGGGTCAATTCCCATCAATGGTTTAAACACTGGACTGATGTAGACCAAAGATGTGGCACGAACATCATATATCCAGAAAGCTTCTTTGACGTTCTCTGAAAGTTGTTCGAATCTTTTTTTCCACTCGTGAAGTTCTTTTTCTTCTCGTTTGTAGTTGCTCACATCGCGAACAACCACACAATAGTTTTTTGAATAGGGAGCCTCGGCGGGAAGCGAATTGACATGCACGCTCGCCCAAAAACCCTCTCCAGATTTTTTCACTCGTCGGGTGATCTCCTCATGAAAGGAGTCTTGGTCCGCCTTCAACAATGCGGTGACCGTTTTTCCAGAGAGAAGCTCGGTTTTTGGACTCAATATTGAGATGTGTTTACCCTTGAGTTCATCTTCCGAGTAACCAAGAACAGCGCTTACAGCATCATTGCAAAATTGAACGAAACCATCTTCGCAGAGAACCAAAACCGCCGCATCGCGTATGCCTGACAACAGTCTCTTGGCACGTTGTTCACGGTCACGGAGCGCGTGAATAGCCGTCTGAAAAAGGCTGACGTCTTCGCAAGTGCCGAGAATAATGCGATCTGATTTTCCGATTCTGGAAAGCGCATTGTTGCGCGGCGGGAGAGCCGTCAGTTTGATTTGGAGCCATATCCAGTTGCCACCGTCGCCTAAAACTCTGACGCGTGCCTCGAGGTTTCCATTGCGCAGACCGCCTGCGCTTGAAAAAAGATCCAATGTATTTGGCCAGTCGGCGGGATGAATCCAGTGGGGTCGGACATTCATCTTGAATTTTGCCACGTCATCGAGAGTACAAAATTGAAAGAGACCTTTGCTTTTTGAATTCCACCACAACAGTTCGGAATTGTCGTTGAAAACAAATGTCGCCAGAGGAAGTGCCTCGCCCCAGTAGCTGAGTTCTTCGTGTAGCAACTCCAGAGTGCCGTGGTCTTGGGTGCGTTGGGACAAACCCGCTGTGCGCTCCGAGTGAAAATAACTGGCTGACACCAAGCCGTGTCGGCTGGTTAGTTTTTGCATCACGGATTTGAATTTGTTTTTTAATAAATAAATCATATTTCAATTACTTATGTCGAAAGTCGTGAGCCTCGCCTGCGTTGGGAGCTATCACGAGGATGAGCAACCCGCCATCAAATTGCGCGTTGAGAAGTTTTATTTCACGGAAGGTTTCTCTTTGTTGTAAGCAAATGGAATCTTTTAAGAAGATTTATTTTTGGCATGTGCGCGCTCAGTTTCTTTCGCACTCCTCCGATTATCCAGCGACAGCTTAAAAAAAGTCACGAGGAGTGGTTTTTTGCAGGAACGAGTTGAAATTCTTTGGTTTAGTCGACCAGTCGGAGCCCCTGTCGGTGAACGGCAGGCCCAAGGAATGTCGCTAGTTCTGCGTGACTCTGCCGAGGAAGAGCTCTCAGCGCTTATCGATTCAGTCTCAGACGATGGCATCTCCACTGTTCGGCTTTGCGTCGTAAGCCCATCGCAGTTGATGCGGCATAGAGCGCGAATCCTAGAGAGTCTCGAGGGAGCTAGTTTTACGGGACGGATTGGGTTCTATGTTGTCGAGGACTCGGAACATCTGACGATACGGGCTCGAAAGCAGTTACGTTTGCACGACCAGTCATGCTGGCTTTTTGGAGTTTCCAGAGCACCTTTCACTTTCAATGAAATGATGACATCGGTTCAAAGGGCAGCCGGTAATCTGCTTGTCCTTGCCAATCAGACGGCGCTAACAACCTTGCTTGCAATGCGCGAAAGCGAGACGAGTGCCATTAATGAAATCGGACTTGCGATGACCAGTCAGGCATCGGTCGATAGCATGGTCAGACTCGTACTGGAAAAAGCGGTTGACTTGTGTTCGGCGGATGCCGGTTTCATTCTGTTGCGCGAGAATCTTGGAACAAATCAGCGCGAGGGTGTGCCTGACATACGTCTGTTGCGGACTTCCGGACACCGGTTTTTTCAAAAGGCGCGCGTCTGCAAAAGTCAGAACGTGAAAGTGTTGAGTGAATCTCTCGACCCTTCGCGCAACCCGACCACCTCGTATGCGATGAATTATGCTGTCGGAATGGTTTGGGAGCAGGGGTGGGGTGGTCCGGTACCCTATGGAAATCAGCAAATCAGTCAGGCGCAACATTCTTTCTCGGGATTGCAGTTTGAATTTGATTCTCGAACATACAGTGTACAGAGTTATTGTTTATTTCCGCTCAAGACGCCCTCTGGAGAAGTTGTCGGCTTTATTCTGTTGCTGAACAAGAAGACCGCGAGAAACTCGTTCATCGATTCGCTTGCGGATGTCGAAAAAATTGTCCGCACCTTCAATACTCATGATTTGAATTTGCTTGAAGCGCTGGCTGCTCAGGTGGGAGTTTCGCTCGACCACGCGCGTCTGATTCAGGATCTCAGGCGGGTTTTTGAAAGTTTCGTGCAGGCGAGCGTTGTTGCAATTGAATCACGCGATCCTTCCACAAAGGGCCACAGTGAGCGGGTTGCTGTATTGACTGTCGGTCTCGCTGAAGCAGTCAACTCTACTTCCAATGGACAATATGGTTCGGTTTCTTTCAATGCAAGTCAGCTCTATGAAATCAAGTATGCCGCACTGCTGCATGACTTTGGAAAAATCGGTGTCAGAGAAAATATCCTGCGCAAAGAGCGTAAACTATATCACCATGAACTCATGGCGATCCAAGAGCGCTTTCACACTTTGGAGAAGAAACTCAATCTCAAGTGTCTTGAAGAGTATCTGGAGCGCTTGATGAACAGAGGGCAGATTCCGAGCCGCGAGGATATCGACAGAATTCATCAGGATGTGCAGAATATCTCGAAGAAGCTCAATAATTATTGGGAAAGTATTCTCGAGGCAAATGAACCTTCGATAGTGAGCTCGGAGAATTTCCAGAAGATTCTCGAGATCGCTGCGATTCAGTATCTGGGTCAGAACGAAAAGATTTCAGGACTGTTGCTTTCCGATGAGGTCGAGAAACTGAGCATCAGAAAAGGCTCACTTTCGGTTGCCGAACGGCTCGAGATCGAGAGTCACGTTACACACTCATTCAAGTTCCTCGTTAATATTCCCTGGACACAGGATCTCGCCAATGTGCCGGACATTGTGTACGCACACCACGAACGCCTTGACGGAACCGGTTATCCGCGCCAGCTAGTTGCGGATGAAATTCCGATTCAGGCTAAAATGATGGCCGTTGCCGACGTCTACGACGCGCTAGTTGCTGTCGACAGACCATACAAGCTTGCACTTCCTCACGAGCGCGCTTTGAACATTCTGGAAGGTGAAGTTGAAGAAGGAAAACTTGACGGCGAGCTTTTCAAGATATTTGTCGAAGCCCGCATCGGTGAACTGATCAAGTTGCCCAATTCTGACGAGGACTCTGCGGCCTGAACTGTTCGGGTTGTGCTCCTTGCTGTCCTTGTTCAATTGAAACAAATTTGTCACAATGACCCCCTGACCTGATTTCAGGGAGCACTATGAATTTGAGTCATGCGCTTGGACTTGTGCCGAAATTTCTCTTGCTTTCAGTTTGTTCGCTATTGACAGTGTCTGCTGCCGAGGCCGTTGAGTCGCGTCCGGGAACAATGGTTAAAACACAGGATCCTCCCTGCGATTTCACGCCGAACTTCGACTTCATGCACTCGGGCAGCGAGGCGTATTCAATTCAGAATATTGCATCTGCTGCATGGTTTGCTCGGCAAGTGCAGCTCATCGATGCGCCACGTCAGGCTGCGTGGGACAGACTTCCTGAGAAGCCGATTCGTGTGACCGACTTTTCTTTGGGCAAGTTGGGACTGCATGCAACTCTTCTCGAGTTTTCGGACCGGGTTTTAATGCTCTACCGCGGTACCGAAGACGCGCTTGACTATGTGCTCAACGGCACCTTTTTCACGACCGACGGTGCCAAACACAACCTGCCAGGATGGGTGCACGAGGGGTTCCTGATTAACTTTTATTTGTCCTGGGCAAAGGTAAAACCCGCGCTGACTCAGGCGGCAGGAAGCGGAAAAAAGATTGTTTTTGCAGGGCATAGTCTTGGTGGAGTTTTGAGCCAATATGCTGCCTGGATGCTGGAAAATGAGGGCGTCAGCGTGGAGCGAGTCTACGCGTTTCAGTCGCCGAATCCGGGTGACGTCGGCTTTAAGGACGCGTTCGACTCTCGCTTTGCCGGCCGCTCTTCAAACACAATTTATGGCGAAGATGTGACGCCGCACATTCCGCCAATTCTCGAGTCCGTCGAAGCATTTGCTGAAGCACTGCCAAAGCAGCTGTCAGATATCGCCCGCAAACTTGTTGGAAAAGCACGTTACGGCGCATTGTCAGGCCGTTTCAGAATTGCCGCTGATGGAACGCAGATACCATTGCCGAACAGCGATATTGCGGGGTCGGAAATTCAGTTTTGGAGCGATTACCTCAAAAAGAGCGGCGGTAAGCCGTTTCCATTGGGGCTAAATGCGAATTCTCCTTTTGTTGCCGATCATGATGTTGATAAGGTTTTATGTTCTCTTGTCAGAGGCTTACGCTAAATTAGCTGCGCAAAGTTTCATTAAAAGCCCGCTCAAGTTCGATTTAAATTATGCCGATCACCCGCCGTCTGCCCTTGTGGCAGAGAGCGGGGGGGCTGACTGTGGCAGTTGCTGGTGGCAAGTCTTTTTTGTCATTTTCAATTCTGGGCATCATCTTTTGCACTTCTTGCAAGCCTCCGGCTGACTCTGAAGAACAGGCAAGCGCATCGCGTGCCGCGGCAGTTGATCCGGTGGTTTGCCAATATTCTTGGGAAGAGAAACCAGGTACCACAGACTATACAACCTACGATTCTTTTGCGCGGCGTTCGTATTCGAGTCCAGACAGACCGCAAAACCGCACCTTGATTGGAAGTAAGGTTCAAGCGGTCAGAACGATGTGCCAGCGTGCAAAATTTCTCAAAAATTGCTTTGAGAAGGCGGTGATTCAAAACCCCTCGGCCTCGGCCAAAAACTTTCGGGCGTGGGCGGGAAAGCGCGGCATACATCCGGTTCTTGCTCTCATGGCCAAGACCGAGCAAGAGACAAAAATGGGCTCAATTCCTGATTCGTGCCGCGGGGGCAGTTGCAACGGAATCGGCATTGGCCAAATTATAACTGCGTTTGATGAGAGCGGGCGTGTGCTCAGCAGTTCAGACCGCCGCTGGGACGGAATCACTTTTAATGTTCTCACCAACTTGAATTATTCGGTGCGCGTTTTATCGGACAAGACCTCGCGCGCGGGTTCGCTCTGGGACCTAGCTTACCGCTACAACGGCAGCAATTACGCGCGGATGTATGCTGATAAAGTGGTCGGTTTCTATTCGCAATTGAAATCTTGCGGTCTTTACTGAAGCTCGTTTTTACTGAGGAGTGCGTCATATGGTTCACGGCACTTTTTTGGTGAGTGTTCTATCGTTCTGTTCGTTCGCAACGCTGTCGGCATGTAAAAAGAAACAGTCGGTGTGGGAAGATTCCTCAGCGCAGGCTGTCAACGAACAGGATGTTGACTACTCGAAACGAGTCAACGACAGCGCAACCGTGCGTGCAGCCATTCCTCTGGTCGCGGGGCCTGAGTTTATTGATATCCGCGGTGTCGGCGACTCGGCTTGGTCTTCCTTGAGAGCGACGAATGCACCTGCATCTGGATTCAAAACTGCACTGCTGAAGTTCGATCCGAGCAAGAAAATTTTGAAGGGTGACCTTAATTTTATCAATTGGGAGTCGAGTGTCGGGCGCCGGTGCAACTCGTACTATAACGTTGACTATGCATTCTTGTCTTCCCCTGCCGCTATTTCAGAGGCCTTTGAACACGGTTTTAATTTGTTCGGACTCGCTAACAATCATTCGGAAGACTGCGTCACAGGTCTGGATCCCGATGGTCAGACAGTTGCTGGTGCAGTCGCTTCCGCCCGACATATGAAAAGTCTTTCGCATCAAAAAGCCATGCTCTGGCACGGCGTCGGACCTTCGTCTAGCTTAAGCTCACCTTCGGTTCTGACCTTTTCACTCAAAGGCCGGCCAGTGAAGGTTGTCTTTGCCTCAATTGCATTTCAGGATTGGGACTGTGTCGAGTCTGCTTGTGAATCCCGAGTGCAGTCGATGTTTGCCGAAGTGAAGAGGACGGCAGGTGACCTGCGTATTCTTTCTCTTCATTCACAGGGCAATGCGGCGTTCAACCGTGGGAAAATCTGGGCTGAGAAGTTTGTCCGCGAATTTTCAGGAGATATTGTTTTCGCGCATGGTCCTCACACCTGGGCTGGAGTCAAGGTCCTGCCTCGTGCAGATGGCGGACAGGGAGTTGTCTTTCACGGTCTCGGAAATTTCATGCACAATCAGGTCGCTCCCAATCCTGACAATTTGCTCGGCCGCGTTCTCCTTGATGCTAAAACTCTGCAACCAAGGCAGGTTCAGGTCATTCCCGTACTTAACAACCGATATGACGTCGACGTTGTTCTTGCTGATCCCGCAAAGAGTTTGCCAAAGGCAAATCTCGAATGGACGAGAACGCGTTTGCAGGCGCACCGCGATGTGCCTGCGGCGTTTGCTAATCTGAAGTGAAAATTCAGAGGTCAGTGCGAGGTACTGCAAGGGTTGAAGGCAAAGAAAAACGTGCTGTTGGGTTTAAATCCGACAGCACGTTTTCATGATTCAGTTTTCGCGATGATTATTTCTTCTGGCTCGCCGCGATCAGATTGAGCGCGCTGCCCGCCTTGAACCAGCCGATCTGTTGATCGTTGAACGTGTGGTTGAGTGCGATGAGGTCCTTCGAACCATCAGCGTGCTTGACTGTCAGAGTGAGCTGTTTGTTGGGTGCAAGGTTCTCTGCATCCAAATCAAACCGGTCGTTCTCGCGAATCTTTGCGTAGTCTTCGGGATTGGCAAAAGTCAGCGGCAGCATGCCCTGCTTTTTCAGGTTGGTTTCGTGAATACGCGCAAAGCTCTTGGTGACAATCGCACGACCGCCGAGGAAGCGCGGCTCCATCGCCGCGTGCTCGCGGGATGAACCCTCGCCGTAGTTTTCCTCACCGACAACAATCCAGCCGATTTTTTGCGCCTTGAGATCGCGGGCAACTTGTGGAACGCCGGCGTAGTTGTTTTTGCTGACGTTCAGCACTGAATCCATTTTTTCATTGAACGCATTCGTCGCCGTAATCAGCAGGTTGTTGGAAATATTGTCGAGGTGGCCGCGGTATTTGAGCCACTTGCCGGCAGCCGAAATGTGGTCGGTCGTGCACTTGCCTTTGGCCTTAATCAGCAGTGCCAGATCTTTGAAATCGGTGCCCAGCTTGGGCACTGCAAACGCGCTCAGTGCCTGCAGGCGGTCGGATGATGGATTGATGGCAACCGACACCTTGGAACCGTCTGCCGCTGGCGGAACGAAGCCGACTTCGTCAGGGACAAAACCCTTGGGCGGGAGATCCAGACCTGCCGGAGGCTGCAACTTGATCGCTTCACCCTTGTCGTTTTTGAGCGTGTCTTTGGTGAAATCAAAGCTCAGCGTGCCTGCCAGCGCAAGCGCCACAACAGTTTCGGGCGATGCAACGAAGGAGTGTGTCTGCGGGTTGCCGTCGTTGCGTGCTGTGAAGTTGCGGTTGAACGAGGTGACGATCGAATTTGCCTCGCCGTCCTTGATGTCATGACGCTTCCACTGACCGATGCATGGGCCGCAGGCGTTGGCGAGAACTTTGCCGCCGATGGCTTCAAGTGCGGCGAGCTGTCCGTCGCGCTCGATGGTCGCTCTGACCTGCTCGGAGCCGGGCGTGATGGTGAACTCAGCCTTGGTCTTCAAGCCTTGAGCTGCGGCGGCCTTCGCAATGGTCGCCACGCGGTCAATGTCTTCGTAGGATGAATTCGTACACGAGCCGATAAGGCCAACGGTCAATTTCTCGGGCCATTTGTTTTCTTTGACGGCCTTGGCGAATTCGCTGATGGGGAAGGCGCGGTCGGGTGTGAACGGGCCATTGATGTGCGGTTCGAGGGTGTCGAGATTGATTTCGATGACCTGATCGAAGAATTTTTCCGGATTCTTTTCAACATCAACATCCGCGCGCAAAAGCTCGGCGTTCTTTTCGGCCATCTGCGCAACTGAGTCGCGGCCAGTGGAACGCAGGTAGTCGGCCATGCGGGAGTCAAAGGGGAAGACCGAAGTCGTTGCGCCGATTTCGGCGCCCATGTTGCAGATTGTGCCTTTGCCTGTGCACGATAGAGATTCGCAACCTGACCCGAAGTATTCAACGATGGCGCCGGTGCCGCCTTTTACCGTGAGGATGCCTGCAAGCTTGAGGATGACGTCTT
>JBDLRP010000051.1:0-26823 GCA_039799905.1 Pseudomonadota bacterium | reverse complement strand
TTTTCCAAAGAGTGTGCAATGTGGTCGATGTTTTGCGCTCCGTCGACTTAGACGTCTGGCCTGTTTTAATCCATTGGTATGACGACCGAGCGCATTCATCCGAGTCGTTCAACCCGCGATATTCTCACGTGGTAATTGCAAAATCCTACAGATAAATTTCGTAAATCCGATAACGTAAGAAATGCACTATCGGAGATTTGAGTTGAAAAAGCTTAACCTTATCATTTGGTCGCTTTTACCGCTCGCGTGGGGCACTGCCTGTTCCGAAGTCCAGCCCAGAAAGCAAAGTTCATCATCTTCAAATACGCCCGGCGACCAATCGTCAAGAGGCGGAGTTGTCATCGGAAGCGGAACTATTGGCTCGGCTGGCTCTAGTGCGTCGTCAACTCAACCAAGCATCTCTCAACCTATTCCCACGAAGAAAATGTGTGATGTGAGCGTTTTGGGAATCAAAATAGAACCAGGATTTGAATCATTGCCTGGTCTGGCAGATCGGGTGGAGAGTTCACAGCTGCTCAACACCACAGAAGAGGGTTGTGTGTCGGCCTGCAATTCTTTGGCGCAAAAGACAGTCGATTCCACACAATGCACTTATAAGTGTAACTTTGGTTCTAGCTCTTTGCTCAAGTCCGAGGCTCAGAGTGGGACTTGTTCGGGCACGATAGCCAGCGCCCAAGCGTCGCCGGGAGTCAGTGTTGGAGGCGTTGCGCCGCCTGCAGGCTTCCAATTAGCTGATTGCAAAATAAGAACTCGATTTGGGGTTTTTGAAGGGGATTTTATCGGGGGGCAGAGTTTATCCCTGCAAGCATCCTCAAGAGAGGTTTGTGCCTCAAAGTGTTCTGATTATGTTAAAGTTGCAATCGAGCGGGCTGGCGGCTCTGGTTGCAGTTATTCCTGCAGTTGGAATGATTCAGACATTATTGCTGCGCACTCGAGCCTGAGTCGTTGCCCATCACCCCAGTAATTGGGTTGTGGTCTGATTGAGGCAAACGCTTCGCACTGTGAAGGCTCGGCGTCTTTCAGCCGAGCATGCCCTTCACGAGTTCGCCTGCTGCCGCAAGTGCTGCTGGCAGTTTTGCGGGCGACGATCCACCGCCGCGGGCAAAGTCCGGACGGCCTCCGCCCTTGCCGTCCACTTTTTCAGACAGCTGCTTGATAATGTTACCAGCACTGATGTTCTTGTGTGCCTTCGTCACATCGGGTTTGACTGCTGAGAGCAGCATGGCCTTGCCATCCAGAGCAGCCCCGACAATCACAACCTCGATCCCCTTTTCCTTGATTCGGTCGGCGTAGAGCTCGAGTTCCTGTGCGTTGGAGATGTCCACCTGCGCTGCGACAACCCGTAGGTTGGCCGCAAGCGGAGTTGCCTGCGCCACAAGTTGTTCAACCACACTGTTGGCAAGCCGCGACTGAACGGTTGCCAGTTGACGCTCTGTTTCTTTCACGGAATCGCGCAGTGTGCGGACGCGGTCGAGCACGTCGGCCTCGGCGCATTTAAGGAGGTCTGCTGCCTGTTGAATGTTGTTTTTGAGTCCTGCGAGTGTGTCCATAACGCCCCAGCCGGTTACGGCTTCAATGCGGCGAACACCGCTTGTCACAGAGCCTTCAGATGTGATTCGGAACATGCCAATTGAACCTGTCGCAGGCACGTGCGTTCCGCCGCACAATTCCATTGAGAATCCGCTGATGTCCAAAACTCGCACTGCGTCGTCGTATTTTTCATCGAAGATTGCCATTGCGCCCATCTTCTTGGCGTCGTCGAGCTTCACATTTTCGTGCGTTTGCACGGGCGTGTTCTTCAAAATCTCTTCGTTGACCAGCGCCTCGACGCGCGCGAGTTGCTCGCGTGTCACAGCGCTTGGATGCGAGAAGTCGAAGCGCAGGCCATCAGGTCCGACGTACGAGCCTGCCTGCCGAACACCGTCGCCCAGCACGACCTGCAGAGCTTTGTGCAGCAGGTGTGTGGCCGTGTGATTGCGCATGGTCGCCGAGCGGTTCTTCATATCGATCAGCGCGGTGAGCCCCTTGGCGAACATGTCTTTGAGTGCCGCCGCAGGTGTCGCTTCGCTTTCTTCACCACTCCATTCCGGATGGCGGAGAAGATGCACTATGGCCGCAGCCGATTTGCGTACATCGACAACTTCAAAATCTTGGTCGCTTCCGTCGACTCCCTTCACGCGAATCCAGCCCGTGTCGGCAACCTGTCCGCCGCCCTCGGGATAGAACGGCGTCTGTGCCATCCAGAGTTCGAAGTATTTGTTCTTCAGCTGGCGGACCCGTGCGATGCGGCGTCCTTCTACTGCAACCTTTTGCACGGCTACGTCGCCGACTTTTGCATTGCCTGCCGTGAATCCGTAGCCGGCGAAGTTTTTGAGTTCAGTCTGGCTGATGTTGTTGATTTCAACCCAAGCAGAATCATCCTGATCAAACTTGTAGAACTTGGCTTCGGCGCGGCTTTTTTCTTTTTGTGCCTGCATGCAGCGGACGAATCCGTCGAGATCGGCTTTGAGGCTCGATTCTTCGCAAAGCACTCGTGTGAGGTCGGAAGGAAATCCGAAAGTGTCATGGAGAATGAAGACCTCTTCTCCCATGAGCATGTTGCGGCCCTGTGCCCGCGCCTCGTTGACGAACGCTTGAAACTTGGCAAGCCCGCTTTCAAGCGTTGCGACAAAGCGTGCTTCTTCGTTGCGAATGAGCTCCTGCACACGTTTTTGCTGTTGCACGATTTCGGGGAAAAATTCTCCGAATTCTTCAACAACTGCAGGAACGATGTCAGTCAAAAACGATTGTCCCTTGGGCAGCGACGGATTGAGCCTGTGAGCGTGGCGCACGGCGCGGCGCAACACTCGGCGCAAGACATATCCGCGCCCTTCGGCGCTGAAGTTTGCGCCGTCGGCAAGTGTAAAAGTCAGCGTACGGATGTGGTCACACACAACATTCAAGCTCTCGTTTTCGTGCTTGGTGCGTGCTGCGGGAATTTGCGCGCGCTTGAGGATTGCCGCGCGGATTCCCTCGAACGAATCGATTTCAAATGCTGACGTCTTGCCCTGCAAAAGTGCAGTCACTCTTTCCAGTCCCGAGCCCGTATCGACACTCTTGAAGGGCAGCTCTACCAGAGTGCCGTCTTCTTTTTTGTCGTACTGCATGAAGACGAGGTTCCAAAATTCAAGGTAGCGGTCGCAGTCGCAACCGGGGCCTGCTTTGCAATCGAACCCCTTTACGTCGCATTTACCGACGGCAGGGCCTTGGTCCAAATGAAGCTCTGTGCAGGGCCCGCAGGGTCCGGTGGGTCCCATGGTCCAGAAGTTTTCTTTGTCGCCGAGGCGGACGATTCGCTCTTTGGGCATTCCTGTCTTTTGCCAGATTTCAGCTGCTTCGTTGTCGGAGTCGTGGACACTAACCCACAGTTGCTCGAGCGGAAATTTATAGACGTTGGTCACCAGCTCATACGCCCAGCGGATGGCGTCGTGTTTGTAGTAATCACCGAACGACCAACTTCCGAGCATTTCGAACATGGTGCAATGACGGCCGTCCTTGCCCACATCATCGAGGTCGCCGATGCGGATGCATTTTTGTGAGTTGGTTGCACGCGAGTAGGGGCGTTTCTCGACGCCTGTGAGTGCATCCTTGAACTGAGCCATACCGGCTATTGTAAAGAGGATGGTTTTATCGCCCACAGGAATTGTCGAGCTGCTTGGCACGAAAGTGTGATTTTTATCTTTGAAAAACTCGATGAATTTCTGGCGGACCTCGCGGCTCTTCATTTCAACTCCAATGAAGCAAGTTTTCGTTTTTATACAGCGATGAATCGCATGGGCGACGGGTGAGTATTGCAAACACAGGGTCTTTTGGTCAATCGGACCATGCCATCGATTGTCGGGATGTGAGGAAGGTATTGCCTTTATCGAAGGCATTGACCGCCGGAAAGATTGATAAAATATATGGCAATTAAGGTTTCGTAGGATTTATTCCGATATAAATGTCGGAGGTGAGCATGCGTTTTTCCGCACTTTACATTGCTTGTCTGGCCGTTCTTCAGTTGAGCGCCGCCTGTCGTCAGGCTGGCACTCGAAGTGCGGACAGTGAGGCGGCCTCACTTTCCTCTTCTCCGACGATTGTCGGACTGAAGACTTCGACGGGCAGTGCGCTGCAATTGAGTCAGCTCTCTTGGCGCAGCATCACTGATGGAATGAAATGTAGAGTTGAACTTGGTTCTGAGCAGCTCGATGTCGTGCCGGTCAGTCGCCAGCGGGCCTTGGGTGCCTCGGGCAAAGAGTATTTCGTCACACTTCGTAAGGCACTGGATCCCGCACTCTGCAGCGGCAAAGAGGCCGGCGGAAGCTTTGACTACAAATCGTTCTTTGTGAGGCTCGAAGATGTCGAGTTGCAAACTTCTGGCTCGGTGAGCCCCGCGTCGGTGCCGGGTGTACCTGTTTCGACCGATGATTTGCGTTCTGCCCGCGCTGAAGCACTGGCGCGTGACATGGAAACGCGTCGCTCGGCAAATGGAACACGCTGCGGGCTCACGTCGTTTGGTTCGCGCGGATGCTGGCCTTGTGTGGGTTGGGCCATGACCGACACGGGCATTTATCCGAGCGGACTGGGCGCGGCTGCGGATGCCAACCCGAACGGTTTTCTGCGCGTCACTCAAGCTGCACGCTCGCGCAAGGGGGCCGATGGGGTAGTAAACATCAACGGCAAGCGGTTTCGTTCCCTGCTTGCGCAGTATCGGACAACACCTTCACTCGCTCCGCGCGGCTCTATTTTATTTTGCAACACATCCGCTGCCGGCCATGCTGCAGTTATCACCAAGCCTGCCAATGAGATGCGCAGTGATGTGATCGAAATTCTGGGCGACCAGAGCCGGCAATCGCTCTGTTGGGAGCAAGTGCAAGAAATTCTCTTTCCTCTCGATTAGTTTTTTTAATTTTGTCAATTTGACATTTTGCCTGCAGGCTTGCTTGCGGGCTTAATTCATTCCAGCTACCTTTCTCCTTCGGCGTTCAAAGAGATCGCATTCAACGACACACAAATCTTGAAGGAGACCCGCTGTGGCTTTCACACTTCCTCCGCTTCCCTATGCGCTTGATGCACTCGCTCCGCACATTTCGAAAGAGACGCTCGAGTTCCATCACGGCAAGCATCACAATGCCTACGTAACAAAGCTCAACGAACTTGTTCCGGGAACGAAATTTGAGCATGCCAATCTTGAGGAGATCATCCTCGCGGCTGACGGTGCAATCTACAATCAGGCGGCACAGATCTGGAACCATACCTTTTACTGGAACTGCCTCAAGCCAAATGGCGGCGGCAAGCCCACCGGCGAACTGCTCAAGGCAATTGAATCAACCTGGGGTTCATTTGAGAAGTTCAAAGAAGAGTACACCAGCAAGACTGTCGCTGTGTTTGGTTCAGGCTGGTCCTTTCTTGCCAAAGACAAGTCAGGCAAATTGCTGATCACACAAGAGGGCGCCGCCGGCAACCCGATGAAGCAGGGCCTCAAGCCGCTCATGACCTGTGACGTCTGGGAACATGCTTACTACATTGATTTCCGCAACCGCCGTCCCGATTACATGAACGCGTTCTGGAACCTTGTGAACTGGGACTTCGTTGCCAAAAACTTTGCAGGCTGATTCAACGCCCTGATTCTCTCGTCATTTGCACACGAAGAGATTGGTTTCGCAGGACGTGCATTTTGATGGGGAAATACTATCGCTGCCGGTGCAAAATGCCTGACCGACCCTTCCCGCGTCGCACGCAGGGAGGGTCGGTCCGAACTTGGCGGTATCAACGGTCGTCCCCGTCTCATCCATAAGCGAAGGGCCAAAATAATCCAGAGTACAGCTCTCCACTTCGCTATGATACTGGTACCATCGCGATGCTGAGTGTTTTGCTTTTTCCAGAGGTGAAAGCCAAACAAGGTCTGCGCTCACCACCGCCACCCTGAAATAATAATCGTCGTTCATGTTGAGTTTGGCGTTCGCGTCATTAGAAAAAGTCAGACCGCATTTTCCGAGAATGGGATCAAGCGGACCTGCAGTCACGTTGCGGAATGTTTCTTCGCTGCAATCCTCGTAACGACTGATAACTTCCACTTGCGCAGATGGCTGTTCTCCCTTCCACGCGGCAATATCGGCGCTATTTTTTCCATAGCCAATCATGACAATCGCCCACTCAGGGGCATCCCACTCGAAGCGGACTGAACTGCCGATGCTGACGTCCTCGTATTTTGCGATTCCTGTGAGTCCTCTGATGTGGGGTAACACGGCGAACGACTTTCCATTGGCAGCAATTGGCAGGCTGACCGATGACATCAGGTATTTGTCGTCTTGTCCGCCCGCAGTTG
Organism: Pseudomonadota bacterium; assembly: GCA_039799905.1. Classification (GTDB taxonomy): domain Bacteria; phylum Bdellovibrionota_B; class Oligoflexia; order Silvanigrellales; family Silvanigrellaceae; genus RFOM01. Next base: position 20,477 of record JBDLRP010000051.1, on the reverse strand, counting down.
GCTGTCCAATGGGAGCGCGTGGCAACATCAGAGCAAGCCGCGGCTCAATGACATTCGTGGCGGTTGGATCATCTTTGGTGGCTTGCACCAGAACGGCAAGGTCGGGCGGCAGTGTAATTGCCACTACTCTGTCGAAGAGGAAACTTTCACCGGAGTCTGCATCAGTTCTTTCAAATGAAAGTCGCATTTCGAAGTTGGCTGCAGGAATTCCCAGAACAGGCAAAGCAAATTCACCAGACGAATTTGTCGTAGCTGCAATGTTTGTTTCAACCACTGTGATTCCAGCGTCTGCGACGGGAGTTCCGTCCGGATTCAACAATATTCCAGTCAGCTGGGGGCCATTCACAAGCACCGAACCGGTGTTGTCGGGAGCGGGTGTCACTTGCACTATTTCCGGGGTCGCGTCGGCTGGCTTCTTCTTACCTGCAAACTCTTTGATGAGCGCAGAGGTGATTGCCGAACAAGCCGTCAGCGTTGCAAGTGGAACGGACAATAACAGCACGTTTAGAAGCAAACGACCGCCGTGCATCTTGCCCTCCTTGTTGTCCTATCCTTCGGTTCAATTGCGCGCTAACTTAAGGCAATTCTCGGCAGAATTGAATTTTAAGTTCTCGGAAATACGAGAAAAAACCTGCAGGTCATCTCATCGCTGACCTGCAGGCTTGGTGGGTTTCAGGACCGGTGGGTTTAGGAATGGGGCAGGGATTTGCTTTGGCGGGATGTGTAGATGAGTGAAGAGATAATGGAAGCACTCAAAAGACTGCCGACAACGGCAAGCGAAATCATCGGCGGAATTTTCACGTAATCGACCGCAATCATCTTCCCGCCGACGAACAGGAGCACTGCTGCCAAACCGTACTTCAGGTGAACGAAGCGGCCGGCGAGGTCGGCAAGCACGAAGTACAGCGAGCGAAGTCCCATAATGGCAAAAATGTTGCTCGTGTAGATGATGAACGGCTCTTTTGAGATCGCTAGAATGGCGGGGATGGAGTCGACGGCAAACACAACGTCGCTGGTCTCAACCAAAATCAGCGCCGCGAGCATGGGAGTTGCAACCCATTTGCCGTTTTCTTTGATGACAAATTTCTCTTCGTCAGTTCTGTTGGTCACCGGCATCACCCAGCCGAGCATGCGCAAGGGCAGGCTTTTCTCAACGTGGAGCTCTTTTGTCTCGGTGTCTTTGAGCATTTTGAGCGCGGTCACAATCAGCAAACCGCCAAACAGGTAGATGGTCCAGTGGAAATTTTCTATCAATTTCACGCCGGCAAAGATCATGATGGCACGCAAGACGAGAGCTGTCAGGACACCCCAGAAAAGGATTTTGTGTTGGTAAAGTTGCGGGATTTTGAGCGCGGCAAAGATCATCGTGAACACGAAAATGTTATCGACGCTGAGCGATTTTTCGACGAGATATCCGGTCAGGAATTCAACCGCGAATTGTTTGCCGAATTCGAAGTACACCCAGACATTGAACATGAGTGCGAGTCCAACCCACACGACCGTCCAGCCAAGCGCTTCTTTCATGGTGACTATGTGTGACTTGCGATGAAAGACACCCAGATCGAGTGCAAGCATGACAAAGACAAACAGATGAAATAATATCCAAAATGACGGTTGAATTTCGCTCATGAATTTCCTCAACTTTCCCTTCGTTAGTATCGTCAGTAATAGATTTGATTAAATAACATAAAAAGATATATACACTTCGATTAAATCGAACAAATTCGTGTTACGAATTTTTTGTGTTCGAACTCGGTCGGCTGAATGGGCGATGGGAGAGATGATGAGTTGGTTGAACTATCACCATCTGCTGTATTTTAGAACAATTGCGAACGAAGGCTCGATTGCGCGTGCTTCCGAAAAGCTGCGGGTTGGTCAACCGGCGCTCAGTGCCCAATTGCGGACTTTTGAAAGCACCTTGGGACATTCTCTTTTTGAGCGCACGGGTAGGCGTTTGACGCTCACGGAGGCTGGTCGGGTTGTTCTCTCCTACGCAAACCAGATAGCCGAAATCGGTGACGAACTCCTGCAGGTTCTTGCCGACGGTGCACTTTCCAAGCGAGTTGCGGTGAACGTCGGGATTCAGGATTGCCTGCCCAAGCGGTTGGCGGTTGTACTGGTGCAGCGGATGACCGAGTTGTTTCCCTGTCGGGTGAGGCTTGTCGAGGGACACGCCTCTGTTCTTTTTAGCGAACTGGCGAACCATACATTGGATGTGGTCATCTCAAATCAAATGCCTTTTGCTGAAGACCTCAAAGGCTTGCGTTCGCGCAAGATAGCTACTTTGCCCATATCTATCTTTGGTTCCACGAAGTTTGCGCATCTGAGTAAAAACTTCCCGCATTCGATGAGTGGTCAACCGCTCGTCTTGCCGACCGTCCACAGTCGCACTCGCCACGAGTGCGAGCGCTGGTTCTCTGAGCAGCGCGTCAATCCTCAACTGGTCGTAGAGGCGCAAGACACAGCCGTGCAGAAGTCGCTGGGGGCATCTGGAGTTGGGCTGATCGCCGTTCCGGCGGCCGCGGTCGTAGACTTGGTTGAAGAGAAGCGACTTTTTTTGATTGGTTCGCTTGAGGGAGTCAACGAGGAAGTTTGGCTCTGCACAGCGGAACGTAAAATCCCCAACCCCGTTGTTGAGGTTGTTGAAACTATCAAGGACCTTATTCGGGGGTTCTGATTCCCGATGGATGACTGGCGCGGAATTGGCTCAGCATTGTGTTGGAGTCGGCGAGTGCCTCAGTTGAAAAAATTCGGCCGACGAGAAAGCGCGACGTTTGTGATGAAGCCTCGCGGTCGCTGAGCCGACGCTCATGGTATATGAGCTCGTGCGCAATAAGCGCGGCTTTGTTGAAGTCATCCAGACTCTGCCAGAGTTCATTGTTGACTTGTATGACTTCGTTGGAATCATCAAAAATGGCAATCTGCCTGAAATGGCAAGCATTCGGCAACTGCGGCACGACGCCGAGGTCGGAGGTGTGACCCTGCATGCGAGGAATGTATTGGGCACGGTTGTCCCACCATTCGAGCAAAGAGTCTCCCGTCAGCGGATTGGGCAGACTGAGTGCGTTTCCAAGCACGATTTGCAGCTGTTTTGCTAAAAGATCCAATTCTTTTTCAAGAGAATCCTGTTGTGCGCGAAGGGTGAGGTTCAGCACGTGGCGGGCCTCGTAGAGGTCGAGGATTGTGACGTAGCCGCCCACTTTGTCCAAGCTGTGACCGTCGCAAACGACCACGTGGCCACCGCCGCTTGTTCCCACGCCCGCACGCGCATTGGCGGACAGCATGGAGAGGAGAAACACGCAGCTGATGAGCAGAAGGTTGATTTGTATCATAACCCCGTCCGTTGACTAATTGGTCTGAGCGTGGTTTTTAGTCTTTTAGCATTGATGTTTCAAGACTCTGACGTGGAAATTTGTTGTGTTGGATTCAGCCGGTCACACATCAACAGTTGTATATGATCATACCGATTACGTGCAGTTTTTGAATGCACGGTTGAAGGCCATGCCGCAAGCCCGTGGGAGTCAGGCCGCGCTCGCAAAGTTTCTCGGAGTCCAATCGTCGTTTTTATCTCAAGTCATCTCGCGGCGAGCCCATCTGAGCCGTGAACAAGCCATTCGTGTCGGTGAATTTTTTGCACTCGCCTACGATGAATTGCGCTTCTTTATGCTGCTTGTGGATGCCGAGCGCGCAGGCAGCAAAACTTTGGAGAACTTTTACCGAACTGAAATGCAGGCTCTGCTTCGGGAGCGTGAAGAAGTTCAGGAACGCATCGGCGTCCACGAGCAGCTCGCCGACGAAGCGCAGACAGTTTATTATTCGAGTTGGGTCTTCGGCGCCGTGCATATTCTTTCAGCATTGCCAGGGACACAAACTATCTCGGCAATCGCGGCTCATCTTCGCCTTCCTGTTGAGCAAATTTCGACTGTGGTCGATTGGCTCAAGAAGAACGAGCTTGTCGTTGAGGATGCCCACGGGCAGCTTTCAATTGGCAAGGGGCGAATTCATATCGGACGGCATTCGCGGCACGTCGCGCGTCACCATGCAAACTGGCGCATCAAAACCCTTGAAGCGCTTGAGCGTAGCTCTCCTGCAGACCTGCACTACACTGCCTTTTTGGGCATATCAAAAGAAGCTATGGCACTGCTGAAAGAAAAGCTGATGAGCTTTCTGCAGGACATTGAGCCTGTCATTGCAGATTCGAAAGAAGAAAAGGGTGTTGTTCTTCTGCTCGACCTTTTTGAGTTGAATTGATTCGTCGTCGTTTTTGATCACAGCCGTCAGTTAAAATTTTAATTCACGAAAAAGGCAGGAGCGCGCGCGTCCCTTTATCGAACGCGCGACCGGGGGGTAGGGGCCATGAGACTGTGAACATCGTTCCGTCTCGGCCAGTGAAGTGAGGACTGGTGGGACTTCTTGGTGAGCCTTTGAGGCAGGTTTTCTGTCGGTAGATTAACAGCGGACGAACATCTCGAATAGATTAAAGTGTTTATCAAAAGCTTCCTAAGTTAATTGGATACTAACGTTTCAAAAAGACAAAAACGGCATCTATGCTTTCGCACAGATGCCGTTTTTCGCTGCGGGGTGTCAGTTTGATGTTCCGCCTGAGCTTCCAGCTGCCTTCGCTTCTTTTTCAGCTATTTTTAGCTTTTTCTCTGCGTCGGCTTTGGTGATCACGCATTGGTCCATCTTAAGCTGGTCTTTGAACATACAAGCGGCACTGACGACGTACTCGCCTTTTTTCGGTTCTTTCAAAAACTCTTCGAACCCTTTGATAGACGCAATCAGAGCAACACCTGATTGGAACTCGTCACGTGATATGTAGGTTCCTTGCGTTGACAGTGCACCCCAGAGGCGAGTGAAGGTCTTCGAGGCAAAGATTTGGCTGAACAGGTTGCTCTCCAGCGTCAGCTCGTGCGCAAGGTCTTCCTTCACAAGGTTGCGGTTGTAGATGCGGAACGCCTCGATCACTGGATCCGGTTTTTCACGGTCGATGTCAAGTTCTTTGAGTGCCTTGAAGTAATGTTCATTGTCTTCATCCATCTTCTTATTCATGGCTGCTGGAGGAACATAAAGCTCGGCAATCAGCTCTTTTTGTTTTTCAGAGAAACTGACCACTTCGTCACGAATCATCTCATCAGTCAGCCGTTTCACGTCATCGTCTTTCTTGATGATTCCGGCGTTGTGGCAGTTCATGCACGAAACACCGTTGACAATCGCCGAGACAAACTGGGTTGGAGCTCCGTCCTGCCGGACGATAAAGGTCGGTCCTTTGTCAATTCTCTTGCCGTCGCCTGTTGCGAGATAGTAACCAAACAACCCATTGGGAAGGTGATAGATCACTTCTCCACCATCGTGCTTAAAGACAACCGGATCACCTTTTTCTTCGGGAATCGCCCCTTCAAGCAATTCGATTGGACCGAGTGGGCGGGTAAACAGGTTCTCTTCATCTTCGAGCTTACCAAAGTCGTAACTGATCCAATAACCAAGTCCGTTGGACTGGTCATGGCGTTCGATCATGCGGTTGAAGCTGGATACTCCAGAGTTTCTGAAACCGGCACGGATCACCTTTCTCTCTTTTAGGTTTTCATTGACATTGATTCCGAGCTTTTCATCCAACTCCTGACGCGTGTTACCCTGCTTGAGGAAACGGTTGTATGGTTCTGGTAGTGCTGCGGTAGCCGCAAACCAGTCGGCTCGAATCAAATAGCAGGCAGTTCCGAGTTTTTCTTTGAACACCTTATGCTGACTACCACCTGCGAGTGCAAAAGTGTCGCCATTACAGAAGGGGTAGAAATCCGAGATAATAGATTCAAAGTCGGATACCTTTTGTCCCAAGTCTTTGATGTTCACGGCAAACAAAAGGTTGTTGCTGTCAATGGCGCGGGGTTTCACGATGCGCGAGGCGAACGACACCGAGTTGAGAACTTTCGCAAACGCTTTTCGGAACACCTCGACGTTCGTCGAGGTTACGCCCTGATTGTAAGGCACGTGCAGGGTAAAGTAGCGCAGGCCTTCCCGCGCAGCCTTGGATTGCAGCTCTGGCTTTTCGAGGTCCTTTTCGATGAGCTTATACATAGCTTCCAGAGTGACGGTCTCGCGGCTCGGTTCTTTCAGGCCCTCGATCCACTTTTTCATAACTTCCATGCTTTTCGAATCAACCAACTTGCCGGGCGGCATGTTCACTTTCATACGTTGATAAATGAGTGATTTGTCGGCGTCACCCGCAACGATGAAGCGCTTGCTGGAAATCATTTCTTCGACATTCTCAACCGAACCGAAGTTGCCTGATTTGGTTTTGCCGTCATGGCAGGAGGCGCAGTTTTCTTTGAGGATCTTGCTTGCCTGAAGGTTCAAATCGACGCCACCAGCATCGCCGTTGTCTTTCGGGGGCTGCTTACCGGGGTCACTGATCAGCGCAGGTGGCGCAATGGCGACGAGTTTGTCTCCGGCGCCGTTCTGTTGCTGGTTGCAACTCACCGCAAAAACAGAAGTCAGTGCAAGAACTAGAGTCCTCATTGCTCCCCCTCTCAGCCGCTCGATCTTGAGGCAAGGTCGGCAAAAAATACCCAACTCTTGATTTGAATTTTTGTACTTTTGAATAACGTGCTGATATAGAAGGTGTATTAACAGGTGTTTATGACAATTAGTTCTACGGGGCGGTTTGCTCGGCCAATGATTTATTGATTGCTTCAATAGTTCTGATTTTTCTTGTTGTTTCGGTCCGATAACGGGAGGTTCTGACGCATGGAAAATACAATTTTGCTTTCATGCGAGTGTCCTGGTTTGCCAGCCGGGTCGCAGACTGTCGCTGGCAGGCGAGTTTGTCTCGAGGTGCTTCCTGCGGGGTTGACAATCGCGGAGCGCCTGGCCCGAATTTCGCTCGAGCAGAGGCTGGCCACCGTTGGACTGGTGACTCTGCTCACTGACGTCCTCGATCGCGATACGCTGGTTCTGCTGAAAGCCCGACTTCCCAATCTTCGCCTAATTGCCAACTATGCCGTTGGTTTTAACAACATCGATGTCCAAGCCGCGAAGGAACTCTCATTGGCTGTGACCAACACACCACACGTGCTGGCCGACGCGACTGCCGATCTGACTTTGGCCCTGATGCTGATGGTCGCTCGGCGACTTTGCGATGGTGCAAATGAAATTCAAACACAGGGCCGTTTTGCGGGATGGTCGCCGACTTACGGTCTGGGCATTGATCTGAAAGGGCGTACACTCGGCATTGTCGGCTTGGGTGACATTGGCAGAAAAGTCGCCGCCCGCGCGAAAGTGTTCGGAATGAACGTCGTCTCTTTGCAGTCATTGCGTGCAGGAGGCATTCGTGAAGATGATGTTCCTCGTCTTTCTGAAACCGAGTTTCTTGCCGCAACCGACGTGCTTTCGTTGCATTGCCCGCTCACGCCACAAACCCGCTCATGGCTCAATGCGTCGCGCATAGCTCAGCTCAAAAGAGGTTCAATCGTCATCAACACTGCGCGCGGAGATGTTGTTGATGAGGCTGCGCTGGCATCGGCTTTGCAGAGTGGTCATCTATACGGCGCGGGGGTCGATGTGTTTTGCGGCGAACCCGTGGTGAGTGACGTCCTCCGTGCCGCACCCAATCTTGTCATTCTTCCGCATCTGGGTTCTGCAACGGTTGAAACGCGCACCGCCATGGGCGCCAAGGTGCTGGAAAATGTCAGTGCGTTGTTGGCCGGTCAGATGCCATTGCCGACGCAGGTCAACCTTTAACGAATCACCGCAATTGAGATAGAGTTTCTTTAGTGCCACAAAATTCATGTTCATTGCAGGGAAAGTGTCCTTCATGACGCATCCGTCCGCGGTCGATCCTTCCTCTCAAGAGCGAGCAGCGCTTGCCAAGCGCACGGCGTTCGCAAGTCTGGGTATTCTTCTCTCGCGTTTGTCAGGTATTTTTAGATCGCAGGTGGTTAATGCAGTTTTTGGCGCAAGTACCCGTCTGGACGCCTTCAACGTTGCACTGCGCTTTCCTTCGGTGCTTCGCGATCTGTTTGCCGAGGGCGCACTCTCGGCGGCATTCACAAAAGAAGTTGTTGAAGCCCGCAGGGACAGCGAAGATTCGCTGCGGAATCTAGTTGCGGTGGTGTCTGGATTTTTTCTGTGTGTGACTCTCGGATTGTCTTTGCTGGGCTGGTCATTTGCCGAGCCGATCGTTGGCTCGGTGAGTTCTTCCGAGTTTCGGGCCCGCGGCGGTTTTCAGCTTGCCGTCAGTTGTTTTAAGGTGCTGGTTTTTTATCTGCCGATTGCAATGATTTCCGCATTGGCCATGAGTTTGCTCGGGGTGCGCGGACAGACTTTCCGTGCGACGATTGCTTCGGCGTTTTTCAATGTGGGCACAATCACAGGTGCAATTTTGGGAGGAAGTTTTGCATCTGCTTTCGCGGTCGATCCAATTTTGGGGTTGGCCTACGGAACTCTCGCAGGAGGATTTCTCCAGTTTCTGTATCAGCTCTTGCCGCTGCTGAGAGATGGATTTTTTCCTTGGCCGAACTTGTCGCCCTTCGCGTGGTACAATTCCGCTCCGCTTAAATCTATGTTGCTCATGATGGCGCCGCGCGCAGTCAGCCAAGGTGCTCTCTCGTTGGCTTTGTTTGTCAACACCCACTTTGCGACAGCGGCCGGCGAAGGCGCCATTACGTATATCACCAATGCGCAGGTGATTATCCTGGTTCCCGTTGGCTTGTTTGGAGTGGCCGCCGGTTTCGCCAGTCTGCCCGCCTTGAGTCAGGCGGTTCAGGACGGCGACGGCAAACGCTTTGCACTCCTCATGGCCGACAGCCTGCAGAGTGCCTTTTGGCTTTCGTGGCTCTCGTTGTCTGCTTTTGCGCTGATGGGCGTGCCATTGTGTGTGGCTTTGCTGGAGCACGGTCGGGTCACTGCGGCCGATTCGGTTCAAAATGCGATAGCGGTGAGTGCATATGCCATCGGCATGGTATTCAATTCGGGCAGCAAGGTCCTCATGCAGGGGTTTTATGCCTTCAACGACGTGCGTCGTTCGATGCTCAATGCGATGATTTATCTTTGCCTGAATGCCACCTTGAGCACTCTGCTGGCACCGCGATTGGGGATTGTCGGACTCGGCTTGTCAAACAGTCTTTCTGCAGCGGCGGATTTCGCCCTCAATTGGTATTTTCTCCGGCGCATTTCCGTGCGGCAGGGGTTCTCACTTCAGGCGCTGCATGGGCCCGAGGCCTCGCCGCTGCATCGGGCAATCTTGATTCTGGGAAGTTTGGCTTTCGCCTTGGGTCTTGCTGGAGTCGGCGCAGCACAATGGCTGTGGAACTCTGATTCGGAAGTCTGGAAGATTGGTCCGCTGACGCGCCTGCCAGTCTCTCTCATGTGGTTGGCTTTACTTGGCGGCGTCTGGGCAGCGTTTGCCGCGCTCTTAGTCTGGAAATACGGCCCCGAGAATTTGCGCCTGACACTCAAAAGGCAGCTGAAGCGAATTTCAAGGCGCTGACTTGCTCAACGATTGGAATAACAACTGCATCGTCAGCAGAGCGCAGCCGGCTGTCACTCGAATGCTTTTTTTATGAGTGAAAAAACTTGAAAGACCTCTTTGCGTATTTCGCTGAGCGGTGCAAGGGCAAGCATCGTCTGACGGTGCGCAGCGGGGTTGCGTAAATCTTGCAGGACGACCAACTTATGCGCGAGCATCGGGAATGCGAGAGGGTCTTTTTTTGCAAGTGCCGCGCCCCACAGTCGCTCATGCCCCGAGAAGAGCAGAATGAGCACGGCCCAAGCCTTTAAACCGTCGATGGTCTGGGTCCGTTCACGGAGGATTTTTCCATTGATGATACTGCGGGCAATCATCGTCATTTTGCTCGCCGGAAAATTGCTGAGATCGAACACTCTCTCGGCGCGCAGGTGGCGGAGGACAAGATTCATATTGGGAGAATCGGTGTCGAGCTCGGCCTGATGAAGAATATTCTGAAAAATATGAAGTTGCTGTTCCATTTTTGGAAACAGGATCTTTTGTCCGAATTCTTTTTCCAAGGTCAAGTCCAGCGCCTTGCAGTATTGCACGACGGATGATGACTTATCGACAGTCGCCTCAAAAAGTTCGGGTTGGTTGAGCGGCAGTTCCGCGCTGCGCAGCGACGCCTTGATAGGGTCGGCCAATCGCGCGTAGTCAACGATCCTGCTCTCCAGCTGCCGGTCAATTTCGCGGATGGCGTCCGCAGTCGGAAAAGTGGCCGCGCTCTGTGAATCGCCGAATCTGAGCCGTGCGGCGAGGTCAAGAAGAGCTTCTTTGAGTGAAGTGTCTCCTGTGTGTGCTGTGGCCTTTTCGAGGAGATCGGCGAGTTCGGCCTGACCGTTGGAGGAGGCTTTCAGGCTGCGCAAAACCTTGTCACAGACGGAGGGGTTGCCGAGATGGTCTACCAAATAGCGAATAACTGCTTCGTTTGCACGCTGTTGTTCCATGTAGAGAAGAGCATCGAGCGCTCGACCTGAAACAACTTTGTTATGGGATTGCAGGCAGGTGATGAGCGGCGCAATTGTCTTTTCATGACGCAGCGCCCGCGCCGCCACGATTGCCGCTACTGTGACTCGTGTTTCGCCGGCTGATTCAGTCAACAGTGGGATGAGTGGCTCGAGGCAGGCAAGGCGCGGGTGGTGACAAAGATAATTGAGTGCAGCAAGAAGATCATCGCGATTTTGTGAATCCAGAGCAGCTTTCAGAAGAGCATCGGAGGGAAGATCCTTTTCCGAGTTGCGCAGTGTCGCACAGGCGCGCAGGAAGAGAGCGGTGTATTCCGGCCGATCGCGCAGCAAGGTGCTCTGAAGATCTCTGAGCAGAGCGGTGTTTTGGTGCTCATCCTCATTTTCTAACATGAGCAGCACACTTGCGTGCAGGTTGGGGGTTTGAATGACTTTCGTCCTGAGCTCGTCGTTCCATTTGAGATCACCCAAACCGATTTCACCCAACGCGCGCAGCCACCGGCCCAAAACCAAAGTTGAAGATTCGTTCTGAATCAGTTCGGTGATGAACTGAAGTCGCTTTTTCGGCCAGACGCTCTCTGTTTGATAAACCAGACAGCAGTTCACGAATGCATTGATCACTTCTATTTTCTGACGCTCGTGAGCCTTCTGGTAGCGCGGAGAGTTCATCAGCTCTGAAAGGCTTTCATGCGGGCGTTCGCTGATACAAACGATAGCTTTCAGCCAACTGATCATCAGCGGTTCAGCTTCGTTGCTCGACCACAACAGTCCGAGATGTTCGCGTTCGAGCTCCTCGCACAAGCGGCGCGCCGCCGGACCTCTTTGCAATGCGATGTTGTCCAGCAGGCAAGTCGCCTGTTGCTTGTTGAGTTGCCCGCTGCTGATGTAGCGCGTGATGAAGTCGTCGGCATGAAGTGTGGCGGCAAGAGTGTTGCATAGGCGTGTGAAATGCTTTTCCTCGCCCGCAAAAATCGACAGAGCCTCGCCGACGTCCGCCGCGGAAAAGGAATTGAGCTCAAGTGGAAGCGAGTGATGAATTTGTTCAGAGAGAAAGATTTTCCCAAGGTAGTCTTCCAGCGACCACTGACTGCGGAAGCTGACTTGAGTCTGGCATTGGCGGAAAAATTGCTGGTGCAGCATCTCTCCCTCGAATGCGCGCTCGAACTGTTGAATGTCTTCTGCCTGACGCGAAAGTCGCGCAATCGCGGAGAGCAGTGTGAGCGACGTTGCATCCGGCGGGTGTCCGCTGCCATGCAGGCGTTGGCGCAGCATTTTGAGGAGTTGCGGGAGCGCTGTCGTATCCTTCATTTCTGCAAGAGCGACGACGATGTTGCGCAGCAACTGAGGATGCTCTTCGCATTCCTTGGATGACATCAGTTGGTAAAGATACGGCGCCGCCCGTAGATCGGGAATACGTGCCAGTGCATTGATGATGTAGGTCTTCATGTAGGCAGGACTACTTTCGAGCCGATGCAGCAGATAACTCGCCGCAAGCGGGTCGCGTGTGTCGCCGAGTGCAAGCAGGGTTTCCTGACACAGTCCGGTGTCCTTGCCTTCGGCGTGTCCTGTCGGAAAGTGGCTGTTCGCCACACGGAGAAGAAATTCAATTGCACGTTGACTGCCGTTCTGGCCGAGGGCTCTGAGGATTTCGAGCTTCGTGTCGCGCCAGTGGCATTGGCGGAATGCATCGATAAGAGCGCGTGCGGCGTCATTGCTTGCGTGGCCCGCCAATTCTTTCAGCGCTGTGCGCGATTCGTCTTCGCTGCTGGAGTGGATGTTGTTCGACGCCTGTGCCAGGTGTGCGCTCGATTGTGCTCGTTGTGTCTGAGAATCTGGCTTGATCGACATGTGCCCTGAGCTCCGATGGACTTCGCAAAATTTCCCATCAGCATATGCCATATCGACAAAAAAACAGAGGCCCCGTGGTTGGAGCCTCTGCATAAAGTCAGAAGGGAGCGAATCTTGACGGCAGCGTCAGGTTCTCATGATGGTGAGAAGCTGGCTGTGCCGATTCGCTGGAGGATTAGTCGGCAGTTGCGGAGGCACCAGTTCTTTTGCCAGTTGCCGGAGCGGCAGCGGATTTGGATGCAGAGGATGCTGCGGGAATGGCTTTGGTTGCAGGGGGAAGCGCCTCAGCACCCTTTTTTTCGTTGGCCTTGTTTTCTGTTGAGCCCGGTTTGTTGAGCAGCTTCTTGCGCACTTCGGATTCAATCTTTGCCATTGTCTCGGGGTGCTCACGCAAATAGTTTTTCGCGTTTTCGCGTCCCTGACCAAGGCGCTCTTGACCATAGGTGAACCACGTTCCCGACTTTTGAACAATCTCGTGTTCAGCTGACAGGTCGAGGACGTCGCCTTCGCGGCTGATACCGGTTCCGAACATCACGTCGAATTCAGCTTCGCGGAAGGGAGCGGCCACTTTGTTCTTGACGATCTTGACGCGCGTGCGGTTGCCGACAACCTCGTCGCCGTTCTTGATGGCGGAAGCACGGCGCACTTCCATGCGCAGCGAGGAGTAGAATTTAAGAGCCTGACCGCCAGTGGTTGTTTCGGGGTTGCCGAACATCACGCCAATCTTCATACGGATTTGGTTGATGAAGATGACGGTTGTGTTGCTCTTGGAGATGGAGCCTGTGAGCTTGCGCAGGGCTTGGCTCATTAGGCGTGCGTGCAGACCCATGTGGCTGTCGCCCATTTCACCTTCGATTTCGGCTTTTGGAACCAGTGCGGCTACGGAGTCGACAACAATGAGGTCAACAGCTCCGCTGCGTACGAGCATGTCGACGATTTCAAGCGCCTGCTCACCGTAGTCAGGTTGTGAGACGAGCATGTCGGCTGTGTTGACGCCGATGCGGCGAGCATAGCTCACATCCAGAGCATGTTCTGCGTCGATGAATGCCGCGACGCCGCCGGCCTTCTGGCATTCAGCAATACAGTGCAGTGTGAGAGTTGTTTTACCGCTAGATTCAGTACCGTAGATTTCGACGATTCGTCCGCGCGGGAGTCCGCCGGAACCGAGCGCCACGTCGAGGCTGAGTGAACCTGTCGGGGTTGTGATGATTTCACCGATTTCGCCGGCATCACCCGACATTCTCATGATGCTTCCCTTGCCGAATTGTTTCTCAATTGCGGAAAAGGCGGCTTCGATGGCTTTGTGCTTATTCGCTTGGGAGCTGAGTTCACTCATTGCGTGTTTCCTTATGTTGAAAGGCGGTCAAACAGCCTGAACTGCCTGATACCGCAGCACTGAGGGACTGGGAACCATACATTTGTCGTGTATGAAAAGTTTGTACCTGCCTTGTTGAATTTCGGCAAGAGGCTGACGAGAAAAGTTAATCGGCTTGCAAAAGATTATCGTCAGAGGCTGACATTAGGGAAGCGAACGGTGGCGCCTCAGGTGGAAAAACGTCGGCGCGCGAATGGCCTCTTTTTTACCGAGGCTGGGGGGATCCAATCACTTTCGTTGGGAGGGCAGTGAGAATGCTTCTTCAGTCACCTCTTGGGACAGCGAAGGCAATCGTTCATCCCGAATAACCAGCACTGCCTTTCTTTCTCCCGATTCGGAAGTCGTCTTGAGGGAGTTGTTTATTTCGGAGTCCATTTCTGCCAGCGGAAAAAAGTCGATCTGTTCCTCTGCAGAAGTGCTTTGGCAGCGAGCCTCGAGCTGCACAGGTGCGACGATTTGAGCGATGAGGCTGGCGACAAATATGATCCGAAACATAAACAAACCCTCCCAAAGGCAATGTCGGCGAGTTTGGAATAAACTTAACTAATGTATTTTTTGTCAATTGTATTAGTAGTCTTTAGAGCTTTTAGCCGCAAAAAGCCTTCACAATATTTACAATCGTGCGTGCTCCAAATGCCGTTGCGCCACGCGAACGGAGGTAAGTTGTGTTTCTGCCGTTCCAGGCCATATTGGCAATGTCCAAATGGATCCACGCTGTTTTTTCCGGAACAAATTCTTTGAGAAAAGCTGCGGCATACATCGTGGGTGCCGACGAACTCCATTTGTTGTGCATGTTGGTGTAGTCGGCAACGTCGCTCTTGAGGTCCTCGGCTGTCTCTTCGATGACCTCAAGATGCACAAACTTCTCGCCGGCCTCCCTGCCCGCACTGCGCACAAGCGGAATCAGCTTTTCATCGTTGGTGCACAGGATTCCAGCAAGATTTCCTGCAATCGATGTCGCGCCACCAGTCAGAGTGGCAATGTCGATGATGAGATCGGGTTTGAAGTTTGCGGCGTAACTGAGAACGTCAGCAAGAATAAGCCGGCCCTCGGCGTCAGTGTTGTAAACTTCAACACTTCTTCCATTGTATGCACGGTAGACGTCGCCTGGCCGCTGGGCATCTTCGCTGACCATATTTTCAGCCAGCGGCAACAGCCCCACGAGGCGCACTTTTGGAAGCAGAGGCGCGAGAATTTCGATTGCAGCAATCGTGTTCGCTGCGCCGCACATATCGTATTTCATTTCGTTGTGGTGTTGTTTGCCCTTGATTGAGTAACCACCGGTATCGAATGTGATCCCCTTGCCAATGATCACTACGGTCTTTTGTGGTTTGGCTGTTTCGGTGTCGAATACGACCAGCCTTGGCCGGTTCTTACTTCCCTGAGCAACAGCGATTATCCCCCCGAAACCCTGCGACGCAAGCTCTTTGTCACTGGTAATCATCACGTGTCCGACCTCAGCCAGCCGGCTCTCTGCATGACTTGCCAGAATCTGTGGTGTCAGGGCGTTGCCGGGAAGGTCGCCAAGGTAACGCGCATAATTGAGCGACTGACCGCGGCGAATTCCTTCGTCGAGCGCATTTTCAATCACTTTCGAAGGCATTTCTTTCAGCACGGCATGTGGAAGTTTGAGGTTGACGTTGAAGTTTTTCTCTTCACCCAATTTTTTCGCAGAGTAGCTCCCAAGTTCGAGCGTTTCGCCGAAGGTACTAAGCAAGACATCAAGTGGAACCGATGAGTCGGATTCGACAGTCAGGTTCCAAAAAACAGTGAGCTCGCGAATGCCGGAAACGTCGGCGTCATTCAGCATCGTCCCGACCGCCTGACGCAGATTGGCAAGAATGCGTTCCGGTTGCTCGCCATCAATAAAATGCGCTGAGCAAAAAGTTCCTGAGACGCTCTCGAGTTTGAGGTGACCCTTGAGTTCCATAACCGAACCAACTGCTTTGAAGAATTGGGACGATGATTCAGAGAAACCCAAAAAGTAACAAAACGCACCGACAGGGCCTTCGGCCTTTTCCCAGTGAAGATTTTTGAGGCGTTCGTGTGGCGATTTTTCGAAGAGTTGACGCATATGGGCGACCTCGCTGTGCTGAACCAACTTTTGCTGTAGAGTTTTGATCATAAACGTTCGGATGAAAGACTCAAACCTTCGGAGCGGAGGCGGGCAATGTTGGGGCATCGTGATTTAGAGAATACTGTGGGTGTGCTTTTTGGCGGACGCTCTTCCGAGCATGAGATATCGCTTCGTTCTGCGGTCTACGTTTTGAAACAGATGCCGACCAAATATCGTATTGTGCCGGTCGGAATCCGCAGAGACGGTTCGTGTGTCAGTTTGGAAGGCACATTTTCGAGTGAAGACTTCAAAACACTTGAGCCCGCCGATCTTGCCGACCTCATTGCGGGACGAAAAATACGTTCTTTGCCCAAGGCGAATTTGGTTGAAAGCCTCATTCTGCCATTCCGCAGTGAAACATTGGCGACTCTGCCTGAATACCAGGTTCGGCTTCTGAACCTCGAGTGCGGCGTCTTTTTTCCCGTTCTGCATGGCCCCAACGGGGAAGACGGTCGTCTGCAGGGCGTATTCGAGATGGCAGAGGTTGCCTACGTGGGCTGCGACACACGTGCGAGCGTCATTGGCATCGACAAACATTTGCAAAAACTCATCGCCAAGCAGCAGGGTGTCCCGGTGGCGCGGTACGAGCTCATCGAATTGGAAGACTGGCAGGCACACGCTTCGCGGGTCATTGAGCGTGTGCGAACCAACATCGGCTTTCCCTGCTTTGTAAAGCCAAACTCACTCGGTTCAGCCGTCGGTGTGAATCGTGCCAAAGACGAAGGCGAGTTGTCGCGCTACATCCACGAAGCACTTGCGTTTGATGACAAGGCGTTAGTTGAGGAGCCCATGACTGGAACCGAGGTGGAGTGCGCTTTTCTCGGCACCGGTGTGCATCCGCGCATCACCGTTGCCGGCGAGATCGCTCCCAAGGACTTCTATTCATATGAGGCGAAGTATCAGGCAGCAGATGGCGCAGACCAGTTCATTCCGGCGCGGCTTGACGCAGCACGTATGGAGGAATTGCGCGGGCATGCGGCGAAGCTGGCCCGAGCCTTCTCGTTGACTGGGCTTTCCCGCCTCGATTTTTGGAATTGCCATAAAACCGGACGTTTTGTGTTCAACGAGGTCAACACGCTCCCTGGGCTTACCTCCATTAGTATGTTCCCCAAGCTTTGGGAGCATGAGGGAGTGAATGGCCCCCAGTGGATTGAAGAACTTCTCGAAGGTGCCAAACGCCGCCGTGACCAGATGCTTCAGCGGCAGTTCGGAATCACTGCAAAATCCTGAGTTCCCGTGGGGAAGTAAAAGCTCCCCGCAAATCATTGAAAAGTCCATTGAGATCAGTTATCGAGGGCGGGAGTTTGGGCTTCCCGTCGGGTAGCCCTTTGATTTCTCCCACCATCTTGTATGGAAGACGGAAATTTTATGGCTGCGACTGACAAAGACCTAAGCATTGTCCGCAATATTGGTATCTCGGCTCACATCGACTCCGGTAAGACCACACTTTCCGAGCGCATCCTGTTCTACACAGGAAAAATTCACAAAATTGAGGAAGTGAAGGGCAAGTCGGGCGTCGGCGCAACCATGGACTTCATGGAGCTCGAGCGCGAGAAGGGCATTACGATTCAGTCTGCGGCCACCTTCTGTCAGTGGAACCAATACGAAATTAACCTTATCGACACTCCCGGACACGTTGACTTCACGGTCGAAGTTGAGCGCGCGCTGCGCGTTCTCGACGGCGCGGTTCTGGTTCTCTGCTCGGTGGCCGGCGTTCAGTCGCAGTCCATCACGGTCGACCGCCAGATGCGCCGCTACAACGTTCCACGCATCGCGTTCATCAACAAGATGGACCGCGCAGGTGCCAACCCATACCGCGTCTGCGAACAGCTGCGCGAGAAACTCAATCACAACGCATGGATGATCAACATTCCAATCGGCGCGGAAGATCAGTTCAAGGGGATCGTTGACCTCATCACCATGAAGGCCAACTTCTATGACGGATCGAACGGCGAGAAGATTCGCGTTGAAGACATTCCGGCAGAAATGGTCGACCTCGCTCACACCAAGCGCAACGATCTGCTTGGTGCGTTGGCTGACTTCGACGACAATCTTGCTGAAAAATACCTCGCAGAAGAGGCTATCAGCGAGCAAGAAATCCGCACTGTTCTTCGCAAGGCGACCTTGTCGCTCAACTTCACTCCCGTGATGTGCGGTTCAGCATTCAAGAACAAGGGCGTGCAAAACCTGCTCGACGCGGTCGGCCATTACCTGCCGAACCCCACAGAGGTCGAGAACACCGCGTTCGACCAAGACAAGAACGAAGAGAAATTCATCATCAAGAACGACCCCAAGGGTCCGCTCGCGATGCTGGCCTTCAAGCTTGAAGACGGCCGTTTCGGCCAGTTGACTTACATGCGCGTTTATTCAGGAACGATCCGCAAGGGTGACACGATCCTGAACGTGAACAACGACAAAAAGGTCAAGGTGCCACGCCTCGTCCGCATGAACGCAAACGAAATGATTGACGTCGAAGAAGCGGTCGCGGGCGACATCATTGCGATGTTCGGCGTTGAATGTGCATCCGGTGAAAGCTTCACCGATGGCAACGTGCGCTTCACAATGTCTTCGATTTTCGTTCCTAACGCGGTGATCTCTCTTGCCGTTGCACCGAAGGACAAATCAGCACAAACGAACTTCTCCAAGGCGCTCAACCGCTTTACAAAAGAAGACCCGACATTCCGCGTTCACCGTGACGAAGAATCCGGCGAAACAATCATTTCGGGTATGGGCGAGCTCCACCTCGAAATTTACGTCGAGCGTATGAAACGTGAGTTTGGCTGCGAATGTATTGTTGGTAAGCCGCAGGTGAACTTCCGCGAAACAATCGGCGCACGGGCTGAAATCAACTATACACACAAGAAGCAGTCTGGTGGTTCTGGTCAGTTCGCACGAATCGTTGGTTACTTGGAACCTATCTTGCCGGACGAAGCAGGCAACATCAAACCATATGAATTTGCCGATGAAACCGTTGGTGGTTCGATTCCACGCCAATACATCCCAGCCTGCGACAAGGGTTTTGTCGAGCAGATGCGCACTGGACAGTTGGTTGGCGCACAGGTCACTGGCGTGAAGATCGTCGTCAACGACGGTTTGCACCACCCAGTCGACTCTTCGGAAATGGCGTTCAAGATTTGTGCGATGGCAGCATTCCGCGAATCCTACGCGAACGCAAAACCGACAATCCTCGAGCCGATCATGAAGGTTGGTATTTCTGGTCCGGAAGAGTTCCAAGGAACGATGATGGGTCTTATCAGCCAGCGCCGCGGTATGTTGACAGGCTCTTCCAGCAACGCTGGGTATGCTGAAATTGATGCTGAAGTTCCGCTGAGCGAAATGTTCGGATTCTCAACTGACCTTCGTTCGGGAACGCAGGGCAAGGGCGAATTCACAATGGAATTCCTCAAGTACGCTGCAGTTCCGAAGAACGTTCAAGAAGAAATGGTCGAGAAGTACAAAGCTAAGCGCGCTGCCGAGAACAAGTAAAAATGACGCTTGTTTCTTCGGAACTCGTAGAAGGAATGAACCAACTGCTGCAGGTGCTGACAACAGCCCTGCAGCAGTTGCGCGTTCATCGGGCCAAAACTCGCGTCTGGGGATATTCGAAGCTGTATGATCAGCTGACGGCACAAGCTGCGACCTTGTCCGATTTTCAAGACGCCGTGGTTTGCCGCCTGCTCGTGATGGATGCCCACGTCGATTTGCAGAACGTGGGGCGCCTTCGGATTGGACAAACGGTTGAGGACATTCTTGCCAGTGAGCGTGGGCTTGCTCTTGAGAGTGTTCAACTGTGTCAGCGGCTGTATGAAATTGCACGCGTCGACGTGTCAACGCGTGTCCTTTTGGAACGTCTGGCACTTTCTGAGGATGAACGTTTGCAGGCGTGCGATCAGAGTTTGGAATTGATCCGCCAGTTGGGTACGCCGCAGTTTTTGGCGACCCGCTGCTAAACAACCAAGGGAGTGGTTGGTGTGCGTCGATTGTCGCCTTCTGTCATATATTTCCTGATTCCTTTTTTTCTTATGGCCGGCGTGGCTCTCCAGTCCGCCGGTCTTTATTTATGTCTCGTCATCGCTCCATTGTTTTTGACCCGAGCGATGTCCGCGGGGGTGCGCAGGGTTGTCATCAGCACGGCTTTTATGCTCGCGCTTTGTTACTTTGTTCCGGTGCTCACTCAATCGATTGTGGCTGCTTTCGCCGACCCTTTGCGCGCCTGTGTGATTGACCCTCCGCGGATCAAAGACTGTAATTTTAGCGTGACAAAATGGTTGAAGAGCCCTGTGAGCGCGGCGTTTCTTGGTTTGGCGTTGGGTTGGTTCGTGTTGACGTTGCGCCGAGCAGAGGCCGCCGGCGATGCGCGTCTCGGGCAAAGTCAGATTCATGTGAACAGCGAAGATGAACAGAGATTTCGCTCGTTCGCACTTGGTTTGTTCTTCTCTACCGCACTGCTGACTGTTTATGGAGTAGTGCAACATACCAGCGGATTTAATTTATTGACTTCCGGAAAGCTGCTGGATGAACACCGCATGGCAAACGGTCAGTACCGGATATTCGGCTTTTTTGGACATCCGCTGTCGCTGGCCGGAGCGGCGTTGGTTTGGTTCAGTGTTGCGCTTTTTGCATTTTCAAAGTCGATGACGACTCAAAGCAAAGTTTTTTCTGTTTCGGGCT
>JBDLRP010000050.1:0-15726 GCA_039799905.1 Pseudomonadota bacterium | reverse complement strand
TCTCATCAATCACATTTTTTGCGAGTTTTTTAGCTTGTGAGAAGTCGATGACGACTCCCTCGGCATCGGTCGTTCCCGACCACTCGACATCGACGCTCCAAGAGCGTCCGACGGGTCCGTGGTACAAATCCCAAACCCCACAGTCCAGTACAGTGACGTTTCGCACAAATATTTTCGATTTTTGCTTTTCCAGTTCCATGACGCCTCTGGCAAACTCGGTAATTTTCCCGAGGTTTCGGCGTCTTATATGAAAGATTGCGGGGATTCAACCCAAAAGTTTGAGCGCCAGCTGAGGCAGCTGATTGGACTGGGAAAGGACGGCGACCCCTGCCTGCTGGAGAATCTGCTGCTGTGTCATTCCAGCAGTTTCTTCAGCAAAATCGGCGTCTTTAATGCGCGACTTGGCCGCGTCAAGGTTTTCGATGCGGATGCCCAGATTGCCGACGGCACTCTGCAGGCGGTTTTGCACCGCACCCAAGGTCGCACGGTAGGAGTTGACCTTCTCGATCGCCTTGTCGATGCGATCCATGCTTAATTGAGCCAGTTCTTTTGTATCGACACGTGCCCCTTCGGGGCTCTGGGCATTGCCCAAATCGAGCGAGTTCGGGCCGTCTGTCAGGGCATTCATATCCTGCAGGTCGATTCTGATGATATTTGTAGGGTTCGATTGGTCTTTACCGTCCAGTATCTGATTCCAGTTCGTGCCAACCTGAATTTCCAGTGGCGGCATGTTTCTGTCAGACTCAATTTCAGGAGGAAATTGAGCTTCGCCCACCAACAACTTCGTTCCATTGAAGTCCGCGGAATTAGCAATGCGGTCGATTTCCTCTTTTAGTGCACCAAATTCTTTTTGCAGAAATCCGCGTTCAACCGGTCCGACGGTGTCACTCGCTGCCTGAACGGTGAGCTCCCGTAGTCGGGAAAGTATGTTTGTGATTTCATTCAGGCCGCCTTCTGCTGTTTGCACGAGGCTAATACCGTCTTGAGCGTTTCTGCGCGCTTGTTGCATCCCGCGCACTTCAGTTCGCAGGTTTTCGCTGATAGCGAGTCCGGCCGCGTCATCGGCCGCTTTGTTGATTCTAAATCCGCTCGAGAGCTTTTCCATGTGTGAATTCAGCCGCGACGTAGACAATCCGAGTTGTCGCTGTGCGTTTATCGACTGAACGTTTGTTTGAATTCGAAGTCCCATGGCCGGTTACGCTCCCATTCCCAGTCCACTCATCGATGAAACGCCTTCGCTGCTGCTCAGGTGTTTCTTAATCTTGAGTGAAATGTCGATGATCTTGAAAGCCTGGGCTCTCATCGATTCAATTTCATCTTTGGCTTCCCACGTCAGGCCCTCGTGCACCGCACGGTTTCTGCTGTCTTGCAGAGAATGAATCAGTTTGATGTACTCGAAGAGGTCTTGATCGCTCTTGAAACCGAGGCTGAGCATTTTTTCCAAGCCAAATGTGCAGCTTTGTCGCGAAACAACAAGAAAGAACAGAGCAAACGCCTTGGGCCCGTCAAGAGTGAATCTTTTTCCAGGTCTGTACAGGCACACACCGCGGAGCATTTTTCTCAATTTGAATTTTGAGAAGTAGGGAATGGATCGAATCACTGGCAGGCTGGCAAGCGTATCCTCGAAGACCTGCATTTTTTCAGGAATTGGACGTGCATAACCAAGGATGTCTAGTTTGCGAGACAATTGTCCCTTGCGGAGTAGTGCATCTGTAAACGGTTCGAAAGAATCCCTGAGAACGAGCTCTACGGCTTTGCAATGCATGTTGACAATCGGGCTGAGGTCCATGCCGCCTTGGGTCCAACTGCGGCTCTGGATGAGAATCATCTCGGCAGTTCGGAGTGCCGATCGAGAATCCACTGTCAGATAATCATGGTTGGGCAAAAGTCCTCGTATCGTGGAGTCGACATCTTGTCCGTCCAGTCTGACGACTTTTCCTTGTTGCGGTTCCGGTTCGAGCCGCTGCGACTCATCAATCGCGGCAGCCACCCGTCCGACTGTATCACGCACGGCATCATCAATGTGCTGCGGAAGTCTGAGAATCTCGAGTGTTCTGAGCTCTTGCAATATTTCATCTGGATTGTTGATATTAATATCTTCTAGAATGTTGAGTTTGAGATCATCTGAAATCGCATTTCTCCCGACGCAGCGGATGAGCGCTTGCTGCGCACGTGGATGTGTTGACGGCAAAAGCTCACGAATAGATTGCGCAACAAATTCGGCATCGATGTGCTGAAGTCCCTGATAAAGGATGGTCTTCACCGCTTGGTCAGTTTGAAGGCTCGCCAATGCACGCAGAATCCAGCGTTTTTCAACATGCGGTGAAGTACGCATCGCTTCGGCGAGAAACTGCGAACGTTCTTCGAGGCGCGCTTTGTCAGAGTCATCTTCGCCTTCAAACAGTATTCCAAGTATGACGCCCCAACGAGCGATCGGTCGGTCAACCACGGTGTAACCCGACCAATCGGTCGCACTTTGAGACGACTCATCGCTTTCGATTTGCTCATCTTCACTATCGGCAGCCAGTGTTGAGACATTTTGATTGGGATCGAGAAGTTCTACGAATCGCCCTGTTTTGCAGACCAGAGCTTTCAACTCATCAGAACATTTTTCGGGATGGCTATTTACGATGGAAAGAGCCATCGTCCGGGCAAAGCTCAGTACATCTTTGTCTGATAACGTTTTGCCATTGGAACCCCGTGCCAGTGACTCAAAACGGTTCAACAGAGAACGGATATGCTCGGTGTTGTTGTCAGTCAGAAATGCAGAAGCAATGTCCCACCAGTCAACGGCGTCCATGCTGTCGAGTACGAGCGACCTTATTTCAGGATGACTTAGGGGCGATCCAATCATGCAACCCAGAACAGAGTTCCTGATCAGGCTTTCATCGTTTCCTGCTTGTTGTCTCAATTTCTTGAGCTCGGAGCATATTTTCCTGATTGTTTTTTCAAAAATATCTTCTGAGTGTTCGTGGTTGATGACCAGATTCTCGATTGCCAGAAGTGAGCCAAGGTAAATATTAAGAGCAGTTTTCCATTGGGCGCTGCGCGCGCCGCTGAGCCACGTGCTCTCGTATTTTGTAAGGTTGCTGAGAATGTCTGACTTAAGGAGCAGGGAAAGAAGCTCAGGACTTTCTCCATGCCAGAGGTGACAATTTGTGTGATTGAGAACTGAGTCCAAGAAGGCAAGTGCCTTTTGCGTCGCATGCCGCTTCCAGACAGCGATTTTAGCGTCATTGTCCTTTTCAACGTTGCTGATACCAAACTTTGGGTGTTCCGCAAGCCAATTTGAGCAGCTTGGGTCGCCCAAATTGAGAATTTTTTCAGTGAGCAGTGGGTTGCTCGGCAGCTTTGCTGACTTTTCCAATTGGCGCAGTCCAGTCAAAAGATCATCAGAGCTGAAGCATCCATAGCCCGTATAATTTGAGTTGGCGGTATTCAGATTTCTGTCCCAAAAAACAATTGCCGACAATGTACCAAGACTGATGTCTTGACTCTGGCAGATATGCGCGATCTCTTGAATTCCCCAAGTGAGGAGTCTGCGCAGTTCAGGAATCGTGACACGCTGTTGAATAGCCTTCAACTTCTCTATGTGCTCCTTGGAGCCCGCAAAGAATAGATATGTAATCGCTGCGACCGCCGCTTTTCTGTCCATGTTTGTTGCATCAATGTGCGACTCAACGAGTTCCATCGCGACGCGTAAGGCTGCATCACTCTTAATTCCGTGCTTATAAAGCGCATTGAAGGAGCGTGCCAAATAGGCGTCTGAGAGATCAGAGGCCAATGTCGGTGCAAGCTGCTCTGCGATTCTTCTGTCATCGGCCTCTTCACAGTACCTTGCAAGACAATAGAGTATTCGCTGTGGCCGTTCGGGACTCTTCAAGTAGTGAAATGCTCTATGCGCGAATCCTCGGGTTCTGGCCCGTGTCATCGAGTTTATTGCATTGCCAACAACGTCTTGTTCGCTGTCCTGCAGAAGCGAGGTACAAAGCGCCCAACTTCCTTCTGGAGAACTGCTGACGTGAAGCGAGCTTGCAAGTTGAACACGTTCCAGTCTGGAAGGAAGCATGGCCATGACCGACCACATGGCGAGCGACTCAGCCGATTCCGCTGATGGCGTTGCAAGTTTCGGAATTGTCTTACACCGTTCGGTTTCAAGCTCAGCTGTCAGGTACTGATCGAATGGCGAAAGCTGTTCCATGGTGTTCTCCCAGACTCACCTTCCATTGTATCTGGGAGAAGCAGCGCACCATGCACTAGTAAATGCAGTGCTGCGTTCAGAATTGAGTGGGCAAAACTATCTCGCTAGGAGAAATATACCCAGTGTCCATTTGGGCCAGCTGAAGACGGCCGCTCAGGTCCATGTTCACGGCCTGCCAGCGTGTGAATTGATCAAGCACCCAGATTCCCGATTGGCGGCTGCCGTTGCCGCTCTTGCCATTACCACCAAAAGGCAAGTGCGCCTCAGCTCCCGTTGTGCTGTTGTTGATACTTGTCATGCCGGCAGAAATCCGGGTTTTGAATTGATAAATATTCTGCAGATTCTGTGTGTAAATGGAGGAGCTTAAGCCGAATCCTGTGGCATTGGCGAGAGCGATCGCGTCGTCCAATTTGTTGTAAGTAAGCACGTTTATCAGTGGACCAAAAGTTTCTGTGCTGAAGATTTCGTCACCCCTCTCGACTCCATCAACGATTGTCGGAAATGCGTAGAGTCCATGCTCACTCTCTCCGGAAAAATTTTTCCACATCGAGCCTTTTGTTATTCGTCCGTTCTGCTGAGTCAGCAGCCGATGATGAGGCTTTACAAGTGTGTCCAAATTTTTGAGATGATTGTCGAGGAATTTCTGACTGATCAATGGCCCGTAAAAAATGTCCGACGATTTGGGATCGCCAATTTTCATTGCAGCCATTTTCTCCATGAGAGCGGTGAGAAATTTATCTTTGATGGACTCGTGAAGAATCATATTGCCAAGTGAAGTGCAACGTTGGCCAGCCGTTCCGAATGCTGCCCACAGGACTCCGTGCAGCGCTGCGTCCAAATTTGCGTCAGGAGCAACAACCAGTGGGTTCTTCCCTCC
Source organism: Pseudomonadota bacterium (assembly GCA_039799905.1). Classification (GTDB taxonomy): domain Bacteria; phylum Bdellovibrionota_B; class Oligoflexia; order Silvanigrellales; family Silvanigrellaceae; genus RFOM01. The sequence continues at coordinate 10,648 of JBDLRP010000050.1, read as the reverse complement.
AAGTTCGAGGCATGGTGTCTGCAGGTTTCTTCCACAAACCTCGCCGATCCTGCGTCCAATTTCAGTGCTACCTGTGAATCCGAACTTATCAATAAGACTCTCGTCAACCAGTTCTACGAGTGCTGCACCGGTGGTGGGGCCCTCGCCGAACACGATGTTGAAAACGCCTTTGGGAATTCCCGCCGCCTTCAGTAGCCTGAAGAACGCCAGAGAGGTTTCGGGAGTATCCTCCGAGGGTTTCCATACGCATGTATTTCCGCAGAGCAAGGCGGGTACAAAATACCAGGACGGCACCGCGACTGGAAAGTTGCCCGCGGTAATGCAGGCGAAAACTCCAACTGGTCGTCTGTAAGTGTAGAGCTCCTTGTCCGGCATTTCACTTGGGATGGTTTGACCATAAAGCCTACGGCCTTCTGAAACGAAGAAATGGCAGGTGTCGATGGCTTCCTGCACGTCGCCAAGTGCTTCGCGGAATGGTTTTCCCATTTCTCTCGTAACGAGTTGAGCGAGTGCGGTCTTATTTTTCTCTATGAGGTGTGCAAAATTCTGCAGCACCGATGCTCGTACTGGAGCGGGCGTTCTGGACCACTCAGGAAATGCCTCTTTTGCTGCGACGCAGGCTTTTCTACAGATGTCTTTGTCGGCGCTGGAAAATACACCGACAACGTCTCTGATGTCGGCCGGATTGAGGGATTTAAAAAGTCCTTCGCTAGCGCGGAATTCTTGATCTGCAATGATGGCTTGCAAAAGCTGCATGTGTGTTCTTCCTTTCAGATTTATCCCAAAGTAAGTCGTTTGTTCGTGAAGCCAATCAGCGATGGGCGGTGCGCAATTATTATTTTGAGCGAATCAGGAGAGGCGCTCTGCAAGTTGTTCATCAGTTCTTGTTCTGTCTGAGCATCCAGCGCCGAAGTTCCCTCGTCAATCATCCAAAGATTCGGCTCGTTGTAAAAACCGCGGGCGAAAATAAGACGCTGGCGCTCACCACCCGACAAATTAAGGGCATTCTGTTGAATGTCCTTGGAAGCGAGACAAGCCTTTCTCAGGGAGTCAAGAATTTTTTCCGCCTGCTTTTGCGAACTAGAATTAAATTGCTCGGGATAGGAGACATTTTCGCCAATGGAACCCGCAAATACAAAAGGTTCTTGCGACAAATAAGCGAGTTTCAGATGCTCGGCTGTGGTTGGGTTTTCTATACATTTGTCTTTCAGCCTCAAAGTTGTTGAGCCTGAAAAAGGCTTTCGCAAACCCGCAAGGCATTCCATCAGTGTGGACTTGCCGGAGCCTGACGGCCCGGTAATTGCAAGTGAGTCGCCGTTCTGTAAACGAACATCAAGATCACGGCATAGAAAATGAGAATCATTGCTGGGATGCCTGAGTGAAATTGCATTCATTTCGAATGAAAAACTGCCAGCATGTTGTCTTTTTTCTGTATCTGGTATCCGATCAGGAGAGTCGGGCGGTTTTTCAATTACGACGCCGGTCTCGGTATCAAGAAAATCCTTCAGTCTACGCAGTGCCGCATTGCCTTTTTTTGTTGAATTGAGTTGACTCACGATCGTTTGAAATGAATTGGACAGTTGAGCCACAGTCACGAGAAAAGCAGTGAGGATGCTGCTCGGAAGCGCTCCTTCAGAAACTCGGCGCAAGGCCAAAATAAGCACACACGCTCCGGCGGCTATTCCCAGCCATTCGACACTTGGAGCCGACAATGCTTTTGCACGTGCGGATCGTCGCCAGATGTTGAAGATAACGCTGTTCTTGCCGTCGAAACGGCGAAGTTCGAAATCTTGCGCTGAGAATGTTCGGATGGTTTGCCAGCCGCGCATTTTCTCGAGGAAAGACTGAGTGAGTTCAGTCTGAACATCGACTCCTGCTTTGGCAAGGCTTCTGAGGTATTTACCAGTCAGTCTCACGATGATTCCAGCCGGCAGAAAAATCGCAAAGAACAAAATGAAAAGCTGTGTGTCCAAAACAGCGAGCAACGTGAAATAAACGAATGCAGCGATCAGTTCGACGGGAACGCTGCCAAAAAGGCGTGTGAAGCATTGGCGTATTTCCCGAGTGTCGTCGCCGACTAAATTTGCGAGCAAAGATCCGGAAATCTGTTGCGCACCCTCAAAATTCGTCCGCAGGAATTTTGCAGCAACAGCAGACCTCAAACGCCGGCTAATTCGTTCGCCGATATCTTCAATTTTATATTCCTGAAACGATTTTAGAAGGTTGCCAAGTACGGCAGTTGCAATAAGGGCGGGAACCATGAACCACTTTTGCGCTTGCAACGAGAGTCCGGACTCGTAGGCGGTGCCTCGTACGAGCGGGATAACCCATCGACTCGCATGCTCTCCCAGTAAGTCCGGCCAAGGTAGAGCTCTGGGTGTGCCCTGAAGCATCGAAATCGTATAGGTCACGAGAAGAACGAGTGCTGTTGCAGGAACAATCGATAGCAGACCCGCAGCGAGCGTTATGAAATAGCTTGTTGTATTGGATTCAAGTATCTGAAACCAAAGGTAAAAAGAGCTTTTCTTCTTGAAATTGAATTGAGCTTTTTGCTCACTTTCAGAATCTTTCAATTAGGCCTCGCCGAGCGCCTGAATGCGCGAAAAATATAAGAAAAGCTCATGAATCGGCAATTTTTTCCGATCTATTCCCTAGAGGAAATCGGAGAACAACCGTGTACTCAATTATTAGGAAATTTTTCCCAGTAAAGCCAGCTGGTGCAGCCAAGCTACTGCTCACCGCTGCGGGAGTACTTTTGGGATTGGCAGCCTCCTTCGTGCTGTTTGTCTCGTTGAACATGCCGGAAAACAAATTCCGACTCAGCGCAGTTTCGTTGGATGAGACCTCTGGAGTCTCATTCCCGAAACATTCCCCGATTCAAGGCGTCTGGGGCCGACTGCAGGCAATGAACATCGTACCCGTTCAGGATGGTGGATTGGCGTTGCAGTGGCATTTGTTGGCCTGGCCAAACCCATGGTTTGAACGTTTTCCACTGACTCTCGATCAAAACCTGGACTCCGCCCGTGGAGTCCAAACTGAAGAACATGCCTATTGGGTTGCTGCTGACCGGACGGCTCAAAGACTTTCACCTGATTCAGAGTCATGCCCGCAGGTCAATCCGCTCACTCCCTCTTCGGCCCGAATCTGGGATTCAACCATGACAAATCCGGGTCAGCATCTGGGTGAGGTTTGGTTGAACGATTCGATGCCAGACGTCGAGCATCCCGACTTGCGCGGGACAATCTCCGTTGCTGCTTCGAGTAGCCAGGGTTCTCATCGACCGGACGCACATGGAACCCACGTTGCAGGCTTGATGTCTGCTTTACGCAATGGGGAAGGAACGGTTGGAGTTGTCCCGGGGCTTCAGGTCAAAGTTTATCCGCTCTCAGTCACGGCAACTCGCGCGGGGCCGAGGGTCTCAGGTCAAGAAGTCCTTGCCAGTCTTGACTCTATCATTTTGTCGCTCGTTGCTCGAAAGGATAAAAATGACAGCCGCAGCAGGGTGATTCTCTTGTCGTGGGCATTTTATGAATCCGACGGACTTACCACCGATTTTCTTGATCAACTGGAATCAAAAATTGAGAAGATTCTCGATTTCGATGTTGCACTCGTCGTCCCTGCCGGCAATTTTGAGACAGGACGCAGATCAGCTGGACAGCGCATATTTCCAGCTGCATGGGCTGGGCGATTTCATGAATCAGAAGGTGCGCTGTTGCCGGTTTCTGCATCCGACGTGTGCTCTCGTCCTGCTTGGTTTAGTCAGTTGGCGGCCAATGAGCTGGGATTTACATTGCTGGCTCCGGGTGAGCGCATCTATTCAACGCTCATCAATCGAGATTTCGGATTCATGAGTGGAACGTCAGCCTCTGCTGCGCAGGTTGCTGCAGTTCTGGGAATGACATCTCATCAGTATCCGGATGTAGACATGAAGACCCAAGTTCACACTTTGCTGAGAACTGCTATGCCTGTTCCGCATTCGACAGAACGATTGGTATCTTTTGATGCACCGTCACTGATTCAGGGTCTGATGGCTGAGTACGGATGGATAGCCCGCCACTAAAGTTGTCAGTACATACTTCTCACTCTTAGTAGCTTTTTCTTGCCGACGGGAACTTTTACAGACCAAGCCCCACCTTCTATTATGTTTTGTGCATCCACTGAAAGTTTTATCGTTTGGTCCGGTGGTACCACAACTCTGGCAATCTGAATGTTTTCCGGAAGAAGTGTCCAGCTGCGGGTGTCGGCGCGTTCTGTGGCGGCATTTGCCAGCATAACTGCAATGCCTCCCAATTCGCCGAAATGTTTTCTCGCAGCCTCTTTGGAGCCTTGCTTTACAATCAGCCGTGCAGTCATTTTGGCGATGTCTTTGAGTCTGCGGTGTTCGAGTGCTCTTTCTGCGAGCACAGCAACGTCCGAGGCCTTGCTTGTTCTCTCGCACTCCTTTCCGTCGCATGAGATTCTGACCGACGGATTCGAACGGGTAATCGCCTGATATGCCGGGAATGAGATGTTAACGATTCCAGTCGAATGATCGATCGGATAGTCGCGCGCAACTTTGATCGGACTCTGCCCACTTTCGAAAACCAGAATGACTTCTCCTTGCGACATTCTCTCTCGAAGCGTGTCTTTTGGCTTTTGAAAACCGCTATCTTCAAGTTCTCTTGTGATTTCGCTGCGTCCTCTGAATTCAGCAACTCGCCACAGAGAATCAGCAACCAATCGATCAACATTATGGCGCGGCCATTGATCCGTCCTGTAAAATTTAAGTGCTTTCCTGTACTCGATGATTGCAGCATCCCAGTTTGCATTTGATTCATACAAAAGACCGGAGACAAAAAATGGAAAACCGTCAATGCGCGGGCTTTTGTTGTCGGTATCTAATTTAAGTTTACTGATGAGATTATAGGCCCGACGGATCTCAACCAAAGCTGCGCCCAGATTTCCCATTGCGAAAAATGAAAGCGACGAAAAAATTGGAATCAAAACGCGCTCATGTTCTTCGCCTTCATAGTCGGTCAGGTCTTCTGAAACAGCCAAGCTTGCAGCTGTTTTAGAAATACTCAAAGTGTAAAGCTCTTCGGAACGGTAGAAGGATTTTTCCCAGTCTTTGACTGCCTTCTCATAATCACCGCCGAGATAGTGGAGCATCCCTCGTTCCATTCGGAACAAAACTTCATCGCGCTTGCGCGTGGCAATCGGACTTTTTTCAAGAGTTTCGAGCGCCTCTTGAGATTGACCGTGGACGAGTTTATTTCGCACGGCTGCAGTTTGATCGGTGTATGTAGCACAACCAATCAGCAAAAGCGCGGTAACGAAAAAAAACACACTCATTTGGACCCGCCAATACATTGCTTCGGTGAAGGCCAATTCATGGCTTTTGCCAGTGCAGGAACGACGTCAGTGTTGTATTTGATCTGATTCGCTTGAAGTGAATCCAGATTCGGTCCCCACATCGTCAAAAATGCTCTCATCGTTTTGTTCTCAGAGTTGTGGCCGTGCTGACCTCTGGGACGCGGCGGCGGCAGTTGCGGATTTTTGGTATCCGCTAGCACAAGGGCATCACTCATTGAGTTTTGCAGACCAACGCTTTCATTTGCAAACGCAATCAACCAAGGCCCATTGGGATGCTCGAGGCCTGCTGCGCTCAATCCGAGGGTACCCTTCACCAGCACCTTTTCAAAAACTGGAGCGCTGAGCCCACTCAGTCTGAACTTGAGCAGAGCTTCCTGAGTCTGAGTCAGCCATTGATTTGAAGCGGGAGAGTTTGACTTATCACTCGCATGAGTCTTGGGATACATCAGAAGAGTACCGCCCGACGTGTATACAATCGCCTCTTTGAGTGCATTTTCCGGAACAATAGCGCGGATGTTCAATTCCTTGGTGACTGCCGACATGCCGTGGTCACCCATGATCACCACGTTAGTCTCTTTGGGCAAAGACTGAATTAGCTCACCGACGATCTGGTCGACTTTTTGAATGTGATTCAGGACTTTCTCTTGGGCTTCGGTATCGCCTGCAAATTGGTGCCTGAGGGCATCTATGTCCTCAAGGTATGCAAAGATCGCGTCGGCGTCAGTCGATGGGAGGTACATTCTCCAAGTACGGTGGAAAAAATTCAGTCTGTGCTCGAGTCCTGAGATAATTGCGTCAGCGCCAAACCTCGCAAGTGAAAGATCTTTTCCAGGCGAAAAAACAATTCCGCAATCATCGAGTCTTGCCAAGGTCCCATCTGGAAAAGCTTTGTTGAACCCCAGTGGTGAGAGATAAATTTCTTCCTGTTTCGACTTCAGATCGATCGTATATGCGACAGCTCTGCGTTCGCCGAGTGTAAGAATGAGATTTTGCACTGAACTGGAAGGCTCGCTCGACACTGTGCAAGAACCGTCGCTGCATTCGAACTGAAACTGTTGGTTGTCTTTTCTTCTGATGTTTATTTTTGCCAGAATTTCGTCTTTCTGGTTCTTCCAGGCATGTTCATACGATTCTTTGCCAGACATCGAAACCACGGTGGCTTTGCCAAGATTATCTCCATATGCAAACCCCTCGCTCACAGTGCGGCCGTTTTCCGAATTATCAAGTGAAGGATACCCTGCCGTGACAACTTTTAGTCCTGCTGTTCGAAGTGCGGTTGCAAAGGTTTCGACGCCCGTTGGTGCTGAAAATCCGCTGACGTTCTTTTGTCCGTTCCACTGAGAATTTGCAAAGATACCGTGCGTACCGGCAGTGGAGCAGGTGATTGTCGAGGTGTGTGAAGAAGCCGTGATTGTCGGGTCGCGCACAATCAAATGCGCATTTTGATTTCTTTGCTTTAGTATTTTGCTCAATCCGGACGGATGGGGATTTTTGAGCCGGGGAATGTATTCATTGAGGCTATCCAGATTCAAACTGTCGAGACTCAGCAATAAAAGCTTTGGTGGTTTTTGCGGATTCCAGCGATAACCAGAAGTGAGGCTGCACCTGCTGCCAGTCACCAACTGCGATCTTTTTTGATCAATTTCGCCTTGCTTGGAAACACATCCGGTGGCCAAGACCGATTTGGCTGTCAGTAAAACTAGAGCGCGGCAGCGCCGCCGCGAGCATCTTTGATTTGCCAGCATGAACATTACCTCTTAGTGGCTTCGAGCCCGATAATACTAACATTCTGCATTGAGCATGTCAGGCAGACAGCTGATCTTTTGCAAGTGGACGTTGAAAATGAGTGTGCATGTGAGTTTACGCGGAGCGGCGTTCTCAAGCGTTCGGCAGAGCCGACGCGATTGCCGCTTGAGCAGCCTCCATCAGCTCGTTATCGCTTTTGCCAGTGGAGCTGATGTGCGGGTGAATTGTGATTCTAACCGTCGCAACGGAGGGTGTTATCGATCCTTTGGGAAGTAAGTCAGACGCACCCTGCAGCGTTATCGGAACAATATCTGCATCTGCATCGGCGGCAAGACGGAAGGCTCCTGCCTTGAACGGTTGTAATTGGCCATTGCGTGAACGAGTACCCTCAGGAAAGAACAACATCGAAGTTCCGTCTGCCAGGTGCTCCTTTGCCCTGCGCATGCACTTGACGTGCGATCTTCTGTCGCCCCTTTTGACGGGCACGTACCCAGCTGCCGCCATTGCCCAGCCGAGAAAAGGAATTTTAAAAAGCGAATCCTTCGCAAGCCATCTGAATTGACGTGACAACAAAAAGACACTGATGATGTCGGCTTGGCTTTGGTGATTGGCGACGTAAACGACGGGTCGGCTGTCGGCGGGAAGATTTTCTCTTCCCTCAACGACGAATGTCCACCAGGGATTCACAAACACGATACTCTTTGCCCACATAGTTGCGAGCTCGTGCAAAAGATTGCGACGTTTGTCTGTGAGGATGGCGATAGGGGTGGCAATCACGACGGCAGTCGAGAAGAAGACTGTCAGCAATGGAACGATGGTCCAAACGTAACAGGTTATAATAAATGTCACAATTTTTTTCATCGCAGGTTTTCCGGCGTCGGGTTTGTCTTTGCTTAGAGTTTCTGAAGTCTGAATGTCAATTGCCTTCATTCTGCAAATTAGCCTTTCTGAGATTGCTGATGAGTTCTTCGACCAGAGAACTTGCTATATGGTCCTTGTCCTGCAGTTGCTGTTGGCTGCCGTCCTTGCGCAACATAATGCTTTTCTGTTTGTTGTCAGTGCTCCCGAATGCGGCCTCACCCCAATTCCATATAACCGCGTCAAGTTTGTTTTCCTTTAAGAGCTTTTGCGCTTTCTTCAGATCTTCGGGACCGTCGGTGGAGGTGAATTTACAAGCGCTTCGAAACGGGATTTTGGCGAGGGACGGCGAAGCGATAAGTTTTGGAAGTCGGGTGAGTTTTAGTTCGAGTTCATTCGCGGTACTTGATATTTTTTTGTCCACAGTCTTTTCAGTTCCGTAATCAGAGACCGCAGCAATGTGAAAGAATGCGGAGAAGGATTCCGATTGTCCGAGTTCATTGATGTGTTTTTCCATCGATGAAAATTCTCTGCAGTCAATCGCACGCAATTCTGAGCATGCGCTTAGTGTTGCTGTGTGATGTCCGCACAGTGCCGTCACTTGAATGCCTTGTTCCAGTAGTTTCCTCACGAGGATTGCACCAAGTGTTCCTGTCGACAGGTTTGTAATTGTCCTTGCCAAATCGATTTTAGTGGCCGTACCACCAAGTGTGACGAGCGCTTTCGGTCTGCTTCCGCCGTTTTGAAGCCACTGGGCCTGGTTGTGACGGAAGGCAACCTCGAGTGCGATGGTCTCGGGGGATGGTGATTTCCATTTTCCCTCCTCGATTCTGGGCTCGATAAACGACACTCCTCTAAATTGAGACAGGCGCCGCATGTTGTCCTTGAAGGCAGGTGAATTTCTTAAAGAATCATGCATGGTTGGAAGAAAGACCGTGGTCATTTCGCGGCCAAGTGCGCTCTGGATGTATGTCGAGCATGCATCTGGACAAATCCCATTTGCGGCTTTTCCAATAAGATCCGTTGTCGCGGGAAAGACGAGGAGCGTGTCTTCCTGAGCGACATGTTCTGCGAGTCCTCCGGATTGTACGACAACTGGTTTGGTTGACGCCCATTCGAGAGCATCCTTGCCGACAAATTTGAGCGCCGACTCAGTTGCAAACACTCGCACGTCCGCGCCAAGGCGTCGAAGCTCGCGGACAACCTTCGGGACCTCGATTGCTGCAATGCCGCCGCCCATGCAAACTGCGATGCGCACGTTGGAAAGTGCGTCGGATTTTAATTCGACGGCAAGGTCATTGGCTTTGTCGTGGTTCGAACGTTTTTCCACGTCATTACTCCGATTTTTTGAATTGCGGTTGTAGGACCCGTCGCTGAATGCTAGAAGCCGCCCGATTTATTGAAGCTCCTATCCCAGCGAGGCACAACTATGTATTTTTCACAGAGAATTCAAAACAGCTCAAGCCCTGAGTCAGAAGGCAGTGAGGGAATCGTTCTCGACCTTTGGTATCAGGAGCGGCACAACGACGAGATTTCGTTGGGTCTCCATGTGAAGAAGGTGCTGGCGTCAAAGCAATCTCCGTTTCAACGAGTCGACGTTCTCGAAACCTCAGGATTCGGTCGTATTCTGACGTTGGATGGCCTCATGATGGTCACTGAACGGGACGAGTTCGTCTATCATGAAATGATCGCCCATGTTCCTTGCCTTGTTCACAAGAAGCCCGAACGGGTCCTTGTCATTGGCGGTGGCGATGGCGGTACACTGCGTGAAGTTCTCAGGCACGATTCTGTAAAAGAGGCAGTTCTTTGCGAAATTGATCCCGATGTTGTGTCGCTCTCCCGCCAGTATTTGCCATTCACGGCGGTTGGTTTGAATCATCCCCGCGCCAAAGTGAACATTGCCGACGGAGTTGAGTTCGTTAAAAATTCGGCTGACAATAGTTTCGACGTTGTCATTGTTGATTCTACTGACCCAATCGGTCCGGGAGTCGGACTCTTTTCCGGCGCTTTCTACAAAGAAGTCAGACGCATTTTGAAGCCGGACGGCATCGTCATGGCGCAGTGCGAATCGCCTTGGGAAAATGGAATCGACCTTGCAAAAGTCTACGGAAATTTGCGTGAAATTGGGCAGGTGTGGGCTTTCTCGGGAAGCATTCCAACTTATCCGTTTGGTTTTTGGTCATGGGCGTTCGCCAGTTCATCCGTGCATCCTTTTGAAGCAATCGATCTCGAGCGTGCTCATGCTATCGAAAAATCTACGCGCTACTACAACACAGACATTCACAAAGGATCTTTTGCACTTCCGAACTTTTTGAAGCATCGCCTGAAGGGCGTTGTGGTCAACGCGTAAAGTTTTTTTGATTCGGTGTTGACAGCCCCCTCCTGGGTGGATAAACACCGCTTCGCTCTCGAGGACGCGGGGTGGAGAAGTTGGTATCTCGTCGGGCTCATAACCCGAAGGCCGCAGGTTCAAGTCCTGCCCCCGCCACCAAATCCAAGGTGAGCACGGTTCTTTGAAAAGAGAAGAAAGAAGTCACAGAGTGCGGGAAGAGCCGCACGCAAGGGTGAGTGGATTTTGGTGGCAACACTGAGAGAAGTTCGCAACCGGCGTGAGGTTTTACCAAATAACGTCAATGAACGTTTTATAATAATCATGTAGCCAAATTAAACTTAAGAGTTTGATCCTGGCTCA
>JBDLRP010000049.1:0-46273 GCA_039799905.1 Pseudomonadota bacterium | reverse complement strand
CTCAGCGCAGCTTCGGCTCCGCCCGCGATCATGACCTTGGCACGTCCGGTCTGAATCAGCATGAGTGCTTCACCAATAGCGTGGGTTCCGCTCGTACAGGCGGTCGTCACGCAGATGTTTGGTCCTTTGGCGCCCATCTCCATGGCGGTAATGCCCGCAGCCATGTTTGCGATGAACCCAGGAATTGTGAACGGCGAAACCCTGCTCGGGTCCTTCTCGTGCATGGTGATGATTTGTTCTTCGAGATAGCCAAGTCCACCGACACCGACTCCGATCGACACGCCTGTGTCGAGTTTAAGTTCATCGTTCAGCTCAAGCTTTGCATCCTGCATCGCCATCCGGCTGGCCGCGACCGCCATCTGCACAAAACGTTGGTTGCGGCGAGCTTCCTTCTCGTTTGAAAAATACTGGGCGGGGTCGAAGCTTTTCACCTCGCCGCCGATCTGTACGGTGTGTTTGGATAGGTCAACTTGCGTAACTTTGGTGATTCCGCTGACACCGTTGATGACTGCAGACCAGCAGCTTTCAAGATTGTTTCCGACCGGAGAGAGAATGCCCAAACCTGTGACTGCAACTCTTTTCATCTGGTACCTTTCCGTTGGCTGACGCGAGCTCGGCTGCGCGTTGCGTTGCGGGACTATACGTTTGGGTATACTCCTGTGCAAGAACGGGAGGCGCAGGTCTGATGTCTGTTGAACTTATATTGTCGGCAGAGTGCTATCTTTGGGACTTCGACGGGTGTTTTGCCGACACCGAAAAGTTGCATTTTCTGGCCTACCGTGAGGCATTCGCAAACGTCGGCCACACGCTTTCCGAGTCAGAGTACTACCCCTCGTTCACTCATCTGGGCGATGGAACAGGCAGAGAAATTGCCCAACATCGCCTTCCCGTGACTGAAGAAGAGATTATTCGCAACAAGTCCGAAGCCTACGCGCGGTTGATCCGTCAGGGCCACGTGCTTTGTTTTGCGGAAACCCTCCCCATCATTCGTCACATGCGCTCGCGCGGCGCCAAAGTGGCAATTGCCAGCAACAGTTCTCAAGAAGAAATTCGTGTTGTCTTGGCATCTGCGGGATTCCCGACCGCCGAGCTCGATCTGATTGTCGGAAAACAGCCCAACCTGAGAAAAAAGCCCGCACCCGACATTTTTTTGCATGCTCTTGCTCAACTCGGATGCGCACCCGGGCGTGCACTCGTGCTCGAAGACTCCAACCGTGGGCTGCAGGCAGCTGCCGCCGCCGGTTGCGCGGCTGTTTGGATGCGCACGCGCTACAACGACGGTCTCGAAACTGCGCAGCCGCATGTGCAAAGCCTGACGCACGCCCAGCTTCTGGAGGCTTTCGAGGCGGTCGGGCAATAAATTAAAAATTCTTGAAAATGGAGAATCGGCGCGCCGTGTGGATGGATAATTGGGTGCTTCATCAGCCATTCAAAAGCTGGCCGCAATTTGCAGGAGCGCAAACGCATCAGCGGATTCTGTTTCGTTTTTTCGAAACACGCCGGAGCGCCGTTGTGCTGTCGAGTTCGAACAGTGCCGGACGAGAAACCTTCGAAGAGGCCTGTCGGCGCGAGGATATTCCCGTCCTGCAGCGGCGCGGGGGCGGCGGAACTGTTTTGCTCGGGCCGGGTTGTGTTGTTTTGACCTTTGCTTTTTTTGCTAAAGATATCTTTTCAAATCAGAGGTATTTTGAGCTTATTAATGGTTTGTGGGCGGCTGCGCTGGCGGCACAGGGGATCTCCGGTGTTGTGATGCGCGGACATTCAGATTTGGCCGTGGGCGACAAAAAGATTGCCGGCACAAGCCTGTTCCGGCGCAAGCATCTCGTTGTTTATCAGGGAAGCCTGTTGGTTGATCCTGACTTTGAGCAAATCAGCCGCGTTCTGCAGCATCCCAGCCGCGAACCGGATTACCGTCAGGGGCGCTCGCACGACGAGTTCCTCACGTCGCTGCGGCGGTTGGGGTACGCTGGCTCCAGCCAAGATCTCGTTGAGCAATGCGAGAGCTACTTTAAGGAGCGGGCGATAGAGCATTTTTCAGATGATTTCTGCAGCTTGGAAAAGATTCCACTTCAGCAGAGAATTTAATTGACCGGTCAGTCAACCGGTGTTAGGCATGGTGTCCAGAACACAATAAACGGGGTACACGTATCGTGGGCTCCAACATTATTCCGGAGGGAATGCCGCATGACGAAGACGCCATTCAAGTTGCTGTCGCTCGCCCTTGCATTGTTGCCTGCATTTGCTCAAGCAACCTTCCTGACGGTTCCCGCTTCGATCGGTACTCACCCTGCCAATCAAAATCCGGTTGAGGTTGCCACCGATTGCCAGCACACGCCCACTTCGTTCCGCTGTGTGAAGTTCCTCTATAATCACGATGGTGACACCCTGACGGTTTCGATCCCGGATGTTCATCCATTGTTCGGTCAAAAAGTGTCTGTTCGGATCTTTGGCGTCGACACGCCAGAGTTGTATTCGCGGGATGCCTGCGAGCATGAGGCGGCGCTGGTTGCACAAAAGTTTGTCAGGGCAATGCTGCTGCGCGGAAAAAAACTCGAATTGCACAAAGTCCAACGCGACAAGTACTTCCGCATTTTGGCTGATGTTCGGGTCGATGATGTCAGTGTGTCGCAGGAACTCATTACACGCGGACTCGCTTATCCCTATTTTGGCGGGACGAAACAAACCATTGACTGGTGTCCTGCGCGGTCGGTGATCATCGACTAAGATGGGCGGGTGCTCATTCGAGTTGGGGTTGACGGTTATGATTTGTCCTCGGTGCCAAGGCAGGCTTGTGAGCGAGAGTGTTCGTGGAGTCACGATTGACAGATGCTCGGGTTGTTCTGGAATTTGGCTGGATGACGGCGAAATCATCCAGCTTTTAAAATCTTTCTCAGCGCAACAGCCAATTGGGAATTTGAAAACGCTTCTCGAGCAGAGGTTTGCCGGCATTCCGGTTCCGGAACGCAACTCGGTTGAGCTTTGTCCCAAATGCCAAACTGCGATGAATCCAGTCAATTATGATTACAACTCGGGAGTGGTCATCGATCAGTGCCCACGTCATCATGGCCTTTGGCTCGACAGAGGCGAACTTGAACGCCTGACTCAATACGATTCTGCCGCCGAGATCGACGCGCAATCAAAAATTTCAAAGATTCAACTGCAATTGGACGCGCTGAAAGAATCGTCTGGAAAGAGCGTTTCACAGGGAACGGAGTCTTCATTCCTCGCCGCACTCGCGAGGATGCTGAAAGGCGATTAGCCTCCGTGCCCTCACGTGACGGCATCCGCCGTCCTTTGCCAATCAGGCCGTTAAATATTAAGCCTCTGGGATCAATTGGTCAGGCATTCGGGAGAGACACCATGATCCCAGATTTTTTTACGCATATGCAGGAACGCGGGCTTATTGAGCAAACAAATGATGGGCCAGCATTGAGCGAAGCACTAAAGACTGCGCAAAAAGAGAACCCGCAGACGTACCCTGGCGTCTATTGCGGATTCGATCCCACTGCGAAGAGCCTGACTCTTGGGCATTTGGTGCCACTTCTCGGCTTGCGCCGCGCGCAGGACCACGGGATGCGGCCGATTGTGTTGTTTGGCGGCGCCACGGGCCTGATTGGTGATCCGACCGGCCGCACCGACATGCGGCAGATGAACAGCAAAGAGGACATCGCAGCTTACATACGTAACTTCACGAAGCTGGTTGAACGTTACTTTCGTTTTGACGTGCCCAACGCTCCGCTGTTTGTAAATAACATCGATTGGATTGGGCCGATGACATGGCTCGAATTTGCGCGCAATGTTGGCGTGCACTTCACGGTTGCGAAATTGTTGTCTGCCGACGTCAACAAGTCTCGCCTCGAGCACGGTCTGACATTTATGGAAATGGGCTATCAGCTCCTGCAATCGTATGATTTTCTCGAGCTGTTCAGAACCCATCGCTGCATTCTGCAGACAGGCGGCAACGATCAATGGTCGAATCTGCTAGGTGGGGTCGATCTCATCCGGCGCGTTGAGCACAAGCAGGCATTTTGTTTCACGCAGCCGCTGATTGTGGATTCCCAAGGCCGCAAGTTGGGCAAGACCGCGGGCAACGCCATCTGGCTGGATCCGTCCATGACGGCTCCTTATGATTTTTTCCAATACCTAAGAAACATTCCTGATGAGAACGTCGAGCAGACCCTGCGTCAGCTGACCTTCTTGCCGATGCATGAAATTGCCGAGTTGTGCGCTGCGGGGGCCAATCCGAACAAAGCCAAGGAGCGTCTCGCGTGGGATGTCACCCACCTTGTCCACGGCAAAGAGGAAGCTGACAAGGCGCTTGCAGCAGCGCGCGCACTGTTTGAGGGTGGCGGCGATCTGTCTGCCGCGCCGCGCGTGCAATTGCCGGCGGCCGACCTTGAGGTTGGACTCGATGTCGTCACGCTGCTCGCAAAAGTGGGCGTCTGTCCGAGCAAAAGTGAGGCGCGCAGAATCGTGCAGGGCAACGGTCTGCTGCTCAACGGCGAAAAGTGTGCTGATGTGGCCTACAAACTTCAGCCCAAAGACTTTCAGCAGGAGTGCGGCGGTCTGCTCATCCGCAAAGGCAAAAAGGATTACACAATTGTCGAGTTGATTTGAGCGGAAGTGATGTCCCGATAGCAGACCGCACGCAGAGTTCTGCTGTTGAGGGCTGAAAGTCTCAGCCCATAAACGCTTTCCAGCTCGCGCTGAATTTCAGCGGCCGGAGAGTTGAATTTCAGCAGCACAATATTTGTTTCGGGTTCTGCAACACGCGCTTGCGGATACTTGTTTCTCAGCCACGTCGCTAGTTTTTTTGCATTGCGGTGATCATCGCGCAGAGGTTGCAGATGATGAGTGAGCGCGTAATGCGCCGCTGCAGCGAGTATGCCGCACTGGCGCATGCTTCCGCCCATTCTTTTGCGGATGATTTTTGCCTTTTGAATCATGTGCCGCGGACCTATCAGGCAGCTGCCGACCGGTGCACCAAGCCCCTTCGAAAAACAGACTGAGAGAGTCTTGAACAA
Organism: Pseudomonadota bacterium; assembly: GCA_039799905.1. Taxonomy (GTDB): domain Bacteria; phylum Bdellovibrionota_B; class Oligoflexia; order Silvanigrellales; family Silvanigrellaceae; genus RFOM01. Next base: position 41,249 of record JBDLRP010000049.1, on the reverse strand, counting down.
ACTGCCATAGGCCGAAAGCGCAATGCCCGTTTCGACGTGGGCATGCCAGATTCTCGCTCCGTCGCAATGAAACGCGACCTTTCTCTCATTGCACCATTCAGACAACGCCTGCAGGTGACTGAAAGGATGGATCCGTCCGCCTGAGAACAAATGAGTGTTCTCGGCAACCAGCATGCGCGTTGGCGGACTCACAATAGAGTCGTGCGGCACGAAATGCTCATCGAGCAAATCAAGTTGGGGCAGAAAGCCATCCTCAACAGGTGCAGCCGCCGGTTGGACTCCGGCGAGAGCTGCGAGCGCGCCGCTTTCCACTCTCACCACATGCAGATCGGGCGCGCTGAGCAGGCCGTCGCCCGCGGAGCAATGCAATTGCACTGCAATCTGATTGCTCATCGTGCCGCTGGGTACGAACAATGCAGATTCGTGGCCAAAAATTTCTGCAATGTGTTTTTCGAGCTGTGTGACAGTCGGATCTTCGTCATAAAAGGCGTCGCCCACCGAGGCTGCGCACATCGCTTTGCGCATTTCATCGGAGGGTTGGCTCAAAGTATCGCTGCGCAGATCAAGGACAAATTGCACCATGTCAGTGCTCACATTGCCGCGCTGAGAAGATGTTCGTAGACGTACTTTTCAAGTGCGATTGAATCATCGTTGCCGACCTGTACCAAGCGCACCACGTATCCAGATGGTGCGGGTATCGGAAGGTCGACTGCCGGACGAATTTCTTCGATGCGTCCCATGGCCCTGATAATTCGGGTTGCGGGCGAGGCCGGATCACCGAGAAAGAGCTGCAGTTCAAGGAGCGTTGTTTTGACTTGGAAGGGAAACTGCTTGGGGTTCGAACACGCGATGTAGACTCCGTGCTTGGCAATTTCCAGAGTTTCAAACTTTGAGAAACGCGAAGCACCTAAGCTGCGCAGCAGAACGGTGAGCTTTGCCACTGCCGCGGTGCCAAAGGGCCCCTCGGGCTGGCCGATAAGTCGAGCAGATTCGTTGTTGGGATTTTCGTCGCGGCGGGGCAGTGCTTCGCCGGCTTGTCGTGAGTCCGCCGGACGCAAAGGAGTGTCGGTCACAGTGCCGGAAAGAATTTTAGACATAAAAAGTGTCCCCGCACAGTCAGCAGTCCGTAACGACCGAAAAGCTCGGAATACGGCTCGCCGCGTATCTGCGGAAGGGACCACAATCACTAGGCTGTGTCAAGATTTAATGAGGTCTTAGAGGATGCTCTCTGCGACCAGAATCTTGCACACATCTTTGCTCTGAATTCCGTCGGTTGCAGCCTTGAAGTTAAGCACAAGCCTGTGCTGCAGGACGGCTGTCGCAACCTGTTCCACGTGCTCCCAGCCCACTTGCTGCGCGCCCGCAAGGAAGGCTGCCGCCTTGGCTGCCAGAACCAGCGACTGCGAGGCACGCGGGCTGGCGCCGTAATCGACGTAGTTCTTGATGTGCTGGAGTTTGCTTTCTGCCGGCCGGGTGTTGCGCACAAGCCTCACGCAGGCCTCAAGAAGTTGCTGCTGCATGGGGATTTGTTCGATGGCGGGACGCGCGTTCAACACCAGATTGGCAGCCGGCAGTGAGCTCAGTTCCTTTTCTGCGGCAGAGAGGACCGCAACCTGCAACTCGGTTTCAAAATTCGGATAGCCGACGTCGATATTCACGAGGAAGCGGTCCAGCTGTGCTTCCGGCAGAGGGAAGGTTCCTTCGTTTTCGATTGGGTTCTGCGTTGCGAATACAAAAAACGGCCGCGGAAGTGGACGTGTTTGTCCGCCAAGGCTGACCTGCCGCTCTTGCATGGCCTCAAGGAGTGCGGATTGCGTTCTGGGTGAAGCGCGGTTGATTTCGTCTGCCAGTATGAATGGGGCAAAAATCGGACCTGCAACGAATGCGATTTTCTTGATGTCAGGATTCTTTTCGTCGAATTGAATGGTATCGCCACCCAAAATGTCGAAAGGGGTCAGGTCGGGTGTGAACTGAATGCGCTTGTAGCCGCATCCAAGTGCTTGTGCGAGCGAACGGACGAGTGTTGTTTTTGCAACGCCGGGGGCACCGGTCAGCAGGGCATGGCCTCCGCAGAGCACGGTCATGATGACGAGATCGATGACCTGCGGCTGTCCGAGAACTTTGCTGCCAAGCAAACGCCGCAATTCCTGCGCGTTCTCACGCAATTGATTCAAATCCATGCTGCACCTCTGTCAATAGGAGAAGGGAAGTGTCAGGGATTGTTCGCGGGTCGTCAAGATTGACCCCGAGCAGGCACTTTTCTAGAACGGCCGGGGCCATGTTAAGTTCGCATTTCCCCGTCCACGAAAAGGAAGCGCCGATGACGACTATGCAAACTGAGGAACAATTCAGCTCAGCCCCAAAAGCATCGGGCGGGCGCGCTCATGTTATCGTCGTCGGGCCCGGAGTCTTTGGCCGTGCGCTTGCCGCGTGTGCACATCAGGCAGGTTCAAACGTCACCTTACTCGGGCTGGACGAAAGTGCGCTGGCAGATGCCCGCAAAGCATTTGCAGGGGGCGAGCGGTTCACCCTGAGCGGGATGGATCGCGCCAGTCTGCAGAGTCTGCGCGGTTCGAGTGCAGATCTTTTGATTCTGGCGGTTCCCTGCCAAGCTTTGAGTCAGGTTGCTGATTGGTGCCGCGACGAACTTTGGCCGGTGCTTGAACCGTCCAACAAAATTCCAGTTCTCTGCGCTGCCAAGGGTATCGAACTCGGCACTCTGAAACTGCCGCACGAAATTCTTTTCGAACGTCTACCTCAAACGTCCGGCATCGGAATTCTCAGCGGACCAAGTTTTGCAAAAGAATTGCAGGCTGGCCTGCCCACCGCAATCGTCGCCGCCTCGAAAGATGAAAATGTTCGTCGGGCGGCGGAAACTCTTCTGCACCGGCCTCATTTTCGCGTTTACGGAACGGATGATGTTGTCGGGGTCGAATTGGGTGGTGCCATTAAAAACGTGATTGCTGTCGTTGCCGGTGTCGTTGACGGGCTTGAGCTCGGTCATAACGCGAGGGCCGCCGTTGTCACCCGCGGACTGGGGGAAATGGCTCAGATGGGTGTCGCGCTGGGTGCCGATCCGATGACCTTTTTAGGCTTGAGCGGCTTGGGTGACCTGATACTGACATGCACAGGCGACTTGTCGCGCAACCGGCGTTTTGGTTTGACCATTGCCCAGCACCATGAACGCGGCATGTCTGAAATACTTGCCGAGATCGGCCAAACGGTTGAGGGTTACTCGACGGCGCGCAGCGCATTTCTTCTCAGCGAGAAATTGAAACTGGACACGCCGATTCTGCGCATGGCCTACGAGGTCCTCTATGAAAATCGACCAGTGCGCGATGCTGTCACGCACCTTTTAAACCGCGGCCAGAAGGGCGAGTTTGATTGGATTTCTGAATGAAAAAGAATCTTGAGATCCTTGCTGCGGGCGTCATTGATGAGGCCGTCCGGTCGCCCGCAAAGTTGCATCTGGTCCTGACGGCCACCGACAATGACGCCCTGTTGGCCGAAGAGTGTCTGCGTCAGCTCGCGGGACGGACACTCGCACACGATGAAATCGTCGGTTTGCCAAATTTTGTTCAGTCGGGTGTTTATCGTTTCGAATCTGCGCGTAGACTACTCGCCCGCAGACTCGGCGCGCTGCACCTTTTGCGGACTGCGCAGGTGCGCTGTCTTGTGGTTTCGGCGCCGGCTTTGCTACGCATCGTTCCGGCGCCCGGTTGGTTTGCAGACAACACAATTTTTCTTAAAACGGGCGACGAACATGATCAGGACGCATTGCTCGATCGGCTCGTAAATCTTGGTTATCAGACTGTTCAGCGGGTCGAAGAGGTTGGCGAATGCGCAATTCGCGGCGGCATCCTCGATTTCTGGACACCTGCAGAACGCTTTCCAGTGCGTTGCGAATTCTTTGCCGATTCGCTCGAAAAGATCCGTTTATTCAGGCCTGTCGACCAGCGGTCATTCGAGACACGGGAGAGTATTTACGTTCTGCCTTCGCGAGAATTCGTCTGGCCTGTGGAAGCACAGACAGTGCAGTGGATTGAGCGTTTCAACAAAGCAATTCTCGGACAGGGCTTGCAAGGAAGTATACGCAACGATCTGCTTGAAAACGTGCGCTGCTCAATTCCATTTCCTGGCATCGATGATCTCTGCCCGCTCTTTTCGGACACCAAGTTTATCGCATTGAAGGAATTTCTTGGGCAGACTCTCGACGGCGAGCGCAGCGGCGTTCAGGTGCATGCGATTGCAGAGCAGGAGCAGATTCTGCAGGGCCTGCGCGAGGTCACCGATCTTTACGAGAGCGCGTGGCAAGCAGGCTACGGCAAATCGTACATGACAATCAAAACCGAAAAGCTCTATCCGGAAGCTGAAAATTTTCCGCAGTGGCTTAAGGCTAATGTTACTCCCGAAACTCAGGGCGGACGCTTCTCTTTGCCGGACTCGGTCGCTGAAAAATTTACAGCTGCAGGTAAGCGAAAGTTTTCCGAACGCCTGCAATTGATTCGCGATGCGTTGCGCGATCAACCGGATCTCGGCTGTGTCGTGACGAGCCCGACGCAGGATACCTGCCTTGAGTTTGCAGCTCTGTTAAGAGCGCATCTTGCCGATTCGGAAAAACTCCGCCTCATTGATGCCGAGATTCCGATCTTTTCGCTCACGGAATTTAACGGCGCTGTGTCCGCCGCAAAAAACAGTGAGTGGATTGCACGACTTGCAAAATTTGCTGCGCCGTTTTTCCTGCCGGCCGCAAAAAAAATCGTCTTGCCTGAAGAATGGCTGCGTGGAGTCAGCAAGGATCACAGTCTTGAAATTGCCTCGGAGGAGGATTCCCGCCGCGCATCCCGTGAAGCTACGGAAACGCTGCTGACGGGTCAGTTTGGAGACTTTGCCGAAGGCGATTTGGTTGTTCACGTGCAACACGGCATAGCCCGATTCCGTGGTCTGATGACCATTAAGATTATGGATATTTCGGGTGATTTTTTAGTTCTCGAATACGCCGGCAACGATAAGATTTACGTGCCGGTGCACAAGCTCAGCCTTGTCCAGAGATACATCGGCGCGGGCAAGTCTGACACTGCCCAGCTTGATTCGCTCAAGGGTACGCAATGGGAGAAGCGCAAGGCGCGCGCCAAAGAAGAGGCCGCCAAAGTTGCCAAGGAGCTTCTTGAGCATCAGGCAAAACGGGCAACAACGCCGGGGCACGCGTATGCCGGAATCGAGGATAATTATCTTCTTTTTGAAGCGGCATTTCCTTACGATGAGACCCCTGATCAGCTTAAGGCGACGCGTGAAATTCAGGCAGACATGAGCCGGCCGAAGGCGATGGACCGTCTGCTTTGCGGCGATGTCGGATTCGGCAAAACAGAAGTCGCCATGCGCGCGGCGTATCGCGCAGTTTTGGATGGAAAACAGGTTTCGTGGCTGGTTCCCACTACAGTGCTTGCGCATCAGCACTACCGCAGCCTGCAGGAGCGATTTGGGCAGTTCGGAGTGAATGTCGAAATTCTCGATCGCTCGTCAGGTTCGGGAGGCTCTGCAAAGGTACTCAAAAAGCTTGCGGAGGGAGGTATCGATATCCTTGTCGGCACCCACCGCCTGTTGTCGCCGGACGTCAAGTTTCGTGACCTGGGACTGCTGATTGTTGACGAAGAGCAGCGTTTTGGTGTTCTGCAAAAAGAAAAAATCAAAACACTCTCATATGGAATCGATGTCCTGACGATGAGTGCGACGCCGATTCCCCGCACCTTGCAGATGGCCATGATTGGTTTGCGCGAACTCAGCCTGCTCACAACGCCCCCGAAGGCGCGCTTGGCCGTCAAGACTTTCGTCTGTCCGTTCGACGAGAACACCATCCGCGACTCCATCAAGTACGAAATGGCCCGTGCCGGACAAATTTTCTTTGTTCATAACCGTGTTGAAGATTTGCCGTCGGTGGAAACCTATCTCAAAAAACTGGTTCCCGAGGCGCGCATTTGCATCGGTCACGGTAAAATGGGGCAAAAGGATCTCGACAAGACCATCATTGAATTTATCGACCAGAAATACGACGTCTTGTTGTGCACGACGATTATTGAATCGGGCATCGACATGCCCAACGTAAACACCATCATCGTGCAGGACGCCGACCATTTTGGCTTGTCGCAGCTGTATCAGTTGCGCGGACGTGTCGGCCGCCGGTCGACACGCGGTTATGCCTACTTCCTTATGAGTCCGTCCGCGCGCGAAGAGGACGAAGGAGTCAAGCGACTCGAGGTTTTGCGTGAACATCAGGAATTGGGCAGCGGGTTTGTGATTGCAAGTCAGGACCTCGAAATGCGCGGGGCGGGCAACATCATGGGTGACGATCAGAGCGGCCGCGTCACCGAGGTGGGGCTGGACACCTACATGCAGATGCTCGACGATGCGATACGTTCGATTGGCGGTCGTAAGGTGAGGGTGCTTCCGGAGGCGGAAATTCAGGTACCGATCGAAGCACAGATCCCCGAGGACTACGTGCAAAATTCACGTGAGCGGTTGCGTCTCTACAGACGCTTTTTCGGGGCGCGTAACGAAGACAATCTGAGTGCTCTGACACTCGAGTGTGCCGACCGTTTTGGTCCGCTCCCCGAGAGCGTGCAAAACCTGGCCGACATGGCACGGGTGAGGCGCTGGCTGATGAGCTTTGGTGGTATCGGCTTGAATGTGAGCGATGATTTTACCGAGATCAAAATCAGTCCGGAGATCCTGCAGGCACGCGAAGATCACGATGCCGAGGCAATCGTCAGACGGATTTTCGACGTTTGCAACCGTGAGGTGAAGGGAGTCAGACTTACACCTGACGGCAGATTGCTGTTACCTTTGAAGAAGCGTCAGTTCCGTGCGGAGTTTGGTCAGACAGGGTTGGCCGATCTCAAAAAGTATCTGACGCTGTTTGCAGGTGAATCATATGCAGGAAGCCAGAACCAGCTCAAATCCTAAACCCGTTCATCTCATGCGCAGCTTTGCGGTCGCCGCAGGAGCGGTTGGAGCGCTGTTTTTTGCACCTGTTCCACCTGCAAGCGCATCGGACGCAGTTATGAGGCCGATGCCCGTCAGGCTCGTGCCGGCAAATTCACAGCAAAAGCAACAGACATTGAAGAAGATCGAGGAGCTGCTGGATCAGGAGAATATTTTCGAGGCGCGTGACCTGCTGCGGGTATTTTCCGAGAAGGAAATAGAGAAAAATCCGCGGCTGCTGGTTTGCAAAGCCCTGATATTGAAGGGGCTGTATAAAACGGACGAGTCTTTCGAGTTGCTCAGGCAGGCGTTGAAACTGGATGAAGACTTTGCGCCGGCCCAATACGAAACAGCATTGATTCTCATGGAAAGAAAGCAGTGGATTGACGCCGACGTCCTGTTGCGTCTGGCGGCAGCTGCTGATGATTTGTCTGGCCAGCGCCGGCTCCTGCTCCCCTACTACCTAGGGGTGATTGCCTTTGAAACCGGCAGGCTGTTTGACTCGCGCAGCAGCTTTGTCCGGCTGACTTGGAATGACAGTCTTGATCCTGCTCTGCAGCAGTCTGCGGCGGCTTTTATGTCGCGCATCGCACGGCAGCGGCCTTGGACCTTGGTCAGCCCGCTTTCTTATCAATATGAGACGAATGTCTTGGGCCTGCCGCGCAACAGCGAATTGCCAAGCACCTATAAAAGACGCGCCGGCAGTAAAATTCTTGCAGGCATGTTTGCCAACGTGGAAGGACTCGGCGGACACAAAAAAGGTGATGGTCCGTTTGGACTGGGACTTCGTGTCTTTGGCATTCGCAACATGGATCGCAGCTTTGCCGCTTTGGATGTGTTGTTTGCTGAAGCCGAAACAAACTGGTCTAAATATGCCGGTCGCAATTTGGGTATCTTTAAACTCTCGACAACCGCCAATTATGTGCGTGCGGGCTCGAAGTCGCTGACCTCAAGCGCAGGCCTCAAAATGTCGCTTGCTGCAAATGAGTTGAATCTGGCTTATGAAGCAGACCTGCAGAAGAGTTCTTCAGCGGACCGCAGTTCTGCGCTCGTCAGATTTTTTCGCGATCAAGCTCTGGGCGAATGGGGAAGCCTGACACTCAGCATTCCGTTTGATGCCGGTTACAGATTGCCTCTGAAAAAAAATCCTGCCGAGCGCAAAGGCGACGTCTCGCTCACTCCCAGCGTGAGTTTTGCTCTCAGCAAGAGGAGTTCGCTTAAGTTGACCAATAAGGTGCTGGGTGAGCGCACGTCTTCGCAACTGCTTACAGCGCCACAGTACGCGCTCAAGAACACCGCAGGACTTGGTTTGACCTTTAGTCTGCAGCCTTATCTAACCGTGAGTTCAAACGGTTCTTATGATTGGGAACGTAATTTTAAGACACAGTCGGTGGTACAAAAAGGCGTTGTCACTATTTCGCTGCTGGGAATTCTCTGATTCAGCTCAACACTGCGCGCACACGCTTGCTGAATTCGCGGACAGCTTCCTGCACAGTCAGCCCCGCATCCATCGACTTGCGAACTTCCATGGCCTGTAAAAGGTCATTCATCACTTCGCAGGGGTCCTGTTTATCCGAACAGTCGCAGCGGCCGTTTGTCTCGAGTTCACTGACGTAGGCATTGAGCTCGTCGACGGTATATTTTTGCGCGAGCTCGCGCATAGCTTTGAGGTCCATCGGGGAGTGTCCTTCAGATGCTGACGCCGTGCTCGGCAAGAAAGGTGCGCAGGCTCTCTTCACGAGTCGTACACAGGGATGCGACTACTCTGCCATCCTTGACGAGAGCCAGAGTCGGCAGGTTCTCAATTTCAACGGCTTCCCGTGATTGAGGGTTCTTTTCAGCGTCTATTTTAAATAAATCCATCTTAAATTCTTCGGCAACACGGCGAAACATCGGTGCTGCCATGCGGCACGCGCCGCACCAGCCTGCGTAATAATCGACCAGCGCTAGCCGGCTTCCGGCAACCAAGGCATTAAAGTTGTCATCCGACAATTCGACGAAATCTGTCATTTTTTACTCCCTAGATTTTCCGGACCGGCGGGAGGCTACCTTCACTGAACGAGATTTGCCCGCAGCAGAGCGCGACTTCCGGCGCGAGACCTTGTCTTCGCGCGTGAGGCGTTCGTACTGACCGGTCCCCAACGATACAGGTATCTTCACACTCTGGCCTTTTGCCAAGCGAACGTTGGGTCGGATGCTGGGATTAGCTTTCAGCAGCGTTGCAAGCGAAATTCCGTAGCGACTTGCAATTTGATTGAGAGTTTCTTTTCTCTTCACACGGGCAACAATCTGCACCGAGCGGGACGCCTGCGGAAGCGTGTCCACCGCCGCGATTGCGGCCGGATAGAAGCTCTCTGGCACCCTTAAAACATAGGGTGATTTTTCCTGAGCAGGCGGGGTCACACCGAGCCGCAACTCAGGGTTGATGCTTTCAAGAACCTTCAGGTCAACGTTAATTGCAGAGGCAAGGTCGCTCAGCCGGACTGATTTTTCGAGCGCCAGACCGCGTGTGCGCAGAGCTCTGCTGCCCTCTGATACCTCAAACCCGAATCGGGTCGGATTCTTGGAAATGATCATTGCCGCAATGAGTTTGGGCACATAGTTTCGAGTTTCGTTGGGTAGTCTGCGCGCTGCAGAGAGACCAAAAAAAGATTTGTCCGGCTGTCCGCGCATGCTGCGTGAAACTCGGCCTTCTCCAGCGTTGTAGCTCGCCGCCGCCAAATGCCAGTCGCCGAACATTGTGTAAAGATAAGTGAGATATCTTGCTGCAGCGACGGTCGCTTTTTCCGGGTCACGCCGCTCATCGACGTAGTCGTTGAGCTTGAGTCCGAAGTTTCGTCCGGTAGCGCGCATGAACTGCCAAGTACCTGCGGCACGTGCAATCGAGGTTGCCTTGTTGTTGAATCCGGATTCAATCATCGCCAAATAGATCAGGTCTTTGGGCAATCCGAACCGCTCAAGGACAGGGACTGACTGAGGGATCACGTCTTCCGCTCGTCTGAGCCAAGTGACAAATGCACGCCGGCCTCGTGTCTGGAAGTACTGGATCCATTTGATGACATCTTCGTTGATGACAACCGGGTAGTCGAAATCGAGGTTCGAAAGAGTCGGGAGCAGCAACTTTGTATATTCTTCCGAGCGGGCGCTCTCGAGCGCTTTTCGCAAGTGCGAAGATTTTTTGAAGTTATCCCGATGTGCACTGACAAACTGGCTGTCAAAGATGCGTTGCCATTCGTCCATGTAGACACTGCCTTCACAGAGCGCGAAGTGTCCCTCGATCCCTGATTGTTGCAGTAGTTGCGCGACTTCTTCCGGGCTGCGCGCGGAGTCCGCGTCAAAGATTTCTTTGTCTGCGTCGACTTCGGTCTCTTCAACCAGCGCCGAACCTTCGTTTTCGGAATCTGTGTCATCCAGTGTATCGGCTTGTTCTTTAAGTTGGTCCAAGTCTTGGGTTGCGGGGGCCGTCGCATTCGCGACGTTATACATGACACCTTCCGCAAGCTGTTTTGCAGCGGCCGAGTCGCGAGACAAAAGCGGACGGGCGGTCTGTTGGCTTATTTGATTGCGTGCGGTTGATTCTGCGCTGGCCGCCTTTTGCCGACTGCCGGCAGCTTGTGAATCACTTTCGGGTATCCGCTTGGCCGTCAGTGGTTGCGGAGTCAAGTCAGTCCGCTCGAGCATCGATAGCTGGGTTCCATCAAGCGACAGGCGTGGTGGGGTGCGGTATGTACCTTGTGACTGACAAGCAACGGTCACAAATAAACTCAAAGCCAGTACGACGCCATTGAGTTTTTTTTGTTGCTTGTTCTTCTTCGAATAAACAGTCACCCAAGTTCCCCCGAACGGAATCAAACCGTGTCAAAGACCCTCTTTGCTTAAAAACAGAGCATTGATTAGAGAGTGAAAAACCGATGCCTCGTCTCCCACTTTACCGAGTTCGACGCAACGGGAAACTTTTCTTGGGTAAAAAACTAGTGCATTGTGCACGGAAAGCTCACCCCGAGTTCTTCTAACGCTTTAGAATTGAAGAGTTTTGCTGGGATGTATGGAGGCATTTTTGGTCGAAAATCTGACGCTTTCCAAGATGACTGTCCGCGCAAAAGGAATGACAAAAGAGCAGTGGGATGAACTTCCACTTCGTTTTGAAGCGGGAATTACTAAGCCTGCTCAAGTAATAAGCATCCGAGCGTCGTATGAGTTGAACGGCCGCCCGATTGAGTCTGAGAGCCGAGTGCTGTTCCGACATGCCGGTCAGTTCTGTTGCACGATTTGTAATCGTTCTGTGAAGAAACTCTTTGATGGCTGCTGTTACCCATGCCTGCAAAGCTCGGCTCAAGCCGACCGGTGTGTCCTTAATCCCGTTGGTTGTCACTACACCAAAGGCACGTGCCGTGAACCTTCGTGGGGTGAAGAGTTCTGCTACCAGCCTCATTATGTCTATTTAGCTTTTACGGACAAGTTTAAAGTCGGAATCACACGCAGCCAACAGGTTCCTACCCGCTGGATCGATCAAGGGGCCACGATGGCAGTCTTGTTGGCCAAGGTCGGCTCGCGTCATCAGGCAGGGGTCCTAGAAGCATTCCTGTGTCGCACTTTTGCTGACAAAAGCCACTGGATGAAGATGCTCAAGTCGGCAAACAACAGGCCAAGCCTCGAGGAATTCAATTCCGTGCGCAGCCAGGCTCTTGCCATGCTTGCAGCCGGACTTGCCGACGGACAGAGTGAGTCTTTGCGGGTCGCTCCACCTGATGCGGCTCCGCAAGCTGCCGAAGTTGCCGTTCTCAATGAGGCTGTCGTCGCAGAAATCGAGTTTCCGTTTTGGAATGCCGTTCCTGAAAAAGTTGTTTCCTTGTCGTTGGACAAAACACCTGCGCTCGACTCTCCCGTCTACGCAATCAAAGGTCAGTATCTTTTTCTCCGCGATGGAGTTCTCAACGTGCGCCGTCACGAAGGTTACGTTGTGAACTGTGCAGTTGGAAACGCGAACGGCCCAGATTGTGGAGTATAATTGATTCCAGCTCATCGATGCCGATGGGCAGCAGACTCATGGAAAAGCGTCTTTTCATCAGCCTCCAGCGGGTCAGGCGGAGGATTGCTTCCCAAAGCAGAATGCGAACGCGGTGGACGGTCCCAACTGCCAGCAGGGCAACCGGTAAGTGCGCCTTGGTTTTGCTGGCGACCTCAACGAATTTTTGCTCTGCGAATTCACGGCGCATCTCCATTGCAAGCAATAATTTCCAGAGCACCCTCGCATTCCAGCCCAGTCCCGACATCGGATGGTCCCAGAGTTGCGAAAAACGCAGTTGGAAGAGGCGTCTGGCGGCTGTCTTGACTCCGCCAATCAGGCTGACCTCATTGACGGTGCGCTGGTGCAGCGGCTTGCTCCACGATTCAACCGTCCGCCAGTAGTCATCGAGAGATTTGCGCCGCAATTGCTCGAGGCATTCGATGATTGCAAAATTACGCGCGAGTGTTGTCAGCTTTACGAATTCCTGACGTTCTCGCAACCAATAGGAAGACGGCAGCTCAATCACGTAGCGGACGCGCGCGGGTCGCACTCCGTCAAGGATCACGAGCTTCAAATCGGAGGACGTGAGCAATGAGACTCCATCGGGAGTCTGCCGCAGATTGCCGTGTTCTTCGGGCGAGACCCTCCGAAAACGAATTTCACACACATCCGCCTTCCTGAGTTCGGAAAGTCTGAGTGCCAGCGTTCGCAGGTCGCGTTCATCAAGGGTGGGGCCAATTTCTATTTCCGGAGAACGCTGAATATGTTGAAAGATGATTGCCGTCGTGACGCGGAATACTCTCAACAAACCTACGTCCCAGACGGTGTTCAGGATATCCCGCAATCCGAAATACTTGCGCACCTCCATGGCGAACGAGTTTCTGGCAGAAACTGAGGTTGCGGTGATGGCCAGCTGGGTCAGGCCTCGCATCGCGGCTTGAACTTCGATGCGCAGGTCAATGCTGTTTTCCGCCAGTACACGAATGAAGTCGGCCATGAAATGGGCCGTTCCGTGCGGATATTCTTCGGCTCTCAGCAACTTGCTGAGTTCATCAAAGAGCTTGTTGCTGTGGAGTGCCTCCGGATTCGAGACCAAAAGATAAAGTGTGTCGAGCACACCACCGACGTCGCGCAGGAGCAGTCTGTAGAGCATCGCCTTGAATTGCTCGCGCGTGCTTGAATCCCAGATGAAGCACGGATTGAGGTCGATCATGGAGACGGTAAGCGTGCTGTCGTCTAGCAAAATATTACCCGGGTGCGGATCGGCCCAGACGATTCCCCTGTCAAACAACAAACTCAAATAGGCACTGATCAAACGATCGGCGATGTCACGCCGCTCGAGGTATTTGGTTTGCACGCTGCGGGTAATTTTGGTTCCGGGCATGCGTTCCATGAAGAGAAACTTTGGACTTGTCTGAAAATAACGCGGCACTGCGACTTTCGAATTGCTCGGTAGCGAGGCTCTTATGTTGTCTGCATTTTCCTGCTCACGACGGAAGTCCAGTTCCGAAGAGCATTGCCGAAAGTAGTGGGTGATCCCGCGCAGCAGAGCGTCGCACATTCCATTGAGTTCAACCTTCAGCACTGTTCCGATGCTTGCATCGTCCTCAATGCTGCTCCTGATGGAGCGTGCGATGTGTGTCAGATGCGCAGCCTGTATTTCGAGCAGTTCCTGCAGTCCGGGTCGCTGAATTTTGACAAGAAGCGTTTTGACCCCGAATTTTTCGCGTCCAGCTTCATTTAGTTTAAGTTCATAAATTGCTCCGACACTCGCTGCGGCGAAATGCGGGCAGGCGACGGTCGGGATCTCCAGGTAGTTTTCCCAACGTTCGCGGACATCGGGTTGGTTCAAGACTGTCAGCAAATAGTTGAACGACTTTTCTACACTCGGAAACACACCGGCGGCAGAATCCTGCGAGCTGCGTAACTCCTTGGCCAAATTCGGTGGGCACATTTCGGCCAAGACTTGCGCAGTCTTTAAATACAATCCGCCAAGTTCCTGAATGGCAATTGAAAGCAGCCTGCTCGCAGTGAGTTGTTCCTTGGGCGTGCATACTGTTGCGATCAGTGCATTCAGGCTCGATTCAGCGGGAATGAGTGAAAGTATGTCGCTCAAAAAGGGCAGGATGATTTTCCCGCGCGGATCTTCCTCGAGAATCTTCTCCAATTTTGGCAAAGCAAATTGCTTGAACAATCCTTTGAGCAGGCTGTCGGAGAACTTCGCCAGTTCCTCTCTGTCGGCCTCTGAAAGGCGGAAGAGCGCAGCAAAGCACTGTTCGCGGATTTCGGGAAAGAGCGCCGCGGCCCTGCTGGAGACGATCGGCAGAACTTTTAATATCTGGCTCAGCTTTTTACCCGCACCGCCCAGCTCATGTTCGAGAAGTTCGACGTGAAAAAGCAAGTGTACAAGCTTAGGGTGCTTTTCGATCAGCCGTGCCAGCGTCGCAATGGCGGGGGCGAGATTTTTGCGGATGAATTCTTCCGACTCCGGTTTGGCAAGGTCGTGATTCGCAAGTCTGTCGCTCAAACTTTTTATTGCCTTTTCGAGGTCCGAAATCAGGTCGCTGCCGCCGAAGGCGCTCAAGAGCGTCAGACTGAGTTCATGTTTCTTGAGGCGATCCACGGCGCGTTTGGGCAGGTGTGGCGATTTTGAGAGTGCTACGACGAGTGAGGCGATGAGCTTTGCGAAAAGGTCCGAACGTTCGGCTACCTGATGGGCGATCGGTGAAACCCAGCCAAGTTCGCTGCTGAGCAGAGAGCTTAGCCGTTTCGAGGACCGCTTCTTTTGCCTTGATGGCCTTTTCGCGGTTCGCATAAATCTCCGTAAAAGAAAAACTTGATAATTGACTGGTTAGAGAGTGATTCGGATCAAATTCCCCAATTGTTCAGAGCAAGAAAATTGACGACTTAGACGAAGAACCAACTGTCCTGCTGATTTGATGGATATAAGACACTAAAACTCCTATAAAAAACCAAGATTAAACGGACACCCCGAACGGCGTGCAAAAAATATAGCTTTAATTGTCGGCTTGCTGACCGAAGAGGCAAGGTGTAGGGTGGGTTGTACAAGTTGAAGTTGTACGTCACGAAATGAGCGAAATAACCATGCTCTCTAAAAGAGCAAAAATAAGGGGTCTGCCATGAACATCACTGCAAAAACCCGATTCGGACTGAAAGCGTTGATGGACATTGCCTACCATCACAGAGTTGGTCCGGTGCAGCGTAGGCACATTGCGGTTCGTCAGGGCATCCCGACGGACTACATGGACCAAATTCTCATGCGTCTGCGTAACAGCGGCCTGATTCAGAGCCTGCGCGGACGTGAGGGTGGCTACCATCTGGCGCTCGAGCCTGATGAGATATCGGTCTGGGACGTTGTGAACTCTGTAGAAGACGAACCTTACAGCGTTCACGGCCACAAACCCGAGGACAACCTGGCCTATGCAACCGAGTGCATCACGGAACCAGCGTGGAACGCGGTTTCAGATGCAATTGTTGAGCAATTGAAAGCCTGTACGCTGGCTAAAATGCTGAGCGAGGCTGAAGGTCGGATTCTGGCAAAGGGTTTGGATCCTGTCGACCTGATGGAGTCACGTCCAAAAACAGGACTGCGCAACGTAGTTGGTATTGCCCAAGGGTAAGCCAGCCGTCGTGTGCCAATTTGGAATTCTGGAATTCCCCCCTCCCTCCGGGTCATCCGGTTGCGAGGGGGGAACTCATTTGCTACCTGCGCATTGGCGCGTAATTTAGCGGACCTGCAGCCGTTTCACTTTTGACGCAGCTGACCAACGGACGGAGTGACAATGAAGGAACTTGGACAACCGCTTAGATTGGAATTTCCCATCTTTGCGAACAATCAGCGGACCGGTAAAGACGGTTCTGCCGTTCCTCTTTGTTACTTGGACTCGGCCGTCTCCACACAAAAACCGCAGTGTGTCATCGACTCGATGAGTCATTTTCTGTCCCACGATTATGGCTCGGTGCATCGCGGTGCATACCAATTGTCGATCCGTGCAAGCGAAAAATACGAGTCAGCCCGCGCTCGGGTTGCAAGTTTTATCGGCAAGGGAGTTTTGCCCTCGCAGATTGTTTTCACGCGTGGCGCAACCGAGTCGTTGAATATACTGGCAAATGGAATTGGTCTGACCCGCCTCAACGAGAACAGCCGTATTGTCATTCCCGCTATCGAACACCATGCGAACTTTGTTCCGTGGCAGCAAGCTGCGTTGCGTGCTGATTGCGAGCTCGCATACATACCGCTTGCCGGTGTGAAGGGTGCCAGCTTGCAGTTGGATCTCTCGGCAGCCGCAAAAATGATCACGACTAATACGGCTGTGGTCGCGCTCGCGCACGTCGGCAACGTTCTTGGTCAGGTCAATCCGGTCGCAGAAATTGTTGCCATGGCCAAAAAAGTCGGGGCGCTTGTGGTCCTCGACTGCGCACAGAGCCTGAGTTGCTTCTCGGAAAATCCCTTTGATTGGGGAGTGGATGCCCTCGTATTCAGTGGCCACAAATTGTACGGGCCGACGGGAATTGGAATCCTCGCCGCGCGACCGGAGCTGATTGACTCACTTCCACCGTTGCTTACAGGCGGCGGCATGATCAGTTCGGTGACATTGTCCGAATCACAGTGGACGACAGGTGTTGCAAAGTTTGAGGCAGGAACTCCACCAATCACTGAAGCGATCGGTTTGGCTGCAGCCCTCGACTGGCTCGAAACAGTCGGTCGGCCGCGGATTCACACTCACGCGGCGGCACTGGCAGGCGAATTTGCAAACCAATTGTCTCGCATCAAAGGCATTCAGCTGTTTTATCCGGAGACGGGACAAGAAACTCTGGTTTCCTTCCGCCATGAAGCCATCCATGCACATGACTTGGCCACAATTCTTGATTCGAGCAACGTGGCAATGCGGGCAGGGCACCATTGCGCTTGGCCGCTGGTTCGATTGTTGGGTGTGGATGCCCTCGTTAGAGCCAGTTTTGCCGCATATTCGGATCAAGACGACGTTCAGCAGGCGATTGAAGCTATAAAAAACGCAACTTCTGTATTGAAATAATCTAGTAAATTTTTATATCAAGGTTCGACATGACCAATTTCGTCGCATCCGCGGGGTGGTCATGCTATTGCCCTCTGTAGTCCCCTGAGCGCCTGAATTTGCAGGGAAATTCGGGGAAAAGACTGAAATTTAGCGTGGTGTCAGGTTATGATTCAAGACTCCATAATAACTAAAGAAACTCCAAGTCTTGGGGAGTTGTACCAAGAGATTATCGTCGAGCACTCACGCCGGCCGCGTTGCAAAGGCAAGGTGGAAGGCTGCCAGTTTTGTCTGGAGGGCAAGAACCCGCTGTGCGGCGATCAAATCACACTCTATTGTCAGTTGATTTCGTCTCATGGTCCGGCGAGCGAGCCGCGCATCAAGGTGAGTTTCGAAGGCAGTGGATGCAGCATCAGCCAGGCCAGCACCAGTATGATGTGCGAGGCAGTCAGCAACAAAACAGTTCGCGAGGCGCGGACACAAATCGAGCGAGTTGAGGGAATCTACACCGGCCGTACCGGACCCAAGACGGAAGATGAACTCGAAGAAGACTATGAGGCTCTGCAGGGCGTCAGCAAGTTTCCTGTTCGAATTAAATGTGCAGCTCTGGCATGGAAAACTCTTGAACTGTTGCTGACTGAGAATTTTGATGAGAACGGCATTCAGAGGCCAGAATCGTTGGCCTGCAAGTTGAGCGAGCCGTGCGGCAGCCAGTCGCGCAAACTGAAAAAGATCATTACGACGGAATAATTTTATTGCACCCGGATGCACGCGATGCATCCGCAAACGGAGTTTTGTGATGTTGTTGATTAAAGACCTCAAAGCAAAGATTGGCGACAAAGAGATCCTCAAAGGCGTCGACCTTGAAATTCCCGCAGGCGAAATTCATGTCATTATGGGGCCAAACGGAGTGGGTAAGTCGACGATGGGCCATGTTCTCATGGGACACAAATCCTATGAGCGCACGGGCGGAAATATCGTGCTCGATGGAGTCGACATCACCGATGCCGATACAGCGGCACGCGCAAAGGCTGGCCTGTTTCTGGCGTTCCAGTATCCGGTTTCAATCCCCGGCCTGAGGGTTTCTGAATTTCTGCGAAACCTCTACTGCATGCGTCACAACGTTCAGGTGAGTGTTGCTGAGTTCCGAAAAATTGTCCGCGAGAAGATGGACATGCTCAGCATCGACCGCTCAGTTTTGAGCCGCTACCTGAACGACGGATTTTCAGGCGGTGAGATGAAGCGTCTGGAAATGCTTCAGCTCGCACTTGTGAAGCCTAAAGTGGCCATCCTCGATGAAATCGATTCCGGAGTCGACGTCGACGCGCAAAAGACGGTCGCCGAAGCGATCAAAAAAATCCGCGAAAGCGAAGGTACTTCCTTCATCATCATCACGCACTACCAGCGGCTTCTTAATTTTGTGAATCCCGACAAAGTGCACGTTATGCTGGACGGCAAAGTCTCGCGCAGCGGCGACATGACACTCGTGCAGGCTCTCGAGCGCGAAGGCTACGACTGGGTTCGTCAGAGCACTGAATCAGCGCTCGCACAATAAGTGCGACAAGGAGTCTGAACATGAGCGACACACTTTCCGAAACCAAAGCACAAAACGAATTTGACGATTACAAGTACGGCTTTCACGTAGCTGAAAATTATGTTTTCAAGGGTGCCAAATCCAAGGAAGGCCTGACCCGCGAAATCGTCATGGAGATTTCAAAATTCAAACGCGAGCCCGAGTGGATGCTCGAGCGTCGCCTCAAGGCTTTTGAAATTTTTCAGAGCAAGCCCATGCCCACATGGGGTGACACCAAGGCACTGAGCGAAATCGACTTCACGAACATTCACTATTTCGTCAGACCGACCGAGCGTGTCGGGACCAGTTGGGACGAAGTTCCCAGCGAAATCAAAGACACCTTCGAACGGCTTGGAATTCCGGAAGCGGAGCGCAAATTTCTTGCCGGAGTTTCGGCGCAATTCGAATCAGAAGTTGTTTATCACAGCATGCAGAAGCGCCTCGAAGATCAGGGCGTTCTGTTTTTCGATATGGACACGGGACTGCGTCAGTATCCTGAGATCGTGGAAAAATATTTTGGCACAATCATTCCTTCGGAAGACAACAAATTTGCCGCACTCAACACTGCGGTGTGGTCGGGCGGAAGTTTTATCTACGTGCCAAAAGGTGTGAAGGTGGACATTCCCCTGCAGGCATATTTTCGCATCAACACCGAAAACATGGGGCAGTTCGAGCGCACACTCATCATCGCCGACGAAGACTCCAGCGTTCACTATATCGAAGGTTGCACGGCTCCGGTTTACCGCTCAGATTCGCTGCATTCGGCGGTGGTCGAACTGATTGCGCTTAAAGGTGCCAAGATTCGCTATACGACAATCCAGAACTGGTCGAAAAATATTTACAATCTTGTGACCAAGCGCGCCTACGCGTACGAAGATGCGGTGGTTGAATGGGTGGATGGCAACATCGGCTCAAAGCTCACCATGAAGTATCCTGCCGTTTACCTCATGGGACCGCGCGCACGCGGTGAAATTTTGTCGGTCGCATTTGCGGGCAACGGCATGCATCAGGATGCAGGTTCCAAGATTGTGCACGCAGCACCGCACACCACGAGTGTTGTCACGTCAAAATCCATTTCCAAGAGCGGTGGCGTAACGACCTATCGCGGTTTGGTCAAAGTTGCGAAGGGCATGGTTGGTTGCAAGAGCAAGGTACAATGCGATGCTCTGCTGATGGACCGTGAGTCGCGCTCGGATACTTATCCGACCATGGAAATTGAAGAACGCGAAAACGTGGATGTGGGTCACGAAGCCAGTGTCAGCAAGGTGGGTGAGGACCAAATTTACTACCTCACCAGCCGTGGTTTCAGCGAACGACAGGCGACGCTGATGGTGGTCAACGGATTCATCGAAGAGTTTGTCAAGGAGCTGCCGATGGAGTACGCGGTCGAGCTCAATCGTCTGATCGAAATGGAAATGGACGGAGGAGTGGGCTGATGACTTCCCCGACGAATGCACTGCGTTTGATGTCAATCGGTGAACGAATTTCTGCGCTCAGCAGCCTGCCTGCTGTTCCCGAAGAAAACTGGCGCCGGACAGATCCCGCCGACTTTTTTATTCCGGCGGGAGAGGTTGTGAACAGCTTCGGTCAGCCCGTGGTCGGTTCGCATCTGGCAGCTTCCCCATATAAAATTCAATTCCGTACGGTGACAGCAGAGGAAATGCAGACTGCACTGTGCAGACTTCTGCACGTGAATGCGCCTGCGGAGGGTGAGAACCCCCTCGTGGACGAGGCAAATATGTTGTTGCTGGAGCTCAACAACGGTGGATTGAACGTGCTTTCGTGCTCTGCCGCAGACTCTTGGGTCGGGCGGTTGGAAATTGCCTCGCGGCCTTCCCGCCCAGAGGCTGTTATGCGCGACAGCGCGATTTCGGCTGCTTTGGCGGAGCGCTTGCAAGTGTGTGCGCCCAGCGAGTTGTTGGTGCGGATTCCCAAGTTTGAGCATAAACCCGTTATTTTCATCGCCGTCGAGAGTGACTCGGCCTTCACGCAATCCTATGCGAACGTGACGGTCGACCTTGCTGATGATGCGGTTGCGGACGTCGCTGTCGTTCATGGAACTCGTTCGTTTGCCCATCACCGTGTGACGTTCAGGCTTGGTCGCGCTGCGCGCATGACTCAGTTTTGGGGGCAATTTGCCGCCGGAAGCGACACCGATGCCAAGATCTTGATAGAGCGCAAGGTTAAATTGTCGGCTGCCAGCACCTTTGCGGATGCTTCGGTTTTTGCTCCTGCCGGAACCCTCAGGGTCATCAGCAACATCGTTCCAGAAGGTGAGGGTGCGCATGCACAGTGCGGCACCTCCGTCATCGCGGCTGGTCAGGCGGTCGTCGATTACGAACCATTGCAGGATCACATTTCGCCAAACTCGCAGACGCATCTGCGTGCGAAAATGCTCGCAGGCCAGCGCGGTAAGGCGGTCTTTCAGGGCCTTATCAACGTCGAGCGTGAAGCAGGCGGAACATCGGCTTCACAGGTGAACAAGAATCTCGTTCTCAGTAAGCGCGCGCGTGTGGATGCAATGCCCCGTCTGAGGATTCTTCCAGACGAAGTGTCATGCAAGCATGGCAGTGCGACCGGTGAGATCGACGGCAAGCAGATGTATTACCTGCAGACGCGCGGATTTACAGAACAGCAGGCCAAAGAACTGATTGTCGGCAGCTTTGTGCGCGACGGGCTTGCACAATTGCCCGAAGGAACTCTTCTGCAGACGTGGGCCAATGCTGTTCTGACGCAGGGCCTAGCGCGCGTTTTGGGATAAACCCTCTCGGGAGGCGTTGCTTGTGCCGAGTTTTTTTCCAACCGTTCCGGTTGCAGAAGTCGTGGACAATAAGATTGTCAAATGCAGTGCCGATGGACTTTCGGTGTTGCTTGTCCGCGACAGCAGCGGAACGGTTTTTGCATTTGAAAACAACTGTTCACACGCCGACAAACCGCTAGAGCGCGGCATCTGGAATCCCCAGTCGCGGGAAATGCTTTGTCCCTTCCACAAAGCCGTTTTTGATGTTGGCAACAATGGCGCCGTTAAGGTTGGGCCGGCGGTGGTCTCACTGTCGGTTTATCCAGTTGAAATTCGCCGGCACAACGGTATCGAAACTGTGTTTGTTGGTCTTGAAACTGACGACTGAAGTGTTCGGCGGCACCGTTCTGGATAATTCAGGGTGCTTTGGGTGTCACGGTGATGAGGACCAATGGCTCCTGACTCTTCTTCTCTTCCATCTCTTTTCGATAAGTCTGTTCAGATTTGAAGGTGAATTCGTGCGATAAATATCGGTTGATGCCCAGCGGCGGAGGAAGAAAGCGCACTCCGCGCAGGGCGACTTCGATGCAACCAAGAAAATTGCGGTCGCTGATTTGGCTGTCGACAATCTCGTGAGTTATTTTTTCACCGTTTTCTGCAATTTGAAAAACATAAGTGACTTTTCCCTCAAATTTGCTCAGGTCGGCGCCGGTCGCGGTTTTTGTTGCTGCAGAGTTGGATTCATCAATCCCATTCGATTTGAGGAATTCCGTATAGCAATTTGTCAGCGCCTCCCGCCTTTGTACTGTCATGATGCGGTCGGCGAAGCCGTTCCTTCGGTATGCCAACTCTGTTTTTGGATCGGGAGCCGGAGCCATCAGGACAACACTCTGTCCGCTGCTCTGTGGAGCTCTGCCGGCCGATGCATAGATACCCAAAAAGAGTCCGACCGCCACAAGACTCACCGCAAAGGTGGTCAGTTGAAATTTTGAAACTTCCATGTTTCCTCCGTCGCCCAGTTACCCAAATCATAGGTCAGTCGCTTACAAATCCGCAAGACGCCGAACTCCGCGGAATACCCTCAGGTTGCTTATATAGAAATGCAAAGCCCTGCTTTTTTTCAATCAGGCGGAACTGCTTGCTCTCAAGAACGGAGTCAAGATTGCGGGTTTTCGCCATCAGCAGAACGGGTTTCCTCCACTCGCCATAAAGTCGCCGCATTCTTTCCTCAGACTGGCTCTTCGGCTGTTCAGAATCATTATCCTGAGAGTGCATTGGCATCTTTTGGCCGTAGTAAAGCTGGATGAAGCTTTTGTGTCCGATGACGTCGACATCACAGCCGCGCTGCGCCGCAGTTTTGGCAAAGCGGATGAGCGGACCCTGCGCGACTTCCTCGACGCTCGGTGCCAGAAGCCATGCCATCAGCAGAATGACCGTCGAAACACCGCCGACGATCGAGGTGACCGCCATCAGGCGATGGTGCCTTTTCCAAAACCAAATTGCGGCAAAAATGGAAAGGATGAGCGGAAGACTCGTAAAATATTGCGCCGTGAACCATTGCGCGGACTGCTCCAGCAGGGCCTCGCGGGCTGCGTCGTCACGGATGTATTGCACCACCTGCTCCGGACGCGATCCGACAAAAGCAAGACCTGCAAGAACAAGTGCGAGAGTCAGTGCAAAAGCGATGAGAGAGGTTATGAGAAATTTGGATGGCTTTTGCTGACCCCGTATGAATCTTTCGACAATCAAAGCTGAGAAGAAAGTCAGCGGATAGTAGGTCATCGAGGCATAGTGGACAATTTTTGTCTGTACGAGTGAAAAAAGAACCAGCACAAAGAGTCCGGTGACCATCATCCAGCGGGCAAAGGTGCGCTGCGCGAGAATAGATCCGATGCCGCTGTTTTTGAGGTCAAAAAGCACGAAACTTGCTGGAAAACAGCCGAACAAAATAGCCAGCACATGAAAATAGATTGGACCTCCGTGGCCGGCATCCTGAGTTTGCAAGAGCCTTATTTGGTACTTGAGAAACTCAGAAACGAAAAATCCACCATCCCTGAGCGTGACTGCAGCGAACCAAGTCAGAGACGCCAGCGATAAAGCAGCCATGAAAAGCACAATGCGCAGCCATGGGATGTTCTTCAGGAGTATCGTCAGAATTTTTTTTCCGCTCGGTACACCGCGCGATGTTTCTTCGGAAATTGTGTTCCATGCCCAGACAATGGCCCAACTTGTTCCGACGATGAGCAGGCCAACTGGTCCTTTTGTGAGAACCGCCAAGCCGGTGAAAAGCCCCGAAAGCAGCGTTAGTGTCAGAGGGCGTTTGCAGTCGTTTTGTTCCGAAAATGCAAGGCACACGAGAGAGCCAAACATAAAGGCGTTGAAATAGGGGTCGATGATTCCGCTGCGGAAATAAAAATGCGGAAGAAATGAACCCAGATAGCACAATGCCCAGCTAATGCCGAAGAGGTGAGAACGCAGTCGGTGGCCGACATAGTATAGCGCGGGCAGTACGAGTGCTCCGCACACAGCATTCGGAAAGCGCGCAGCGAACTCGCTGATACCGAATATTTTCATTGAAATCGCCTGCAGCCAGATGAACAGCGGAGGCTTCTCCCAGAACGGCCAAAAGTCGATTTGCACCGCAAGAAAATCTTTCGAAACAAGCATTTCGCGCGCTGCCTCGGCGAAATTTATTTCATCCCAGTCAAACAAATGAACGCTGCCCAGCCACGGCAAAAACAAAACAAATGCAACAAAAAAAAGTGCGAGACATGTGGCTGTCGCTGATTGACCCGCGACGGGGGCCGGGGTGTCGGATGACATTGATGGTCTCCACGATTGTCCGGAGAAAATGAAGTAGGCAGAATTTATTTGAAACTTAAAAATCTGCAAGTTTATTCGTTTTTCTGGGGTTCGATAAGCAATTGCTTTGAAACGACCGCTCGGATCGGCAACTCGCGCCTCCGGAACCGTTTGCCCACCGACACACAGTGCCATTCGGTAGAATAGGAGCATCCAAACAAACTGACCTCTTGGAGGCTTCATGCGCCGTACGGCTTTGGTTCCGTGTTTCTCTCTGCTTACATTTATTGCCTTTGCTGGTGGTTGCGTGAAGAAGAAAGCCCAGCCCACCAGTGACGCTGGAATTGTAATTCCGCAGGCGGCGCTTGAGCTTGGAATTCAGGCGGATTTTTTGATGAATGCCTACTCCAAAAAGAACCTTCAAAATTCTGCCAAGCCGGGGCAGCTCGTGGTTCTGGTGAAGAGTGATTGGCAGGAAACGCTCCCACTCCGTCGCCGTTCAGGTGACGTCAAGAGTTACTCTGTCGCTTCAGATATTTCCAACGTGACTGCGGTGGGTTCTGTCGAGGTCACTGGTCTCAGTGTCGCCAAGAGTGATTTAAAGTTGAGTGCAACAAATGCTGCCGGAGAGGCACGGTATTCGGTCTTGAGAATTCAACTCCCCGATTTGGCTCCCGCTGTGCTGAATAAGGCCATCAACGCACTCCATGAGATGGGTTCTGTTGTGTTGGCCGAGCCAAACTTTGAGGTCAAAACAATTGCAATTCCCAACGACACTCGTTGGCCATCTCTATGGGGAATGCAAAAGATATCTGCGCCCGTGGTCTGGGATCAATGGCAGGGAGATGAGTCTTTTACGGTGGCATTGATTGACACCGGAATCGACTACAATCACGAGGATTTGAAGGACAACATCTGGAAAAATACAAACGAAATCGCTGGCAACAACGTCGATGACGACAACAACGGTTACGTCGATGATACGATGGGCTGGAACTTTGATGCCGCTAACAACAATCCAATGGACGGCAACGGACACGGTACACATTGTGCCGGCACTGTGGCGGGACGCGGAAACAATTCACTGGGTGTTGCCGGTGTCGCGTGGAAAGCCAAGCTCATGCCGATCAAGGTTTTGAGTGATTCGGGTTCGGGCTTCAATTTCGACATTTATGAAGGGATTATGTACGCGACTCGCAACGGTGCGCGCGTGACAAGCAACAGCTACGGCGGTGGTGGCGCAAGTTCCCTCATTGCTTCCGCGCTAACAGCAACAAAAAACAACGGCCACCTATTTATAGCAGCAGCTGGCAACGAATCGGCGGCCGCTTCGAGTTATCCAGCATATTACAGCAAAACGTACGACAACGTTCTGTCGATCGCTTCAACCGATCCCAATGATGCGCTGTCGTCTTTTTCCAATTATGGCGACGGAGTGAACATTGCCGCACCAGGCAGAGATGTTTTGAGTACTGTTCCAAATAACGGATATGCATCCTACAGTGGGACCTCGATGGCGACGCCACACGTTGCTGGTCTTGCGACCTTGATATGGAGCAAAAAGCCGGAATCAACTTATTTGGATGTGAAGCAGGCTATTTTGACGACGGGTGATGCGTTTACAGGGCTGTCAATCAAAGTCGCTACGGGTACTCGCATCAATGCGCAAAGAGCATTCGAAAAAATTACTCAGGTGCCGACTCCAGTGCCGACGGCAACACCAAGCCCAAGCCCAAGCCCGAGCCCAAGCCCAAGTCCAAGTCCAAGCCCAAGCCCAAGCCCAAGCCCAAGTCCAAGCCCAAGCCCAAGCCCAAGCCCGAGCCCAAGCCCGAGCCCAAGCCCGAGCCCAAGCCCGACACCTGCGCCGACACCAACTCTGGTGCCGACTGCTTCTCCGACACCGAATCCTACAGTCGCGCCGACTGCGAAACCGACGCCCAAACCAACTCCTGCACTCAAACGCGGTCTTCGATATTCTTATTACACAACGCCCGTCGCGTGGACTGATCTACCGGACTATCCACGCATGTCTCCCGTTAAAGTCGGAGTGACCAAAAACTTTTTCACCGCGCCGAGAGCTCAGAACAAGAATTACGGTTTCAGCTTCAATGGCTATATTCAGGTCATGCGCGCCGGAACTTATAAATTCTTCACAGCATCTGACGATGGAAGCAGACTCTACATCAACAACACACTGGTTGTTGAGAATGGTGGTGTTCACAGGTTGCGCGAACGTGTCGGTTCAATCATCTTGCCTGTCGGCTATCACGCGATTCGAGTCGACTATTTCCAAGCATCCAGCACCGCAGGATTGCGAGTTATGTACCAGGGACCGGCGTTGTCGAAACGGACAGTTCCAAACAACGTTCTTTTCTATAGGTGAGTCGGTGAGGCGGGCGGGAAGCGGACCTTAACTCGTCCGCCGCTGCTTTTGGTGCTCAAGCTAAATACATGTAGTCACAAAAGAAAATCAAATCTCCGCATCTAACGATAAAATCCCTGAATATTCCGATAATCATCTCCGATATCTTGACCAATGGGAGAAGGGCATGGTCGAGCGGTCTCGCATAGGCAGCTGGTTATTGGTCGCATCGCTGAGCGGTGCCTTGTACTCGTGTGGAAAAAGCAAAATTGCTCTTCCCACGGGTGAAATTTCGCGAGAGCGAAAGGACGACAGCAAGCCTCTGGCTCCCGAGCCGACCGTTATTCCTCCCGTGGTTGTGACCGGTAGTTTCCTGAGCGGAGTCATGGTCGACGCCTCTGGGGCGATCTTACCTGATACATCCTTTCAAATTGAAAAAAACGGACTCACTGTTCAGACAGCGTCAGATGGCCAGTTTTATTTGCCTGTCGAAAAAATTCCAGCCGGAAAAGTGGATCTGCGGATTGAGAAGAATGCTGCAGTTGTTCACGTGACCTTATCGCTTCCGAGCGATGTCGCTTCGCTTATTGAAGCGTCACGGAGCCGCGGAGGGAAGCCAGCTGAATTGGGGCGTTCTTTGGGAATCGAGGTTCCCGAGCTTTCGGATTCAGCTTGGAACAGTTCAACAAGAGTTGCCGTTGCAACTTTTTCGATACCTCGCTTATCGTCGCAGGAAAAGTTTTTCGTCGAAAATAAATTCGCATTCGCGGTTGAGTCACCGTTGCCGGTCAGCGCCAGCCAAGGAAATGTATCGATCACAGGTCGTTGTGTGACTGGCGCAGAAATACTCGTCACAGGGGATATCAACAGCAGTCCGGTTGTATCCTGTAGCAATAACGTCTTCAATCTTTCTGTTGATTTGAACGGCCATGATGGTGAAAAATTGGTTTTGTTGACGCACAGATTGCCCTCGGGCAGCTACGTGACTCAAATTCTCCCGTTGCACAAAGACACGACGCCACCCATGTTGCGCATTTCTGCACCCGATGTCGCAGTTGCCGGACCTTCCTCGACTGTCAGTCACGTTGTGAAAATTGAAGACGTGAATGACGGCGCGAGCGGTATAGCTACAGTCCTCAGTAACGAGCTTTTCAAAAATCAGGTTCAGATTGACTCTACAGGTGGCGCAACCTGCTCGACAGTGAACGTCACGGGGGCGGGACTTTCGGAACGCACAGTGAGTGTCTCTGGTTGCAGTGGAACCGGTGAGGCGAGATTGCGGATTGTTGCATCACCGTCAGCTGTTGCAACGGACGCCTCGGGAAACGCATCGTTGCAAACAGATGCCGATTTCACCTTTCAGATTACAGCAGCAACACCTCCGGTTGAGAATCCTCCTGCGATAGGAAGTATTGCTGCGATGAAATTGTTCTCGCAGAGTGGCAAGGAGCTTGTTTTCACAATTTCGGATCCGGACAGCATTTCGCAGATCGACTGCACTTCAGACAGACTGGCCCTCACAACCACACCTGCCGATTTGTTGAAGCCCATCAGCTGGAAACTTGCAAGTGCCTCAGGAAATCAACGGGTCTGCAAGGGGTTCATCGAGATTGCTAGCAACCAATTGGACTCAGTTCCCAGCTCGTTCAGCCTGAATCTGCAGGTCACCGATACAACGGGCCGTTCATCAGCCGTGCGGACTGTGCCGGTCAGTATTTTGGATACTTCGAAAACAGCTCTTCTGTATCACTTTTCATCGTTGGGAAATGCGTCAGCATATAACTCAGTTGACGGCATGAACTACTCCAATGCTTTCACTGACGCACTCAATAATACCTCATATTCAGCAAACGGTGCCTTTGGAAATGCTCTCAATCTGTCGAAAGGTGTACACGGACTCGTCGACAGCATCGTGCATTCGCTTTGGCGAAGGAGGGCGACGTTCGAGGTGTTCTTGAAAACATCGCAAGACACTTCAGACCGCCCCGTTCTCCTTGTAGGAAAAGACGAGAGTTGGAAAATTGAGTTTATGAACGAGAGTTCAAGTGGCGGCCGGCTCACAGGCATTATCTTTTCCGTTTTAGGAGACGATTCTTGGAAGAGCGTCAGCTGCATAGGCAAAGGGTTTTCCAAGAATGCAAATGGCTACACGCACATCGCCGCAACTTTTGACGAAGGTGCAATGAAGCTCTTTGCGCATGGAAGTTTGTGCGGATCTGCGACGTCGGGTTTGAAGGCGATTCCGGCCAGCGCAAGTCTGTTGATTTTGGGCCCGGAAGTGATCGGTCAGATTGACGAATTGCGGATCAGCCGCTTCATTCGTTACACCACCGACTTCACGCCCCCTGCGGCAGAGTTGCCTGCCGATTGAGGCAGATATGAAAATTCAGACTGAGTTTGTCCGCAGCTTTGGCGGAACCTGCTTGGCACCCCAAACCAACTTCGCTTACACTTTTCTCCATCAGAGATGGAGGATTTATGACTCAGTTTTCATTTTGTCTGCTGGCCGCAGCCTGTGTGACTTTTTTTGCCGGTTGCAGTGATGCGAGCAAGTCGACCAGTGTGTTTGGTAACCTGACTTTTTCAAACACCGGCTCAAACGATGCGACAGTGACAACCCTGACAAAGCTTACAACCTGCAAACGCGACGCGGATATTGGGATCTATGATTTTGAAGCATTGAGCGAAGACGGACGCTCGTCACTGAAGTTGAGGATCAAAGGGTTCAAGTCGACACTGGAAACTTATACCTGCAAGCAGGCCGAGGATAACCGTGCGGGAACCAGCCTCGGAAATAAATATGACAATTGTTATGTATACGCGCGGGTATCGTCGCCCACCGGCACCAATGCATACAGCATGTACCGTGAAGAAGCCGAAAAAAATCAGAATTTCACCTATTCAGGTTCATGCCAGATTCAGTTCAGTGAAGTGTCTCCCAAAACCAAGGCGAAAGTTGTCTGTACAAAAATGATCCAGACACTTCTCAACGGAACGACTCGCAATCCGATCTCCGAGACTGTGACGGGTGATCTCTCTGCAGAGTTTGATTGCCAATTATAAATGACCGGTGCTGAGGGCGGCTGTCCGCAATCGTCTCGCACCGGCAGAGTCAATGTTGATAAATCAGGCTTGGGAATAGCGGTTTTATTCAGCCGATGATATTGGCCTGCGCGGTGTAAAGCTTGTTGAAGTACTCATTCAACATACGGTCGGCCGAGAACTCCTTGCTGCAGCTTTCAATGCTCGCCTTCATCATTTTCAGCCAGCGTGGGCGATCGTTGTAGAAGGTCGGAATGACTTCATCAACAAGAACTTTGTAGAGTGCGAGCGCGTCGCGCTCGTCTTGTGCGGCAACGTTCGGCGGAACCTGCTCGTCGCCAATGGCCCAGCCATTGACACCGTTTTTGCAAGCCTCCGGCCACCAACCATCAAGAATACTCACGTTGAGCACTCCGTTCATTGCAGCCTTCATTCCGGATGTTCCGCACGCTTCGAGCGGACGGCGCGGGTTGTTGAGCCAGACGTCACAGCCGCGCGTCAGAGCACGGCCAATGTCCATGTCGTAGTTCTCGAGGAACACAACGCTGTTTGGATATTGGCGTGACATCTGCACAAGGTTGTGAACGATCGCCTTGCCCGTGTCATCGAGCGGATGTGCTTTGCCGGAAAATACGATTTGCACTTTGCCGCTTTTGAGTAGTTCACCGAGCTTGTTTTCGTATGCAAAAATAAGGTTGCTGCGTTTGTAGGGAGCTGCGCGGCGCGAGAAGCCAATCAGCAGCGAATCTGGATTGAGTTGAACGCCGCTGCGTTGTTTGATGAAGTTGATGGAATCCTTCTTAACTTCCTGATGCGCAGTCCACATCGCTTCAAGTGATGTAAAATCGCGGCGCATGCGCTCATCTACCCAAGTTGGAACGTGGATTCCGTTTGTGATCCCGATGATCGAGGAACGGCCCGAAACGTCGGCCCACATCTGGTTGGCAGTTTCCGCATGAAGCTGCGCGACAGCGTTGGAATTGCGCGACAGTCGGAGTCCAGCCACCGTCATGTTGAACGGTGTGCCACCGATGCGGTGCATCTGCTCGATGCTCAGACCCAGCGTGGCGCCCATGTACTGCAACAATTCATGGTTGTGGTGTTCGTTGCCTTCCTTGATCGGTGTATGGGTCGTGAACACAATCTGCTGGCGGGTCTGCTGCCACGCGGCATCAAAGCTTTGCCCCTGATTCATTTTTTGGCGGATTAATTCCAAACCGGCCAGAGCGGCATGTCCTTCGTTGAAGTGGTAGACGTCCACGGGGTGTCCGAGCGCCTGCAGAGCCCGCACGCCGCCAACGCCGAGGACGATCTCCTGTGCGACGCGCTCTTCACCGAACCATCCATAAAGCTGACCGGTGATCCACTTGTCGGCGTTTTCCGGAATGTCGGTGTCGAGAAGATAGAGCGGGGCGTTGTTATAGGCATCGCAAAGCCAAACCTTGCACCAGACGTCATTTTGGCGAATTTTCACGCTGACTTTTACGCCGGTGTCCTTCAGTTCTGGGTATTGAAAATTATGGTAGGCGTCGTAGGGTTTGCCGTCGGCGCCGATTCTTTGCTCCGTGTAACCCTGTTTCCATTTAAGACCGATACCAACCAGGGGCAATTTGTTGTCTTTTGCACCCTTGAGCGTATCGCCGGCAAGAATCCCTAAACCGCCACAATAAATTTTCAGAGCTGTTTCGAGTCCGTATTCCATGCAGAAATAAGCGACAGAAGGCTTTTGTGTCGTTGACATAAATGCTCCAAAATAAAGTGTTTGCGGGCGCGATTATTTGGACAGGAGGAATTTCAACCCTGCCGAGACGAGGACAATACCAAATATTTTTTTGAGTGTGTCCTGAGGCAGCTGCAGGGCCAAGCTGGCTCCAAGGTAAGCGCCTGCAGCCATGGCGAGGGCAATGTAAAGCGACGAACGGATGTCGAGGTTTCCGGCTTTGTAATATTTCAGTGCGGCGAAGATGCCCACGGGCAAAATCAGCGCGCCGATGGATGTTCCCTGTGCGCTGATTTGTTGCATTCCGCCCAGCATGACGAGCAATGGAACAATGACAAGTCCGCCGCCAATTCCCACCAATCCGCTGAGTATACCTGCGGCGAGTCCGATTCCAAGAAGTGTTAGAATTGGTATCGTCAAACTGAGCCTCCCGTGGACGAGACTGCCGGCGCTGCGGCAACTTACGTTTGCTGCAACTTTAGCAGATGCAGCAGGGCTTCCAAGTAGGCCTCTGTTTTTCCGATGTTTTCGCCGCCGCAGTAGATGCCATGTCGAGCAAGCACGAACGTCACTGCTCCGCGCGTACCATCACCAGTCAACTGCCGCGATTCAACGCCGGACGCCAATTCGGCCATGTCCTGCGTGTTTTCATACACGCGCAGGTCGAGAGGCGTGAGATGATCGCTTGCACCGAGCGCCTTAAGGAGTTCATGCCCCTCGACTGTGAAGCTCGGGGCACGCAAAAACTCAAGTTCCGGAGCGTGGCAGTGGATGACGCATTCGATCCACGGGCAGTTTTTGTAGATGACCGCGTGCAGCAGAGTTTCGTCGCTGGGTTTGGGTGCAACGGGAGCTTTTGCCCGTCCATGAAGATCAACAAGCAAAAAGTCACTCGGATTGAGCGCGCGTTTGTGTTTTCCAGAGCGCGAGACGAAGAATGCTGAGTCATCGCGGCGGATGCTGAAGTTGCTGCTGGTGGCTGGAATCGCGTGTCTGCTGTCAAGTCGCACAGCCACTTCGCACAATTGGCCGAGCTTGATTTGCTCAAATAGCGAGAGCGGCATTTGGCCGCTGGCATCAAAACGGTATCGGCGTTCAACGCGCATTGTGTGCGGCCTCCATTCGCTGCAGAAAGTCTTTTGCGGAATCGGCGACCGAGCGGCCGCTTGCGAAAATTGCCGTGCCGGCATTCAGAATAAAATCGTGTCCAAAATCCACAAGGGCTGCAGGAACGTGTTCAGGTTTGATTCCTGCGCTGGGAACGGGAATGATGGGCTTAATTCCGCCGCTCCATGATTCGGTGCACTTTTCTGCAATTTTCAACGCCGTCAGTTTTGGCAGGCCGATTTTTCCGTACGGGCTGGGAAAAAGCGTCAGATCTGCACCGGCTGCGCGCAGCAAACTGCCGAGCATGACGCTCGGACAGATGGAGTCTCCGGACAGGCCCTGACCCATTGCTCCGGCAAGTGCGGGATGCGCGACCAGTGGAAGTTTTGTAACAGCACGTATGTTTTGCAGCGCATCCAGACCGGTTGTCCAGACGTTGACAAGCAACGCGTCCGCGCCCGCGTTTTGCAGGCGCGCGCACCAGTTTTTCAAATCCGCAACGGCAGTAATGTCGATGGGCGCATGTACGACATATTGGGTGTGCAGTTTTTCTTTGGCTTTCCGCACGGCGACTCGCTCAACCCGTCGTAGCGTGGCATTGAGGCTTTCATCGTGGCGGATCTCGTCGTCTTTGACTAGATGCACACCGGCGTGGGCAACCTCAGAATAAAGATCAGCCACCGCCTCATCGCTCATGGCAACGTTGGGTTTGAGGATTCCCATCAACAACGGACGGCCTGCAGCAGCGCCACAGCGTTCACGCAGTTCGGAAAGACCGAGTTGCGGGCCGTTGAAGATTCCCGAACGCAGACAGTGCTCATCAAAACTGACATTTTCGAGCGTTACACCGCGGTAGAAACTCATTTTGCCGAAAATCAGCGCCAGCAGCCAGCTCAACTTTCCGTGCCACAACTGAACAGGAAAGGCGATCGTCGCTAAAAGCTGAGATTCATCTTCATGGTATGCGATGATTTTCGCGACTTTGGCGCGGAGTGTGTTTACATTCGCAAAGCGTTCGTCCCACGCCCCCAACGTCTGGCCGATCGCAATCTCCTCAAATATTTCCGCACCGTGTAGGTTTTTATCAACGCGGTAGGTGACAAGAGCATGAGCCTCTTGCTCTGTCGGTGGGCTGATAACGGCAGTGTTGCGCGCGGGAAACTGTTTCATCGGTCGAGTCCTTTGACAAAGCCAGCCACGTCGAAGGCAGCGCTGCCGGAATTTCTGGTGATCACGCCGTGCTCGGTTATGATTCCGCTGATGAGTTGCGCGGGGGTCACGTCGAACGAGGGGTTCCACACGCCAATTCCGTCGGCCGCCAGACGCTGGCCGAAGATGTGCGTCAGTTCACCCGCGGGACGCTCTTCAATATGAATTCCAGCGCCGGTTGGAATTGTCAGATCGACCGACGTCAGCGGCGCCGCGACGTAGAATGGCACAGAATGATATTGCGCGGCGATGGCAAGTTGGTAGGTGCCTATTTTATTTGCCGTATCGCCGTTGGCCACAACTCTATCCGCACCAACCACAACAGCATCTATTTTTTGTTGCTTCATCAAAAAGGATGCCATGGAGTCGGTGATCAATGTGGCAGGTATTTTTTCAAATACAAGCTCAAATGCTGTCAGGCGTGCGCCTTGGTTGTATGGCCTCGTTTCGGTTGCAAATGCATGCGCCAGCTGATTGCGTTCATTCAGGGCGCGGATCACTCCAAGTGCAGTTCCGTATCCGACGGTTGCGAGACTGCCAGTGTTGCAGTGAGTCAGAATGCGCAATGATGAGCGGTCGGAACCTTTGAAAAGATCGGCCCCGAAAGCGCCAATCGCGCGGTTGTCGGCGAGGTCTTTTTCGAGCATTCCTTCCGCGTAAGAAATGATTCTTTCAGCTAGAATATTGGCAGACTGCTGGGTGTCCGGAAGAGTTTCTGCACAGGTGCCGACAATGCCTTTCAATTTGCCAATGGCTTCGAATAGATTGACGGCCGTGGGGCGGCTGTTGCCGAGAATTGTCAGTCTGGATTCAACTTCTTTGATGAATTTTTTGAGATTGTCAGACCTTTTGACCAACTCGATGATTTCAACCGCGAGACTCAGTGCGGCTGTGACGGCAATCGCCGGAGCGCCGCGGACTTTCATCGTTTTGATCGCATCGGCCGCCTGTTCACAGTTCGTCAGCGCAAGAAATTGAGTCGAGTGGGGAAGTTTGAGCTGATCAAGTATCTCCAAAGAGCCGCGCGTATAGCGAATCGCTTCAAGGCTTGGTGCGGTTGAAGTTGCGATCATGATGGAAGGTGTCCTTTCAGAAAATATTCCTGCAAAAGCTTTGCCATGGTGAGGTCTTTTTCGGTCACACCCCAGCGCGGTTCGTGGGTGACCAGAAGAATGTCGACAGACGCAAAATCGCGCAGCGTAAATGACGTGTGATGGTCACAGATTTCCTGCGCATCATGAAGCCACTTCATTTTGTTGACGGCATCACCGTGGTCCTTGAACTGAAACGTGGCCTGAAGACAAAAACCATGCTGATCGCGCTCTACTTTCCATGCTGAAAGTTGGCCTCCTGATGCAATCAGCGCAGACTTCGGATCTTCAATAAGAGTGCGTGGCGCGTTCTGAACATTAAGAAAAAGCGCGTGCGGGCGGCTGAACTTTTCTGTCACCTCTCGGAGAGTCGCATGAGCTGGAAAAACACCACTTTTTTCGCAGCGTGCGATCAGGCTTTGCAGGTATTTGCCTGAGTGAGATTCAGCAGAAGGCAATTTAATCTGAGGAAATATTTCTGAAGCGAAGGGAAGTCGAATCAAAAATGGTGCCAAACTGATGTCAATGAAATTGAGTTCCGTGCCTCCGAAAAACGGGCCGCCGCGCGTCTGCAAAGTATGGTCAAGCCATACCCAACCCGCATCAAGCTGAGATGCAACCTGCTTGATCAGGTTGATGTTGCCAAACGAATACAGTGCCTGTTGAGCAGGTCCAAGCAACTTACTGCTGGCCGCTTCCCAGATGACTTTTGTTTCTGCAATTGAACGTGGGTTGTCGCCATAAATCTTCGCTCCCGGCGCGCTCAGTGTGTCGAGATATTCCATGATGACGAGGCTTTCGTGGAATCCGCGGCCGTCATCAAATTGCAACGTGGGAACGCTGCCTGATGGGTTGATGGCGAGCATTTCGGCAGGCGGCTGAGCGAGATTGATCCGGCATTTATCGAGTTGAGATTCGGAAATTCTGCGCACGTCGCACGCGAGCAGAACGCGGTGGACGAAAGGACATTCGGGGATCATGTAAAGCTTCATACTGGGAACTCCTTGCAGCTCAGTGACGGCACGTTGGCGCAGCGGCGAACTCGGAGCGCAAAACGCGGCCTGCTTGGGCCGATGACGTTACGGGACAGAGGGCGGGGGTGCAACCCATGAAATTCGAATGGGACCAGATCATTCATATCTATCTACCGGTCACAATTTCAGTGTCCGCGCAGCTTGCATTCCTGCTTCTTCCCATCAACCTCAGAACGTGGCGCACAGATCTGCTCAACGCGTGGACATATTCAGGAATTCAAGTTTTTGTTGCGGGCCTTTTGTTTATTATTATTCCTGGGGTCTTTGGCATCTTTCAGCTCTCGTACAGCGCTATGCTGACGACCCTGATTGCGGTTTTTGTCGCCAGTTGGTGGAAGGTTGTCAGGAATATCCCGCTGGAAGCGACCTTTCCTGTGACGCCCGAGTTTGTCGAGCAACCTGTTGTATCTTTTGATTCTTTTTATAATCCAGAGCGATTGCGGCAACTCAGCGAGCTGTCCGGAGAAGGCTCTTATACCTTGCAGCGGCAGAAAGCCCTGCGCGAGATGCTCGTCAGGCGCCGGGTCGACAGTTCCGGTCCCGACTCGGACGACGATTAATTAGGTCAAAAAGCTTGGGGGGGCAGGTTGCAATTTAAAAACAGGTTTTGTATCACTGCCCGACCGTGCCCGCCCTTAAGACATTCGGGGCGGTTATAAATCGTTTTATTGTCTGGAGGAAGCCGCGGTGGCAAAGGAAAAATTTGAGCGATCCAAGCCTCATATGAACATCGGTACAATTGGTCACGTTGACCACGGTAAGACGACGCTGACAGCAGCGATCTCTTCTGTGTTGGCGAAGGCTTTCAACAAGACCGCTACAAAGTTCGATGAAATCGACAAAGCGCCTGAAGAGAAAGCTCGCGGTATTACGATCAACGCGTCCCACATCGAGTACGAAACCGAGAAGCGTCACTACGCTCACGTGGACTGCCCCGGGCACGCCGACTACGTGAAGAACATGATTACCGGTGCGGCTCAGATGGACGGCGCGATTCTCGTCGTTGCTGCAACTGACGGCCCAATGCCACAGACTCGCGAGCACATCCTTTTGGCTCGTCAGGTTGGCGTTCCGTTCATCGTTGTCTTCTTGAACAAGTGCGACATCGCTGACCCTGAACTCATCGACCTCGTCGAAATGGAAGTTCGTGACCTTCTAAGCAAGTACAAGTTCCCTGGTGATGACACTCCAATCGTCCGCGGTTCGGCTCTTGGTGCACTTGAAAAAGGCACAGGCGCTCGCGATGACGCAGCAAGCAAGTGCATCTTTGAACTGATGGACGCTGTCGACACTTATATTGCTGAGCCAGCTCGTCCCCTCGACAAGCCGTTCCTTATGCCAATCGAAGACGTGTTCTCGATTTCTGGCCGCGGAACTGTTGTGACCGGTCGCGTTGAGCAAGGTATCGTTAGAACAGGTGACGAAATCGAAATCGTTGGTATCCGTCCGACGACAAAGACGACTTGTACTGGCGTTGAAATGTTCCGTAAGATCCTCGACCAAGGTCAAGCTGGTGACAACGTGGGCGTTCTGCTCCGTGGTACGAAGCGTGAAGACGTTGAGCGCGGACAAGTTCTTGCTAAAACAGGCTCAATCAAGCCTTTCAGCAAGTTCAAGGCTCAAGTGTATATTCTCAACAAAGACGAAGGCGGCCGTCACAAGCCTTTCTTCAAGGGCTACCGTCCTCAGTTCTACTTCCGTACAACGGACGTGACTGGTGTTGTTGAGCTTCCTGCAAACGTGGAAATGGTTATGCCAGGCGACAACGTAGAGATCAGCGTCGAGCTGATCACTCCAGTTGCGATGGAGCCAGGTCTGCGCTTCGCGATTCGCGAAGGTGGCCGTACGGTTGGCGCTGGTACTGTGTCGACTGTTCAGGGCTAATCCTCTGAACAACAGCGTGGGCTTTGAGTCCACGCAAAAAAAAGACCTCCCTAACGGGAGGTTTTTTTTTGCATTTTGTTCAACTCGTTCTTTCCAGAGAAACCCTCAAATACGGTTTTTCCCTTCGAAAGAATTTCTCTTCACAGTCGAGCCCCGCGCTGGTCTGACTTTTTCCAGCTTCTCAAAACTTACGTCTTCAACTTTGCATTTGGACGAAAACGCAGCCATGCGTGAATCGATGGGGGTTCGTTTATTTCTTACCTTTTCCATCGTTGCTGATCGGACGGTTCTTTACTTCGTGTGCTCCCACCTGCAAACCGCGGATTTTATCGTATTTGCTCAACAGTGTTTTGGCACTCGGGCATGGGACTTTCGATGCTCCCTCAGAGCGCAGCAATCCACCCAGATCAATGTGTCGCGCTTGTTCCGCGATTGTCTTGGTCGCGTTGCATTCCATTTTCGTCACTTCGGCTGGTGTCATTTCGGAGAGTTTTCTCCATGCCTCGCCCGCGCCTATGGATGGATCTCCGCCCATGACGTCATAGCTCGCCGGCGCGGCTCCGAGTAAAGCACAACCCGCGAGTGCAATTCCGAAAGTCCCGCCAGCAGCAACGCCGCAGCCGACCATGGCAACCGCAACTCCCAACCACATGACAGTTGATCGTTGTGAATCAACGTCAGCAACGCGTTTTGTCAGTGTATTAAGATTTACATAGTTGCGCACGACAGGTCGGGCATTGGAAAAAAGCGCACGCAGTTCGGAATCGCTCGGAGTGGCAAAGACTTTATCTGAGCTTGCCGTATACCAGCATCCCCAGTCTTTCTCTTTGCGACCGGCGATAGTTGTTTCTACGTTGGAAAAAAGAAAGACACGTTTTCCGCCGCAGTTTGCGTGCAGTTGAACAAATTCGGATTCCGTCATGCTGTCTTGGGTTTGCAGCGCGCTCTTGATGCAGCTTGAAGTTCCCGCGAACGAAAATAAAAAGGAAAGAGCAAGAAGGAGTCGCTTCTGAGACTCTTTGCGGGTTTTCAGCATATTCATGGGCCTCTCGGCTGTTTATTGCGAAACAAACCCGAGTCGGTTGCGCAACGATTCGGGCAAAATCGGCAGTGACGACCGCGGCAATAAAAAGGTCGACAGATTGAAGAGATCTGCAAAGACTTTTGTTTTGTCGAGGGTCGAACGTAGGTAAGCATAGCCCAGCGAGCCGCCTGTTCCAACCCGTATGCCAATCATCCGATGCACCATGATGGCGTGTTGAGCCCGCCACTGTTGAAGCAATTCATCAATGTCGACCAAAAGTGTCAGCATTCTGAAGGGTAAGTGTAGAATCGGTTCTTCCCTATAAAGCTGGATGAAGAGAGCAGCGTGAGTTGCCTTCAGAGAAAGTCTGCGCACACCCTGGCTGACAAGTTCTGAATGCATTTTCTCTTCGAAGAGAGCCTTGAAATAGTTTTCTGTTTTTCCAACTTCACCGAGCTGCCTGTTTTTTTCGTCTTCCGCGAGCAAGGGGTGTTGGCTGATGTATTGCCGATCTCGTGTCAGGTGGCTTTGCAAAGCTGATTGATAAGCCTGCCAGAACGTAAAGCCATCTTTGGTTTCAATAAACGGGGTTCTTTCAAGCCAACGTTCTACCAGCGCAAAAAGCGAGGGTGAATTTTCAGCCTGATCCATTTCGCTGATTTCTTCGGGGCTCAGAGTCTTGGCGAAGGGAGACTCACGATTTGCCAGTAACGGGTGCTCGCGCTTTACCCCCAAAACCGATTCCAGAATTCTAAACTGGACACTTTGAAAACCGGATGCCGGCGAAACCAGATCGCGGAATTCGAGAAAGTCGAGCGGTGTCATGGTTTCAAGAATGCGCAGATGATCGATC
This sequence comes from Pseudomonadota bacterium, assembly GCA_039799905.1. Lineage (GTDB taxonomy): Bacteria > Bdellovibrionota_B > Oligoflexia > Silvanigrellales > Silvanigrellaceae > RFOM01. Next base: position 1,786 of record JBDLRP010000049.1, on the reverse strand, counting down.
AGGACTTTTTGGATCTCGGTAATGCGTGTGAGTCGCGCAACGGCAGAGCCCATCATTTTCTCGTCAACGACGTTGTCTGAGAAGATTTTGCAGACAGATTTCAATTCATGAAGAATCTGCTTGAACCAAAGTTCGTGGGCTTGGTGAACAATAATGAAGAGAAGCTCGTCGTGAGCTTCTCTCCCTTGTTCTGCGCTTTTTGGTGACTGGAGTTTCAGCAGTTCAGGGACACGAAGATAACTGCCATAGCTCAACGGCCTGCTGCTGATTTTGTCCATCACTCGCCTTCTTTGACTTTCTCGACTTTGTTGAATTCGATTTCGACAGGCGTCGGGCGTCCGAACACCGAGATCAAGAGGCGAAGTTTCATCTTGTCGGGCTTCACTTCATCCACATCACCCACAAAGTTGGTGAACGGACCGTCGATCACGCGCACTCGTTCGCCTTTTTCAAAGCTCATCTTCGGACGTGCGGCGATTTCCTTAGCCATATATGCCGTGCGGTTGATAACGCGATCGACTTCTTCATCCGACAGGGCGGGTGGCTCGCGGTTGGGGGCTGCGCCAATGAAGTTTGAAATTTTAGGGGTGTCTTTGACGCAGTGGTAAGCAGACTTCTCGCTGAGATCCATCTGGATGAAGATGTACCCAGGCATCAGTTTTTGCTCTACGCGTTTCTTTTTGCCCTTCTCGTCGATTTTTTCAATCGTTTGCGAGGGGATGATGATTTGTCCAAAGTAGTCGGACAAATTCAGCTTTTTGATTCGCTCTTCGAGAGCTGTTTTGGCTTTCTTTTCCATGCCCGACTGGGTTGTGATGGCATACCAGCGCAAGCGCTCGTTGCGAACTGTTGGGCTGTTATCGGCAGCGTTCTGGATTTCTTCTGACATTTTACACGGACCCCTCAGGCAGCTTGACTCATGATGAACTGTATAAACTTAACGAAAACGAGGTCGGACAGGAACATGAATACCGACGAAACTGCGACCAGAACTATGACGATCAGAGTTGCGCGCTGGGTCTCCTTGAGGTCGGCCCATGACACGCGTGTGAGTTCATCGCCCACATCGACGACGTAATCCTTCAACTTGCGGCTCGCGAACAAAAAGACAAAAGCCACGACCGAGAGAACGGTCGCGCTCAGGTAGTTCCACTTGGCAAAGTTGGGGTTCGCGACACTGAATCCGGATGCGCTTTGCGGCATATAATGCTGCGCGATAAACAGACCGGACGCATGGAACAGGTACCAGATGAACGCAAAAAAGAGGACGTAAAAAACAAGAGCGTAGCGATATGCTGAATTTGGGATATCCGACATGCACTTTTCCTTTGAGTCCGGCGGTCGACAGACTTTCAATATTCACGGGGTGCTAACACGGTTTGGGACTCACGGGCAAGCCGGCGGACAGAGGTGCGTAACCAGCCTCCCCGCTGACGAGCGTCCCTCGGCCATTGCCCTGCGATGGCTGGGCCACCATCTGCTTGCGAAGGTGTTTTCCCGAATAATACTCAGTTGGTCGAGGGGAATTCCGGCCGCAGAGAGCTCAATCGTCATGAGTGCCTGTAGGTCCGGATAAATTTTATCAGCTGATGTGTGTGATTCACCGCGGCTGTGCAGGGAGTTCACAAAGGCCTGTTCATGAAGGTCACTCCAACCGTCCTCGGCGCGTAATCTTTCCTCGAGGTGCCGTTCGAGCGCATCCTTCACGTCGGCACCACACGGGTAAGACCGTCCTGCAATTGCCGGCCCTATGGTGACGTGAAGGTGTCGTCTCCAGCTGGCGAGT
>JBDLRP010000048.1:0-74023 GCA_039799905.1 Pseudomonadota bacterium | reverse complement strand
CGTTCGTGAGCAGCTTGTATGCAAAGAGTTTTGCCGCCAGCTTTGCCAATTTTAACCGACAAGGGCTCTGATATTGGTTTGAGGTCGCCAAGTGCGTTGCAGGGTGCGTCGCGTCCATCGACAATCGCTGCGCGGTAGTGAGTTGCCGCGGGGGCCTCGACGACGCTTGTGAAAGTTTCAAGTCTCGTTTCACTTGCGGGAAGACTGACCAGCGAGATTGGCAGCGGATTGTTTATGTCGACCGCATCGGCTGCGTTTCCAGACTTGTAGAGGTCACGCACTGAAGAGGGATTGTTGCCCTCGCGCGAGATGACCCGTCCCGAACACCCAATGACGAGGAGAGTGCCGGCGGCGTATACAAGAAAAGTTCTTATTTTCGGAGGTTTATAAGGCGAGTCCTGATCTGCTGAGCGCGACATGGCCTCTCTCCCCTTCTCTTCACTGAACTGTAGATCGGCAGACTGACGAAATAAATTAAGGGGATTAGGGGGATTATTGAAAAATATATTTCATGTAATTCTATGCTGTTACTGAATCGCGTAGCCAAGGCGCACAGCAAAGAACGGCGCGAGGTAGTTTTCGTCGGCCTTAGTGGAGTTCTTTTTGACCTCAATTTTATCCGACGACACCCCGCCTTTGAGTTGCAGAGAGAGAAGATTTGTCCGGACTTTGCCGCTTGGATACCGCAATTCACCGTACACGGCTGCGCGTATTTGATTCCATTTTCCCGAGAGCGCAGATTCGTTGGCCTTGTCGGTGCTGGTGTATTTCTGTGGAATACCAACGTTCAAATCTGCGCCTAGATACAGGAACGGAAGTGGCGAGAAATCGCCGCCAACGGCGAACTCCGGCCCTTTTTGAGAAAACTGGATGTCTGTGCTTCCTGCGCCGGTGTTGGTTGCGATCTTTGCATTGGTGTTGATGATCTCATAGCCCGCCGATGCCCAGTACTCGGCAAGCGAACCCGATGCCGAACGTGCTCGATAGATGATCCCGAACTTGATGTTATTTGCAGAGGTCTGCAGTGTTTGCGTTTCATCGCTGCCATTGACGCGGCCGATGATTTCAACCGGAATGCTCTGCAGATATGTGGACCTGAGCCCGACACGGTTTAAAGTCGTACCAAATTTTGCATGCGGCAGAAAGACTTCAACGCCTGCTCCAATTGCCGTTACAGGTTGATTCAATTCGACGCCTGTGATCAGGTTTACGGCTGGCGGTATATGGTTGAGGACATGAAGTTGCATTCCCAACATGTTGTTGCGTCCGACAATGGCTTCAGGAGCGACAAATGCAGTAACTTTTTCTTCGCCATAGCGCGCGTTGAAATCCCGTTCTCGATGAACGGTCAGGTTGAGAAGGTCAGTCACCTGAAACTCTGGCTCCAATTTTGAGACTTTTGCCGCGGCCAGTTTTTTGTTTTTGCTCAGCTGCGTCACTTCAATGCGTGCTGCCAGTTGACCTGGTGTTTTTCCTTCGACGACAAAGATTTGCCCGACGGCAATGTCGGTGAATTCCTTTGAGTCAAAACGAATTTTTCCGTCGACGATTCCCTTGATGGCTCCTTTTGCAGATGATGAGGTGGTTGTTGGATCGGCTGCCGACGTCTCAGCTGAATTTTCCTTGGCTGACTGTGAGGCATCTTTCGTAGATGCATCTTTTGCGGATGCGTCTTTTGGTTGGCTGTTACCTTTGCCCTGTTTTTGTGTTTTTCGAGGTTGCCTCTTCTTGATGCCATCGCCGGTTGTTGTGGAGTTTTGCGAGTTGGTGGGAGTCTCGCGTTTTGCACCCGGAGTTGAATCTTCCGCATCTTGAGCCATGCCGTGGCCTGCAAATAACAGACCGAGCACCAGTATGAGCCGACGGAGGGCATTCAGTCCGCGCAGCAAAGAGTCCTCCAAAAAAACTACCATTTCCATAATATCGTAAGTGCTTTGGACCTCGTGTCCAGACAACTTTTGTTGCGGGAGTCAGTTTTTCCTCGCCGCACCGTCTGTCTTTATGGATTCTCCCAGCACACGCGTTCGCCATTGTCAGGAGCTGTGCAGGGGGGAATGAGAAGCTCGCCACTTGAAGAGTTTCCGGCTTTATCGAAGAGAGTGAGTGTCAAAGTGGCGGAAGCTGTGGCGTTATCAGGAAATGTAATTGAGTCTGTCGATAGTACAAATTTGCCGGTCTCGCAGGACACCGAGGCCGCCAGCATCTCGTCCCTGCTCTTTACGGGACCAACGTAGAATTGGCCGACCTCTTTGCCATTGCTGCTGTCGGGCGTTTCAAGATCTGCCACCGGAACGGAATCAACGAGCTCACAACTTGAGGTTCCGCTCTGCTCGGTAAAGACGAACGAAAAATCCTTCACATTTGATGGTGTCAACTGAGACCGTGTCATTGCAGCCGGATTCGGAGCGGTTGCAAAAGGATCTGGCCTGACGGTTGAGCTGTTGGCAACTATCGCGGACAGCAATCCAAGCTCGGCATCAATGGCGTTTGGACTGCCGTAATCAACTTCCACCAGACGGCGGTTCAAAGTCGGTACGGCACTGATGTCATCAGCAGAAACATTGTTAAATTCATCAGTGCGGAAGAATTGAATGACGTTGCTGCCAACCTTTTTACTGAATCCTTTGAAGACATCTTTGATTTTGAAGGTATTGCCGTTCACATTGCAGGGAACAAGGTTTGCCGTGGGCTCTTTCTTGCCCTCTTCAGAAATGACAATTCCAATTTTGATTCCGGCCTTACACAACGTGTATTTCACCTTAAACTGCTGGTCATCCTGACCCGAAATCAGGTCTGGTGCGGAATTGTGACCCAAAATCTGAAAGTCTGTCTGTTTGACGGGTTCGAGTCTGAACACACCTTTGTTTCCATCGAGTGTCTTTGAAAACTCTTTGATGCCCGATGCTTTGTCTTCGTCAGAAACCCTAGCGATCAGATTGATGACAAAGCGTCCGCTCGCCGAGGTTCCGTTATTGAACGTGGGTGGCAGATTCACCACAAGTTTATCTGCAAATGTCGGGAATTCCTGTGTGAGGATGACTGGTGCACCAGTGTCATCGCCTTCATGAATCCTTACTGTGATCCCACGAAGTGTGGAGCTTTTGTTGATGAGGCGTAATTCAACCTTTTCTTCATTGGTAAATGCTGTGCCCGCGGGAAGCGAACCGCGGGGTACGTCAAGAATGAAAAGGTTTGCAGGAAAGGCAACGTCCCAGTCGATTTGATTGTTGTTCCTTTGCTGGCTCTCACAGGGTATGAGTGTAACGTCGACTGCGGAAAGTGCCGGATCGTGGAAAGCTGGGGCAGACACCTGTGTGCAGAAGTTGGGGTGGCTGACAGCGATCTGAAATTTGGCTGTCTTGTCGGCGCCGAGTGGTACGGGCCACGCGTGAGCACTTCCCTTCGCATCCGAAAGATTACCGCTTGGTGTAAAGAGAGATTGTTGGCGCAGATTGAAAGGGCGAAAATCATCGGCTTTGCCTTCGAAGATTGCGAGCGGAATGACACTGACCAATGCTCCTTCCACAGGATTGCCGGATGAGTCTTTGACGTTGACCCTGATCGAACCAACTTTGAAAGTTTGGATGGGCACGGGGTCCATGTTCAGACTCCGGTTTGTGCTGAAACTAGCCGACATCGGCAGTCCAGCCAGTTTTTGTGTGTATAAAAATATTTCGCCGGAATCGCCGGTACTCACTTCCGAATAAACTTCCAGTCGGATGAAACCAGTTTCGTTTTGGTCGAAGCCTTGCGCGGAGAGTCTTTCGAGCGGGCGGTTGAAGCCCATCAGAGCAGTCAGCTCGGGAAGCGAGTAGCCGATTCGGCGAATGAGATTGTCGCGTTTAAATTCGAATGAAAAACGCCCCGTTGTGTTGTCGAAAGACACTCCTGACAGCGGTTGACGAACACCATCCTTGTCGACCCAGGCAAAATTTGGTGGTGCCACCTGAAGTTTCTTTTCAATTTCAGTTGAGAGCGCCAACTGCCCCTCAACGAGAAAAGTCCCCCGCAGGGGAACCTCTCGTTTTTTTCTGCTGCAGGCGACTGCCGACAGCAGGGCGCAAATCAGCATGCAGGACATCCATGTCCAGAACCGGCTGACTCTCATTTGACCGCAACCGGTTTGACGAGGTCGTCGTAGCCGAAATACACGTCGTAGCTGCGGCAGCCGTTTTCCGGACAATTGCTTCCAAAGAAGCGGCTCTTGAACAGCACAAGGTTGTTCTTGGTGTTGCCGCGGTTTTGGATGCGCTCGTCAGCAGCTGCCTGCTCATACTTCACGCTGATTCCGGTGATTCCCACTTGCGCGAGTTTCTTCAATTCGCCCTTCTGTGTCACACCGTCGCCATTGTCATCCATCCACAGAACGAGTTTCTTAAACACGCGGTCTTGGCTGTCGATGACGCCGTCCTTGTTGCTGTCATGGTCGGCGAGAGCCTCGTAACCGTTGGCGGCAAGAGAACCTGACTTAAGCTTGGTGAAATCTCCGAACAGTTCACGGCCACTGTCGATTTTGCCGTTGCCGTTTAAGTCCAACGCCAGCAGACCGGTGTCCTTGGCAATCCAGCCAACCCGTTGCTTCATTCCGGACGCCTGCAAGTCGAACATCGCGTTGCTTAACTCTGGTGCAATGGTTTGCAGTTTGCGGTTCGGCTTAAGATCCAAAACCAGCGGACTGGTGTACCAGCGTGTTCCGAAATAACCTTGGCGATAATAGACGCCGCCGTAGCTGTAGTTCGATGTCGAAGAGCTGCTGCTCGAGAAGGTGTTCACGTTGCGTGTTACGTTGTGCGTGCCACCATTCATGCTGTGCAGACATGTTTTTGCAGCCACACCTTTGTCGATTGCAACGTCACCGGTCGCGGTCAGAGCGGTGATGCGCGCTGTTTCCGTGAAGCCGGCCTGACCGTTTGTTTTGGCAAGGAACATCGCGGCAGGAATTTCATAGACCAAGCCGTTGGCCGTGTCCGCCACTTTGAAGTCCGCTGCGTTGAGCTCGATTCTTCTTCCGGATTCGGGGTCTTCGAGACGCCACTTGGCGGCGTTTCCGAAAATCCGCAAACCAATCATCGTGCGGCGATCGCTCGGAAACGGTGAGCCGGCAGCTCGTCTCATGATGGATTGTGCACTTGCATCGAGTGGGCTCAGCCAAGGAACACTCAAAACACCAACAATCGCCTGACTAAATGTCGTAGACGTGCTCTGAGTTGTGGTTACCTGCTGCGAAGTACTCGTTGTTGCTCCCAAGTAGCTCGTGATGCTGCCCATGTTGTACCACTGGTCGTAGCATCCGGGGCCGGCCCAGCATCCGCGCGTGTTGACCATGCGAACCGAACCGTAGGTTTGGTACGTTGCAAAGGTTTGTGTGGTCTGGGTGTGGGTGTTGACGTTGGTTGTGACAGTCGTCGTGTTCGTCTGCGTGGTTCGGCAACGACCATTGTCGCCAAGGTTGCCGTCCGTTGTGCTGACACCCGAGTCGCAACGCTGCAGTGGCTGACCTTCGTTGGCAAAGTTGAAGAAGTGTGATGTCGCCTTGCATCCCATTGGCAGGAACAGAGAGGGATCCGCAGTGGCAATATCTGCCAGTTTCGTTGCTTCGGCCTTGGCTTTGTCAACGATGTCGCTAAAGCCCATGCGGGTCGCCATCGCTGCAATGAGACCGAACGACGTGGCAGTTCCCGACGCGATTTTGTTGACTCGTTCGTCAAGCTTCTCAAACCGTGCCAGCTTGTCCTTGAGTGCGTTTACGCTATCGAGAAGAGCCTGACTTGTCGCCTGATCTTTGTTTGCCTCTTTGGCAACTTCGGTCAGACCTGCAAGGTTCTGCTCAACGGCGTTCCGTTGGCCAAGTGTTGTCGTGTATTCATGAATAATCTGCGAAGCGCTTGCAAAGAAGCCTGGGTCCTTTGTCGCCACGTTTCCGCTGCGCATATACGAAACGACCTTCGCCTCGTCGCCGCCGAATGCGGGCAGCAGAGTTGATTTGGCGATTGCTTCGATGCTGACGGCGGGGCTTTCCAGGCCTTTGTAAGCAGCTTCAAGTGAACCCGATGTCAGCAAACGTGCGAGGCCTTGTCGTGAAGCAAGAGCATTACGCAGGCGGACGGAAACTTCTCCAGATCCGAACAACACGGACTTCGCCCAGTCGTTCACCCGGCTGATACACTCTCCGCCAGCGCCGGCTGCCATCGATTGTGCCGACGACATTGCAAGAGCTGACTGGAAGCTTTGTCCGTCGGCAAGTGCAGCAGTTCCATGGAAAATTTTATCAAGTTCGACGTCGCCTGTGCGGCTGCCGGAGAGCAACAGCTGAGAATAAGTTCTGGCCAGGTGCGCCCAAAATTCTTCGTTGTTGACAGACGCCATCAGGACAGGAATTCCGCTTTCAATTTGACCGGCGTTGCCGCCTGCACAGACCTGCACGTTGGAGCTGTTCTTGAGGTTGACTACATCCTTGATGAAGGAATCATTCAATGCACGCAGGTCGGCAGTCTTTTGAGCATCCAAGAGCACTTCTGCATAGTCGATTGCGAGGAGGAATTCGGTCTCGACACGTCCAAGCACTTTCGACAATTCGTCGATCCGCTGGGCCGCAAGGTCCTGCAGGGTGATTGTTTTTCCGCCGACCGTCTGAGACAAGTCACGCGAAACCTTTTTAACAAAGGCAGCGGCTCTGTCTGCGGAACCGTCTTTGATGACCGGGTCGGAGGAGAGTTTGATTCCCTTCTCGAGTGCGCGACCCATTTCCGACAACAGACCCGCAACTTTTCCTTTCAGGTCGGCGAGCTGAGTTGCAGTTTCGGCGAATTGGCTCTGGGCGCTCAGACCAAGTCCGCGCATAATAAGCTGCGACTGGGCGCGCAGGTCGCCCATTTCTTTTTCCATGTCGCCGCGAAGAGTTGCCAACTCGGTCTTCCAGCGTTGCTCAGCTTCCTTAAGGTCGGTTTGTACACCTGCAATTGCAAGTTCGTTGGCCTTCGAAAGTGCCAACGCCTGACCGGCAACCTGGCTGACACGTTCAACCTCGGCTTGCAATTTCTTGACGTCATCTGCAATCGCTTGGCGTGCCTGTTGCTCCTTCGCAATTGCCGCGCTGAGATCCGCGGTTGCCGCGTTGCGTGCATCGCGCACGTCGTTGCTCAGTTCGGAGTCGCGGCGTTCAAGCTCGACAATTTTTCCGGTCAGAGCGTCGCGTGTTTTAATCGCGAAGTCTTCTGTGTTGGTCAGCTTCACTGTCAGAGTCTCTATGCTTGCCTGAAGTTTTGCGCGCTCGGCTTCGCTGTGCACAGCAGCCGAGGCCATCTCTTTGCGAAGTTGACGTGCTGCCCGTCTGGTCTCGGCGGCGAGTTCGGCAACCTTGGCGTCGTATGTTTTCACGTGCGCGGTGAAATCGCCGCGAAGCGATTGCACATTTGCCTGAACGCCATCAATCTTTTCCACCAGTTCCCAGCGCAGCTTCTTAACAGATTCGGTGAGTCGCTTGTCGTTGTCATCAACCTTGTGGTCGAGGATGTTCAGGGCATTCGAGAGACCATTGACGACACCTTGGAGAGCGATGAGGTCGACTTGTTTCGCGTAGGTCGCATCCACTTCACGCTTGAAGGCCTGAAGTGCCGCTGCCTGAGACTCACTCTCTTCAGAAATCTTCTTGGAGAGCTCGGCGCGCAATGCATTGTCCGCTTCATTCATGACGGCAACGAGCTGGCTGTTTTGCTCGCCAATTGCCTTTGTCAGATTGGCTTGCGCCTGTGAACTCGCCAGGTTGATGAGGTATGAAAGTTCCTCACCATTGTTGATGATTTTTTGCTCAAGGTGAGTCTTAACGCTCAGTGTCTGGCCTTCGAGGTCTGCTTTGACTTCTGCCAGTTGTGACTGTGTCACGAGGTCGAGCGTGTGGATGCGCTCTGTCAGAGTTTTGCTCGATGCGGCCAGTTCGGTTTTGAGGGCGAGACTGGTGGCGTCAGTTTTCAACGCCAGTTCGTTGATCTGTGCTGTCAGTGAGGCGCGTTGCGCTTCCAAAGCCTGCTTCGCGAGTACCATCTGACCTTGCAAATCAGTAAATTTAGCCTGCGCCGACGCCTCGTTAGAGTCGATGATTCCTTTGATTTCAGAACGAAGTTCTGCCGTTGATTTTGAGGCTCTCCCTTCGAGCGCCTTCATTTCAGAGAGTAAATTTTCCTTTTCTGCCCCAAGTAGATCTCTCACACGTTGTTCTGCATCCGAGAGTGCTTTATTCGTCTTGAGGATCGCATCTTTTGTCTCGGCGTCCAAGGTGCTGATCTTGCCCTCGAGCTCATCCCTAGTCAGCCGAATACTTTCATTTACAGTGCTGATGGCACTTTCACGTGCCTTTGTTTCGTTGCTGATAAGAGCAACGAGGTCGGTTTCTTGTTTCTTGAGCTTGCCGTCGAATTCTTCACGCAGAGTTTTGTCGAGGCGGTTGATTTCTGAGTCGAGCTTTGTTCTCAGTGCTTCGAGTTTTTCGCTCAGTGAGAGAACATCGGCACGTATCGACTCGTCTGCTTCTTTACGCTCTTTAGATTCCTGAGCCAAACTCAACTTCCAAAACTCGGTGGCATCACGCAATTGCTTGCGGATTTCATCTAGCTGAACACTCACCTTCGGAGTTGCAGTCACAGCGCCCGCGTTGCTCGCCTTTTGGACCTGACCGAGTAGAGACGTTGCCGAGCTGGAGCGGGTTTCGCGCAATCCACAGCCTGAACCGACAACACCCAAAACAGTGAGAGCTACAGGAACCTGGGTCAGTCGGCGGAAAGTTGAGCGCATCATAACGTCTCCTTCGATGATCGAGATGGTCTGAGGAGCATGGTCGGCCGGACGGCGCGAAAGCTTGAGGGTTAAATTCTATGTGTTTTAGGATCTTGAAAAACCCGTGATAATTTCAGGTATATAATTGAGTTAATCGATGGGAGACCACGCTTTCCGAGGTCCTGTCTATTTGGCTGCTCCGGGCCCTGGAAGATTCGATTTATTTGATTTAACCTCCTGAAAAGAAATTTAAATTTTTTGGGGGTATCATGGCTCGGCTTAAACAGCTGCTCGGGGCTCTTGCGTGTTCGGTTATATTTTTTCCGGTTTACATTTCATGCGTTTCAAAACCACTCTTGGAAGAGCAGCCGGCACCCTTCGGCAAGGATGCCTGCCTCGATTCCCCGATCGTTGGATCGTGGAAGACGTCGGCACCCACTGAAGACACTTTGACTTTTGGTCCTGATTGCTCTGGGACATCTGTTGCTTGCCGGAGTCGATTCTTATTTCCGCCCAACCTCGCTAAGTCGGGAATTGCGAATCTGCAGGTTCTAGAGAGCGACGGTCCTGAAGGATGTCTGACGAAAGGCACTCACCGCTGTTCTTTTGCGGTGTTGACCAACACGGTCACCGTCAATTGCGGCAAGGGAAGTTTTCAACTGACAAGACTTTGAGCGGCCTGGCTGCGAGCTCAGATAAGTAGTCCCATGACTGCGCCACACATCGCAGACGCGAACATTCCGGCGAACATTGCCTTGAGTCCGAGTGCAGCGAGTTCGCTTTTTTTGCTGGGGGCGATACCGCCGATGCCGCCAATCTGGATTGCTATCGATCCGAAATTTGCGAATCCGCACAATGCATACGACATGATGAGTGCGGAACGCTTGTCCATATCCGCGCCGTTTTTGGCGAGATCCAGATACGCAACGAATTCGTTCAGAATGAGCTTTTTCCCGAGCAACTGTCCGGCAAATTGAATGTGATCGGACGACACTCCCAGCAGCCATGCGAACGGCGAGAAGATCCAGCCAAGAAGAAGTTCCAGACTCAGACGCTCGCCCATTCGTGCAGATAAACCGACGGTATCGCTCAACCAGCCGAGTGCGCCGTTGCCCAAGGCAACCAATGCGATGAATGCGATCAGCATGCCGCCGACCGTAATTGCAAGTTGTGTGCCCTCGAGAGCTCCGTGAGCAGCAGCATCGATGCCGTTTGTATAAATCGACTTGTCATTGAGCGAAACGTCAGCGACGGACGTGCGATTTTCAGTTTCGGGAACCATGATTTTTGCGAAGACAATTGTGGCTGGCGCCGACATCACGCTTACGGTGAGCAGGTGTCCCGCAATGTCGGGAATCATTCCTGCGAGCATGCCGACGTAGGCAGCCAGAACTCCACCCGCGACGTTGGCGAAACCTCCCACCATGACGCACATAATTTCACTGCGGCTCATCGAGTTGACGTAAGGTTTGACGAGCAGCGGTGCTTCCGTCTGGCCGAGAAAAATATTTCCTGCCGTCGACAGCGACTCGGCTCCGGAAATCCCAAGAAACCGTCGCATGACCCAAGCCATCGCATTGACAATCTTCTGCATGATTCCGAAGTGGTACAAAACCGCCATAAGTGAGGCGAAGAAGATGATCGACGGCAGAACTTTGAATGCGATGATGTAGTCGCCAATCTTTTCTGGTTGGGTGAGCGGACCAAAAACGAAGCCAGAACCTTTGTCGACAAATGAGAGGGTCGCAATGATTGCGTCATTCGCAGCAGAAAAAAAGCCGCTCAGTGGACCTTTGATTCCGAGTGCGGGGAGTCCGGCAATGAGCAGGCCCAAGAAGACTTGCATCAGGGTCGCGATGAGCACTGTTTTCCACGGAACAGCTTTACGGTTCTCGCTGACCAGCCATGCGACAGCAAACATAAAAAGTATGCCCAAGATTCCCACGTACTGGCTCATCTATCGATCACCTCTGGTCATTGTGCAGGCGTTGTAAGTTCACCGATTTTTTTGACCAATGTGCTGTTGAACAAGGTTGCCGGCGAAGCTCCAGGCTCACCACTTGGGGGCTTCATCCCAAATTGCGCGTAGTACTTGATCCAAAATTCAAAATTTCGAGAGAAATCCATGGGAGCAGTCGTTAATTGCTCGCGCAAAAAACGATTGATGAATTTGAACGCGAATTCTGAGCAGTAAAGTTTCTCGCGTCCCTGCTCGTCGGTGTTGGTCCACAGGTACTCATCATCGAAAGGCAAGCCGCTGTATTCGTCGTCAAACACCTTGCGCAGTTCCTCTGCAGAGGGAGATCCACTGCGAATGAACTGCCGTGGTCGCACGACAAACAGCGACTGGTTCTTTTGCTTGCGCGCGGATATCTCTGAGAGCGGAGTCTTTTTGACCGAGCCCCAAGCTTCATAGACAGTCGTGGGCCGAGAATCCTCACTCGTCTCGGCGACAATCACCGAGTGCGAGTATGTGACACCCGTTTCAGCCTCAATCGCATTGCAAACATAGCAGTTGAGTGGAACCAGAATGATGTCGCCGGTGCGGAGCTGCTGTTGGGTGAATTGTTCGGTATCGGCAATTCGGGACTGCGTAGTCGAGTCGACAGGCCGCGAACAGGCAGCGCTCAGAGTAGTGACAGCCAAAGTGACCCAGGTGCGCATAATAGATGCTCCAAGGGAGACGGAAGTCCTGAGTCGTTATGGGGGTTTGCCTCAGAAATCAAGAATTAAATAAAAATCTCTCAGACTCGCGGAAGAATCTGCCGAATACCAGCGCGTTATCGTAGAATGGGGCGCGAATGCTTCGAAAGATCTCAGTAATCACATGTGCGTTGTTGGCATCATTGCCTCCGCTGGGTTGTCTTAAGAAGACGCAGCCTCCCTCTGCGTTGGCTGAGAAACCGCAGAACAGCTCCGCTGGAGGCTCTGTGCCGACCGTGGTGGTTCCCGAAGGCGTGGAGGATGAACTGGGACTCGATGACAGCACGTTGGACGCAATTTATTCTACCGACAACCTCAACGCCGTGCGCTCGATGTACAAAGGTGGCGAACCATTTGAGGTCAATCTGCTGCTGCGCGAAGACTGGAAAAACTCTTTGCCAGTCAAAAGACGCAGCGGTGACGTCCGGACGATGGCTGATTCTGCGGTTGTCAACGACGTCGTCGCCATCGGCGATCTGTCTGTCGACGAGTTTGGGTTCGACCCTGCGACTCTGGCAATGTTCAAGAAAATGCCCAATCGGCATGATGATGCGCCGGCGTCTGTTTTTGACGTCGCACGCATAAAGATCAAGGCCGATGACGCAACGGCTGTCGCTCTGGCAATCAATCGCCTGCATAAGCTTCCGGGTGTCATGCTGGCGGAACCCAACGTCCGCTACAAGCATGTTGCTGCGCCTTCGGATCCGCTTCTACCGTCCCTCTGGGGATTGAAAAAAATCAACGTGACGGGCCTTTGGCCGCAATTCAATTCTGCGGGCAAGATCGTGATTGCCGTATTGGATACCGGAGTCGATTCCACACACGAAGATCTGCGCGACAACATCTGGCGCAATCCAGGTGAGGTTCAGGGAAACGGCATCGATGATGACAACAATGGCTTTGTCGACGATATCCAAGGCTGGGACTTTGTAAACAACGACGCCGACCCAGCGGATTCGCACGGACACGGAACGCACTGTGCGGGAACGATTGCCGCGCGCGGTAACAATGGCCTCGGTGTCGTTGGGGTCAACTGGACAGCGTCCGTGATGCCGGTGCGGGTCATCGCTAACAGCGGGTTTACAAATGACTTCGACATCTTTCGTGGAACAGCTTACGCAATTGCGAATGGAGCGATGGTCCTTTCAAATAGCTATGGCGGCATTGCGGGCAGCGTGCTGATGTCCGAAGCAGTGAAGGCGTCGCAGAACGCGGGCCGGTTGTTTGTTGCGGCGGCAGGAAATGATTCCGAACCGAAAGCTCTTTATCCCGCCTATTACACGAAGACATTCACAAATGTTCTTTCAGTCGCAGCCACGACCGACTACGACGTGCTGAGCTATTTTTCGAACCGCGGCGATGGTGTGGATGTGGCTGCGCCAGGGAGCAATATTGTTTCGACCATGCCTGGGAATAGATACATGAGTCTGAACGGAACCTCGATGGCGACGCCGCATGTCGCTGGTGTCGCGGCGCTGTTGTGGAATGCTGTTCCGCAGAGAACGGTGAGTCAGCTGCGCAGCGCAATCTTCGCGGGAAGCGATTCGTTTGCAGCACTGTCGGGGCTTGTTGCAGCAGGTGGGCGCATCAATGCACTTAAATCAATGAATGAAATGAAGTCCGCTCAGCCACAGCCGCCTGCGGTCAAAATTTACGATAACGGACTGGTGTGGCAATACTTTGAGGGTGTCTGGCAGTCACTTCCCGACCTCTCAACACTGAATCCCAAAAAGTCAGGAACAGCGGTGACTTTTAAAACTTCGGTTGCCGACAGGAAAGATGATTTTGCTTTAAATTATCAGGGTTATGTCAGGGTGCCGAAGTCGGGCCGCTATAAGTTTTTTGTCAAATCTGACAACGAGGCGCGTCTTATGATCAACAACACGACAGTTGTAACTGCATCGAAAAATAAAGTGAAGTCGGCTGATGTTGATTTGAGCGAGGGATATCAGAAGATTTCGCTCGAGTATCTGCACAAGGCGGGAAAGGCTAACTTGAAGGTGCATTGGCAGGCTTCGGGCAAAAAGAAACGCGAACTCAAGGGTGGGACAGTCCTGTATCACTGATTTTTTGGGACGGTAAGAACTGAGCGATTGAGGGACAGGGATGCTGATCGTACCTTACGGAATCGGACACAGACTACCCAGATTTCCGCTCATCACGCTGTCGATTGCCGTGGCTTGGCTTCTTTTGTTTGTTTTTGGTGAAAACATTTCACAGCAGATGGGTGATGTAACCCGAGCTGCCTGGACATACTCCGACTACCGCGGCAAGGCGGGAGCGTTGTACCGCGAGGCCTGTGCCGCTGAAAAAATTCAGGCTCAGCAATGTGAGCAGGAGTGGTCGACCGCTTGGGGGCTCATGCTGATGCATCGCTTCGATCCGGGAGATGCACAGGAAGAAAAATTGTTTTCAGAGACCAGCGAGCGAATCAAAACTTTATCGAGGTGTATGGCGGCAAGGTGCAGAGATGAGTTGAAACGCATCGAAAAATTTACACATGAATCCGCCAACGGCTACCTTTCGTTCAGCGGATATTCCGCTTTCGCGGCGTTATCATCCGCAGACCAATACGTACTTGAAAAAATCAGAGCTTGGCAATCGGAAAGTCATCGGCTCACACGTGAAAACATCACCATCCAGTCTGTTTCGGATGCACATTTTAGACATGGATCACTCTCTCATTTTTGGGGTAATACGCTGGTCTTTATATTGGTTGGAATTGCCGTCGAAAGTGCTCTTGCGCCGTGGTGGTACATCCTCATCGCAGCACTGGCCGGCTCGGCCGGAATGCTCTTTGATGCGATCAACCTCCAGCGTGAGGTGATCCTTTTGGGTGGATCTGCCATCGTGTCCGCAGTTGCGGGAATGTACTACGCTATGTTCTCCGAAAACCGAATGAATGTTTTGTGTTGGATTCCATTCCGCTGGGCCGTGTTCAAGATACCCGTCAAGTACATGCTTCCATTCCTGACTGTTGCATCCGACCTGCACGGGTTTATAGGCTCACTGAGGGATCCTCTTGGCGGAGGCGTGGCACACGGTGCGCATCTGATGGCTTTTGTCATTGGTGCTCTTTTGACTGCGCTGATAAAATTATCGCGGGGCCGGCCGCCGGGTTTTATTTTTCTGAACGAGGAAAAGCGGTATGAGGCATTGATGGCTGAAAGTGACGTCGGTGTTCTCATTGATCGTGCCGCATCGGAGGCCGGAATCAATCCCGACAATCCGTATCCGGCTGGTCTGGCGATTCATCGCGGTTTTACTCTTTTGAACAACGAACCGTTACATCCTCTCAGAAATAAGATTGTCCATTTTTCGGAACAGTATTTTGCCGATGTTCTTGCTCTGACGATGAAGTTCGGCATGAAGCAAACCGGACTCGGTCTGCTGGAACTGTGTCCCAAAGATATCCGATTGATCGAACTGACTCCGCGCACAGGACAGTTGACGTGGCTTGGACTTGCCGAGAGCGCGGTCAATACCGGTCGTCTGACCCTCGCAGTCCGTTGTCTTGATGCATATCTTTTTGCGTATCCGCTCAGTCGGCAATCTCCTGCTGTTTTGTCGAGCGTCGATTCTATTGCCCGTCACATGGCCGAGCGCGGTGAGTTGCATCATTTGATGGAGCTCCGTTCTTGCATCTCCAACCGAATTGTCATGGATTGTCTGGGTCGCTATACAGTTGAAAAAACGGAGGTTGAACTCGATGCCGGATGACAAGAGTTCCGGTAAAATATCGCTGGTCGAGCAGAGAATGGCTGCTGCACGCAGCCGCACGGCAGCCGAGGTTCAACATGCGAAAACGCAGCCAGCTGTTTCTGAGAGGGCGAACAGCGGTTTGCTCAAGTTTCAATTTGAGCAGGATTTTTCTGTATACTCAAAAGCCGGCCTGCAGGAGCGCCTGTTCGCATTGGCAATTGATCTGTCAATCTGCACTCCCATCGCTTTGTTGATAAAGTCTGCCACAGCATATTTTACAAACAATATGTTTGTGAACCTGGGAGCGAGTGCATCGTTTGCGCCGGTGATATTTTTTTATTGGGTTTTCCTGACTTGGCAATCGGGGATGACATTCGGAAAAAGGGTTCTTGGTCTGCAGGTGGTGCACGCGAGTTTTCCAAACTCCCGTCTTGGTCTGGTGCGTGTCATAGTTCGTGAATCGGTGGGACGAATCCTCTGTCTGTTTCCGCTGACGCTGCTGTTCGGTGTTTACCCGACCGATTTAATCAGCGGAACTCGGGTCGTGCGGATTCGCAATCAGGATATTCGGGTTTGAACCCATCAAACCTCGACGACAACCGAGCGGATCATCACGTCGTGCGCGGCCTGCCGTTTCCGGCTGAAGAGCGGCATGAGGAAAAATATTAGAAAAGATGCCGTAGCGATAAAGGCAAACTGACGCGCAAATGACTGCGACAGAGTGAGTCGCTGGTTTTCCTCGCTGAGGACCGCAAGACCAACAATAGCTTTTCCAAGCGACGCCTGTAGTCTGGATGCCTGCAGCAGGGCGATCACGATTTGCCAGATGACAGTATAAAAAATGAACTGGCGTTGAGTGTCCAATTGTGTTTCCGAAAACAGCGGGAATTTTTCGAACAGCAGATTTGAGAAATTCACAATCATGAAGAGGATTCCCAAATCGAACAAAAAGGCAATCAGACGGCGGCCGTGACCCGCGAGCGTATGTCCGCTCAGTCCTGACTGTTTGAGAAGTGTCGTCACCTCCTGCCAGTCGTTGCTTCCTTCCAGCGCCGCTTTGTCGCCCTTATGTATTTGTCCTGAGGCGAGCAGGCTGGCGAGGTCACCGATGGCAATCGGTCCAAGTATCATTCCGTTATTTTTTCTAATTAAGACGTTCACCCGTGCTCCTGAAAAACTTTCTCAACTTTAGCAAATGCTCTGGCGTGAAGTCAGTCGCTGTGGCGGGAGATTGTCGGTGATGGGAGTCCGCCTTCTCTCCTCAAACTTGTCGAATCATCAGATTCGTAAATTGCACAAAAGCGCCGTTTGCCGGAAGTTCTGCACAGGCCGGCTCGGAAATTGGTTGGGATTGAACAATAGGAGGCGACATGAAGGGACATCAACTGTTGATGGCCGGTGCGGCATTATCCGCGTGGTTTGTACTGCAGAACGCGCAGGCTGCCAGCCGCACCGAAGCGCATGATTGTACGCTCAGATACAGCGGCAACGTAACCGCTGTTCCCTCAAAGGCTCTTGATGACTGTCTGGCATCGTTCATCAACCGCAAGGATGATATCGAGTATTTTCAGATTCTCGCAAGCACTCAGGCTGCGGGAAAATTGAATGCGAATATCAAGCGCGCGGACACACGCATCGAGAACTTGCGGCGGAAGCTCTCGGCAGACTTTCCAGCCGCGCGCATTGACACACTGAATGCTGGCCCAAGCCGGCAGCTTGGCAATTCAGTGCGTCTGACATTTGTTGCGATTACTCCTGCAACCAAGGCTGCGATGGCCGAGGGAGACAATCCCGTGACCAGCGAAGACCGCCGTCTGCATTCAACGGCAGGTGCCTCGTCTGAAACGGGTGAACCGCAAATCGAGCCCGTGAAGGAGCCTGCGGAACTGCCGCGTGTGTCGGTTGAGCCCGTGGTCAAGACGGAATTGTCGCGTGAAAATTTTGGACGCATCGCAGCTCGAATGGGGCAGGATGCCGACCGCGATTCGGACGAATCATTTCCAATTATAGGTCTTGAGGTCGCCTACGTGCGTCCAAACACAGGCATGCCCAACCTGCGCACCGAGATGGGTGGCACCGCTGCATCCATGTCGAAGGGCGACAACCTCATGAAGCGTGCCAGCGCTCATGCTCTGCTGGGTGCAGGTTTCAACTTGAACGGCATCATTCTTGGTGCGCGGGCATTGGGTGGCGGAGTCTGGGATGAAGAGAACAAATGGCGCGACGACTTCGGCGGTGAAGGTCGGCTTGGTTTTGAAAACAGGACGGTGTCGATCTTCGCAGGCGTCGGCCGCACGCAAAAGACAGCACGTTTCGGACTCGACGTTGGGTTGATGCTTTGAAGTCTATTGTTCCAATCCTGCCGCGACACGGAGGTTGCGTGCTGCCTGCTGTGATGTCGGGCAGGCGGCACCCGGGCGTTTGCCGAGCCGGCGGAGCACTCCCTCGGGAGTTTTTCCGTCGGCCACGCGCGTGAGTGCATCGAGTTCATCGGACGTGACTAATGCTTCCTTTTCGATGTCCGAGACAGCAGCAGCAAATTCGTCAAGGAATTGCTTGTCAGCCTTGAAAAGTGGTGGCGGTTTTTCAGTGTTTTCTGTCCACAGATTGACCGATCCCTGAATGGCCGCCGAAATGACGGTGACGAGTCCCGTCACACAGGCAAGGCCCATGACACGCGAAGTGGATGGATTTCTAAAGCAGAAGTGATGTGCCTTGTTGAACACGTCGTATGCCGACTTGACGATGGTGTTGCGCGGGCCTGCGAGCTTTGCGACGAGCGCTCCGTTGCGGAATTTTGCAATGGCCGAGTTTTCCGTCACTCTTGCCCAAAAAGCTACGGCTTTCTCTCGGTTGGCAAGAAGGTCTTCTGCGCTCATTCCGCCCAATCTGTCGTTGAGAAAAGCCTGACTGGCGATCGTACCGCCAACCGTTGCAACGTAAACAGGATTTGAGGTCAGATTGGAAAAATTACGTTGGCTGGCTTCCGTCAGCCGCTGCCGCGTATTGTCATAAAGCGCGCGCATGTTACGCAGCAGAGGATCCCGTTTCATGGCGCCGATGAGTGCTGGTGTCGGAACATAATTCGGTGTGATGAGCTCTGCTCCCTCAAGAGCATCGGCTTGGTCTGCTGGCAGGCTTAAATTGACCGTCTGCAGGTCAATTTTCTTTTTACGTTTGTCCTGCTCGCGGACCATGTACCAGCATTGGCCCATTTTTTTGAAGGTTGTTGTGACAGCATCGGCCGTGTCGGGTGTTGGCGCATCGCTGTCGGCAGAGGGCGCCGCACTTGTGTCGGTCGCGGCGGACGGATCAGTTGCAGTGATGGGCGGCACGCTCGGGTTCGAGGGCGCAGCGTCGGCAATGGTGTCGTTATAGGGCAGCAGCAGAGCTTGAATCTTCCCTGTCGCGTCCTTTTGTACAAAAGTGTTGTTTTTGGATCCCAACAGCTGACAGCCGCTGAGCAGGGCAACGCTGCCGAGCAGCAGCGGAGCAGTACGCAGAATTGGTCTGTCGACGGTTTGTCGGTTCATGGTGGGGCTCCTGCAGGCTGTATGTTTGCCTACAGAATACCCAAACCAAGCGCATCGCGCACCCGTTGGCGAACTGTCGCTGCCAGCTGGCGGGCCTTTTCGTGTCCTGCCGACAGGAGTTGGGCCACCTCGCGCGGACTGTTCAGGTAGTGCTCATACAACTCGCGTTTGCTGCCAAAGACCCGTTCATGCTCCTCAAAGAGGTCTTTTTTGGCATGGCCATAGCCATAACCCGTGCCGCGCCGGAGTCGGTCGTCCATGTATTCAATGGACTCATTCGATCCGAATGATTTGAGAATCTGGAACACCGCGCAGGTCTCGGGGTCTTTGGGATCGTCGAGTCCTTTGGAATCAGTTTTGATTTCCTTGCAGCGCTTTTCGATCTCCTTTTTCGGGGCGAACAAAGGCAGATGATTGCCATAGCTCTTGCTCATCTTCCGTTCCCCATCGGTGCCGATCAGCAACGGTGTTTCCTGAATCAACGCTTTGGGTTCAAAGAGCACAGGCCTGCCCACCGAGTTGTTAAAGAGCTTCACCATGTCTGATGCGTATTCGAGATGCTGGGATTGGTCTTTGCCGACAGGTACGACCTGTGCATCGAAGGTAACAATGTCAGCTGCCATCAGCACAGGGTAATTGAACAGACCCGCGGTCGGCTCCTTGCCGTTTGCAACTGCGTCTTTGTACGCATGTGCCCGCTCGAGAAGACCGACTGCACTCACACAAGACAGGTACCATGCGATTTCCTGAATCTGTGGAATTTCGCTCTGCACGATACACATGTTGTCTTCGAGCGAGAATCCCATGGTCAGATACGTGGCGAGCAAGCCTGCGGTATTTTTGCCTGGCTCAAGAATTTTGGCGCGATCGGTGAGACCATGCCAGTCCACGCACATCAGAATGACTTCTCTGCTTTTATCAAGCGAGGCTTCAACCGCCGGCCTGATGGCGCCGAAGAAATTGCCGACGTGCAGGTCGGCTGTCGGTTTGGCTCCCGTCAGAACCCGCGTGCGCCCGACGACGTGTGTTGTGTGGGTGGGCTGTGCAGAAGTCATCGAGGAATGACTCCGGAACTGGATCCGAAGCCCAGAAGGACCATAAGGGTCACCACAGCAAGCATGAGGCGCGTCAAGGTGAACGACGGAACACCCGACTTTCTTTCCTTGAGCATGCGCACCTTGGCGAGTCCAAGAAGAACGAGAAGAAGCGAAAACTTGCTGTGGAAAACCGGCGCGGAGTAGGCCGCCATATTCGGCATCCATTGGACGATTCCCAATCCTGCGACGACGACAACAGCGAGCATTTCATAGAGGCCAATCCAGCGGCGCCAGCTTGCGACCAGCGCTTCGGGCTGAAGAATCTGCGAGTTTTTTGAACGGAGGAAGAGCGCATCTGCCAAGACGGCTCCGAACAGGGTGGTGGCAAAAAAAGCGTGCAAAAAGAGTAGATTCATAGTGTGTGGTCTCCGGCAAGCGTTGGGGCTCAGGCCCACGGAGTGTCTAACGGTCTGGCGTCGGATCGGCAAGCCCTGGGGAGGGGCACTGCGACCGCGCAACCCTTTATCAGAGTGAATTCTTTGGGCTGTATTCGGAATTTTTGACGCAGGTGCCGTTGAAGGTCGGGGTAAGGGTGTGAAATGATACACGCAAGTGTGAGCAATGCCGCATTTGAGAGGGGATACTGCACCATGACACTCACCAAAGATAGGCTTGTCGAGATCATCCGCCAGCGGACTCAGTTCTCGTCCCAGGAAGCTAAAAAGCTTGTTGAACTGATGCTTGAAACAATGAAGAACAAGCTGGAGCAGGGTGAGGAGGTCAAGATCTCCGGATTCGGCAAGTGGACGGTCAAAAGCAAACAGAGCCGTCCCGGGCGTAACCCCCACACGGGTGAGCGAATCGAAATTTCGGCTCGTCGTGTTGTGACGTTCCATCCTTCGGAAAAGTTGCGCGACGCGGTTAAGAATGCCGACCTCGACGATAGCAAGGTGACAATCGTCGGACCGGGCATGCGCGACGACGACGACGAAGATATCTGAGCGGGTCCATCGCAAATCGCCGCAAGTGCGGTTTGCGCAGTTACTCGTTATTGCCAAGCCAGAGTGAAACGGGTGCCTTGAGCGCGGCGGATTCGTCGCGCTCGTTTGCTTTTTTAACATAGCGCGCGGTGGTCGTGATTTGCTTGTGATTCAGAAGGTTCTGGATGAAGCCCAACGGTACACCTTGCCGGTGTAAGACTGTAGCGACCGTGGCGCGCGCACTATGCGGGCTGAGAATTTTATTGAGTCCGGCGTCGCGCGCGGATTCTCTGATCATCTTGAAGACTGCGGTTTGTGACAGCTTCACCTGAGTCTTTGTTGCCTGTACCCGAACAAATACAAAATCGTCAGCGCACACTTCGCCCCTGCATTCATTCAAGTAGTCTTTTATAACCTGGGCGCACGACTCCGAGACTGCGGTTGTGTGTTCATCGCCGCCTTTGCTGACAAAGCGCAGCCGGTAGTCCGGCGGTTCAAAAAAAAGATCAGCCACCCGCAATTCGCAAAGTTCATCGACCCGCATGCCGACGGAAAAAAGCGTGTGTATAACTGCGAAGCGCAATTGTGCGGCGAGTTTCTGCCGGCGCGCATGCACTCCCGTCGGGGATAAGTCGAAGGCGGCGGCGTACAAATGATTTAGAAGTTTGAGAGTCTCCTGCTCATTGAGCGCCTGTGTCTCTTGAGTTGGCTCGACGTGCGGTCTTGCGATCAGGGTGCAGGGATTCACATCCAACAGTTTGCGTTGTTCACAGAATCCAAAAAACGAACTCAGGCTTGCCAGCTTGCGCGCACGGGTGGCACTCTGCGCAAATTGCTCCAGCCAGAGCAGCACGTGCTTCTCGCTGACTGAGTTCAAATTCTCCCCAAGATCGACATTCAGTTTTTGCCAGCAGCGAAAAAAAGAATCGACGTCCGAGCGATAGCTGCGGCGGGTATTCAGGCTCTGAAACTGCAGCAGGAAATGCTCAAGCGCATCAGCCGCAGCATTGTTCGCGCGCGACACGAGCCAATCGCTCAACGGCCTGTCTGGCAAAGTTTGTCTGCTGCTCATAGAATCTCACCAGTCCATAGGGAGGTACGCGGCATGTCGCTTGTAGATACTAACACAATCGTAACCGCACTTGCATATCCGCTCAGTGTGACTCTCCTCATAGGGCTTGTTTGTATCGGCGTTCTGTTGCGCGGCTGGTCGCGGTCGATGCAAAAAAAGCAGGATGCAAAGCTCACTGAACTGCATAATTTCCAGCGTCAGCTCGAACAGCACATTGCCCAGCAGGGCGATGCCCTCGCCAAGCGGGTAGAGAACTGGAGCCGCGATGTTCACTCGCAACTGGGTGGTCAGGCGCAACAGCTCAAAACGATGAATGACGCTGTAGGTTCGCTCAAGACAGCGCTGGTGGTGCCGCATTTGCGCGGGCGGATTCTGGGCGAAACGACCCTCGAAAGACTCCTGAGTGACTTTTTGCCACCACACGGCTACGCATTTCAATACGACATTGGCGGCGGACGAGTTGACGCCGTGATTCGCTTTCCCCACGTTGGTCTGGTTTGTCCAATTGATGCAAAGTTTCATTTTGCCGCTGCACAGGTGTTGTTGGAAGGCCGTGTCGACGAAGCAGAAATGCGCGAGGCTCGCAAACAACTTTCCTCAGCTCTGAGGACAAGCGCTCGTGAGATTGCCCGCAAGTATGTCAGGCCAGAGCTGGGAACAACCGATTTTGCATATCTCTTCATTCCCTCTGAGGGAGTCTTTCAGGAAGTTCTTCATGATGTTGAGCTTTGGCAATCGCTCGTCGACGAACGTGTTCTGGTTGTCTCTCCGCATACCTTGTTCGTCGCCTTGCAGCCGCTCTCACACGCCATCCGCTACTATGAGATGTCGGTCGGGGTGAACGAAAAAATCCGCATGCTGCAGGATGCTGAAAAACAACTCACACAAATCAGCGAGCAAGTCGGAGAGCAGCTTCAGCGCGCCATGCGAGGCATTGAACAATGTCAGAAATTAATGACCGCGCTTCCACAGTTGACGGGCAGTCTGCGTGCCTCGCGGGCTGACGAAGAGCAGGTCTACAATGTGTTCGACGGCAAGGTCCGCATCGATCAGCAACTTCCGGCATAAGCTGTGCGGGGTGAAACGTTTTGATTTGATGCATCAGCACCCGTTCAGTTTTTCTTGCTCATCTTGGGTTTACTGCTTTTACCGGACGCTGCGGCGTTGACCTGCAAAAGTGCCCGGGTCGCCTCTTCACACTGACCGATGAGGTCGTGCCCCATCCAGCGGGTCAGAGCGAATCCAAGGCCTGCAGATGCCATCTGGCCGACAACAGGAACCCATTTTGCAATTTCTTTTCCCGTCATGCGTGTGGCCTGTTTTTTCAACAGCGAGAGAATGAATTCACGCGTGCCATAGGCAATCAGGCGATTGATCAGTGTGACTTGCGCCGATGTCATTGGCGCGCGCCGCAGCTCTTTCTTCAGATGCTCCTCATCCAGTTTGTAGCAGCGCAAAATCCATTGATTCATTTTGACCAGAATTGCCACGTCGGCAACGATATCGGCAGCAGGTATCGGATTGAATCCGTTGACGGCCGCCATGCCGGCAAACAGCGTGACGTGGCGCTCGGCGACTTCCCGCTTGCGGCGCAACTGATCGGTTGTGTAGGCCTGCACTGCGAAAACGTATTTATCACGGCGCGCCTCATCAAAATCTTCCAGCAGCGAATCGGAAAAAGCAGGAAAATCATATGCGTCCGGATGTCGGTTGGAAATAAGCCAGCAGTGATTTGTGGTGCCGAATTTTCCCTCGAGATCAGCGCGGAGTCTGTGCGTCAACAGCTCTGGAGAAACGCCATCGTGTACTGCATTTTCGATATCCTGATCGAGCATGGTACGGACGATGTGAATCTTTTTTCCAGTTCTGCTTTTCAATTCGTTGAACAGGTCCGAATCGCTCTCGAGTATTCTTTTTGATACAACTAAAACGAAGGCGTCGTAGCGTGCAATCTTGATTGTGTCGAGATACTCGTCAAACGGGAATTGTGATGTTCCGCCGCCGGGCAGATCAACAAAAATCAGACCGTTGACATCAAATTCTTGCGCCTTTGTCGTTGTTTCCACTGCGCCCGAGGCGGCAACCCGCTCGCCCACAAGTGCGTTCATCAGGCTCGACTTCCCTGTTCCGGATCGCCCCAAAAGCGCAATGCGAATCTGCGTGTTGTCGAGAGTCTGCAGCTCTTCTTCAAAACTCGCTGACCCCGCTTGTCCGCTGAGAAAATCTCTGACGAGGTGAAAGACGTCCATTGGTTCGTTTCCTATTCAGGCATCCATGGTGTCGGTAAAAAACTGGTCAACTGCAACTCAATAAATGATTCATCAAAAGAGTTGTAGCCCTTAAAAATCTGGTTGGCAGCAACCTTAATACGTATTGGAATCGGAAATTCGTTTCTTTTGAAGGCTTCTATCGTCGAAAAATAAACCCAGACTGCATGCTCCCACTGCGTCCGCTCGCTGCTCTTCATCAGTTGCTCATAATTGCCTGTCAGTTGGCCGCTGAGATGATCGCGTTCGTGGCGCTTGAAGATGAATCTGTATTGCGGTTGAAACCAGTCGAATTTGGCCTCAGCGAGGGCTGTCACTTCCCAGCTAAGACCCGTCTTGACGTTGACGGTCGTTCTACGGTTGGCGGGAATGATCGTTTCATCCGAAATCGGAACACGCATTTTTTGACGTGACGGAAGATATCCTGTCGCGTTGGCCTCGAGGCCGAGTGTGTACGGACCGAGTGCAATTCTGGGGGCAAGTCCGAGTCCGAATCCCCACGTTCCACTGCCGATGGACACGTCCGAAAGTACATCGGGATTGTCAACGTGGCCGGTTGGTGCGGTTGAGAAAATTTCACCCTGTAAAGAAAAATCAGGTTCGTCTGTGGTTGTTTCATCTGCTTCGACAAGGTCGGTCGCATAGCCGAGAACGATGTCGGCAAAGTTGCGGTAGCGCCAGCTGTCGACACCAGTATATTCCGCGGCTTCAATGCTTGCCTTGATGTCGCGCTCGGTGAGCAGAGCCGCCTGTTCAAGTCCGCTGCGCAGTTCCTCGTATGCGAGTGCACCCAGCTCATCTTTAATGGCGGCAGCATTATTGGAACCGGTCAGAGTGAAATTTGTTCTGACCTGCAGGTCGACAATCGGTGCTGCGACATACACAGCCTGCCGCGCAGGCAAGCCAAGTGCAAAGCCAAAGTACTGTATATTCAATTTGCCACTGCCGCCGACGTTCAGTGTCCCCAGATTGAGCCGCCGTACAAGACTGTTCGGATTGTCTTGCTGCGGCTCGTAGCGGCGCAATTCCTCGGCAAGCGACTGCAGTCGTGCTCCGCCCTCACCCTGCAGCAGATGCTGTCCATCGAAGTTGAGCCGTGCTTTGCTTTTCAGAGGAGTGCGTATGCCATTTGCATTCCATGTGTTGGTTTGATCCTGATAGGTGCGGTGTGCACCAATCACCGCCAGTACACCTTCTGGTACCACACCCGCATATTGCGCCAGTGCCTTTTGCGAAATGGAAAACAGGCAAGTCAAAGTAAAAGATATTTTGCGCAGCCGCAGTTGAAATTTATGTCGTTCGGTTCTTTTCATCGCAGTGCGGCCTCCTCGAAGGAGCGCAGCAATACATCGATTTCTGAGCTAATACCCCTGAATGATGCACTGATGGGTGCATCAGGATAGGTAACGACCAAAAGTTCGCCAGCCGCCTTGAGCCACAACAGTGGCGCGAGGGGATCTTTGCTCGGGTCAAATGAACGCGCTTCCTGCCACCGTTGAGCCAAACCGGCGGCGAGTTGAAGCACACGCGCACGCAGATAGGGGCTGGGCATCAAATTCTTCTCGGCACTGACCAGTGCATGCAGAACCTGTGCGTGGTCGCGGACGGAAAGTTCACCTTGGCTGGTGTCAGCGGAATTCGCGTAGACACTGAATAAGGCATCACTGATCTGTTCATTTGTGATCGGCCGCGGCGCAAGAGTCTGCCCAAGCAAATTTTGAACAATAAGTTGCGCTCCTCGCAGCAAAGACCGAGGTGC
The DNA here is from genome assembly GCA_039799905.1 of Pseudomonadota bacterium. Lineage (GTDB taxonomy): Bacteria > Bdellovibrionota_B > Oligoflexia > Silvanigrellales > Silvanigrellaceae > RFOM01. The sequence continues at coordinate 48,201 of JBDLRP010000048.1, read as the reverse complement.
ATTGCGCAGCTGTGTCGCAGTTTCTGAAGAAACACTCAGGTCCGATGTTGTGCTGAGTTCTTTTATCCAAGCGCTCATTGCCATGAGGAGCAAACTCTGTGTCTGTGCATCCGCCCGCTCGCGCACTGAGGGAGCGACTCCCCCCACTTGCGCACCACTGATGTAGGCACGAATCAGTCGTGAAACCTCATCAATAAAGCGTCCTGACAGCAGTGCATCGAGCGACGGCAGCACCAGCAGCGAAAGTTGATATGAATCGTCCGGAATGAGGGTCGGAAACAGTGTCGTGAACTCACCTCGGTTGAGCGGGCGCAGCCTGTTTAGTGCGCGCGCTGCGACCCACCACTGTGTCGCCTGTTCTGCAAGAGGGACGTTGCTTTCACGCCAACTCCAGCGGTCACCGCCGAAGCGGGCAAGACTGAGTGAGTTGTTACTCGAAAGAGTCAGGTCGAGTTGTCCGCTGAGGAAGCGCACCTGACTGTAGGATGTGCGCGGATCAAATGGTCCGGGATTGTTGATTTGCAGATCGACAGGTATTGTCAGGCCACCCCAAGATTTACCGTCGCTGCCGCCCAAACCGAACAGATATTCACCTTCTGCGAGTGAGCGCAACAATTCATGCCAGAGCAGTCCGGAGTCATTCGAAACACTCCGCTCACTGCTCCAAGGACCACCCTGCGAGAGAATAAGGCTCCAACGAGTCCAGACGTCGATCATCCTCACTGAACGTCCCGAAGATGAAACACGTGTTCCCGGCAACGGCGGAAAGCCGTCGAGCTGAAGTAGGGGCAAATTCTCCGCAGCTGCCCAGCGTGCTTCGGCGAGTTTGATTTTGTCAACGAGTCCTGTGTTTATCTCTTTGGCAACCGTTTGTTCATCTGCAAAAATACCGCCGACAAAATCATCCAGCGGGCGCGGCACAATTTCGAGAATCTTCAATTTTGAATTACCGAGGATTTCGCGTCGTACGGCCGGCATCAGTGCTTGCGGCAGGGCTCCCCGATCGGCATTCAACGAAGTGATCAATTTTACCTGCAGCTTTGGTAGACAATCACAAACGGCAAGGCTGAGGTATAAATCCGCGAGCGAACTGTCCTGAAATCTGGCTCCTAAAGCATTCCGTTCGGTGAGGGGAAGGTACTGTGCGAGTCCGGCCGGAGATTCAGGGGTGTCTGCTGCGGGTGTTGCCGAGATCACGGGGCTGTTAAGTTGCGGCGATTTGCCTGCAATCAACGGCTTGCGCAGGCAAGCGCCCAGAACGCCAGCCACAAAGAACAACCCAATCAACATTGTTCTTGGCACTCTTCTCACCTGTTTACGTCTCCCTTTCAGGTTTTTCGGACAAATGACGAACACCTCGGCGGCAATTTTTTCCCTGTCTGAAGTGTGAGCCGATTGTTGTTCGCGTCAGTCGGTGGGTGCCCTACAGATCTGTTTGTAGATAAGCGTAAAGTCAGTTTTTTTTAATTTCTTTAAGAGGTTTTTTGAGATTGCCGATAATAAGAAGCTGATCTAAAAAATTGGAAGCGCCTATGAAGAAAACTTCACCAAGAGTCGTCGTCTACAGCCTGACGGCTGTTGCCATTGTGGGAGTCTGGTACGCAGGCAGCCGTCGGGAAGTGCGCATGTCCGCCGAAGTGGATACTGCAGATGCTCATTCACCAAAGATCTCTGCGACGGTCCAGCCCAGGGGTGCGGACGATGCCATGATAACCACCTCAAGACTTAGGGCTGCAGATCAAGCTCGCAACAAGGAGCAAAAGCCGTCCATTGATATTGTCGCTTGGGAACAAAAAAACGGTTACACGTTGGTTGCTGGTAAGGGCTATACGGAAGGCGGATCGGATTTTCGCTGGTACGTGAACCGTTCGGGTCGACCCGTCGTTTTTCAACGACAAACCGATGCGCCCAACGAAACGTCCGGCATCGAGTGGTTTGCCGACAGTCTTGTTGTTGTCACGCATCAACCACAGGCGGAGTCGGGTTTGCTGAGTCAGTTGAAAGCGGCTGGCGTCACGGCGGTTTCTTCTCTGGGAACTCCAGTCATGTGGCGGGTGACCATCGCTCCCGCAGACGCCCGTGAGTTTGAACAGACGATGGAAAAAATTAAAGACTCACCGGCGGTTTCCTTGGTTGAGCACAATACTGTCGTTAGACGCGGTAAGTTTTCGAATGACCCTCTTCTCCCGACGCTCTACGCGGCAGGAGATCCCGATTCGAGTGCGATCTTCGGCAGAAACACTGTTCTTCCGCGTGTCAATGTTGCTGCGAGCATGAAGGCAGCGTTGGCTTGGGATACCAAGCGGGATTGTAGTGCAATTCGCGTTGCTGTGATTGACTCCGGTATTGATGCCGAACATCCGGATCTTTCCGCAAACGTCAACAAGCAACTGTCGCGTAATTTTGTTTCAGGAATCGATCTTGCTAAAAACTGCGATACCGGTCAGTTGCCGGCCGGTTCAAACGCCACTGCGACTCCACCGCCCAACCAATTCGAAGATGCGGATGGCCACGGTACTCACGTTTCAGGAACCATCGGCGCTGTCGGCAACAATGGTGTCGGTATAGCGGGCGTCTGCTGGAAAGCTGAAATCGTAGCACTGCGGGTTTTTGGCAAATGTGGAGAGGGTGCCGAAAATGCAGTGACGCTGGCAGCCATGAACTATGCCGCCGACATCAAGGCCAAAGTCGTCAACATGTCGTTGGGAGGAAACACGAGCGCAAATGCGATCGGTCCTAACTCACCCGGCTACGCCGCAGTGTCGCGGATTGCTAATGCTGGAGGTCTGGTCGTCGTGGCAGCGGGAAACGATACAGAAGACATTGTTGCCGTGACAAAGTTTCCGGCATCGTTGCGGCACCCTGCGTTAGTCACAATTGCATCTCACAACGCAAATAACGAGATATCGGAGTTCTCAAACTTCAGCAGCCAATATGTTCATCTGTCTGCTCCGGGCGAGAGAATTATGTCGACATGGCCAAGGCAGCTGGTGCCCAGATCGTTGGGGTTGCGGCAGGTTCCGCCGAATCTCAATGTCACTGAAAAGTTCCGCGCCGCGATCACTGCAATGCCGGACAGAGGATATGAATATCTTGATGGAACCAGCATGGCATCGCCCAATGCAGCGGGGGTTTTCGCGTTGGTATGGAGTTTGGCGCCCAACCGGAGCGCAACCGAGATACGCGATATCGTCTTTGGCAGTGCTGATCAGGAGCCGACTTTTCAAAATAAGATAATCAGCGGCCGACGGATCAATCTGGAGCGCGCAGTCGCTTCCCTTGGTGGATTGTCTGTGAAGGTAAGCAACGCCCCGGCACAATCGAAAGTAAATGAAGCGAGCGCTGGTGTTGGTGCTCCATTGCTGGTTTCGCTCGAGGGTGTCCCTGAAGATTCGCTGAAGAATGCGAAACTTTTGCTTGGAACGACTGAGGTTGGAACCTGCTCTGCAGGAGACGGAACCTGTGTTGGAGAAATTCCATCCACGATGCAGGCTCCGGCAGATGGTGCGGCGCTGCCGTTGTCAGTGTCCTCATCAGCTGGCGGCTCGGCAATTCCTGTGGCTGGAGTGAGGGTAATGAATCTTAGCACCGCCAATGGACTTTTTCTGGCAGGACAGTCGAAGTCGTTCTGCCGTGTGCTGGCCGACAACAAGACTTTGGCAGTGTTCCCGACTGCAAACAAGAACATCTGCAACAACGTCTGCCGCAAGCTCTTGGCGGGTGCAAATCGTAACGCCGGCCGTTGTGATTTTGCTGATCAATCCACTTCAGTTCAGACGGAGGCGTGCAATGTTGGCGCCAGACAATAAGATTCTGAGAAAAGAACACAGAGTGCTTTTGATGGGCGTATGGCTTGTCGCTTGGAGTGCTGTTGGTTGTGCACAGCAGGCGCCGATTGTTTTGCCCGGAGCAAAGATAGACCGCCTCGCTGTACAGAACGACCCGAACAAACAGAACGGCGGAGATCAAAACGCTGCTAATCAGCTGGTGCCCGAACTGGATCCGTTCGTGTCTGCCGAAATCAGTTCCAAGGCACTCCTTACGCTGGCATCCATGCCGACGGAATCGATTCAGAAACTACAGAGCAGCGACATCAGTGCGCCGGAGGCAACGCCACTCAAATGTGGTTTTGTTGCAGGAGATGAGGATATCGCACAAAAATTGTCGACTGATAACGACAAGGCTGGCTGGACAGCAGTCGCAGGGCAGGGCAATTTTTTCGCGGGTGTGACGGGAAAAACATTCTCCGATTGCCGCTGTCTTGTGTCTCAGTATGCAAGCAAACACAACGTTTTGCTGGTTCCGGTCAGCAGTGATTGATTCGCAGCTTTGCTCAGCTGCGGACGATTTCTCCGCACACGAAAGAGCCCTCCAGCACGTTCAGAACAAGTTGCGCGGCATGGGGTGGAACTACGAACACAAAACCTAGTCCCATATTCCAGACCGTGAATGCCTCGTCCTCGGAAATCTGACCTTGTTGCGAAATGAATCTGATAGCAGGCGGGCAGGGAATTGCGCTGCGGTCGACGCTGTGGGTCAGTCCTTCAGGAAGGACCCGCTGAATGTTGCGCAGTCCGCCGCCGGTGATGTGTGCCATGGCTTTAATCGGCGCGCGGGTGAGAATCTTCTGCACCGCCTTCGGATACAGCGCTGTCGGGTGTGTGAGCGCCTCGCCGAGCGACTGGCCCTGCAGGATGTCATATTTCTCGTTGAGTTGTAGTTTTTGCTCCTGCACAATCTTGCGCACCAGAGAAAATCCGTTGGCATGAAAGCCGGTACTGGGCAGTCCAATCAACAAGTCACCGACATTCACGGTTCGTCCGTCGACCAGTGCCGACCTGTGCACCTCACCAACAGCGAATCCGGCGATGTCGAATTTCGGTGGCTGATAAAAGCCGGGCATCTCTGCCGTTTCACCGCCCAGAAGAACACAGCCGCTTGCAAGACATGCCTTTTGAATGCCGCTGATGACGCGGTGTGCCTGCTGAACATCCAGCTTGCCGCATGCAAAATAATCCAAGAAAAAAAGTGGGCGTGCGCCGCAGACGACGAGGTCGTTGACACTCATGGCAACGAGGTCCTGCCCCAAATCCTCAAGTCTGTCCATTTGCAGGCTCAGCTCGATTTTGGTTCCCACTCCGTCCGTGCAGCCAACCAGAAATCTCTCTTCATCGAGCGGGTAGAGCCCCGCAAAGCCACCGATGGCCGGATTGCCGGCACGGATTTTTTCAACGAGGTCCTCGCCCGCAGCAATATCAACACCTGCGCGCGTGTATGCGGGTGCCAGCGGTTGTGAAGGTTTTTGCTGTTGTGTCATGGCTGCAGACTCCTCCGTGTCAGGATATCGATGGCTTCCAGAACCGCCGAAACTTCGAGCGGATGGGCGCGTTCGCGCAAAATTTCAAAAGTGTCTGTCGGGAAAATCTCTAGATTGCGAAATGCGAGCAAAGGTCCAGCATCCAGTTCATCTGTTACTTTATGCACACTGAGTCCCCAGTGCGGAAAGCGTCTGTCGAGAGCGTGTTGCAGACCCTTGCTTCCCTTGTAGAGCGACATCGGTGCCGGATGCAGATTGATGATGGTGCTGTGCGGCCAATTTTTCTTGATGGCCACAAGAAAATTGGGTGAGAGAATGCGCATATAGCCGAGCAGGGCGACAATCGAAAACGGTGTGCAGTTCTCGAGAGCCTCCAGCACAGCACTTTCATGTGCGCCGCGATCGGGGAACTCAGAGCGTGCGACGCAATGCGTCCGCACACCCAGCGATTGGGCACGTCCTACAACCGCCGCAGCGGGGACGTCACAGATCATGTCGCTCAGCTGCGCACCCAAAATGCGTGCAACCGCTTCAAAGGTCCTGCCTTGTCCGCTGCACAACGCGACGATCATTGAGGCAGAGACTCCTTGTTCAGCCGTGGAAAACAAACATCCGTTCGGTAATGCGGCGCGGATGCCGGAGTACCTTCGAAACAGATCTGCGCGACTCCCGCGTATGCACCTTCAACAGCTCTCTTTTCCGTCTCTGCCGAGCACAACACGCCGCCGATTCTGCCCGCTGAAGTCGCGGCGCCGGCATCGACTCCGGAAGGAATCCATTCGCATCCCAGCGGCCATTGTGATGGAAGCTTCAATATACGTTTTGGCGCCGCTGTGTTTGGATATTCAGGCGATGCAATCACAACAAAACAGCGGCTGAGTCGGTCATGGCGGAAGCGGCCAAGTTGCTTCAGGCTGCGCGTCCACGGCATATTTCGTGAGGTCAGCCACAGGCTGAGCAAGAAATCGCGGCCAAGACTCGGCAATATGACCTGAGTTTCAGGATCGCCAAGTCTGCAATTGTATTCGAGCACCTGAGCGCAGTCATTGTCGTCGACCATCAGGCCGGCAAACAGAAATCCACGATAGGGATGTCCATCGTCCGCGAGTTGTTTGAGAGTCTTCTTAAAGACGCTGACGATTTGCCCATCGAGTTTTTCCGAGATCGGCACCGGACACACTGACCCCATTCCACCGGTGTTCGGACCGGTTTGGCCGTCGTCACGGCGTTTGAAATCCTGTGCGTAGGGCAGCAGCAAAAATTCTTCACCGTTGCACACGGCAATCGCAGAAATCTCTTTGCCGTGGATGAGTTTTTCAACGAGGAATTGCGGTTCTCCCTGCCGCTTTGAGAAGGTGTCGACCGCCAGTGTTGCAAGCTCCTGTGTCCACGCAGGCAGATTTTCACCAAAGTGGGCAAGCGCCTCGCTGCGTTCCTGCGCATTTCTGACAAGGCAGACGCCTTTGCCTGCGGCCAGCGACTCGTATTTCAGAACATAGGGATACTCATCGAGAACCGGATGCGAGACATGATTCTGTGAGAGCGAAGATAGTTCACTCCAGCCCAAAGTCCACGACTCCGCGGTCGGACAACCCGATTGCCGGAGAATATTCTTCGTGTGAATTTTTGAGGATTCGAGCATGGCACCTTGAAGGTCGGGCGCCAGGCAGGGAATGTTTTTTGCGCGCAGTTTTTCAGCGAGCCCTTGTGCGATTGGAATCTCCGGACCAAACACGGCCCAACCGATGTTCTGCTGTTGGCAGAAGGCAATCAGCTGTTCCTCAGAAATTTTGCCAAGCGAAGCCTTTTTGCCGCCGGTCCAGCTGTCGCGTCCGGGCCAACAATAGACGACGTCCACTTCCGCAGCCTTCTCGATGCAGCTGGCAATCGTATAGTCGCGTCCGCCGTTGCCGATAACGAGTATTTTTGCAGGCAGGCGCTGAGCCGACTCGGCTTGTCGCACAGTCACAGGATCAACCGGCCATGGCTGCAGGTGGGGCGCAATCACATCCCATGGCGTGAGCTGCGGAAAAAAGCGTGAGAAAAGGTTTTGATATTGTCCGGCCAGACCTTCCGCCAGACGTCGGCGCAGATTGTTACGTTCCCAGAATGAACGCAGAACGAATGGCTGGTTCAGCTCGAGTGTTTCGGCTGTCTTTTCCCATTCGGTCAATTCTTTTTGTACGATTTCGCGCAGCCATTCTTTTGAAAGATGTTCGATGCGGCCTTCATTGAAGTGCTGCAGGTCAACGAAACGGGACGCATCGGGAGTATGCAGCTCGTCCACCAGCATAAGCTGTTGATTGTCGTCGAGCGCGAACTCGTACTTGGTATCAAGGAGCAGCAGTCCCGCCTTATGACTGAGCTCCTGACCGCGCTCAAAGACTCTGACAGCCGTGCCTTTGACCTGCGCGAGCAATTCTTTTGCGTTGATGGTCGTGCTCTGTTGAAGATTTGAATTGCCCTTGAGCCATGTGTCGACGTGGTCAATGGCCTGAGCAAACGTCACGGTTTCATCGTGGCCGAACGCGGCCTTGGTCGTGAATGTGACAACGGGAGCATCGAAACGTGCGTGTTGTTTGAGTCCGTCCGGCAGTTCGATGCCAAAACTGTGCGCAACTTCGGCTGTTCCGCCGCTGCTGTAGGCGCGCCACAAACTTCCCGAGAGTGTCGCTCGGACGATGACTTCAAGAGGTAAAACGTGTCCCGAACGCACAAGCATGCTTTGCGAATCCAGACAGGCGACAAAGTGATTGGCGACGATGTCACGAGTCTGCGTGAAAAAATAGGCCGAAATGGCCTGCAGGATTTGTCCCTTATTTTCGATTTCGAAAGGCAGCACACAGTCGAAGGCCGAGATGCGCTGGCTGGCTGTGAGTATTCTCAGTGATCCACCAATCGCCGTGTTGACGCGAACTTTTCCAAATTGAACGGCAAACTCCTGTGCGCTCATGAATGACCTCGCGGCTGACTGAGAAGTGAATCCAATTCGTTCTGCATCTGTTGAAATTTATGTTGCATCTCGATTGGCTTGAGATTGCCGCCCTCGCAGATGGCACGACTCACGGGAAAAATAATTTCCTGCGCAAGCGGTGCCGTGCGTTTGACTGCCGACTCGAGCGATACACCCTGCGCGCCGATTCCGGGCATTAGCAGCGGCATCTGTCCGCGCAAAATGACTTCATTGGTCATGGCGTCCTGTCGGTTTGCACCGACGACCAGACCAAGGTGCGCGCCCAGTGAACCACTTGGGTCGAGCGTGAGGTGTGCGTCCTCACAAGCCTCCGCGATTGCGCTGTATGAGTTTTGCAGCTCGGCCAGTTTTTTTTGCGGAAATTCGCTGGTGGCTCCGAGGACGAAGACTCGCGAAGATGCGCCGCGCAGACTCAGTGCTTTTTGCAGCGCCGAGCCGATGATGTGTTCACCCATGAAAGGATTGACTGTCACACCGTCGGCCTTGAGGTGTTCAAAGGCGAAGTCGAGATAATGGCTGAGGCTATTGCCGATTTCACCAAATTTGCCGTCGAGCAGAATGTTTGTCTTGTCACCGAGCGTTTCGCAGGCAAGCTCGAGTTTATCGATACCGAGCCGGCCCCAGCGCAGGAAAAAAGCCAGATTGAGTTTGACCCACTGCGGCTTGCGATCGAGCAGTTCAAAAAACTCGAGGTGATTGTCAAAGCAGTCGAGCCAGTCTTTTTGCAGACCGGACCTCGGCATCGGATCGAAACCAAGGCAGAGAATGCGCGCGCCGGTAGGGCGGATGGCAGCTGTACTCATGTTCAGACACCTTTGTCATCGGGAAACGTTGAACGTAAAAACTGAATGTGTTTGTTGAGCTCAGAATGGGTATTGCCGCGCAAAATGACATGGCCCATCTTGCGTCCGCGGCGAACTTCGGGTTTGCCGTAAAGCATCGCCTCGCAGACTGCGGAATGCGAGGTCAGCTGATGCGGCCAAAATGCACTTCCTTTGCCCCATAGATCGCCGAGTGTGTTCAACATTGCCCAGACCACGCCGGTTTGCGTCTCGCTGATTTGACAGGGCTGGTCGAGAAGAATGTGAGCGAGCAAATCAAACTGGCTGCGAGACAGACTGCGGCGGCTGACGTGGCCGGAGTTGTGCGGGCGCGGCGCAACTTCGTTTGCGAGCAGTTTTGTCCCGGCTGAATTCTCAACCACAAAAAACTCGACGGTGAGCAAACCGTGAACATTCCATTGCTGTGCCACATGCTCGGCAATCTGTTTTGCCTCGACGCAGATGTGCGCAGGCAGCCGCGGCGGATAAAAAGTGACGTCGAGAATTCCGTCGACGTGGATGTTTTCGACTGCCGGAAGAGTGACAACGCCGTGTTCGGGGTGACGCCCGACAATCACGCTGAGCTCACCCAGCAGTTGACACTTCTCTTCGAGTACAAGAGGAAACAGCTCTTCTCGGCTGGTCAACTCTGCAATCGCACTATTCCAATTCTCTTCGCTGGAAAGGCGCCATTGCCCTTTTCCGTCATAGCCGCCGCGTGCTGTTTTGAGAATTCCCGCACGTTGCCTGCCAAGCCATTGCGGCTTGTGTTGACGCAAGTCTTCCACACTGCAGATTTCGATCCATTCTGCGACGGGCGCATCGGCTTTTGCCAGAGCGATTTTTTCGGCAACACGGTTCTGCGAGTTTTCCAGAACACTCAGCGACGGCCAGAGTTTGTGATGGGAATCCGTCTTGTCGAGTACCCTGCGCAGGGCGGCGATTGGGATGTGTTCGAATTCGTAGGTCACGCGATCGCAGGCAAGAAAAAATTCACAAAGGGCATCGTCATCGGCGAACGATGCTGTACGTGAAAAAGCCGTACGCAATGCAGCGGGACAATCGGGCTGGGGATCAAGAATCCGTACCTGTGCGCCGAGGTCTGCCAGCGACTGACTGAGCATCAGCCCCAATTGTCCGCCGCCGAGAATGCCAATTGTTTTTTGCGCCGGCGTCTCAGTCATGACTCTCCAGGTTCCCAGCGGAACGGCACTCCCGCGACCGACTCAACCCGTGCCGCCTGTTCCAGAGCCTGTCCTTCGATGTGTTTTTTGTGCTGGTGATTCCAACGGCTCAGCCGCTCGTCGGCGAGGGCAAGAATTTGAATCGCAAACAACGCAGCGTTGCGCGCGCCTGCAGTGCCGATGGCAAATGTCGCGGTGGGAACACCTGCCGGCATCTGCACAATGGACAGCAGGCTGTCGAGACCGTTGAGTGTCTTGCTCTGCACCGGTACGCCGAGTACCGGCAGAGTGGTGAGACTGGCGATCATCCCCGGCAAGTGTGCAGCGCCACCTGCACCAGCAATGATCACTTTGAGTTTTCGGGCCTCGGCATTCTTGGCATACTGAAACAATCTCTCGGGAGTGCGGTGTGCACTCACGACCGTGCATTCAAATTCGACACCGGCTGCTTTGAGGATTTCCACTGCCGCATTCATGGTGTCCATGTCGGACTCACTTCCCATGACAATTCCGACATGACTCATGGTGTCACCTCAATTTTTTTTACCGACGTTGTTTGTTCTTCGCTCAACCGACGCTGAGCGAAGCCGTCCGCGTAATTGCCGCTGAAGCATGAATCGCAAAATCCACTGCTGCCGTTTGCGCAGCGGGCCGCTGGGGTGGCCATCGAATGCAGGGTTTCGGTTGCAAGATACGCCAGCGAATCCGCTTGCAGTGTTTCGCGCATTTGGTCGAGATTCATCTGCTGTGCCAAAAGGTCTCTGCGTTTGGGTGTGTCGATACCATAGAAGCAGGGAAATTTGACTGGCGGTGAACCGATGCGCATGTGCACCTCGCGTGCTCCTGCCTCGCGCAGCAATTCGACAATCCGGCGTGAGGTCGTACCGCGGACAATGCTGTCGTCCACAACCACCAGACGCTTGCCCTCGATGATATGACGCAGTGGGCTCAGTTTGAGCCTGAGGCGGAAGTTGCGCACAGTTTGTGTCGGTTCGATGAACGTGCGGCCGACGTAGTGATTGCGGATGAGTCCCATTGCGTAGGGTATGCCTGATGCACGCGCGTAGCCCATCGCCATGGGAACACCCGAGTCAGGAATGGGTATGACCAAGTCAGCTTCAGCTGGAGCCTGTTTGGCGAGTTCTGCTCCGAGAGTCTCACGAAACAAAAATGTGGACTGTCCCCAAAGCTGGGAGTCGGGTCGCGCGAAATAGATTTGTTCGAACACACAGCGGCGTAAATTTTCACCGGCGGATGTGCGCGTATCCGGCAGATGGCTCGTTTTGATTAAGCCGTCATGGAGGCGAATTTCGATCATCTCGCCGGGCAAAATGTCGCGTTCGAATTTTGCTCCCACCAGCTCAAATGCGCACGTCTCGCTGCTGACTGCCCAAGTTGCTGCGCTGCCTGTGCTGTCGGAAAAACGCCCAAGTGACAGCGGCCGATAGCCGAGCGCGTCGACACAAGCATAAAGATGAGTGGGAGTGAGCAGGACGAGCGAGAAAGCACCCTCAAGCAGTCCGCTGACGTGCTTGAGTTTTGCGCCCAAATCGGCACCGGGGGCCTGTGCGAGCAGGTGCAGTATGATTTCAGTGTCGGCGGTCCCCTGAAAAATTGCGCCACGCCTTTCGAGGTCGTCCCGCAATTCTGGTGCGTTCACTAGATTTCCGTTGTGCGCAAGCGCAACCTTGACGCCGTTGACACGCGCGGCCAGCGGCTGAATGTTGGAAGCCGACTCGCCGCCGGCGGTGCTGTATCGCACATGGCCCAAAGCTGCAGTGCCCTTGAGACGGTTGAGTGTCTCGGGTGTGAAAACGTCGCTCACCAAACCTGCTGCGCGGTGCACATTGAGATCGCCGTCACGCAGCGAAGCAAGTCCGGCGCTTTCCTGACCACGGTGCTGCAGGGAAAAAAGACCCAAAAATGCCATGTGGGCAGCTTCAGTGTGATTTGTCAGGGCAAAAATTCCGCACATTCTGGATTACCTGAAAAAAGATTTGAGAGAGTCGGAGTATTGCGCCGATGCTGCCTTCCAAACTTGCGACTCGGTTGGAGCGAGGCTGTCGCAGGAGATGAGGTCGGCCAAAGGTACAAGCCTCAAGCCGCGCGCATCGGCCTGTCCTGCAATTCGCTGATCAGCTAATGCAGGGCCAGATACAATGACGCCCGCTTGCCCTTCGGCGAACAGCGTCTGCACATGCAGTGCGAGGCACTCTTTTGTGAACGCAAGTGCTGACTGTGTGCGTGCGGCCATGGTCAGCAAAGTCATCAGCACACCGCCGCATCCGGCGACCGCGCAGCTGTTCAAGTGCTGTTGCTGGTTGAGCTCAGCGAGGAATTCGTTCATCTGCATTTCCGAGGCGAAGTCGGCTTGCGGAACGGGCCCGTTGTTTTTGTGAAACACGTTCCATGCCATTTCCGACATGGCGAAATTGGTCAATGAATCGGTGTTTTTCGCGCACAACCAATAAAGACGATGCTGAGAAGTTGAGTTGTTTTTCGTGAGCGAAGGCAAATCTCCGACCACCCGCTGGCAGGAATCGACGACACCGGCAATTCCCACCATCGGTGTCGGCGGAATGGGTGTGGTTCCTGTCTGGTTGTTGAGGCTGACGTTGCCGCTGACGATCGGAATGCGCATCGTTTTTGCCACTGAATTGATGCCGTCGATGGCGTCCGAGATCTGCCGCATGACGGCCGGCTGACGCGGGCTTCCGAAGTTCAGGCAGTCGGTCATGGCCAGCGGGCGTCCGCCGCTCGCTACGATCCTGCGTGAGAGAAGCAGGGTGCTTTGCGCGGCGCCATGCAGCGGGTCAATTTCAATCCAGCGTTCCTGACAACCCGCGGCGAGAGCAACAACCGGAGCGTTGCGTGCGAATGTATCGTGAGCCGATTCAGGAACAAAGGCTTCATCTAGCCTGACGAGAGCAGCGGCGCTCGAGCGCGGCGTCTGGCAGCCTGCAATCGTGTTGCCCTGCACGGTCGAACAGTAATGCCGCGTCAATGGATCTTTCGATGCGTGCACTGGCAGTGACATAAGTTCGGGAAGGTGTTTTTGCAGAACTGGCCATGCCTGAGCAAAACTCGTTGTCGCCGATTCCAAGACGCCGGCGAGGGATTTTCGCGTTTCTTCCGGCAGTCCAATTTTCAGACCGGAATCAGCCGGCAGCGGACGTTCGATGCGCGCGTGTTCACGAAGATATGCGTCGCGATCCTGAAGCGGCCAGGTGTACTTCGGTGCGTTGTCGGTGAGGATTCCGACCGGCAGAACACACACGACTTCGTCGTTGTGCAGACAGATGAATTCGCCCGTGTCGTTGACCGAGCCGATCACCGCAGCTGCCACTTGATGCTGCCTGCAAAGCTCAATCACCGCAGGAGCCTTTTCGGGTGTGACGGCACACAGCATGCGCTCCTGCGACTCTGACAATAGATATTCGAATGCCTTGAGCCGCGCCGTGCGTGCAGGAATGAGGTTCAAATCTATAACGACTCCGCATCCCGAACGGCCGGCCATTTCGACTCCGCTCGAAGTGAGTCCTGCCGCGCCCATGTCCTGCAGACCGACGACCAGTTTCTTTTCAAGCAATTCAAGCGTCACCTCGAGCAGTTTTTTCTCTGCAAACGGGTCTCCGACCTGCACGGTCGGTTTGAGTGCCGCCGACGCGTCGTCGAAGGTGTCGGAACTCATGGTTGCGCCATGAACGCCGTCACGGCCAGTTGCACTTCCGAAATACAACAGCAGGTTGGCACCGGAAGGAAAAAGTTCGCTGCGCTTTTCGGCTGTCATCGGCTGCGCGGGGAGAAGTCGGCTTGCAACTTGCTGACGCGGCTGAGTTGAGTCGTTCTGCAGTTTACCGCGGAAAATGGCATCGCTTTTGACGAGTCCTGCGGTGAAAGCGTTGACGAGAATGTTCTTGCTGTAGCCGTGATGGAATCGTGTCTGGCCGCCGACTGTGGGAACACCCACCGAGTTGCCGTAATCGCCGATTCCGCGCACGGTATGCTTCAGAAGATGTGCGTTGTAGTCGCCTTCGCCGTAGCGCAGGCAGTTCAGGTTTGCGATCGGGCGCGCGCCCATGCAGAACACGTCGCGGAGAATTCCGCCAACACCGGTCGCCGCGCCCTGATAAGGTTCAATGTAGCTGGGGTGGTTGTGACTCTCCATTTTGAAGGCGAGTCCGACGCCTTCGGCGATCTCGACAATCCCGGCATTTTCACCCGGGCCCTGCAAAACCCAAGGTTCCTGGGTGTGAAAGCGCGAGAGATGGACGCGTGATGACTTGTAGGAGCAGTGCTCGCTCCACAGCGCACCGGTCACGGCGATTTCTTCGAGTGACGGGCTGCGCCCGAGAAGTTCTCTGAGCCGTTTAAATTCATCTGCGGACAGGCCGAATCCCTGCGCGAGTTCGAGCTGCTTCTTTTCTTCTTTGCCAACTTCTGCTGGTGTTTGCGGACTTGAAGACATTGAATTCAACCTCGGCGACAAACGTCAGTGTGTGTTGTGGGCGTGTTTGGTTTTGCGCCAGTGGTCGAGCGGACTGTCCGCTCTGACTGGTATGCCTAGCTGGGTTGCCAACGCGTCCAGCATGAACAATCCATCCGATGCTCCCAAAGTTGGGTCACTCGCGCGTTCTGGGTGCGGCATCATGCCGACAATGTTTCCTTCGGGATTGGATATTCCTGCGATGCTCTCGCTGCTGCCCAGAATGTTGAGTGTATAGCGGAAGAGGGTTTGAAAGCTGTCCGCCTTTCGTGGTGCGACGAAGTTACCCATGCCGCACGAGATCGGCAAAGTCAGCAACTGGCCGCTCGTAAGCTTTGGAGTCCAGCGCGAGGCTACCGAGATTTCTGCATGGATGGTGACAAACTCATGCACGTGCTGGCGGATGACGTTGGGCGCAAGCGCACCCGGCAGAAGACCGGATTCACAGAGAATCTGAAAACCGTTGCAGATGCCGAGCACAGCGACACCCGCAGCAGCCTCGCGGCGCACCCAGTCCATCAGCGGCGAGCGCGCCGCCAGCGCCCCTGCGCGCAGATAATCGCCAAATGAAAACCCCCCTGGGAGAATAATCACGGCGGTGTGTCCAGGGGGGCGTTTTTCGATGTCTTCCTGATTTCTGACAAAGGAGACATCGAGATCAAGATTGCGCGCAAGCCAGCGCAGTGTGTCCTGATCGCAGTTGGTTCCCGGAAATTGCAGAACGGCGGCCTTTTGTCTGGTCATTGAATGACCTCCACGTGAATGGACTCCATGACCTCGTTTCTGAGCACTGACGAGACATAACGTAACAAATTCGTTTTTTCATCTTCGTCGGGAAGGCTGATGGTAAAGACTTTCGAACGGTTCAGGCGGGCCGTCAGGCCCTGCGCCTGCATGTGTTCTTCAATTGTTTTGGCTTCCGTATCGAGCACGTCGGCATTCAGCGCGACCGTCACCTGATAAACCCTCTGCAAGGCAGGAATCGTTTTGGCGTCGGCTCTGCCGCCATGCAGACGGGTGACCTCGTCCGGCGTAATTCCAAACACATTGAGAAAACGTCCGGCAGTGTGTGCGACAAACTTTTCAAGATTGAACAGACTGCGGAGTTGTTCTCGGCCGATGAGGTCGACAACCGCCGGCTGGGCCTCGAGTGCTTTCAAAAAGGCGTCTGCGGGCAGGCTTTCACGCGCAGCCTGCATGTTGAGCGGCAGCGCGATTTTTTGCACCAGCTCGTAAGCGCTGGTGCGGTTCATTCCGGCGTTGGTCAGCTGCGTCAGCACCGACTGGCTGGCCCACAATCCGCCCAGGCGGTCGAGGTTCCTCTTCATCACTTCGGGCTGAACAACCATTTTTTCGATCAGCTCAGCGCAGCGGGCGGTCATGAAATCGAGCGTGACAAAAAGGTCAGGCAGAGCAATGCGCTCCACGCTGCTATGCGAAATGTCGCGTTCGTGCCAGAGGCTGGTGTTTTGTCCGAGCATCTGCACATACCCGCGTACAGTACGCGCAAGCCCTGACAGGTTTTCTGCCAGCACGGGGTTCTTCTTGTGCGGCATTGCCGAACTGCCCTTTTGTTTTTCACCGAAGGGTTCAAGTACTTCCTGCAATTCGGTGCGTGCCCAGTGACGCATGTTGAGCGCAAACCTGTCGATTGCATTGGCGAGGCTTTCGCACGCCTGTCCGACACGGAGGATGCGGTCACGGGGAATCACC
Organism: Pseudomonadota bacterium; assembly: GCA_039799905.1. Lineage (GTDB taxonomy): Bacteria > Bdellovibrionota_B > Oligoflexia > Silvanigrellales > Silvanigrellaceae > RFOM01. Next base: position 31,706 of record JBDLRP010000048.1, on the reverse strand, counting down.
TGAGTCGCGACGGGTTCCGCCGTCAGATTCAATTTGTTCAAAACGTGTGATTCATACTCAGGATGCAGTTGCGAATATTGTCCGACTGCTCCCGAAAGTTTACCGGTCGAGCAGGCTTTGCGCGCCTCAAGCAGCGACAAATGTGCGCGCTGGAATTCGCCGAAATGGCCTGCGAGAACTTGTCCGAATGAAAGCGGCTCTGCATGGATACCGTGAGTGCGGCCCATCACGGGAGTCGCATTATGACGGAATGCATGTGTTGCCAGGGCCGTTCGCAACTGTGTCAATGGCTTGTCGAGGAGTTCGAGAGTTTCACGCAGGCGCAGGCTGAGTGCGGTGTCGAGCACGTCGGAACTCGTCAGACCTTGATGCAGCCAACGTCCAAAGTCGCCCATCGCAGCACCGACTTCGGCGACGTAAGCAATCACGTCGTGGCCAGTCTCAAGCTCGCGCCTTTGGTAGTCGTCTGGATGAGTGGATTGAATCGCATGGTCGAATGCATTGAGCACAGCTGCGGGAACTCCGCGGCGTTCGACAAGACCTTCGAGGTGAGCCCGCTCGACGCGGGACCATGAGACGTATTTTGCTTCCTCGGACCATAGCTTGGACATCTGTGGGCGGCTGTAACGCGCAATCATAAATCACCTCGCGGGAAAGTTTATATTCAGGTGAAGTTCGTATTTTGCGGAACGCCCCTCTCATAGTCCGTAATTTGCCAAAAAGACAAGAGCCTTGGCTGCTTTCCCTCGGGAGGCGCGTTTGGTTGGACCAGCGGCTGTCAGTTTCCCGCCTCATCCTGTCTCAAGTTGTCGGAACCGAGGCCGATACCGAGTCAAATGGGACCCGTACGCTTGAGTGCGCGGATCCGTCGGGTACGTTTGGGAAGTGGAGTGTTTAATGTCCGAGAACACAAAGAATGTTTTGGCGCAGGACGCTGAGAACTCCATTGATTTCCTTAATCTTCTTGTGAAGAGCGGACTCGCTCTGAGTGAGATGGATGACGCCAGTGAGCTGCTCAGCCTGATGGCTGAAACGGCACTGATTATGGGCAATTGCGAAGGCTGTACGGTTTATGAGGCAGACGGGAACCAGCTGAGATTCGTGCTTACCCGCAACCGCGTCTTGGAAGCGCGTGGGGTCAAGGCCGCACTCAAGAATTACACTCTTCCGATTGACCTCAAGACAGCTGCAGGGTTTGCCGCATCTTCGCGGACGCCGCTCAATATTCAAGATGTCTATAATTTACCGCCGGAATCGCCGTTCAGTTTCAATCCATCTTTCGACATTATGACCAACTATCGAAGCCGTTCGATGCTGGTGATACCGATGTGCGATTCACGCGGGAATGTTTTGGGTGTTCTGCAGCTTATCAATCACCTCACCGGTGAAAATTTTAGCGGCGAGGTTTCGCCGTTTCCGAGTCGTGTGGAATCCTATCTGCGTGCACTCTCCAGCCAATGCGGCGTAGTTCTGCGTAATTTGCGCATGGCCGAAGACTTGCGGCAGTCACGTATCGAAACGGTGAAGAAGTTCGTGAAGGCATCTGAATATCACGACACCGACACCGGCGGACACATCGAGCGCATGAGTCGATACAGTGTATTGTTGTATAAACATTTGGGATACGATGAGAACTCTTGTGAAGTGATGCGGCTGGCAGCCATGCTGCATGATGTGGGTAAGATATCTACCCCTGACGCGGTGCTCAAAAAGCCTGGACGACTCACGCCCGAAGAATTTGAAATCATGAAACTGCACACCGTGAAGGGATACGAAGTTCTGCGCGGTGCGGATTCGCCCTTCCTCCAGGTTGGTGCAGTCATTGCGTACACACACCATGAACGTTGGGATGGCAGCGGATACCCGCGCGGCCTCAAGGGCAAGGACATTCCTGCGGAAGGGCGTGTGGTTGCACTGGCCGACGTCTTCGACGCATTGTGTTCGCGGCGCGTGTACAAAGAATCGTGGCCGATTGACAAAGTCTTCGACGAACTGCGTAACTGCAGCGGCAGTCACTTTGATCCAGATATTGTCGATATCTTTTTCGATAATCTTGATGAGATTCTCGAGATCAAGGCGCAGTTCCCGGCAGTCGATCCGCCGCCGGCGTCGTCCATTCCGATGCCGATTCCGGCAGGTGAGAAAAAAGAAGCAGTAGAGCCTGCGAAAGACGAGTCTTCAATCAAGAAGGCGTCTTGACAATCGAAGCCCGCTCCCTTACCCCTGTATGAACGATTTTTCATGCAGGGGTTGTTTCGTATGCCAGTGTGTTGGTTGAAGAGCGTCGCACATAAGCAAGGGCAGCGTTTCCCCTCATTTAATTGAACTTTAAAACCCGCGTTGAGCGGGTTTTTTTTTGGCTTGTTTCTTCAATCCGGAGGTTGGCAGCGATGAACAATTACATGAAAGTTTCCTCTTACGAAGGCCGCAAGGGCGAAATCCGTAAAGTGGTCCTGTTGTATTCGGGTGGATTGGATACGAGCGTGATGCTCAAATGGATTCAGGATGAGTATCAGGCCGAGGTCATCGCACTAACAATCGACATCGGCCAGCAGGCGGATAATCTCGAGGAAATTCGCCAAAAGGCTCTTCGCCTTGGTGCTGTGAAGGCAGTTGTTGTCGACGCGAAAAATACATTTGCATACGAATATCTCGCAAAAGGGATCAAGGCCAACGCGCGTTATCAGGGTGATTATCATCTTGCCACGCCGCTCGGACGTCCACTTCTCGCAAAGCTTGCCGTCGATGTCGCGCGTGCTGAAGGCTGTGACTGTATTGCTCACGGCTGCACCGGCAAAGGCAACGATCAGGTGCGCCTTGAGGGAAGTATCCTGACGCTTGCGCCAGAAATGAAAATCATCGCACCTGTGCGTGAGTGGGGCATGGGCCGCGACGAAGAACTCGAATACGCACGCAAGCACAATATTCCTGTCAAGCAGACTGCGGATTCGCCATACAGCTACGACGACAACATGTGGGGAATTTCCGCCGAGGGCGGAGAAATCGAAAATCCCGCATTGGTTCCTCCGCTGCAAAATATTTTGCAGATTTGCAAGCCAATCGAGGACACGCCGAATGAAGCTTCCACAGTCACGATTGGCTTCCTGAAAGGTCTGCCCGTCCAGCTCAATGGTCAGGACATGGGACTCGTGCCGCTGATTGCGCAGCTCAACGAACTCGGCGCGCGTCACGGCGTTGGTGTCACCCATCATATCGAAGACCGTGTTGTCGGCCTGAAAGTGCGCGGAATCTACGAAGCTCCCGCTGCCAGCGTTATTGTCCGAGCGCACGAGACACTCGAAAAATACGTCTGCACGCGTCAGGAAAATGAATTCAAAACGCTGGTGGATCAAAAGTGGGGATACCTCTGCTACGGAGCGCAGTGGTATGAGCCGCTGATGCACAACCTCAACATGTACATCGACGCCGTGAATGAAAAAGTGACCGGTACAGTCACCGTTCGCCTGTTCAAGGGCCGCGCCGAGGCTGTGGCGGTTGAAACTCCCAACAGCTTGTTTGACGAGAAGCTTGCAACCTTCATGAAGAGCAATGCGTTCAACCAAAATGCGTCGGCCGCGTTCACAGAAATCTATACAATGCAGATGCGCATGGCACGCGAGACCGAGCGGTACGCGCTCATTTCGATTGGAAGTGTCGAACAGAAGCAGCGCTTCCTGCCGTTGGTGGCCAAGCTAGCCGAGAGTGGTTTTGTGCTGTTTGCAACCGAAGGAACCCATGCGGTTTTGCAGCAGGCGGGTGTCTCTGCGGTTTGTGTTTACAAGGTTTCGGATGCAAGCAAGAAACCCAACTTAATTGATTTGCTCAAACAGAATCGTTTCGACCTCATCGTGAATGTGATGAGTCCCGAAAACAACAATGTCGAAGTCCGCGACGGAACCGAGATTCGTAAGTGGAGCGTCATCAACGGTGTGCAGCTGGTCAGTGAATATGATGTGCTCAGCAATATCTGCGAGCGGCTCAAAACTCAGGTTCGCAAGCCATCAGCAGCGCGCACGGAGCAGCAAAAACCTGCACTGATGAACGGAGTATGACGATGTACTGGATGCCCGTGGCGCAGTTGCGTCAGAAAATTATTTCTGCAGGCGGATTCGTCAATGCGCACGCGCACTTTGATCGTGCTTATTCGGTGACGCCAGCGGACCTACCGGATTCCGGCCAACAGTCGGCCACTGTCGAGCGCACGTTGCACGAAAAGTGGCAGTTGGTTGATGCTTGGAAGCGTGTCACGAGTGAGGATGAATACTTTGCGCACATCACATCGGCACTGCGTGCGCAGCATGAGTTCGGTGTTCGCCTGGCCCTGACTTTTGTCGATTGCGACCCCGTTGCAGGAACGCGCGCTTTGCAGGCCGCCGAACGCGCGAAGGATTACGCCGCACAAAAGCTTCAAATGAAATTGCTGCTTGCGTGCCAGACACTCAAAGGTGTCTTGGCCCCTGAGGCGCGTTCCTATTTTGAGACTGCCCTGGAAAAGGTCGACGTGATTGGCGGCTTGCCGGGTGCCGATCGAGGGCGCGAGGCCGAGCATTTGGATGTACTTTTAAGCGCAGCCAAAAGCACCGGCAAGCGCGTTCATGTTCACGTCGATCAAAACAACGACCCTTCGGAACGCGAGACAGAACAGCTCGCACGGGCTGTCATTCGACACGGCGTCGAAGGTCAGGTGACGGCCGTTCATGGAATCAGTATCGGCTGTCAGCCGAAGGCGTACCGTCAGGAACTCTACAAACTTTGTCGCGATGCGGGTCTGAGTTTCGTTGCCTGCCCGGGCGCATGGCTCGATGCACGCCGCAACGAGGTTCTCACACCGACCCACAACGCAATCACGCCGATTGACGAAATGATTCCCGCAGGGTTGTGTGTTGCCATTGGCTCGGACAACATTGCCGACATTTACAAACCATTCGCCGACGGCGATCTGATGGTCGAGTTGAGAATGCTCCTTGAGGCGACACACTTTTACGACTCACAGGAACTCATCCGGATTGCCACCGACAACGGACGCAGAGTATTGGGACTGGCCTGATGTACAATCCGCAGCTCAGCTACGACGAAAATCTCCGCAACGGGCCCGCGGTTGAGTGGAATCGCGACGGAGTCTTTCCGTGTGGTCAATTCAGCGGTGAGCCGCGGTTTTCGCTTCTCGGTCTGCCGCTCTATCTCCCGCTCGGGATTCCCGCGGGCCCGCTGCTGTCTTCTGCCTACGTGAACGTTGCACTCAATGCCGGTTTTTGCATGCCGGTCTACAAAACAGTGCGCAGCAGGAAATGGCAGAGTCATCCGTGGCCCAACGTCCTTCGCCTCGAGACCGCCGGCGAACAGGAGAATTGCCAACTGAGCAGCACAGAGGGCAGCCAGCAGCCGCGGCCAAAGGTTCGGGTGTTGCCGCTCTCTCAGCAGGACCTCCGCGATCCGTACCTGCGCGATCGCCTGAGCATCACCAACGCTTTCGGCGTACCGAGTTTGTCGGCAAAGGAGTGGGGCGATGATTATTCTCATCTGAACGAGCTTGCATATGCGCGCGGTCGTTGCACTGTGCTGAGTTTTCAGGGCACCCGCGAGTCCGGCTCCCACTGGCATGACTTTCTCGATGACACATCCCGCACCGCACAAATGGCGGCACAATGTGTCAACCTGAAGGGCGGACGGATCCTTGAAATGAACGTCAGCTGTCCCAATGAATCAGGTGCTCCGATTTACACAGATATTAACGCCCTTGCAGAAACCTTGCGCGCGGCCGCAGAAGGGCTCAGCGGTTTTCCTGACATTCGTCTGATTATCAAGTTGGGCGTGGTTCCCGAAGGCAACATTCTTAAAACAGTAGAACTCGTTGCACGCTATGCCCATGGAGTGAGCGCCATCAACACCGTCAGCGCGACGATCGTCACACCTGACGGCAGCCGTGCTTTGGGTTCGGGAGCCGAACATGGGGGAGTCTGCGGAAGCGCCATTCGCGAGCAGTCACTCCGCTTGCTCACGCAATTGCAAAGTGCCAGGCAGTCCTTGGGACTTCTGCCCGACAACTTTGCATTGATTGGCGTCGGCGGGATTTCATCAGCTCAGGATGTACAAAGATTTCTCGATGCGGGTGTCGATGTGGTACATGCTGCCACCGGTGCGATGTGGAATTTGCAGTTCGCGGCAGAATGCGCCCGTGTGCTGAACGTTAAATTTGAGAACAGGAATTCACTATGACAGGCAGTGCAGATGCCAGAGAATCCACGATAGTCGATTTATTTTTTGCGCATGGTGTCATCAAGGTGGATTCGACCTCACCGTTTGTTTTGTCGAGTGGGGCAAAGGCTCCGATTTATCTCGATCACCGTCGTGCGTTCACGGCGCCGGCGTTGCGCAAGGCTCTCGTTGCCGCTTGGGCGGCTGTGCTTGAGCGCGAATTGAATGCGTTGGGCCTGCGGCCGCGTGATGTTGTCTGTGTCGGCACTGCCACCGCAGGTCTCGCACCCGCCATGTGTCTGGCGAATTTGTGGGATTCGGATTTTGTCTACGTCCGGCAAAAGCCCAAGGGGCATGGATTGCAGCAGATGGTGGAAGGAGAATTCACTCCCTCAAAACCCCACCTTGTTGTCGACGATATGCTGACAACCGGACAAAGCCTTTTGAAATCAGTTGAGGTGCTCCGCCAGCTTCAAACAAACATCGTGCTGGCATCGAGTGTCACCACACATGGCATTCCCTCGTCTCACAGAAAATTTGATCATCTGATGATTCCCTTCAAGCCTCTTTTCGAGACTCACAAAATTCTCACCGTTGCGCAGTCGATGGGGCTCATCGCGCAGGCTGATGTGCGCACAGTGATGGCGTGGCTCGAAAATCTGAGCGCATTGAATGATTCATTGGATTAAGGAATAGACGATATGTTTTTGATGGGATTTGACGTTGGCGGAACAAAGATAGAAGCGACTCTTTTTCGCCTTTCCAAAGATGCTCAATCGGCCGAGGGACGTGAGGTTTTTGCCTGTGCACATCCCCAGCAGGGTTTGTTGCATGGTCAGGTTCTTGCGCGCCTGCGTGAACCGACGGAGCGGCACAAAGGTTATCAGTCGATCGTCGAAAAGATGGCCCGCCTGATTGACGCGACTTGTGCTGCAGCCGGAGTGGCTGCGCAACAGTTGTCGGGAATCGGCTTTGGTCTGCCGGGCTCAATCGATCCGCGCACATCACGAATGCTCAATGGCAACACAATGGTTTTGGTGAATCAGGATCTGATCGGCGATGTCCGCAAAAAAGCCGCTCTTCCCGAGTCAGTGGTTTTGCGCGCCGAAAATGACGCCAATTGTTTTGCTCTTGCGGAGGCACTGTGTGGCGCAGGTCTCTTCCACGAAAAGAAAACAGGGATCAGCGTGCATTCGCAGACTGCTGTGGGAATTATCCTCGGAACCGGTTGCGGTGGCGGAATCGTGATCAACGGCCGTACACTACAGGGCGCCCGCGGCGGCGGCGGTGAGCTCGGACACACAATACTCTACCGCGACGGTCACCAGTGTTATTGCGGTCAATCCGGCTGTGCAGAGCAGTATCTGTCGGGCCCGGGGTTGGAATCACTCATGGCCACGCGCCACTATAGCCAGCTCGGCTCTGCGCCTCTGAGCGCGCGTGAGATTTTTGAAAAAGCAGATGCCTCGGATCCGGCTGCAATGGCCGTAGTTGCACGTTACCGGTCGGATTTGGGCCGATTCCTCGGCAGTCTGACCTCAGTTTTTGACCCGCATTATTTTGTGCTCGGCGGCGGCATCAGCCTGCAACCGGCAATTTACCAGGGCTTGTCTGAAATCCTTTCCCGGCACACCTTTTTGCCCGACAGTCTGGTTCCGGTCTACAAGCACCAACTGGGCGATTCCGCAGGTGGTTTGGGCGCCGCATTGCTGTCCGTCTGACCACCCTCAAGTTCCTTCGGTCGCTGCCGAAAAAGACCCGAGGGCGGCGCGGGAGAGCTGCGGGGGAATTATGGCTGAGGCGAAATTTGAACGTCGGGCATTGCTAGTCTGCAAGAAAAACGCGAATAGTGCGCTCTATCACCGATCACTGAAGAGTGTAGAATTTGAAGTAGATGTCACCGACAGCCTTGCCGATGTCGAAGCATTATTGAAAAAGAACAAGACGAAAATTCTTGTTCATTCTCTCGAAGGCTTCGAACGCAATGAAACGACGAAATTCCATCACAACATGTGCCGCAGCGAGCTGGGCAGCCAGATACAGAGATTCATGATTTACCGCGCCAACAACATGCGTGCAGTCGCGTTTTCGCTTGACGTCGGAATGCAGAAGGCGTTGCCGCAGGAGCGTGCCGCGCTGACGCTCGGGAATGCTGTACAGTTGGTGGTTCAGGCAATGCAAAACCGTGACTCGCTGCAGGAAGCCGGTCTTGCGTTGGCAACCTCGGGAAAAGTGGTCCTCAGCGAAGATGAAATGGTGCAAATCGAAAAAGTGTATCGCGCCTTTCCCAACGACATGATCATTCGTTCGGCTCAGGCGAGGGTTTATGTGCTGAGAGGCGAATATCCCATGGCAGTTGAGCTTGCGCGCAGAATTTTGCAGGCTGAGCCCTATGCTGTCCGTGCGATGACAATTCTCGGAGAGGTTGAAGCTAAGCTCGGGCAATATGAACTGGCCCTGAAATTGATAGGCAAAGCGAATGAGCTGGCCGGTGGAAATCCTGACCGACTCGCCACTTTGGCTCGTTTGTGTATCGAGCAGGGTCAGTACCCCGAGGCCAAGAAGTTTTTGATGGAGGGGATGCGTCTCTTTCCCCAACTGCAGGTATTGCGCGACGAACTGCAAAAAGTGCCGCTCAACGGCGCCGAGGTGCGGGAGGCTTTGTCGATGGGCATGCCCCACATGCACGGTGATGCTCTGACCCAATACGCTTGTGCTTTGGTCAAGCCGCTCGTTTTACTGCGGCAGTTTCAGTTTGTTGCGGATGCCATCAATGCCACTGTTGAAATACTTCCCGAGACAAATCAGAAATGCGGATATCTATTCAAAGTTGCAGACGAACTGCGTGCCATGGGTGCCAAGAATGAAGCTGTCGCGCAGCTCAGGCGCTGCCTTGAGATCGACCCAAAATACCCGGGTGCGGGCGATTTGCTGATAAAGATTAAAACAAATCTTGCCGCGTAAGGCTTTTTTTTCCGATTTTTTCTACTTGTGTTTTGACTCTCCGTGCATCTCCTGCGCGCGTGTTTTCCTCTACTTCTGTCAATATCTCCTGAAGAAGGGGAGTGCATGGGAGTCAGGGTTAACACCGGTTCGGGAATTGATCCTCAGTTGGTGAACAAGCTTGTCGAGCTTGAGCGCCAGCCGATCAAAAAAATTGAAACCCGAAAAAAAGACCTCGAAGAGGAACGCAAGCTGTTCCGTGAGTTCACTCAGTTGGTAAGTGAACTCGGCCAGACTCTCAACAGCCTGCGCAACCCTTCCGACTTTCGTAAATTGAAGGCTGACAGCAGTAATCCTGATATCGTGGAGGGCACCGTCGACAACCTAGCGGTTCCCGGCAGCTACGAACTGGAAGTCCGCCATCTTGCAAAAACCCAAAAACTGCTGACCGAAGCGTTCCCTGATAAAGACGAAACTCCCGTGGGTTTCGGTTACATGACCATTGAGCTGGATGATGGCCGCCGCTTCGACATCGATGTCGATCCTGACGCGTCTACACTGCAAGACGTTGCCAAGCAGATCAACGAAGCAAATGCAGGCTGCAAGGCGCTCATTCTCAACACCAAAGAAAATCTTGAAAATCCGGAACAAGATGCGTTTCGGCTGTTGGTGATTTCAGAGAAGTCTGGCAAGGCAGGAAAAGTCTTCATCGATCCCGATACCACCTATCTTGAGTTCAAGGAACAAATGTCTGGGCGCAATCTCGAATTGCTCTTTGAGGACGTCGCCGTTTTTGATGATGACAACACCGTCGAGGGATTGTTGCCGGGACTCGTTATTAATGCCAAGAGGGCAGAGCCAGGAACAAAGATCACACTGAAAATTGACTTCGATGTCGACGCAACGGTTGAATCTATCAACAACTTTGTCGGCGCCTACAACAAGGTGACAGACTTCATCGACAAACAGTTCCAGATCGATCCGTCCTCCAATAAGGCCGGGAGCTTGTCAAAAGACAACACGCTGAAACAATTGCAGCGCAATCTGCAATCCGCGCTACAGTACCAAGGTAACGGGAAATTTCGCAACCTCGCCGAAATTGGAATCACCAGCGATCCGAAAACGGGTGCACTAAAAATTGACGCCACTAAAGTGAAGAAGGCTCTGGCCGATGATTACCAAGGTGTTGCTGAGCTCTTTGTTCAGACGGAAAGGGGCGCAGGCTTCGGGATGCGAATGAGTGACACGGTTCGTAATGCTCAAAACCAGCAGACGGGCGTGATCAGTTCCAAGGAACGCGAGTACAAGCGGACCTTAGAGACATTCGATGACGATATCGCTCGGAAGGAACGCGCGGCAGCGCAGAGAGCCGAGGGAATCAAACGGAAGTTTGCCGCACTAGAAGGTCTGATAAACGGAATGAACTCGCAGGGACAAGCCATCGCGGCACGTCTCGGAGTGCAGTCAGGGCCTATGCCGGGGCTGAGTTGAAGCAACCTTCGTGGTGAATCGGCGGATGCGGGGAGAGTGAGCGAGTATGCAGAATAACCCTTACCGGGCGTATCAAAAGACTCAGGTGACGACTGCAAAGCCTGAAAAAATCTTGTTGATGCTCTACGAGGGAGCCATCAAGTTCAACAAGCTTGCCATTCTCAAAATGAAAGAAAAAAACGTCGCTGAGAAGGGTAAAAACATCAGTAAAACACTCGCAATAGTGTCAGAGCTGATGAACACACTCGACCACGAAAAAGGCGGACAGCTTGCCTCCGATCTCGAGAATCTCTACATGTTCATCATGGATAAGCTGATTGAAGCGAACATGTACAACAAAGTCGAAGAACTCGAAGTTGTGGAACGACTGCTGACGACCCTCTACACGGCATGGCAGGATGTAGTGAACAACCCGCGGCCTGATGGAGTTCCGAGCCCTACGCTCCAGCCTGAGCTTAATGCCCTCTATCAACAGGCGCAGACAAATACTGGGCGTAAAACGGGATGATTCTGTAAGTTCCAGAAAATACTAATTTAAAAAAAATTATTATCCTGTTTTTAAAGGATTTTCTGAATTCTTCCGATCCTATGCCCCACGAGGGGTAGGTGCATGGTTGCAGTTCAGAAAAGAAAACCTTTTTTAGCGTGCCGAATGCTTTTTGTAATGTTCGCCGGTGTGGCGGCGTCCTGCAGTTCAAACCCAAAAAACGATATCACAACAGTCAAACGTGGTCTTACGGGCGTTTCGGATCAGCACTCCTCGGGCCGTCCGACGCCAATGAGCACCCGCGAAGCGCTTGAGTTCATGGACCAGAACTGTTTTGAGTGTCACGGTCCAGGAAAACCACTTGCGGCAGCATTCTCCATGCCTGCGCGGGAAATTCTCCTCAAGGACGCAAGCTGGCTTGATGGCTCCGCGCTCAATCAGACCGCCTATCAGGCGCTCGTCCACAAGCACCTCAAAAAAAATGATTCGCCTTCGGCCATGCCGCCCGATTTTAAAGATGCGAATCAGGCGAAGAAACTTCCCAACCTGATTGCATGGTTTCAAGATTCACTACCGGGCGCGGTCCGCGAGGCGGAAATCAAATTCGGAACTCGACCGGAATTCCGCTCCAATATTGAAGTTCAACTCAACACAAAATGCGAAAAGATCATCACCGGATGGGATTTCCAAAATCGTTTCATGAGCCGCGCGCTGGGCAGACAAATAAATCCGCTAGAGCCATTCGAAAGAGACCTTTTGAGCGAATCTGAAAAGAATGCTCCGGCGAGTGCCGAAGTCAGGAAAAAGGTTGTCGACGTGCTTCTTTCCAGAGATGATCTGAAAAAGAAGTTTGAGGATGTGGCTGTCGTTGGACTGGCACAGAAGATTGCCAACGTCGGTGCAATAGGCGTAAACGGAAAAACTGTTGAGCCTCCGCTTCCGCCTGCAGCCGTCGAGGATCTGCAGTCGGAGTTTGCGCAGCTGGTGAAGGCAAACTACGAGAAGGTTTCGTACCCGCAATTGTTCTTGATGAACAAAGTGATGGTGACTTCCAATACGGCCCCGCTCTACAATTCCGTTGCAGGCGAGGTGAATGCGTTACCCCAGCCGATGCAGGAAAAGTACCGTGAAACCTGTGCAACACCAGCCGCTGGAACATGGGCTGAGTGTACCTTGAGCGCAAAGCGTGGGAACTTTTTCGGCACGCGTGGTTTTCTTGTCTCAAAACCAACGGCGATGTTTCAAAGCAACAACAACTATGGCCGCGGAGGAGATACCCATCAGGTCATTTTCGGTGAAGTCTTGATGGCCAACACGGATGGTGTGTCTGGTGAAAAACCACGCCCAATCCCACAGTGTCTGGAGGTGACTGCCGACAAGCGCTGGTTTGTCAAAAAGAAGGGCGACCTGAGCTCCGAACGTTCTGCATGGGGTGCGATTGCGATTCCGTTTTATGGCCGTGTGTGTCAGGGATGTCACCTGAACCGCCACCTTGCGGCAGCATCGGTCGTCTTCAGGCCATTCGGGTTTTCGGGTGAGATTATATTTCCTCGCATGATGAACTCGGCCAACGGTAACCCCGTTAAAGTCTATGCGGACATGAATCTCATCCAGCCGGTCCGCGCGAACAACAACACTCCTGATGACCGCACGCACATCACACATACAGACTCGTCTGCCACCGAGTTCAAATTCATTGACCCTGCGTTCTACCGTCAGCTCCTTGAAGAGCTCGACAATAGTGAGCAGGCGACTTGTTTTCCGGATCCGTCGGACCCGCTCAACATGGATAAGGCAAAGTATGCAAATGATCTGGCGCGCTATGCCGATATTTTGATTCACCAAAACGACACCGCCGACACTCCCGTGAAGGGTGTTGCGACCGTGCGTGGTCTGACGAGATTTTTACCAAGCACTTTCGCAAACACGAACTCGACGAACATTGAGATCATCCGCGATGTGAGTGCAGCGTTCAGCAGCAACGACGGATTGCTGCTGCCGATGATGAAAGCCTATTTCCAAACCGAATCGTTTGCATGTTCTGGACGTTAATCGAAGGGGGCGTATCGATGCGCAAGTTACTCAATGCAGCCGGTGTATGCGCGCTTGTCGCGCTGGCGGCGGCGTGTTCAAAAAAATCGGGTGACACGAATGTCAACGTCGCACAAGGTGGAAGCTCGGGAGCAAAGGAGCTCTCCAAACAAAAGATAAGCAGGTTCAATTACTTTCTTGGCGCCCCGGGTTTTCTTGTCAAGAACAGCGAAATTCTCCGCGGGTCGATTAACGAATGTCTTCAGGATGGGCTGCTGGCAATCAAGCCGGAAATGATCTCCGGCGGCGGCGGAGAGGGAAGAAAGGCCATACTCGGACAAAACTTTCAGGCGGCGGCGGGCCGGTCAGACATAATCGAAGTGCTTGCTGGCGATCTGTACGACCCAATGAGGGTGTCGCGTGTCGATACGGCAGCAGGTTACCTGACACTCACATACATGGGTGCACTTGCGACGGTTGCCGATGTTGTCGCGTGGAACTGCAACTTCAACAGTCCCGACTCGCGCTGCGACTGCTCGACCGAGGAAAAAGCAAAACAGATTCTGCAGCGCTGCATACCGGCCTATTCGGATGCAGACGTAGGACCATTGGCAGGCAAATTTGCTGCCGAGTGCAGCGTGGCTGATGTCGCCAAGAAGCGCGAGATTCTCGCTGCGTTCATTGCCTCGGCTACGTTTGCAGAATTGCGTTGAAAGAAAAAGTTTGAATCGGAATCGAAGGGGGCTTTCGCCATGAGTCAAATCAACAGAAGACATCTGCTCAGGAGCGCGCTATTGGGCGGACTCGGCTATGGTGCGATGTCGGGGTTGCAGAAATACGGAGTCTCGCAGGGACTCGCACACTGGTATGCACAGTTTAGAGCCAAGAATCCGTGGGCTGAAGGAATGGATGCCCTTGCGGTGCTGGAAGACGCATTTCGCGGCGGCCCATCGCTCATCTTTATTTCCGAGGCACTCGCACAGGGTTTTCCGAAGGTGAGTTTCCTGGATATTTTCATGGCTACATCCTACGATCCTCGAAATTTTCTGAACCTGAGCGGTTTCAGCTCGCAAAACAATCCGCTGCAAACACTGACCTTTGGAACTGGAAACAGCTCGGTTTCCGATCTGACACAGACGCACCCAGCGTTTGCCGAAGCTAAGGTAAATAAACTGTTCGGCGACATGGTGCTGACTGGAAAGTACATGATGAATGGAACAGCTGCGGTGCTTCCGGGTTTCAACTCGCTCATCAAAGATATTCCACAGAATAAGATTTCAATGACTTCGTTTGTCAGCTATCAGGGAACAGGTGTTCATCAGCGCGGGCAGATTCCGGGAGCGGGATCCATAGCGCATATGATTCAGGCGAGTGGTCAGCTCAGTCCGATCGGAGTTGCTGCCTTCGGAGCAGTCGAAGTGCGTGATGACGGACCCAACGGCGGTGCCATCGTCGCATCGGGCAAAAAATCGGCTGCATTCATCAACTCTCTCGATCAGTTGATTGCCAAGAGCTACGTGCCCAAAGAGAACGACAAGGCTTCCGGATCGGTGGCCAACAAAATTCGAATGTTTGAGGAATTGCACGGCAACGAAGATGCAAAGAAAGTCAGAACGCAGTGGCTCGAAAACCTCGAGAGGATTGCTGTCGAAGTGCAGTCGCTCAAGACCAGCTACGCAAGCCTAGGCAACGGGAACTTCAATGCTCTTGGCTCGATCAACTGTGACCGCGCGGCCTCAATGGCGATTGCTGCAAAACTTGCTGAAACCGGTTTGTGCACTGTGTCGAGTGTCGGCTTGCAGACTCCTGACTTCCACAACCCCGACGCGAATCGTGCTCCCAGCGGCGACAGTGGAAACATGTACACTGCGATCATTGAAGCGGGTGTTGGAATCAACGTCTGGGCGAATTCTCTGATTGCAAAGGGCATGGATGGAATCGCTTTTATAAGAACGTGCTCAGGCCGCAATGAGGACTGGGTTCAGGACAGCAATACCGTCAGCAGCATCGCTGTCATTGTCAAAGGTTCCGAAGGCGGACCGCTTGGTGCTATTCAGAACGCCTATTATGGTCCCTCGAGCGCCACTGCCTTTGTTGACAACAGAACACTCGAATGGGCTGACGGCGTGTTTGGTCTGGATGCAGGAACGCAGACTGCGGGGTCGATTGACGGAGCTGTCGCCGAGGCAATTCTCTCTGCAGCGGGTCAGTCCCTGACTCTCCGTCCACGTGATAAGGTCGGCAAATTCAGAAAAGGATAAGATCTTGATTCGAAGGTTTGCAACAAAATACATTCCAGTTGTCTTCGTGTTGGCTGCGCTGATTGTCGCCTGTAGCAATCGCGTTTCCATTTCCGGCGACAGCAACTATGCAAACGCGAAGTTCAAGCCCTTTCTTGAATCCACCGGTGTCAGTCTCACTCTGCAGGAGGAGCTGGGAAAACGCATTTCCGACGATCTGCAGTCTTCTGTCCAGCTCATCTCCTACCTGGACGATCAATCGGTCATGGTGGCCGGTAAAGACGGCAAGAGCGTTGTCATCAACACTCAGGATCTGCGGGCTGAAACTCACACGGCATCCATCTCCGACACCTCCGAAAAACCCGTGTGGATTTATTCTATGGGCGAACAACAGTATTGGGGAATTACCAAAGACAAGATTTATTACCGCGCACGGATTGCTTCGGAAATAGCCAAGATTGAGGAAAACCTTTCATCCATTTTGGATGAAAAGTCGACGGGTCTGAGGGTGATTTCCGTATCGAAAACCGATTTGGTTGGAATTTTCAAAGATCGGATTATCTGGTTGAACGCGGAACCGCAGCTGAAGAGAGAATTTTATCTGAAACTGGATTCCGTCAGTCTCGCAAACTTTGATTCATCGAAGATCACCGGCGCCGGTGTCATACGCGGCCGAGGTGTATGGTTGGTTGTTGGCGATTACATTGTCTACATCCTGCGCGATTCCGGCGGTCAGTTTGCAGCCGAGGGCAGACGATTCAAGGGATTCAAAGCAGGAAAGAATATAATCGTTCCGAGTCGGATCAGTATGACTCTCAGTGCAGATGCCGACGGTGTGATTGCACCTGTCGGACGAGTCTTTGTCATGAGTGGAAATAAAATCTACAGCTCTGATGGGAAGGTCGAGGTGGTCAACAATGAAACTGTTCCTGAGCCGACGGAAAAAGAAGTTGAAACTGCTGAACCGGACAAACCAGACGCTCCGGCCACTCCGTCGGCTGAAGAACTTACTCAGCAGTACAACGACAAGTTTAAGGCGCTCATAGACGCACGCTGCCAGTCTTGTCATGCAAGTGCCCCGCGCACGCCGTTCGGAAACTTTCAACAGGTTAAGACGAGTGCGGGTGGTGCGCGTTCGCGTGTGGACAGTAACAGCATGCCTCCGCCGAACAATGGGCGTGGTATCAGCCTGTCGGCCACAGAGCGGGAAGAATTGACGAAGTTTCTATCGGATATGGAATTTCTTCCTTAAACAGCTTTCAGATGGCTGTTTTGCTGAGTGTCACCTTGCTGTGATTGCTGCTCGCTGCTCTTGCTTTGAAGGATATCAATCATTTTGTTGAGTTGTTCAGCTACATCGCGAAATTCGTCGTTCGGTCGCAGTGCGATGCGTGCCGAGAAGTTTCCGTCGCAGACCTCTTTGCAGACGCTCTTGATTTTAAACAGCGGTCCGGCAACGCGGTGGGAATAGATGAGTCCGATGATCGCAACCAATGCGAAAAAGACAATACTGCTCAAGCTCAGATAGACAATAATCCGGTTGAGCTCCGCATAGAGTTGAGTCTTGGTCTCGTCTGTCATTGGTGAAATTTTGACAAGCGTGTCATAGTTTTCTTTGACGTGAGAGTAAAAGACGAAGCCATAGAGGAGCATCGCGACGAGCGATGACGCCATAAGGGCGACGATGTAGCGGCCCTGGAATTCGGCGTTGAGCCAGTAGTTTCTGAATTTTCTGCGGCGTACGGACATGACTCTCACTCTCCTTTTTTATTCATACTCTCAGAGTTGTTGTTGGACGGCGCAGCATCAACAGGAGTCTCGTTTGATGCAGGTCTCATTTGCTCTTGAGCAGTCTGCGTGGGGTTCTCAGAAGTCGAGCCTTCGGCAGGTACAGTTGAGTCTACGCCTGCGGCAGATTCACCGGATGCCGGTGTCGAGCCGCGCAGTTTTTCGTTGAGTTTTCGCATCTCAAGTTCAAGGAGTGTCAGAGTGCTCATAATTTTTATTTGCGCACTCTGATTGCCTTCCGATTCCGCCAGCATCTGCTGACCTGATTCAATCAAGGCGCGAAGTCTTTTTATCTCTTTATTTGTGGATTCAATCTCTGCGGGCGTCAGCAGAGGATTTTTCGGTTCGCCGTCGCCGCGGACTGCGTCCGGAGATTCGACCTGAGTTGGTTCGAAATTGAGTTTTTGTGTTTTCTCGCGTTCGAATGATTTGACCTGAGTCGGTTCGGGATTGAGTTTTTGCGTTTTTTCACGTTCAAATGATTTTGCTTTTTTTTCGCGCGGAGCAGCGAACGCGGGACCCGAAGAGAGCAGCACCAGCAATGTAAATGACAAAATATGCTTGCGCATGGTTTCCTAGCCGTTTGGATTGTTCGATTTTATTTCAGATGTCTGCGTTTTCTTTTTCTTGCTTGTAACTTTTTCAAGCTGCTCGGGTTTGTCGAAACGATATACGTATTCGTTTGCCTGCACGTAGCCGAATTCATCCTTCAGGAAGCGGATTTGCTCTGCAGGATTGGATTTGAGCAGTTTTATTTTTTCTTCGAGCAACTGGTTTTCGACCTTCAGCCGCATATTGACATCGACGAGAATATTCCGTTTGCCGACGAGCTCGACGTAGTTGGAGATTCCGGCCTGTCCGGATGCCATCGACATCAGCAACGCCCAGAGCGCAACAACCAGCGTCCAGCGAACTGTCAGCTGAAATTTGCGCGAAGTGAGTTGTCCGTCGAGTAATGCCATGGCACGAACCATCCTGAATCAAGTTTGCGTGTTCGGAACTCCCTTCCGGCAATCGGCCGGTAGAGTCGTTCCGCACGATTTGATCCTAGCATGCACACCTATGGAGAGAGTTAGTGGGTCGGAAGACTTTGCCCGACAGCCGACTGACGGTTGCGTTCAATCACCGCATGCAAAAGCGTCACTGCTGCCGGCGTGATGCCGCTGATGCGCGAGGCCTGACCCAGCGTGCTGGGAGAATGCTTGCGCAGTTTTTCGACCACCTCACGCGACAGACCGGAGATACCCGAGTAATCCAATTCCCGCGGAATCCAAACGGCGTCCATTTTTTGCAGCCGATCGCCGAGTGCTTCTTCACGGCGGATATAGCCGTCGTATTTTGTTTCAATTTCAATGCAGCGCAGGACGCGCTCGCCGAGTTCAGCATCCATCAATCCCGCAGCGCACAGACGCTGAGCGTCGACTTCAGGCCGCTTGAGGTAGGCGTCAAGGCTGGTTGAGGTGGACATAAGCTCCGGCAATCCGGCAGTTTTGAGCCGCAGGTTGGTTTCGGGAGTCGGGTTGAGCCACGTCGTGCGCAGACGTTCACGTTCTGCATGAACGCGTTCTTGTCGCAAAGAAAATTCCGCAAATTCTTCGTCGCTGACAAGACCAAATCGATGCGCATAGTGCCGCAAACGTGCGTCGGCGTTGTCTTCACGAAGTTTGAGCCTGTTCTCGGCCCGGCTTGTAAACATCCGGTAGGGTTCCTGGGTGCCCAGTGTGGTCAAGTCATCGACCAGCACGCCGATGTAGCTCTCCTGACGCGACGGCACAAAAGGCGGTTTGTTCTGCACCCGCAGAGCCGCATTTATCCCGGCGACGAGTCCCTGCGCGGCGGCTTCCTCATATCCTGTTGTTCCGTTGATTTGCCCGGCAAAGTAAAGATTTTCAAGCGCCTTCGCCTCCAGCGTCGGATGCAGTTCTGTCGGCTGGATATAGTCATATTCAATTGCGTAGCCGGGTTTCATGATCACCGCGTTTTCAAAACCGGCAATGCTGCGGAGGAATTTTTCCTGAACGTCGACCGGCAGGCTTGTCGAAATTCCGTTCGGATAAATTTCGTGCGTGTCGTATCCTTCCGGTTCAATGAAAATCTGGTGCGAGAGCTTGTCTGGAAACTTGACGACCTTGTCCTCTATGCTTGGGCAGTAGCGCGGACCAATTCCGGTGATGATGCCGCTGTACAATGGCGAGAGATGCATGTGTTCACGGATGATTCTGTGCGTCTCTTCGTTCGTGTAGGTGATGTAGCACGGCAGCAGTTTCTGGCTGATCTTCTTTGTTCTGAGACTGAAGGGGACAAAATCCGGATCGGAATCCTGCCGTTCGAGTTTTGAAAAATCGATCGAGCGGGCATCCAGTCTCGGTGTCGTTCCGGTTTTCATCCGACCCATCTTGAATCCGAAATTTTTGAGTGCTTCGGCGAGCTCCACACTCGCAGGTTCGCCAACGCGACCTGCAGTAATTCTCCGGTCACCGATGTGAATTAGTCCGTTGAGAAATGTGCCCGTGGTGATGACAACGCATTTTGCATTGAGCCTTTGGTCGAGTGATGTGCTCACTCCGACGACTCTGTTGCCTTCCAACAGCAGAGTGGCGACGGTGTCTTGATGCAGGTCGAGATTCACTGTGTTTTCACACGTCTTGCGCATGTAGTTGCGGTAGAGTTCCATGTCGGCCTGCGCACGCGAACTCCAGATTGCAGGGCCCTTGGAACGGTTGAGAATTCTGAATTGCAAACCGGCCGAGTCGATTGCCGCTCCCATTTCGCCGCCGAGTGCATCGATTTCCTTGACGAGATGACCTTTGGCGGTGCCGCCGATGGCCGGATTGCAGGACATTTGTCCAATGCGGTCGATGCTCATTGTCAGCAGACAGGTTTTGAGTCCCATACGCGCGCTTGCCAGTGCTGCTTCAATTCCGGCGTGGCCTCCGCCGACGACAACGACATCATACTCCATGGAACGCATGCGAATCTCCCGATGAAGACAGCCTTATCTCGGCGGAATTACGATTCTTTCGGAATCAGCAGCGGGGCCGGCTGTCGCGTGTCGGGGTTTTAGTGAGGGAAGGCTGGTTCATCAAGGATTTTCTTGGCTTCCTCAATCTTTTTATTACGATGCATCAACTGCATGAAAAAAGCGTGTGACCAAGCCAATGGCACGACCCATGTGGGCTGGCTGGACTCAGGGTTAATTTGCTCGGGAAGATAGCCCAACGGAGTGGATGAGGCAGAGGCCTCGTGCAGGGCCGACCTCATGAATGGACCAACTTCGGCAGCGGCCAGAACTTCACCTGCGCCCAAAGCAAACCAAAGGCCGACCAGCGGCCAGCATCCCCCTCCGCGGTAGGTGTCGCCGGCGTAGCGACGGTAACCCACACCGTGTCTCAGAGCTTCGCGCAGGGCATGAAACATGCCTGAACGCTGCTGTTCTGAGAGTGGAAATTCAGGAACTGGCATCAGGCACGCCAGCAGACTTGCGTCTGCGGTGAAGTCGGCGTGACCCGTCGCTGAACGTGTACGTGCAGGCCATGCATGAAGAGGACTGAAGTGTCCCTGTGCCAAACGGGCGGCCACCTGTGCGGCTGCGCCGTAGCGTTCTTGTGCGACATCGGTGAGCGCGTGATTGACTCCGCGGATGAGTGCACCGTAGGCGGTGACGAGAGCAAAAAAATGTTGCCCTTCGCGTTCTTCCCAGAGGTCGAATCCCATCAGGGCAGTGTCCGGACACGTCAGCAATTCATCGGCCATGGCCGACAAGCACGTATTGAGCTTGATCCGTAGTTCAGTTTTTTTCGACTCCGGCAGCTGCGGCTCGGTCAGCAGAGCAATCCAGAGCAAACACACGAGCGGCCGCTGATCGGGCTGTCGCAGACACCAGCTCGGGGCTGGCTGGGCGGAGTCTGTGTAGCGTTGTTCAAAGTCGTTCGACTGGCCGAGCGCTTTTGACAAAAATCCAGCAACGCGCGCTGCCCGCTGGCTGTGTCCGCATTCGAGCAGGGCGAGTCCGGCAAACGCGGCATCGCGCGGCCAGACAAATCCGTATCCGCCGCTGAAGCGCATATCCCAGTCACACTCGGCCGATGCCAACAGAGCTCCATTGGGACTTGTCAAAGCATCCAAGACACGCAGCGACAAGGAGTTTGATGTTGGTCTGGCGGGCGGTTCATCGGCTGCTGCAAACCAAACGGATTCCTCTGCATGGACTATCCGTTCCTTTTGCAGATGATTGTTCTCGGCGGTGCGAAGACTCATGCGCAAAGTGAAGGGAGTATTCCAGCGGATGGTTTGCGATAGGGCGACCGCGGCGCAGCGTCCCATCTCAATCGCTCTGAAGGCGGCCGGATGTGTGACAAATGACTGCACGAGGCTGCCCAATGAACTGTGTGCATCAATCTGCAGCGCGGCAACATTGCGGAATTTTCCGAGTCCCACCGTCTCCAAAGTCAAATAGTACGGGTCCGCGTCGCAGCGGATTTGGTTGTCTTGCGAACCCGCACGCACGCACTGAAGCTGGCTCCGGCGGCCTGCGACTTCAGGTGCCATAAGAAACCAGAATTTTGTGTCGTGCAGGGCGCTTTGTTCGGATGCATCAATCAGATAGGTGTGTTCAAGAGTGTTTTCGTCGACAAGCTTAGCATCCATACGCAAGCGCAGTCCGCGCGCGGCAGGGTGATGAATGTGCCAATGGATTTGCAGATGCTCCAGCGGTGTGACCCAATTGAACGAGATGTTGTCGCGCTCCGGATCAAGCCAAATGCTCTCGTCCTGCTGAACCAAACCCATGATAAAAAAACGCAGATGATTGTGGAAGGCATCTTTGCGCGGCCAACACCACGACTTAAGCTGCCCGTCACGCTCGTAGGCGGCGAGCGAACTGGCGGTCGCAAGCAGTGCACTGTACGTCGTTGAGTTCATGCCGGTATCGTACGCCGAGCTGTCTTTCTGTAAACGTCAACACAGCGGCGTGCTGAATTCTCCCAAGTGAACCGTTCTACCTCGCGTGAGCCGTTCTTTTGCAATTCGCCACGCAGACGGCTGCGTCTCACTAGACTGACAATTCTATCCGCCATCAGATCGGTATCCCAGAAATCCACCTTGAGCGCGTGCATCAGGCACTCGGCAACGCCCGACTGCTTGGAGATGATGATGGGAATATGCTGCGCCATGGCTTCGAGTGCGACGATACCGAACGGCTCCGAGACACTGGGCATGACAAACACATCGGAGTCGGCGAGGAGCGCTTCAACCTTCTTTGCCGATTGAAAACCGTGGAAGGTGAATTTGTCTTGAACTCCCAGTTCCCAAGCCAACTGGCGCATGGAAGGAAGAAGGTCGCCCGTTCCGACCACCTGAAAGCGCAGATTGGGTTGCAGCTGCAGTGCTCGGAAAGCCGACTGCACAAAGTATGCCGGACCTTTTTGATAGGTGACACGCCCAACAAATGAAATCACCGGAGAGCGTTCTTTGGTCGGGGCAGCTGCGGAAACATTCACCGCGGTATGACGGCGGTGTGCAAGATTGGATGCATTGTAAACAACGTCAATTTTCTCGGATGGAACTCCGTAGTGGTCGACGAGTATGCGTCGTGTGAGGTTCGACACAGCGACCAGTCGGTCGGCGATCTGGAAACCGAGTTTCTCCATGGCCTGAATTTTCTGGTTTCCGTGAACACCCGCGCGGTCGTATTCGGTTGAGTGCACATGAAGAACAACTGGAAGGGTTGATGTATTTCTGATTTGTGAAATGGCTTTGAGGCTCATCCAGTCGTGCGCGTGAATCACCTCGAATATGCTTTGCGGCTGATTGCGCAGCACGTCGCCGGCCAGCAGCGACAAGATTTCCGTTTGCTCCGAGACCTCGCTGAGCTGCGGAGTCCAAAGTGTCTTTTCGGAAATACCTTCCGCCGATGAACTGCTCAACTGGGCCTGATAGAGCGCGAGCCGCTGGCGCAGGGCCTGTTTTTCTTCGGGCGTCAGAGCGAGTGATTCGATTTGAGCTGTTTCGTAGTGGCTCAGTGCGCCAAGGCCGGCTGAGGTGGAGCTGCCGTGACCACGTTGCGAAGCCGCCAAGATCTCGGTCGCAGACATGGTGCTCAGCTGCAGACCGGCCGAGGCGACAAATTTTTCGTCGACCGGACGGAGAATTCTTTCCGGATTGAATGGGTGCTCCGGACTGACAATGGTCAGATGCGGATTGATGTTTTCAACCGACTCCGCCGCGTCGTGCGGGAAGTGGGGCAGGACCAGAGCAATCTGGTGGCCAAGTTTGGTCAGGCCGGAAACAAGACCTTCCGTTGCTGTTGCCAGTCCGCCGGAAATAAGCGGCGGATATTCCCATCCGAGCATCAGGATCTTCATCACATCACCACGTTCAGTTGGAGATTGGACGGAAAACAAATTTTAATCACGGAATCTTTTACCGAAAAGGCCTATCGTGCGACAAGTTGCAGATCAAGGGCTTCCGGAAAAATCCGAGTCGACGGAGTGACACGCAATCCGAGTGACATCATGCAGGGTTGAGACGGATTGAAAATACACTCATAAAGGTAAGTATTTTCAGAGTCGCTTCCCCGATGAGTCAGCACGAGCTGCTCACCGCTTTTTTGTGTTGGAACGAGTTGGACATCGATCCATTCGTGCGGGAGTGTTGTCCGGATTGTTGCACGCACAGTTATGGGTTCGCCGACAAAGGAGTTTCCTTTGGGTGTCATTTCCAGACTGCGGATCTCAAGTTTACCCCACTGCGATCGCAGCTGCGAAAGATTTTTTTCGTGCAGGGAAAGATTCTGCTGAGCTGCAGCTGCAGACACTCCAACACGGGCTGCGTTTTGCAGCGCGGGTGTGTAGGCCGAATTAAAATAATCGAGAACCATCCGCTGTGCGCTGAATGCGGGTGCGTAGCGCATCACCGAGTTCTTCATTTTGCGGATCCATTCGCTTGGCACCGGAGCGCTGTAGTAAAGCGGAACCAGTTCATGTTCGAGAATGTCGTAGAGCATCTCGCTCTCCCGCTCATCACGCTGATCGTCGCTCGCATGATTGTCGCGCGTGCCGATTGCCCAGCCGGCATCTGTGTTGTGCGCCTCATCCCACCATCCGTCGAGCACCGAAAAATGCAGACCGCCGTTGAGTGCAACCTTCATCCCGCTTGTGCCGGAGGCCTCGAGTGTGCGCACCGGCGTATTGAGCCAGACGTCCACACCGCGTACGAGGCGGTGTGCCAGATTCATGTCGTAGTTCTCGAGGAACAAGACACGGTGGGAGAGCTTTTCACGCTCAATGATGCGCACGACCTGCTGGATGATTTCCTTGCCGTGGTTGTCGTTCGGATGCGCCTTGCCTGCAATCAGGATTTGTACGGGGCGATCCGGGTTGTTGAGGATCTTCTTGAGCCGTTCGATGTTGCGGAACATCAGAGTACCGCGCTTGTATGCAACAAAGCGGCGCGCAAAACCGATGGTCAGCGTCTGCGGACGGAGAGACTGACGCAGTTCAGCAAGAGCGTGCGGAGAAACGCGTTCACTGTTCGTCATGCAGCGCAGTACACTCGACGTCAGCCGGCTTTTGCGCAGCAGATGTACGTCCCAGAATTCGGAATCTGGCACAGAATGAATACGCTCCCATGTTTCCGTCTTTTCAAGATGTGTGTCCCAGCCGCGGCCCAAATACATGTCGCACAAATCAGCCAATTCGTTGGACATCCACGTGCGCGTGTGCACCCCGTTGGTCACGTGGTGAACCGGAGTCTCATGTTCATTGAGATGCGGCCACAGGCTCTTCCAGATCCGCCGCGAAACTTCGCCGTGAAGCGCGCTCACGCCATTGCGGAAATGCGACGTGCGCAACGCAAAGACGGGCATGGAAAATTCAAGGGTATGTTCCGGATGCTTGCCGAGAGCGTAAAACTGTTCATCTGGAAGCCCGTATAGCTCTTGTGTCGAACCCATATGGTGCTTGACTTTTTCAATTGGAAAGCTGTCGTTTCCAGCCGGCAAAGGAGTGTGCACAGTAAAGATCTGGGTCGACTGGACCTGATTCAATGCCTGCTGCCAACTCAGGCCGTTGCGCACACCTTGTGAGATTCGGGCGAGCGTAAGGAATGCCGAGTGCCCTTCATTGAGATGGAAGACTTCAGGAGCAAATCCCATTGCCGACAATGCAGTCACGCCACCGATGCCGAGCAGAATTTCCTGGCGCAGGCGGAAGTCTTGTCCTCCGGCGTAAAGGCGGCTGGTGATGAGTCTGGCTTCGTGCGAGTTCTGCGAAAGATTCGTGTCGAGCAGATAAAGTGGAATGCGTCCGACGGCCAGCTTCCAGATTTGTACAGTGACCCGCTCATTTGTGATCGTCATCTCAAAAGTCAGCGGCCGGTCATTGCTGTCACGGACAAGTTCCATCGGCATGTAGAACGGATCGTTGGCGGTGTAGAGTTCGCGTTGCCAACCGTCCTTGCCGACCGACTGGTTGAAGTAACCTTCGTTGTAAAAGAGGCCAACGCCCATCAACGGCAGGCCTAGGTCACTCGCCGTCTTGAGATGGTCACCTGCGAGAACGCCGAGGCCGCCGCTGTAGAGCGGAATACTCTCGTGGAGTCCAAATTCCATCGAAAAATAGGCAATGCTGTTTTGCCTGCATGCGGAAATTTCCGGCCGCGCTGCGGGAGCGCTTTGCAGCATGGCGTCATATGCCGTTTGCACGCGGTTAAGATGGTCAACAAATCCCTGATCCTTCGCCAGCCGTTCAAAATGGCTTCGGTTCATTTCGTTGAGCATGCGCAGCGGACAGGGTCCGCTCTGCTCGTACGCGACAGGATCTATGCGGCGAAATAGATTGACGGCATCCACATTCCACGACCACCAAACGTTGCGGGCAATCGTCCAAAGCGGTTCAAGTACAGTGGGTAATTGAGCTCTCACGTGGATTTGCAGAACGTGGTTCATGATGCTGCCGCTCCCTCGCCAGTATGAAATTGAATCCTGAGGGGGAGATCGTTGCAGTCCTTTGCGCGAAGATCAATCGGCGAGAGTCAACAGGATGCGCATCAGCCAAAAACTATTTGTCGGATTGAAGGGATCCATGTCTGCCCAGCGGTTGATTTCGCTGATCGTCAGGGTTGCCCTCGACTGGCACATCTGTCCGGCAAGAAGTGCGGCTGATGTTTTTTCAACAACAGCATCACGCAGTAATTGCGCAGGATATTTTCTACCCGCGGCGTCACACCACTGAGCCAAATCACTCAGAACTTTCGCCGGAAGGTTTATTTTTTGTTGTGTCGACAAAGTGTCGGCCGGAAGTGTGTTTGGGGGCGACTGCAGGTGAGCGGCCGAGAAGAATATTTCGAGGAAATGGACGTCTTCCTTTTCCAACCCGGCGCAGGCCGACGTGCCGGCATCGCTCCATGCCGGCAGCGGGATTTTCTGGCAGCGGCTCGTGATGGTCGAGGGCAAACTGTGCGGGCGCGAGGTAGTCAGTACAAAAACACATTGCGCCAAAGGTTCTTCGAGAGTTTTGAGAAGGGCGTTTGCGCTTTGGTTGTTCATCCGCTCGGCACGCTCAATCAGCAGAAAACGCCGGCGCGCAAAGGTCGGCGGATAAAGGGTCCGCTCGCGGAAGAGTTCGACGTCGTCTTTTCTGAGGATCGAACGTTCCGCATCGGCTCGCAACAAATCCGGATGACGGGCGAAGGCTTCCCAGAATTCTTCGTCGCTGACTTTTTGCCCCTCGCCGAACAGGCTCAGGCCGGCAAGCTTCTTGAGAAGCAAGCGGACGAAATCCGTGGGTGTTGCAGCCTCCGCAAAAGAGCGGCTTATGAAAACATACGAATGATGATTTGCGCTGCCGAGCGATTGCTCCACCACAGCTTCGAGTGAGCCTGAAAAGCTCATTGCCTGATAGTTCCGAAGTGTTCGGTGGCAGCGGCAAGAATGCGCTGACTCACTTCGTCCGCACTTCCCGCTCCATCAATCAGGACGCGCTTTGGAACCCGACCATCCGGATAGGGTGTTTTTGAAGTGACGAGAGCCTCAAATGCCGCATGCAGCGTTGCATCTTTCAAAAGTTCGCTGTCGAGTCGGTCATTTTCGCTGCCGGGACGATCCTTGAGGCGCTGGTGCGCGGTTTCCAAATCAACCCGCAAAACGAGTGTCAGGTCCGGCTGAAGTGTGCCGACCACAGGCGCGGCGACGGTATCAATATCGCTCTTTCCGAGCCCGCCGCGGAAGCCTTGATAGATGTAGCTTGAGTCCAGAAAACGGTCGCAGATCACCCATGCACCCGCGGCAAGCGCAGGGCGGATTGTTTTCTCAATGTGCTGTGTGCGCGCAGCCATCACAAGCAAGAGTTCGGTCCGCGGAGTGGGGATGTCGCCGCTTTTCGGTACGCTCTTGAAAACGTTTCGAATGTCCTCCGCCAGAGGTGTTCCGCCGGGTTCGCGAGTTTCAAGAACCGTCAAACCTTTGTCACGGAGAAATTGCGCAAGCAGACGGGCTTGGGTGCTTTTCCCTGAGCCTTCTCCGCCTTCGAATACGATAAAAGGCATGTCGGCGCCTCCGAGCGAGTGAGTAATTTGAATAAAAAAACGTCAATCTTCTGCCCGTGGCAGGGCCCCCGACGTTGGGTTACCATTTTGCACAGAGTGACTTGATGAACAATAGCTGTCCAAAAGTTACGCACTGAGAACCTCCGAGGGCCTTCCGCATGCGGGTGGATTTGCTCACTCTCTATGCTTTGTCAGACAAGGCCCACGCCAAACAGCGTGAGTTGTGGAGAGGTTTTCTGGCCCTCGTGATGCCAATTCTTCTCGAGTATGAAGCATCCGAGTTCGAGCGGCTGCTTGATTCAGCGCATTGCCGTTCCGTCGAAACGATGCTTGCGGCACTCGATGAGCCTGAAGATGTTTCTCAGCTTGTGTGGTCCGTATCCGGAACCTTTTCAGAATTGTTGGGTTTTGAAGCGGAATTGGGCTTGGCTGCTTTCCTTGACGTCAACTTGCCCACCCGGATTCATGCTGTTGGCGGCGGACTTTCCGCAGTCAGAGATGAAGTGATCATTTCTCATTGGTTGAAAGCATTCCGCGAAGTACAGCAGCGGCCCGAGTTTTTGGAAATCACCTCCGAATGGAAACGGGCTTTCGATGTCCTGCTCGATCATGACAGGGATGACGACGAGTCCGATGCAGACGAATCTGATGATTTGGATGACGACTCAGACGAAACAGCCGGATCTAGCAAATCAGCCTGAATTACTTTCCCAGTGGGGATGATTTCTCGTCACCTGTGATTGAATTTAAAGCCGAAGGCTGGCCAATTTGTGTGATATTTTTATTGAACGCCGCCGCGTCTGCTTCCAACTGCAGTCGTTCGGATTCTATATCCTTCCTTGTTTGTTCTGCTGAAACACAGAAGTTTGCTGGAAGGAATTCTTCAGATCCGGCGTCGAGATCACGCAGAGTTGCGGAAATCTGTTCTTTTGGGTGAATCGCTGGCAGTGGCGGCTGATCGATGAGGCTGACACCGAGCACAATGCCGAAATTCAAAATTTTTTCGGCCGAGTCCCTGCGTTTGATTGATAGGAAATTAACGCCTTTTTCAGCATCGCAGAACAGAAGCTCTGTTTTCAATCGTCTGAATTTAAAAAAAATATTCCTCCCGGTTTCATCAACCCTGTCACGCAACAACATCATCTCAGTTTGTTTTTCGACAGGCAGATCAGCCTGCTGGTTCACGTATCCGCTGAGGATAGATGTCTTTGAAACGTGCCGGGAGCATGGTTCGACTTCCGACTGAGCTACAATGTTGGGAAGACGAGCAGGATTGATGCAAGCGCGACTGAAATAAATCCAATTTCCGCTACTCGCGAAATAAT
The DNA here is from genome assembly GCA_039799905.1 of Pseudomonadota bacterium. Classification (GTDB taxonomy): domain Bacteria; phylum Bdellovibrionota_B; class Oligoflexia; order Silvanigrellales; family Silvanigrellaceae; genus RFOM01. Next base: position 2,664 of record JBDLRP010000048.1, on the reverse strand, counting down.
CGGGATGTTGATCCCTCGATACTCCTGTCGAAATCTGAAGACAGCCCAAGGTAGAAGAAATCTCATTCCAAACAGTATTTCTCGGTGCTGTTTTTGCTCCGGGAGCAGTGTCTTGAACGGCAGAATCAGGTTCTTCCGGCAAAGAAGTCTTGAGGTTTGCATCACAGCGGATGATTTGTACGAAGTCGGCTTTTTGAGGGATACTGTACGAAAGAAGTGGAATTTTGGTTTTTCCGGTCTCGGCGTAAGTCACCTCAAATTTTTCTATCCTCATGGATGGTCCGTCGAGTTCTTCAGGTGAAACTCTTGCTTTGGACTCATCAGCACCGATAACAGCACCGATGTTGCGGCCCGACGCGGTTGATGATTTCTTCTTGCCCACACAGCCTTGGGTGCATGACATTAAAAAGTAAAAAGTGACCGAGATAAATGAATTGAAATATTTGATTGAGTGAAGTTTCAGTGTCTGCATGTGATCCACTTATTTCTTTCCTGCCATGAATTTTTTCAATGCCCAACGCTCAAGGTCTGTGTTCCAGTTCTTTGCGGATTGAACATCTTTTTGAATGATTGTCTGAACCAGTTTCACTTGCAAAACGTCGCGTTGCGTGGGCGGTGGGTTTTGCCGGAAATCGTCCAAGAATGCGCGGCTGCTCTCGCATTGTTTTGCACTCATTTGGCAAATCTCGCCATTACCAAATGCCAAAAAGCACGGCTCACAAGGTTGCCGTATCGGTTGTGCGGTTCGGGTCATGGGCTCAGAAAGCGACAAGAATTTGCAGCTCGGCATTACGCACAGGCCAATTGTCAGTGGAATGAGGTAAACAAGTTTCATGTTCATCCCGCAAATCGAAGAAACGTTGGACTACTCTTTTTCAAAGGGTATGTCTTCGGCACCTGCTGCCTTGCGCATATACTCTTCGCTTCTTGTCCGCTGACCAAAACGTTGCGCGCGGATTTGCTTCTTTTCTTTTCTCGTGTTTTTGCCCCGGAAAGTTAACAGTATTGACTCATTATTTTTCAGATTCTCGCCATTCTGCGCTGATTGTGGAGGTGCATCCATGTTTATCGGTTGGGACTCGGTGCGTAATGTTGATGCCTGTTGGCCGTTTATCAGCAGCGATAAATTTTTTACAAGGGCTTTGTGATCTATAATTCTGACAGCGAGTTCATCTGCCGACGCTGCGCAGGTTTCGGATACGGTCGCATTCTGCCGAGACATCTCTTCCAGTTCGCAGATGGTTTTGCCGAGTTCGGTGAATCCGAGTGCCTGGGCTTCAGAAGCCTGCCGAAGCTCCTGAACAAATTGGGCCACTCGCTGCGAATCTTCCTTCAGTTCACGCAATAATCGGTTGCACTCGACAACTGTGGAATTGGCCTCATTACCGCTCTGCGCGCAGTTTGTTGCAATCTCTTCCAACGCTCTGCAGGATTCTCGCACAAAGGTTGTGGTCAGTTCCACACGCCCATTGAGCATCGAGCTGAGTTCCCTTGCCGCTGTACCACTTGTTTCGGCAAGTTCTGCGAGTTCGTCGGCGATCAAAGAAAATCCACGCCCGCTTTCACCAGCGCGCGCGGCCTCAAGTGAAGCATTGAATGCCATTAATTTTGCTTTAAAGACGAATTCATTCAGAGCTTTCGACTTTTCAGAGAATTCTGCAAAAAATTTTACGAATTCTTCCAGCTGCCGCTTGTTGTCGTTGGTCTGCTTTACAATATCGTCGGTATTCTTGGAAACTGCTGCTGCTGTCTGCTCAAGACGCTCTCCAACAGCCTGTCCCTTTTCGGCATTGCTGCTGACCTCCAAGGCAAATTCTGTAAACAACTTTGTGTTCTCTGCCGCCGCGTTGACTGCAGAAATCATCTGAGTGACCGTGGTGCTCATTTCTTCGAAGGCGGCAGCTTCTGTCGCGGCCTTCTCGGAAAGTTTGTTTCCATCCTGCGCAGCCGACTGAACTTTTTTGACCAGCTCGTCGGCAGATTCCAAAAGCCCCTCGCTGGTCCGGCCCAGGTTTTTTCTGAGGCTTACAATAAGAGTCTGTGTCAGCAAAACAGCAGAAGCCAGCACAGTCGCCGACAACAGAGTCAGCCAGTAGATCCAAAGACGGCCTTGTGTCGAGCTGTCGCGTGCAAGCTGCGATGCGGCAGACCGCTCAGTCTGAATTATATCGCCGGTGGTCTTCTGAATACTCTCGTTCAGTCCGCGTGCGGGCGATTCATCGGAGCTGAGAAGAGCAAATGCTTCCTCGGTGTCGGCGTCAAGTGCCGCTTTGAGAACTTGTGTGCTAAGTTCTTTTCTTTTGCTGATCAGCGTGCGAAGTTCGCTCAGACGGCTTTGCTGTCGAACATCGCCTACCGAGCTCAAGAGTGTTGAAGCAGCGGAATCCCACTCGCCGTATACATCGTTGATTTGCTTCGCAATCAGCGATGCTTTGTCTTCGCTGGGTTCGACAATGCTCTGTATCTCCAGCAAATAAATAGATTTTGCGGAGCTTTCGAGGGGAGAGATGTTTCGTTCGATGTCGTATTTTTCTGTGAAATTTTCGTTTGACCGCTTGAGATGGACAACGGCAAAAATTCCCGCCGCAGATAACAACACGACGGCAGTCACGAAGATGAGACCGGACAACATTATTTTTTTGTTGAGACTCCAGTTTCTCATTT
>JBDLRP010000047.1:0-12912 GCA_039799905.1 Pseudomonadota bacterium | reverse complement strand
GCATAAGTCACCGAAATTCTCACACCCTCCATGAAATCCGGCAGCGCCGCCGGCGTGTAAAGTTTTATCAACGCTTGGCGTGGATTGATACGGAGAATTGTGGCCAGAACCGAATATTCGCCGCGTGCCGAGTGAAGACCACTCAGTGTGAGTTGAGCGATTGGAAAGGTACAAGTGAGCAAAATAAGAACGATTTTGGGGGCGGCACCGAGGCCGAGCCACAACAGCAGCAAAGGGGCGATGGTCAGGTAGGGCACGGCCTGACTCACCACCAAAAAACGGTCGACGTAAGTTTCGAGTCGCCGGCTTTGAAAGGCTGCGAGGCTGATCAACAAGGCGATAACAACCGATGCTGCCAACCCGATGCTCCATTGTTTGAATGTTTCTTTAAAGTGGCCGACGAGGATCGGCAGGTCCTGCACGAAAGTCGTGGCGACCGTCTGTGGAGCCGGGAGAATATAGTCAGGAATTTGAAAGTATTTAACAGCCGTAGACCAGATAAAAATCACGGACGCTGTGTAAACAAGCCGTCTTAGTGTGGTCAGTAAAAGCTTTTTCAATGGCATGCTCCCTGCGTTTGCCGAACGTCAAAATTCCTGCCGGCAAAACTTTCCGTCCCGAGCCAATCACCTCTGAGAAACAATAGCGATGTCTGAATGATAGTTAAAGTGAGGCGGGGTCAAATATGAAGAAAGCTGTGAGCCTGAAAAGGCACGCAAACATTTCGGCGTTTGTCGGCACAATGCTTATGTCCGTGTGTGCGTCGAACGCTCTCGCGATCGATTTTAAAATCGATCTTCCGCCGAAGAAGGGTGTTGCGACTCCAAACGATGAAGTTTTCTTTGATGAATCACTTTCTGTTTCCGAGCAGCAGGCTGATTCAATTGTTCCCGAAAGCTCCGAACCCATGGCTGCACTTCCTAGTCCGGTTCCACCGCAAAATGTTCAACAGCGGTGGAACCCAAAACGTGTCGATGTTGCAGTACCTCAGGCGGTTCCAATGAAGCCCGCCAATGCAGCAGCGCCAGCTCCGCAGAAGCCGTCCGCGGCAGCGTCCGCAGCCAAACAGAGGCCGTCGGCTGCGTCTGCTGTGCCTAGTTTCAATTCGTTTCCCAATCTGGCGTGCCTGACTGAGAACGTTGCCTTTTGGAAACGTGTTTATGCAGAGGTAGACGTCAATGAGGCGTTGATCCACGACCGCGACGACCTCGACAAGGTGTACTCGGTGGTCAGGCTTGGCGGCAGCGAAAGCCAGCGGCAGACATCCATCCGAATGTTGCGCGATCACTACCGTGAGTCGCTGAGAAGTCTTGCTGAAAAGTTGGACAACCCAAAAAGCTGGGATGCGACGGAAAGATCATTGGCAAAGCACTTTCGACCGTCCGAGTTGACCCGCAGCCGGCTGTTGCAGGCCAGTGCGAATTTACGTTTGCAACAGGGACTCAAATCAAGATTCAACGCCGGAGTGCAGCGCTCCTTGCAGTATCTTCCGTCAATAAAGTCGATTCTCCGCGACCAGAATCTGCCGCTCGAGATCGCCTTGCTTCCGCACGTTGAAAGCAGTTTCGTCAATCATGCAAAATCAAAAGTGGGTGCTGTGGGACTGTGGCAGCTGATGCCGCAGACCATGCAGTTGTTGATGGGTAAAAGTGCTGTGAACAGACGCACCGATCCCAATACCGCGACGTTCGCTGCCGCAAAACTACTCAAACAAAACTTTGCGGCAACCGGCTCGTGGCCATTGGCCCTGACTGCTTATAACCATGGGTTGGGCGGGGTTCTTCGCGCAGTGCGTTCAACATCGAGCAATGATTTGTGCAAGATTATCGAGCGCTACAATTCTCCTTCGTTCCGCTTTGCTTCAAGCAACTTTTATGCGCAATTCCTCGCCGCGCGGCAGATATCCTTGCAGCGTTACGCCGAACTCTCTAAGAACCGCGAAGTGGGGCGGATTGTCGCGCCTTTGATTGCCAGCCGAGAAAAGGGCACTTTATGAAAGTTGCGTCTCCTGCAGCTTATCTTCTGAAACGCAAATTGATATTGCTCAACAAGCCGCCGGTTGACCTGTCCACGACTGCACTTGTGCGGGTGGTGCTTGAGTCGGAGGATGATTCAAGCGTTCAATCCCTCATCGAGCGCGCCCGCAGTATTCACGGCGAGCCCAAGGCAAAGCAAATCTATGCGATGCCGGTCGTTGATTCCGATGCGCCGCGCTTTCTTGTCGTGCTTCCCAAGGAGCCTGCGCGCAAACTCGCCGGACAGCAGAGCGGCTCTGCTCATACTGCCACCGTCTGGGGGGCGCAGTTGACTGCCTTGCTGATGTCGACTCCCGCACTGGCGGAGTATCCGTCTGTGTTCGTGACATTCTCTACAGCACTCACTGAGGCGCTCGAGGGAATCAGCCAAAAGTATTTTGTTGTCGGGCTGCTCGAACGTTCGCTCAATCTGAAAATAAAAGAATCGACTCATTTTGAAACCATCGAACGCAAGCCGCTCAAGCTGTGGTGCGACGGAATGAGTGAGGAGATGCGTGTTGCCGGCGAGAAACTCGCGGGTGCCATGCTGCTCACGCGCAGTCTTGTCAACATGCCTTCAAATATTCTTAACCCCGAGTCGTTCGAGGTCTTTATCCGCGAACTCGTGCGCCGCGAGTGCGATGTTGAGGGTGATCCCAACCGGATCGCTGTGGAAGTTTTTCACAAAGAAAAGCTTCTTGCCGAAGGCTGCGGACTCATCACCGCCGTCGGGCAGGGAAGTGATATTCCACCGCGGTTGTTGCGACTGACGTACTTCCCGCGCGTACAGGGAAGAAGCGCCAAACACGTTGCAATCGTCGGCAAGGGCATCACCTTCGATTCAGGCGGACTCGACATCAAAGGGTCGAGTTTCATGCGCAACATGAAAAAGGACATGGGCGGATCTGCTGCCGCGTTGGGAGTTTTTCTTGCTGTTGCGCGGCTTGGCATACCTGTGCGGATGAGCTGTTACCTTGCGCTTGCTGAAAATATGGTCTCCGGACGGAGCATGCGCCCCGGAGATGTTTATAAAGCCAAAAACGGCGTCACGGTTGAAATCGACAACACGGATGCAGAGGGTCGTTTGGTGCTGGCAGATGCACTTTGTTACGCGGTTGCAGAAAAACCCGACTGGGTGATCGATTTGGCAACCCTGACTGGGGCGGCGCGAACTGCATTGGGACCGAGTGTCGACGCTCTTTTTTGCACGGACAGCGAGATCGAAAAACTGCTCGTCGACAGCGGCCGTCTGCTCGGTGATTGGGTGTGGCCACTGCCATTTGTCGAGGACTACGAAGCGTGGCTCGATTCGAATGTTGCCGATTGCACCAACTCTGCAACCTCCGGACACGGCGGCGCCATCACGGCGGCCCAGTTCCTCAAAAAGTTTGTCGGACAATCCAACTGGACCCACATTGACACCTACATGTGGGCCGATAAACCGACCGATCTCACACAGGAACCCGGCGCCACTGCAAAATGTGTCCGGTTGATGACACATGCAATTGGACTTTGGGCGAATCAGGCGTGAATCTTCACTGTATGGAATGGTGAAGATTTTACCCGAGGTCTGTCATGAGCGGTGATTCGAGATGCGTCGGACAAATCAGTCACAGGTTGCGTGAGTGGATTCATGATGTGAACAATGCATTGTTCATTACAAAGGGATTCATCGAGGAAATTGAGGCTGATGCAAAGTCGCGCTCGTACCTCAAGCCGCATTTTGATCACGACAATTTTCTCGAGATGATTGAAACTGTCGTGCGCAGCGTGGATCGTCTCGACCGAAATGTGCAGAAGCTGCGCAAGTATGCGCGAGAAGATCTCTTTGTTGAGAGCGGTGTCGAGCGGCCGACGCGCCGAGGCGAGAACCTCAACGGCTGATTCAATTGCAGCGAAATCGATTCATCACGAAAATCATATAAAAAATGAACCGTCGGGCTGTTCGGCGCCCTTCGGTTCGGTCGTCCCTCGGTGGAGGGAAAGTGATTGGAATTTAATTGTGAGGATACTTTTTTAGGCTGGAGTTCAAAAGGAAGGTCGTAGCTTAAGGAAGGCGAAGACCGCATCCGAACGATGCCGACTTCGGGGAAGTCCTTTGCTTTTGGATATTCCTGGGCCGGTCGTAGCATGGGGGGGTAGGGTCTGCAAGGAATTTTCTATGTGAAATTGCTTGCTAACGTTAACCGGTCAGCCAATATTTTCAGTTTGTCACGCTCAAGAGTCAGTCAAACATATCTGGAAGTGTGCTGGCGCCAACTGTGACTTCCCGGCTCGCTTTGACAATCACTCCCACTGCCGATTCAGGTGTCGCATCCACAATTCGTGCAACCGCGACTTTTTCGCGACTGGCAATCTCGCTACCGAATCCCGTGTGGCTTCCCATCGGCATGAAAAGTTCGACGTCGTCTCCGACACTGAATGGGTTCCGGCCATCCGGACCTTGCAAATAGACCGCGATACCCGGGCCCGCCGACTGATGGGCACCGGATTCAGTAGCAACAACAAAGGCAGGCGCTGAATTCGGCCGGCCGGCCGAAAATAAGTCGACAGGAACATAAAGATTTTTATTAGCGGGCACGAGAATATCGCTCGGCGAAATGTGCGAGCCGCCATCTTCGGCTACCATCACTGCATATCCACTGGCCGCTGTGCGCACCACGCCGACTGTTCCGGTGTGTGAATACAAGACCCCATCCGGACGGACGGACGCGAGACCCGAGAGGGAGGGAACCTCGCGCAGAACTAAAAATCGTTCTCCAGGGTTGGGCGTGCGGTCGTCAAAGCGGGCAATTAGATTTTGCCCTTGGCCCGCCAAAAGTGGTGAATTCGCGTTTGATACAATTTCTCCGACCTCGCCAACGTCTGAGTATGAAAAGAAGCCCGGCAGGCGGAAAAGAAAACCAGCATTGGCCATCGGTTCGCCGACCACAAGGACGTCTTGGTCTGGAGGAAGTGTTGAAGCGTCGATGATCTCTCCGGTCGGGCCAGACCAGCGTTTGATATCCATTTTAAAGGTTTGCAGCGTGACCGGATCGACCTTGGGCGGTCCGAACGGATCGACAGCATCTTGCACCAACAATTCTGGCGCGTTCGCAGCTGTGCTCGGATAGAATACCAAGCGGAGTCCTGGTTCGATTTTGTCGGGGTCGGTGACGTCGGGGTTGAGCACCCACAAACGCGGCCACCACATGGCATCATCTAAAAGCTGGTCCGATATGTCCCAGAGGGTGTCTCCTGGTTGCACCGTATATTCCAGAGGGGCTTCGCCGGGGCGCAACGCCGGAATGGATTCGGCCATCTTGCGGATCAACTCCAAGCGCGCCTGTCTGAGTTCTTCACGTGTCGGTTTGCGCGGGGCTTCGACGGCAGGCGGCTCTTCGGGCGCAGTATCAGCGGCTGCATCAGCCGGAACTGCGTTGGGGTCAACCGCCGTATTCTGCGGTGGCGGCGGAGTGTCATCAGCTCCGGGACCGGTTGCTGTATTCGGCGGTGGCGGAATATTTTGTCCGGAATTGGCAGGGTTGGTTGGGCTGTTGCCCAGCCCTGGGTCGTTGAATCCTGCATTGCCGGCGTTGTTTGCCGGATTTTTGATCTCTTCGTTGCCGTTTCCACCCGCAGTGTTTCCGTTCAGGTTGCCTTCGGAGTTGAGGTTCGAATTGATGTTTCCTCCGTTGCCTCCATTCCCTCCGTTGCCCCCGTTTCCACCGTTTCCACCGTTGAGTGAATTTTCACCGTTGAGCGAATTTTCTCCGTTGGCAAAATTCCCGTTGTTGAGGTTATTGCCGCCATTGAGGCCATTTCCGCTGTTGAGCTCGTCGCCGGATGACGCAGAGTTCGAGTTGGATGAGTTGCCGCCCGAAGAATTGAGTTCTTCGCTGTCCAAAACATTTCCGGCGTTCCCGTTGGCGGGAGACTTGCTGTTTTCGATGGAATTTGCGCCATTGAGTTCGTTGAGATTGTCTTGGGCACGGCCGACACTGCCGAGACCCAGCGCTGCGACTGCCAACAGACTCAGGCGTGAGCGGAGAGTCATTGCGTGCCGCCTCCGCCTATCTTCTCGAGTGCCGCCCGAGATTTGAGAGCAAGTTGAGACTGCGGATCAAGCGCTATCACCTCACGAAAGAGTGCGGCCGCCTTTTGGGGGGCATCGAGCAGTTCCTGTGCGCGGGCCTCCAGCCATTTCGCGCGCACGAGCTGCACGTCATTTGGATGCTGGAGATAAAAAGTACGCACGTGGGTGAGGGCCTGCTGCGGGCTCTTCAATTCAACATAAGCTTCCGCAAGCGTTAATTCGGCGATGGCGCTGAGACCGTTGTTGGGAAAACGCTGCTGAAAATTTTCCAACAGCTGGGCGACCCTGCCGAACTCGCGCTGCTCCAGCAACAGGTTTGCTTTGTCGACGAGTTGTTGAGGCTTTTCCGGCGTGAGCGATCTTTCTCTGAGTGCTGCAGTGTCGTCGCTTTCAAAGCGGTCCACGGGTCCGTCGCTGGTCAGCGGCGGAATCGGGTTTTTTTGAGCTGCTGCCGCCTTCTGAAAAGCAGCGGTCGCAACAGTCGCAGTGTCATCATAAAGTCCGGAGCGTTGACCTTTCAGAATGACGTCGAATTTGCGCTGCAGAGTTGCCACCTTTTCTTTGAGCGACATGATTTCGAGTTTCAACAGTGCAACCTCTCCTTGCGCCGGAGGAGGTGGCGGCATTTGATTCGCTGCTGTGGTCAGCGAGGCAGAATGCTGAGACGGAAGAGTTTTTGCCACGTCACCAGCAGCCTGTGTGGCGGCTGGTGTTTTTGCAGCTTCAGCGCCGGCCTGCGCTGCAGGTTGATTTTTTTGTGCTTCGACCGTCGCCTGCGGGGCGGGGGCTGCAGAATTTGCAGCCGCGGGAGCAATAGTATTTGCCTCGGGCGTGCTCCGAGCGGGCTCTGCTGACGAACTCAAACATCCCGTCATTCCGCCAGCAACAACGCAGTAAATTGCAAATGGAAGGGCCGTCCGGACAGCTCTGTGCCCGATTCGTGCTCTTGCGGTCAAGCGCGAAATTTTCATGAGACTCTCTCCCGTGTTGCTTGTTCCCAGACGGATGATAAACGAACATGAAGCGGTGCGGGGTGGACTTCTTTGCCCCCGCGTCAACTCTTGCCGTGGCAAAGAGCAAAAGCCATTTCAGCTAAAGGAGTCTGCAATGTTCGAGGGGTCCCGCCAGTGGATTGTGATGACCGGAGTCACGCGTGGTATCGGTAGATCAATCGCAAGACATTTGCGGGCGCGCGGTATTTTTGTGTGCGCATTGGCGCGAAAAGAGAGTGTCGCTGCAGCGGGCAGTGAGGCGGATCGCGTGTTGCAGTGGGATTGCGCGCTGCCGTGGGAAGACAACGATACTTTCAATTTGATTGATTTTCTCTCCGCAAATTCAGTTGCGGGAATCATCCACGCCGCAGGTCTGCTCGGGCCGATGGACAAACCGCCGCACCCATCCGACGATCTCCGTTGGAAGCAGTGGCGTGAGGAATATCTCAGCACCGTGCGGGTGAATCTGACCGCAGGGGTGGAGCTCGTGCATGCCGCGCGTCCGTTTTTGCAAAAACAAAAATCTTCCGCGACCCAAGAGAAGCCCGCTTTTGTGATGCATTTGTCGAGCGGCGCCGCAGTCAAAGCCTATGCTGGTTGGAATTCCTACTGTGCAAGCAAGACTGCGATGCTGATGGAATTCAAGTGCCTCGCTGCGCAGTGCCCAAGCGATGAGTTGTTGTGTTTGTCGGTCGCACCGGGGACAGTCATGACCGACATGATGAAGCAGGTTCTGTCTGCCAATCCAAATGATTTTCCCGCTCTCAGCAAGTTCCGCGAACTCGAAAAAAGCGGTGGACTGGTGACACCCGATGCGGCTGCGAAAAAAATTGTCGATTGGCTGATTGATTCATCGACAGAGCAACTCAGTCGATGGCACGGGGAGCTTTATGACGTGCGCACTAACAGCTGAGTGATGAATTCTGTCAACATCTGCCATGCGGCAGCAGTATCGGAGTTGTAACTGCTTGCAGCGGCCTGCCGCCCCGCTGTCAGTTGTTTCAGATTTTCGAGTTTTTCGAGTGCTGCAGCGGTGAGTCGCTCTGCCTCTTGAGCAGCACCCGCTGTGCCCAGCAAACGGACTGCCGTCAGCTTGTCTTGGTCGCCGTCTTTGCCCGCTGTCTTTCCGAGTTGTTGGCTGTTTTTGGTTGCGTCGAGAACGTCGTCAACGATTTGGAATGCAAGACCGATTGTCATGCCGAGCTCTTCGGCTGCTTTTAAAATTTCGTCGACACCACGCGGGTCTTGATAAACTTTGGCTGAATGTTCGCTCAGGGCCGTGCCTGCCAGCACGCCGACAGCACACGCGGCGCTCAGCAGGGCTCCCGTTTTTAGGTTGTGGATTGCACAGAGCGTTTGCCAGTCGGCAGCTGCAGCATTGCCTGTGTGCGCAAGATCTTTCCACTGACCGGCGATCATTCCGTAGGGCCCGGCAGAGCGTGAAAGAATTTGCACGCAGCGCAGCGCTGCGTCGGGGCGAAGTCCATGTTCGGCAGCATCTGCGAGAAGAGAGAAAGCTTGAGTCAGAAGCGCGTCACCGATGAGAAGCGCCTGCGCTTCACCAAATACTTTATGTGAGGTCGGTTTGCCGCGCCGCAAATCGTCGTCGTCCATGCAGGGAAGATCGTCGTGCACCAGCGAATATGTGTGGATATATTCAACTGCGGCAGCGCAAACGAGAAGTGCGGGATGTTCGGCGGGTGCTCCGCACGCCCGAGCCACAAGGCAGGTGAGGTTGGGGCGAACCCGCTTGCCTCCCGCCTCCAATGGATAAGTGAATGCTTTGAATAACTCATTGAGCTCTGCCGAGGACAAGTTTTGCCTGCCGGAGGCATCCAAACGCGAAGCCGCGAGAGACTGTATGAGAACGTTTTCCAAAAGGTCCGTGCGCGGGTTCAAGAATCACCTCCGAGTCGTCGGACGGTGTTCTACCCCAGTTTGGAGCTAATTTCATGCACCACGGTGGTCAGGCCGTTGATGATGAATTGCACAGCGACCGCGGTCAGGATGAGACCCATCAGACGGGTGAGTAGGTTGAGGCCGGTTGTACCAATCACTTTGAAGAGCAGCGGGCCGAGCTTAAGAACTACATTGCACAAGGCCACAGCGAGGACGATGGCGACACACAGCATCAGGAGGCTTGGAGTCGACTTTGCCTTCGAAGACTGCAAAACGACGGTTGAAATGGCGCCAGGACCTGCGAGCAGCGGTGTTGCCAATGGAAAAATCGAGATATCCTCGCGGTGAAGACTCTCGTCCCTTTCTTCTTCCTTGACCCGCGTCCGATTGGCACCGAGTTGTTCAATGCCGAATTTAAAAAGCAGCAGTCCGCCTGCAATCTGAAACGCCGGCAGGGTGGTGCCGAAAAAATTGAATAAAGACATCCCCGTGACAGCAAAAAAAATCAGGATGCAGCACGCCACCAGAGTGGCTTTGCGCCGGATTCTGACCAGTGCAGCGGGCGAAAAACGATCGGTGAGTCCCAAATAAACCGGAATGACGGCAAACGGATCGACGATGACAAAGATCGAAACAAACGAGTTCAGGGCATGTGTGAGTTCCTGATTCATCGCAGACTCAACAGGTCCAGCGTAGGATTCGATCGCATGGATGCTTCGTAGAGCTCACCGAGTTTGCTGAAATACAATTTGAACTCCGCAGGAACCGACTGCGTCCACATGAAGTCGGGATGCAGCGGTGAAATCCATTCGCCACCGATGATTTCGCCGGCTGAATTGAGCTCGAGAAAATATTGGTAGCTGACGTAATAATCGCCGACGTCCTGTTGCCCTGTTTCGTTGAAGTTTTGCAGATTGGGTGGGTCTATCTCGATTTTGAAGCGCACGTCGGTCTGAATTTTGAGTTCGCGCACAGTGCCCGGCGCCGCTTTGCCCGCAGTAGGCCCCTGTTCACCCAAGACGTAGGACTTGTATTCGAAAATCGGATAGTTCCAGACTTCAGCACCGTTCACGAGGTCACCAACCAGCGGTTTGCTCCACTCGCCAACGTAGTTGGCCAACAGAAGGTGAAACGAACCGGGGTTGACGTCCTGACATTCGCTCAGCGCTTGCGGGAATCCTGTGTCTCCAGTTGTTTCCCAGCCTGGCTTGGCCTGTGTGTTGCAGCGTGCACCAACGAGCCGTACGCCGCCGTCGGCGAACTGTGCCATATAGATTGCCAACAAAGCCTTGATGTCCGAGGCGCCGAACGGGACCTCCAGCCCCTCGCTACTTTTCACAACAACCGGCCGTGGTTCCTTGAAATGAGCAGACGCAGCGGCCCAGCCGTTGCACAATCCGCGCCATTTTTCGTGCCCGGGATCGTTGCGCTTGCGTTCATAGTCGACGAGCGGAAAATTCCAGTTGCCGGTCAGAATGTCATACTTTTCCGCAGGCGATAATTCGAGCCTTTGTTTGAGCGACATTTTGCTGAATTGTTCTTTTGTCGGCAGCGGATAACTTTTGAAGTCTGGGGCCGACGGAGCATTCCAGCGCCAAGCCAGGCCTCCGCGGTAGTTGGGCCAATAGCTGTCAGACCAGGGTCTTTTTTCACGCGTAGCTTCGGCAGCCATCTTGAGTTTGTCGAAGCGGCGTTCCAGCAGGGTTTGACCAGCGAGAATGTTGGACGGGTTGTTGGCGGTGTCCCAAGCCTGCTGAGGATTGTTCGAACCCTTCCGGCCAAACAACTGTTTACAGCCGCCCGCGGCTGCGAGTGCCGAAACGGCGAGACACATCAAAGGCACACTTCTTTTAAATGACCGCCGGTTCATGTTCCAACCCCGCAGACCTGACTTCACTCTCTGAGTTTGGCTGGGCCGCTGCGGAAGGAAAAGGGTCGGGCGGGCGGTGTGTCACATCCTAGACGGTGCAGGAATTCCCAACAGCGCCAATCCTTCGCTCATAATTTTTGCCGAGCTATGCACAAGGCTGAGCCTTGAGTTGCGCAAGTCGCCTTCGCTGCTGCGGATTGGGCATGCCTCGTAAAACCGGTTGAAGGCCTTGGCGAGGTCGTACAAATAACCGGCAATCACGCTTGGTCTTTGTTGTTGCGCAGACTGATGAGCAAATTCATTGAAGCGGGTCAGGTGGAAGAGCAGCGCACGTTCTTCTGTCGCTTCAATTGCAAACGTGCCGGACTTTTGTGGTTGTCCCTGCTTTTCAAGGATGTTGCAGCAGCGGGCATGCATATATTGAAGATAAGGGCCCGTGTCACCGTCCAGTTTGAGCCATTCTTCGAGCACGAAAGTCACCTGTGTCGAGTTGTCGACCCGCAGCATTCCGTACTTGAGCGCACCGATGGTCACCATCTTTGCGGTTTCTGCAATTTCGGCATCTGACCATGTACCCCGATAGCGCTCTAGGTAGTCGGTTGTTACCTTGTTTTCCATTGCCGCGCGCAATTCAAGCAGACGCAGTCCGTTCATAGAACGTGAACTGAATGCCTTGCCGTCGGCTGTATTTACGGTTTCGTACAGCAGTGTGGATGACTTTGCTGCCTGCGGATAACCAATCAGCTCGGCGGTTTTGTAAAGTTGCTGAAAATGCAGTTTCTGCCGCTGGTCGACAACAACAATGCTCGCAGTCACCTTCGGGTCGGAAAATTTGCGGCGCAGCAATTCCAAATCTTTTGTGATGTAAAGGCCGTTGCCGTCGGACTTGAGGAACATGGCAAAGCCCAGCTTGTAAGGGCTGAGGTCGATACCTATCGCACCCTGATCCTGAATGAAATGCCCCTCAGCAAATTTCTGTTTGACAAGCTCGCGTGATGGCTCGTCGCACTCGCTTTCAAAGAACCATGCATCGAACGTCACGCCGAGCCAGTCGTAGACCGAGCGCAGCTGATCGAGACTCCACTCACGGGTTTCTTTCCACAGGTCATACGCCGGTCCGCTCTTGTTTTGCAGCTGGCGGAGGATGTCGGCAATCTGTGCACGATTGCCCGCTTCACGTTCGGTACCGGTGTCTTGTTTGATGGCTTCATCGGCAAGCGCGTAAATGTCGCCAAGCCAGTCGGCGCGGTTGTTTTTAGGAAACTCGCCCTTGAATTTGTTCTGCATGTACCAAACGGTCTTGGCGATATGCGCGCCGAGGTCTCCGGGGTAGGTGGCCTTGACGACGTCGTGTCCAGAATAAGCGAGGATACGGCTGACGGCATCGCCGAGCACAAGACAGCGCAGGTGTCCGACGTGCAGGGCTTTGTGTGTGTTGGGCTGAGAATATTCGACAACAATTTTTCCGCGCGCTGCCTGCGGAATTTTTTCAGCAGAAAAAAATGTTGAGGAAGTAATGCGGTCGGTGAGCGCCGCTCCCACAGTTGCCGGATTCTGGTGAAAATTGAGGTATCCGGCAACTGAGTCGATTTTTGCAATTGTTGAGCGCTCCATCTCAAGGATGCGCGCAGCGAGATCTTGCGCGATCAGAGGGGGGGCCTTGCGCAACGCCTTGGCAAAGCTGAAGCATGGAAACGCAGCCTGACCCAAATGAAACTCCGGGGGCACGGTCAACAGTGCAGCAACCTGATCGGCCTCAATTGAGTGTTCGATATTCGCAGCTGCACAGAGTTGGTTGAAGGCCACGCGGATAAGCGTGACGATTTCTCTGCGGAATGGATCAAAGGACCAAATGCCTTCTGACATAAACTGCTCTCTCCAAGGACTGCGAAAGTATGCTGGATTTCCTGAACTAAGGAAGAACGAAGAGGCGCTCCACAGTCAGCTCCAGCATTGTCTGGTAGGGGCCTTCATCACCCAGAAGACCGGCGTTTTGCAAGTGACCATCCGACCACGTCAGGCCGACCCCGCCGTAGGGCATTTCGTCGGCACGCCAGCTCG
>JBDLRP010000046.1:0-103755 GCA_039799905.1 Pseudomonadota bacterium | reverse complement strand
ACGACAAAAAAATCAGCCCGGGAGCAAACAACATGAGACTCTTAGTTCTCCTGATCGTACTTGCGTTCAGCCAGCCAGGTTGGGCGAATGTGTTTGATGGTCGGGACAAGGTACTCCCTCTGAGCGGGCAGATTGCCTACACGGGCAATCAGGAATCCGATCTTCCGCCTGCTGATCAGGATTCTGTGTGGAATGATGTCAGTGGTCAGGCAAAACTCAAACAACAGGGCTGGTATTGGCTTAAATTCAACGCACGCAGCAGTCAGGGCGATCGTTTTGCCGTTTTTCCGGTGAATCCCAGTCTGCAGTTTAATATGTTTGAACGAGTGAATGGAGTACTCGAGAATCTCGAACAAAAAAGAATATATAAGTCGGGTGCGTGGTGGGGAGATTTTCATCTACTTCTTGAAGAAAAGCGTGAACAGACTTTCTTTGTAAAAATTTACAGCCCACGCATCGGCTACGACACCGCAGTCGATGTTTCTCTCAACCCCCCTCAGGAACTGATTCAAAAAAGGACGCAGACGTTCATACCATGGCTCATCTTTGTCGGACTTATTTTGAGTCTGATAATTTACAATTCCTATCTTTACATACAAACCCGCGACCCGTTTTACCTCTATTATGTCAGTTGTGAGATCTTTCTTCATCTCACTCATCTTCCCGGCCTCGTGTTCATGTGGAATTGGGTGTCACCGTTGGGAGCCAATTATTTCCTTCTGAACGGCATCGGCATCCTCATCGGTTATTCCAGTCTGTGCTTGTTTCTGTATCACTTCGCCCGCTTCAGCGAGTATGTTCCGCGGTGGGGAAGATGGCTGTATTTTTTAACTTCACTTGCGTGTGTTCCCTTCGGAATTTCAATGCTGATGTCTACTCCGCATGGCAAGCTTCTCCCGGGGCTTGCAGTATCCTGTTTGGGTCTTTTGGGCGGGGTTCTCTACGTTGCAGCCAAATCCCGCTCGAGAAACTCGATTATCCTTTGTTTCAGTTTCGCACCGATTCCAGTCGCCGCGGGTATCTTCATTGTTTCGCGTTTGCTTGGCTCAACAAATGAAACAAGTCCAGTTTATTATCTGGTCAGCGTCCTTGCCTTGGAAGGCTTGATCATGGCAATCGCGCTCGCCGATCGCATCAAACAGCTGGAAAAGAAATCGCGCGAGGAGGAATCCATTCGCCGCAAGCTTGAATTTGAGCTGGAGACCGCAGACGTCTTTCAGCGAATCCTCCTTCCCGCGCCGTTGCTGAGTCAGGGATACGAAACGCACCCATACTACCGCCCTGCACAACGCAATGGTGGTGACTGGTTTACTTCATATCTGGATGAGAAAAACGACGTTTTGTACGTCGTGATTCTCGATGTCACCGGTCATGGTCTGACTTCTGCAATGCTGGCGAGTGTGGTCAGTGGTGTTGTTCTTGGGCAACTTGAAGATAAAACTTTCGAGTCCAATCCGTCGGAACGGTTGCGGCACCTCGCCGAGCGGGTCAATACAACTTTATATAAGTCGTCACACAAGTCAGGTTTACTCGCGACTGGTTTGTTTGTTGCGCTTGAGCGGCGCACCGGCCGCCTGTGGTTTGTCAATTGTGCCCATCCACCTTTCGTCGTCGAGCGCAATTCAGTCTTTGAATTTGTTCCTTCGTCAGGCCGGCGTCTGGGTTCAGGTGTTGCATTTGATTGCCAAAGCATCGAAATGGAACTCGGT
The DNA here is from genome assembly GCA_039799905.1 of Pseudomonadota bacterium. Lineage (GTDB taxonomy): Bacteria > Bdellovibrionota_B > Oligoflexia > Silvanigrellales > Silvanigrellaceae > RFOM01. The sequence goes on along the minus strand of JBDLRP010000046.1, from coordinate 102,046 downwards.
GAGAATGGACGTCTCTTTGTCTATACAGATGGTCTGATGGAAAACACCGGCCCCGACGGCAAGAACCTCACACAGCGTAAATTGAAGTCGCTGTTACAAAATTCACGTTCGCAAAAACCCGAACTCGCCAGTCAGGCAATTCATCATGCGCTTGAGAATTTGTGGAGAAATCAGGGTGAGCGTGATGATGCGACGTTCTTGATTGTCGACTGGGCCCGAGCATGAGTCTGATTGAGCTCAACTGCTGAGTTTAGTTGAACCAAACATTTGACTTGCAACGCTGCTATTCACACACATGGATTTCTGATAATAAGAAAGATGCTCTTTTGAGCGTCATTTTAGTCTTCAATAGGGGTTTTGCTTGTCAGCAACTAGTGACAGTGACTCGGTAGACTCTGGTCATTCCTCCAAATCCAAGCTTCATGCTTTGATCATCGGCGCAGTTGGTGTTGTTTTTGGTGACATTGGAACATCTCCTTTGTACGCCATCCGTGAGTCCTTTCACGGTGAACACGCTTTTCAGGCAAATCAAGTGAACATACTTGGTGCGCTTTCGCTGATTTTCTGGTCACTGACGCTCATCATCAGCTTGAAGTATGTGGTGTTGATTTTGCGTGCAGATAATAAGGGTGAGGGCGGAATCTTGGCCCTCGAGACTCTTGCCAGAAAAAATGGCGGAATCAGCGCGCAGCGGATGTCTTACTTGATTCTGCTTCTCGGTATTTTCGGGTCCACTCTTCTTTATGGTGACGGAATCATCACTCCCGCCATTTCGGTCCTCTCGGCGCTCGAAGGTCTTAAAGAAGCAACTCCGATGTTTGAGCCCTACGTGGCACTCATCACAATATTCATCTTGTTTGGAATATTTTCGGTGCAGAAGTTTGGCACCGACAGAATTGGTGCCATTTTTGGGCCCATCACAACGATTTGGTTTGTCACTCTCGGAATTCTCGGCATCAACAAGATTGTCGACAATCCTTCTGTGCTTGCAGCGATGAACCCGATGTACGCGCTGCAATTTTTTGCCGAGAACGGCCTGCGCGGATACGTCATCCTCGGAACAATTTTTCTGACTGTGACTGGTGGTGAAGCCCTATATGCAGACATGGGGCATTTCGGAAAGTTTCCCATCCGTATCGGCTGGTTCACGTTGGTGATGCCCTGCCTGCTGTTGAATTACTTTGGACAGGGAGCTCTTATCCTGCAGGATCCGACTGCTGTCGAGAATCCATTTTATAAGCTTGTTCCTTCGTGGGCTTTGTATCCGACCGTCGCGCTTGCCACCATGGCAACGGTGATTGCATCGCAGGCTCTTATCTCCGGTGTTTTTTCTCTCACCAAACAAGCCATTCAGCTTGGTTACTTCCCGCGTATGAAGGTTGTGCACACGTCCGACAAACAAATCGGCCAAATTTATGTGCCGTTCGTAAATTGGGCTCTGTGCATTGGGTCGATTTGGCTCGTGATTGAGTTTCAGCGGTCTTCAGCGATCGCGGCAGCTTATGGAATTGCGGTTTCGTTGACGATGCTGGTGACTACAGTTCTGGCCTTTATCGTTGCCCGCTCCGTCTGGAAGTGGTCATTGCCTTTTGCGCTGTTGGTGATTGGCCCTCTCATTCTCATCGACATTGCTTTTTTCGGCTCAAATTCGCTCAAAATCCTCAACGGTGGCTGGATTCCCCTTGTCATTGCCTGCGGGATTTACCTGCTGATGATTACCTGGATTCACGGACGTCAGTTGCTGGCCGCAGGGCTCGCCGAACACTCCATTCCATTTACGCAGCTGGTCGATGAATTTGTGAACCCACAGTACGGACGCGTCGAAGGCACAGCCATCTACATGTCGGGCCGACCTGACACTGTGCCACTGGCGCTCAGTCACAATCTCAAACACAACAAGGTGGTTCATCGCCGCGTTTTTCTCATCACCTTCATCACCAAAGACGTGCCGCATGTTTCGCGTGCCAAGAGACTCGAGGTTGAGGAACTGACGCACGGTCTGCTGCGCATCCGAGTCTCGGTGGGTTTCATGGACGATGCCGATTTCGCAGGTGTGCTCGAACTTGCAAACGAGAAGGGTTTGAACATTGAGCCAGATGCAACCACCTTTTTCCTCGGACGCGAAATTGTTCTCGCAACCCGCAAGGCGGGAATGGCGCTTTGGCGCGAAAAGCTTTTTGCCTTCATGGGCCGCAACGCCCTTTCGCCGGTGACCTACTATAATCTTCCTGCAAAACAGGTCATGGAAGTCGGTGTTCAAATCGAAATCTAATTGGTTTCTTTTGTTGAGGTATCAGCTACGGCGATTCGCTCAGGCCGAAGTGACCAGCGGACGAAGATGAGCGCACCCGTCATAACAGCGCCGGCCGAAATTATGACCATAAATGCGAATTGATTGACGCCCGCCAGTGCGCTTCCCGATGCAAAGAGGAGAAGAGTGGCAAGACTTGTGAGCGCGTTTGCAACACCGTTCACTTTTCCACGCACACCCTCGGGAAGACTCGTTTGACGGATTTCCGTTTCGCCCAGACTGAAACCATAGAGTCCTATCCGCGAGAGCAGAATCATCAACAAAAAAAGCCAGCCGCCCAGCGCTTCTGTGTAGAAAAATGGCAACGAGAGTAGAATGATGAGGGCCTGAAACACGATAAAAAAACGTGTCGCGGTAATGAGTCCGAACTGCCTTCGCACGCGCGGAAAGATGACTGTTGCAAGCAAGCCAAAAATAGCTCCGAGTCCACGAAACACACCGAGCGTCGTTTCGGAGAGGTTCCAGCCGCCCTTTAAAAATCCTGTCAGCAAAACACCGTGCGGACTCAGGGCCGACAACCATAAAAACGCGTATGCCATCATTGCCGGTGCTGCAGGTTGCCTTGCAAATTCGGACCAACCCGCGGTTATTTGTGAAAGCAGACCCGACCGCGCGGCAGTTGAGCTTTCAGTTTTCAAAAGCTGCAACCGCTTTGAGGATAAAAAAACGTTTCTCAGAATCAGCAGTTCGGGAACAAATGAAACCGCATTCCACACAACGATGACGGCAAAGCCGGTCAGGCGATTACCGTCATTGCCGATAGCCAGAATGGCACCTGCAATGACGGGAGCCAGAACCTCTGTGAGCAGGTCGAGCCTCTGCAAGCGGCTGTTGAATCGGCTGAGCTGATGTGCGGGCACGGCTGTCGGAATCCAATCGCTGCCGACTGAAATGTCCATCAGTCCGGCTCCCAGTGTCGATGCGATGCTCCCAATAGAGATCCCTGCCAGAAGCGGCCACAACGTCGGCTGAGTCCAAAGCGGTGCCGAGGAATCCGTTTTTTCGGCGAGCTGAAAAATACAAAATGCCACACACAGCACGCTTGTAAGTTGTAGGGTGGTGGCCAGAGCCGCTGTGTTCAATCGCTTCCACTGATCGATGACGCCTGCCAACCAAGGCTGGAAAATGAACGCGCCGAGTTTGGCAATCAAATAAAGAAAGGCCACCAGCGGCAATTGTGAGGGCAAGAGCACAATCAGGGTGACGGGAACGGCAAAATCCCAAGCCTGATCGCCACATCGCGTCAGCAAACGGCTGACGAGGATCCTATCCTGTAGAGACTCGTCTTGGTTTTTAGCCACTCTGTGTGCCCTCCTTGGCCTGCCGGAGGGATGATTCTCACCAGAAATTCAGCAGTTTGCCAAGTTTTAGAGTGAAACGGCCATTGTCCCGTCGGGTTACTCGTTGGACGGACATTTGAAGTTGTGTGTCTTTTTACTTGGCTTAAACGGGGAAATTCGCCTAGGTCACTCGGCAGTTGATGGAGGATCCCTACGCATGTTCAAGTTTTTCGCTCATTCCGCTTGGAAAACTTCTGTAATGGCAGTTGTTGCCGCGCAAACTGTGTTTAGCGCCGCCGCCGATCCGGCAAAGATTTTCACCGCCGAGTATACGATTCCTGTTCAGGAAGATGATCTCAAGCCTTTTTCCACTCATAAAATTGATTCCTACAGAGTGACCACCGGAGAATCGGGTCAAGCGGTGTTGTCGTTTGAAATGCCTGAAGATCTCAGCGCGGGACTCAAAACCAAAGTTTCGTTCAATGAAATCGAAAACGATGGAAAAGAGCGTGTCCTGAAAGGGCCCGCCGGAACAGTTCGCTGCTCCATTCCTTGGCTGACAAGCAATTGCCGTATTGAATTTTCTCCAAGTGTTGTTCCCCCGGCGTCAGATTCAGCTGATTTTCTACTCGAGAAATATGGCTTCGCTGAAGGATGGGTGCAAAGACTTCTGGCAGTGGACAGTTTCAGCACTGAACCGATTGGTAACGTGCGTGTTCTGGGCGTCAATACTGATCAGTGATTTCGGGTTGTCGAGTCCTTCGACAACTGCGTTCAATTTTTCCACAGTGATTTCGGCGGATTTTTTTGGCATGCCGCCTGCTTCTCACGAAGTTGGAGTCGCGTCCTGATGGGGCGACTCGAACTGTTGGGGAGTTGAGCCGTGAGCACGAAGAAAAAATTTTTGTATCTTTTGCTGTCTGGTGTTGGTCTCGCGCAGACAGCCCTGCTCCTTCCGTCCTGTTCGGATTCAAATTTCACTTCCGATCGCACTGCAAAACCAGCTCCTGCGGACGGAGGCAACAAATCTCCTTTGGAAAACGGCAACAATTCGAAACCGGGGGGCGGCAACCTGACCGATCCGGGTTTTGCGGAAGAAGGACGTACGCTCGATCTATACGTGGTCATGGACAAATCGGGCTCACTTTATGTTGATCCTGCGACTCAGCGCATGAATTCGGGCAGCGACCCGACGTGCAAGCGATTCGATGCGCTTCTTGCTCTGGTCGATTCCCTGCGCGGAAAGCTCAAATCCAACGAGCAGGTCCGCATGACTCTTGTCACGTTCAGTAAAAGTGCCAAAAGCCTTGGAACCATGGACGGAGTTCTTGCGCAGAGCCGCGAGCAGATCAGCAGAAAATTCCGAGCGGGTGTGTGCGACAATCCCGACTATGACACGACAAACTACGAACGAGGCATCAGTACTGCGCTGCAGGAATACGCAGCCAACCTGAGCACGGGCAAACTCGACCTCGAGAGCGTCGTCTTCTTTTCAGATGGGGCGGCCAAAGACCGTGACGCAGGTCTTCTTGAGCAATCCATCCGCAGGCTGAATACGGCTTTTCCAAGCCGCATATACGGCGTTCTTCTTGGCCAGACGAGCGACCGCTGCGTGTTGAAGGATTCTTCCGGACGCGCTCTGCAAACCAGCGAATGCATGCTAAAGGTCGTCGGCAGTATTCCGGAAAAGCTTCTCAGTGTAGATGATGCGAATGGACTGGCGGCGGCGTGGTCTGATTTGGTGAACAAGTAAAAAGAAAACAGGTCGGAGGCGGAATGCACGGGGTCGTGGTTTGGTGGATGAAAAGAGATCTCCGCCTGAGCGACAACACGGCCCTTGACGCTGCTTTGAGGTTTGCCGCGCAACAAAATTGTCCACTGATTGCCCTGTGGATTACAGAACCCGAGGCACTGACGGCCGATGAGTTTCATGTCCGCAGGGAGAAGTTTGTTGGCGAATGTCTGGCCGAGCTCGAGCCTCGCCTCAGGGCACTGAACGTGACTTTATTGATGGCCGAGGGGCGGGCAGTTGAAGTCTTCAGCAGCTTGCTGACGCAAGGCCTTAAATTTGTTTTTTCCCACGAGGAAACCGGAGTTCTCTGGACTTTCAAACGCGATCTTCAACTGAAGGCTTTGTTTAAAAGTTCGAACGTCGGATGGACCGAGTATCCGACCAACGGTGTTGTCCGCGGGCTCAAGGATCGCTCGCGCTGGCAAGGAATTCGACAGGCGCGGCTTGCATCTCCGTTGTCCCCCGAACCATCGACTGTCGGCTATGCAGGACTCTCGGCGGAGCGTCTGTTGCAGTTTGGTAGTGTCAATCAGGTGCGCTTTTTCAGCTGGGCGGAGCGCAGTCAAACCGCCCTGATGCGCGCAGCCGCTCAGGCAGCAAATGGACAGCAGCGCGGGGGAGAGTCTGTCGCGCACGGATTACTTGGACGATTTTTGTCTGCGGATGTGCATCCGAAGTATTTGCTCAGCATATCCAAGCCGCACGATGCACGTTACTACAGCTCACGATTGTCACCTTTTTTGGCATTTGGCTGCATTTCATCAAAACAAATTCACGCGCGTCTGTCTGCTCACGAACAGACGCTCGACATGCGCTCGATCAAGGCATTCAACAGCCGTCTTGCATGGCGATGCCATTTCATTCAAAAATTGGAGAATTTTCCTGAGATGGAAATCCGTGAGCAGAACTCAGCGCTTGTTAATCTTCGTCCTGAGATGAGCAGGGAAGAATTTGAGCGCTGGCATCATGGTCAGACAGGGTTCCCATTGGTAGATGCCTGTCTCAGAAGTGTCCATCAGACTGGTTTTCTCAATTTCAGGATGCGTGCCATGCTGATGAGCTTCGCAACTCATCTGATGTGGCGCGACTGGCGCAGACCCGCGTGGGATCTGGCTCAGGCGTTTTTAGATTTCGAGGCAGGAATTCACTTTTCACAAGTTCATATGCAAGCATCCGTCACAGGCAACAACCAAATCCGGATTTACAACCCACAGAAACAATCCGAAGAAAATGATCCGGATGCACGTTTTATAAGGCAGTGGGTTCCGGAACTGCGTGACGTTCCGCTTGCGAATATCCATGCCGGCGAGGGTCTGCCCGCGAAGTATCCCACGCCGATGCTGGATCTGAAGCCGTCGATGGCACATGCACGCGAACAGTTGTTCACGAAATTTCGCAACAATGATGTCCGTGCGGAAGCGAAAAAAGTACAAGAGCAACTTGGCAGTCGAGGGGGCCCGCTGTCGTGGCGCGGGCGTCGTTCCAAACAAAAAAAGGCAGTGCCCAAAAGCCTCTTTGACGAGGATTGACGAATCAGCCGCGTGCCATCGGTTGGTCATTTGTCGGGCGGAAAAACAGTCGTTGTAATCAGTTTGACTGTCGAGAGTACGTTCATGTGACAACCCTACGGGCGTTCAAGTCAAAGTTTCACTCTTTGTCAGGATCCCGCGAATCACGGATGCTCGGCTTGGGTGTGCGCAACTCCGAAGTGTCCATTTGTTTAAGCTGACGTGACAACAGCACTGAGTTGTGAACTAGCTCCTTCACAGAACGCTTCATGTAGCGCGAGCGCTTAAAGAGGGCGACGTTGTTTTCCATGTCTTCCTGAATCCAGCCACGGCTCCATCCGACGAAGTTGAAGGGTGGAAATGTGAAGCCGATATCTGTGAAGAAGGTGTTCATTTGCCCGACGACCTGCTGGATGTTGTCTTGTCCGCCGGTCACGATAAATGCCGCGACTTTATTTTTGATAAGGACGCGATCGGAGAGCGTGATTTGATTTTGAACGGTGTTGAGTCGTTCCACCATTTTATAATAGAGCGAAGATGCATTTCCCCAGCGGATTGGCGTTGCCAGAAAGACGACATCGGCCCACAGGACAAGGTCGCGGTATACCTGTGTCATTCCGTCGTTGGCATCCATGTCCGTAATCGAGCAAGGCCATGTGCAGGCTTGCTCATGGCGGCTGTAGTATCCCTCGCAGTGCCTGAATTTCAGGTCACGTAGTTTGAGCATTTTTGTTTCGGCACCGAAATCGTTCTTGGCAATGCTCAGAGCATTTTCGAGCGCATGTTCCGAGGTCGAGGTTCGCGGGAGTTCAGGATTGAGGTTGGTTGTCGAAATGCCCAGCACGTTGAGCGATGTTGGCGTGGTTTGATAGCGCAGATGGCGCAGATCTTCGACAGGATCGTGATCGTGCTCGGCCTTGAATGCGGCAGTCGCAGGCTTTTCCGAAACCAAAATCGAGTCACCTTCAACTTTGACCGTGTAAGTTGACTGGCAGTCTTTGAATCCCGCAGGCGCTTTTCCCGTCACGATGTTGTACTGCCAGCCGTGCCACGGACACGCGATAAACGGTTCGCCCTCAATAATCTGAATGAAGCCGTCACCCAGACTCCCTCCGCGGTGAAGACACGCGTTCCCGAGCGCGGTGATTTTGCCGCGGTAGTTGAAGAGTGCAATCTTCTTGCCATTCAGTTCAACGGGGCGATGTGAGTTTTCAGGCAGGTCTGCAAGGTTCAATACTTTCACAAATGACATGTTCACTCTCCGCTTGAGTCGCGCACTGTTCGCGAGTTTCAGGTTGGGAATTAATTTCTGCCGACACGGGGAGTTTAATTTAACCTGCCGACAGGAGTGAGTTTGATGTCAAATTGCTCCGACTTTCGGGATGCTCGCGGCAAGACCTGATTTGCTGTTTCCTGTTGCTTGTTAAATTCAGTTGGAATTATGAACATTTACAAATAAAATAGTATTTTCAGTAATTTAAGTCGTTATTGATATTGATTCTCATTTGCGGTAGAGCAAAAGGTATTGGAGGGGTTTACCGTGAGATTAATAATTTTTGCTGCAGTGTCGTTCATTTCCGTTTCGGCTACGGCCGTTGCCCAGCAGTCGAAAAAGACAGTCAACGTATATACAACCCGTCATTACGATGCGGACCAAAAACTTGCCGCTGAGTTTGAGAAGAAAACTGGAATCAATGTTCGCATCGTGCAAATCAAAGAGCCCGCCCAGCTGCTCTCGAGGGTGATCGAGGAAAAAGAGAAAACTGAAGCCGACATCATCATGACGACCGACGTCGGTAACTTGTGGCGTGCCTCCGATGCGGGCCTTTTTCAGCCCCTTGCCTCTCAGTTGATCAGCAGGGGTGTTCCGTCAGCGTGCAGAGACTCGGGCGATCTTTGGACAGGACTTGCGATGCGCGTTCGTCTGATCGCCTTCAACAAGCAAAAAGTCAAAGCCGAGCAGGTTGCACGGCTCGAGAATCTCACTGCTCCGGAGTTCAAAGGGCGTCTTTTGGTCAGAAGTTCGAACCACGTTTACAACCAGTCACTTGCAGCAACCTTGTTCGCTGCGCTCGGACGCGATGGGCTGCTGGCATGGTCCAAGGGTGTGACGGCAAATCTGGCGCGCAAGCCACAGGGCGGCGATACTGATCAAATCAAAGCGATTGCTGCGGGCGAAGGCGATGTGGCCATCGTCAACAGCTACTACGTGGCCCGTCTGATGGATTCACAAAATCCTTCTGACAAAGAGTTGATGAAAAATGTTTCAGTTGTTTTCCCCAATCAAAAGGACCGCGGAGCGCATGTAAACTTAAGCGGCGCGGGCATCACTAAACATGCCAAAAATGTCACCGAGGCGCGTCAATTCATCGAATTCCTCGTCAGTCCCGCGGGGCAAGAAATTTTCGCTGATGCAAGCAAAGAGTATCCCGTTCGCGCAGACTCAAAAGCACCTGCAGTCTTGCGTCAATTTGGTCAGCCTAAACTCGATCTCAAGGGGCTCACGCTGATTGGCAAACACACGCCCGATGCAGTTCAGGTACTTGACGAGGCAGGCTGGCGTTGAATTTGTTGGTGAGATTTTTCATTATCATCTGCGCAATTGTTTTCATTGCGCCGATACTGGCTCTTGCCGGTGAAGCCCTACCTGCGCTTTTCGCGTCTCAGGCAGGTCTCAGTCAGGACCTGTTGATGCGCTATGCAGGCAATTCTATTTTGCTTCTGCTTGGTAGTGTCATCGGAGCTGTTTTTTTTGGCTGTTTCTCAGCATACCTATGTTCACGGTTTGAGTTCGCCGGGCGCAGGTTGTTGTTACTACTGTCGGTACTACCGCTTGCCGTGCCGAGCTATCTGGTTGCCTACACGTGGGTAGATTTTTTGATCGCCCAGGGTGTGCATGGCGGAGCGTTGAGAAATCTGCCGGTCACATGTCTGATTTTTTCGCTGTGCCTCGCTCCCTACGTTTTTCTGCCGACCTACGGCGCTTTGACCCAGTTCTCCGCTTCGCTCTCCGAAAGTGCCCGCCTGTTGGGAAAAGGGCCGGTCAGGGTGTTTTTTTTGATTGAGCTTCCGCTGGTCCGCGCCGCAGTCTTTACCGGTGCTTTGTTGGCTGGCATGGAAGTTCTTGCCGATTTTGGGACAGTTGATTTCATGGCCGTCGATACGTGGAGCACCGGAATCTACCGCAGCTGGTTTGGCTATGGCGACAGGACCCGCGCTGCGTTATTTTCTCTTCTTTTGTTCGTGTTTTCTGGAACACTTTTGTTCGCTGAGGCGCGCCTGCGCGAGAAAAAAAATCTTGCCGGCCGTGGCAGGAGCGCGTCTCTCGTCCGTCGCCGTCCACTTCCGCCCGCTCTGTGGTTGCCATGTTTTCTGCTCGCCTCTTGTCCCGTGCTGCTCGGGTGCTTGTTGCCGTCTTTCATTCTTCTCGAGAGTTCACTCACTGATGCAACACCTCAACTTTGGACGAGCACGCTCGCGCCGGCTGCCACCACACTCATGATGGCATCCTCGGCAGGCATCATGGTGTTACTGCTGGGCGTTGTTTTTGTTTATACGTTGCGGTTGTCATTTGGGCCCGTCTGGAATTCAATTGTGCGCTTGGCTTCACTCGGTTACGCCCTCCCCGGTGGCGTGATTGGGATTGGATTTCTGATTCTTCTGGCGCCGTTTTCGATGACGGGAAGTATAACCGGATTGTTGCTCGCATATTGCGTTCGTTTTGCAACGATTGGAGTTTCCACAATTGAGGCCGGATGGTCGGCGATTCCGCGTGCCTATGAAGAACAGGCGAGGTTGTTGGGGCGTTCACAAGGCGGCGTCCTGCACTCGGTGAGTCTGCCACTGCTGCGCAAGAGTCTGGCTTGTGTTTTCATTTTAACTTGTATTGACGTCATCAAAGAGCTCCCCGCAACGATGCTCTTGCGCCCCTTCGATTTTGAGACTCTCTCTATTCGGACATATAATTTGGCCTCAGATGAGCGATTGTCCGAGACAGCACCATCATCGCTGCTGATGGTTGTCCTGAGCCTTGCAGGAATTCTCCTAGCATCCCGTTTTGGTGCATTCTCATTGACCCAGACCGATCAGAATGGATCCACGCATGAAAAGTAATCCGTCCGCTCTCGAAATGTTGAATGTTTCATTCGGCTATGGTTCCACGAAAAGCACTCTGCAACAGCTCAGCCTGTCGGTGGGTTCTGGTGAGCGTGTGGCAATTGTCGGTGCATCCGGTATCGGTAAAAGCAGCCTGCTGCGGGTTGTGGCAGGTCTTGAGAAAATATCGTCGGGTGAAATTCACATCCATGGAGATGTTGTCTCGTCTGCAGAACAGTTTGTGCCACCTGAAAAGCGCAGGGTGGGAATGGTTTTTCAGGATTGGGCCGTCTTTCCGCATTTGAATGTTTTTGAAAATATCGCATTTGGCTTGGCCCGCCGCGGTCGTGAAAAGTTGGAGCAGCAAAGAGTTGAGCAGTTACTTGAGGAATTTGAACTCAAAGATCTCGCAAACAGGCTTCCTTCCACACTCAGCGGAGGCCAGTTGCAGCGTGTGGCGTGCGCGCGCGCCCTCGCGCCAAAGCCTGAAATCCTCCTGTTGGATGAGGCCTTCTCAAGCTTGGATGTCAGCCTCAGGCAACGAATCCGTCAACAGGTTTTGCAGGCGTTGAAACTCGAGAAGGCATCATGTCTTCTGGTGACACACGACCACGATGAAGCCGCAGAATTTGCCGATCGCGTGCTTGAAATGCGCGACGGTAGGCTGTTTGACTCTGTCACACGCACCAGTGGCTCTGACGGTGCGTAAGGCGCAAGGTGATTCGGTTTTTTTTTGAAGGTTCATGATAACCTGCTGTGAGAATCAATCAGAGGTTACGCGTGAATTTGGGCAGCAAATTTTTCATAAACTCTTTTTCATTTCTGATGATGTTTTTGCTCGCTCCTGTTGCGTGGTCCACACCGAAAGAAGAGAACAAGAGCACGGATCTACCTCCGCGAGTGGCCACGGGGTCGCATACCCATGCAAGACTGCGGCATCCCAATTTTGTCAGAGTTTCTATCCCCTATGGCATTTTGAATCTTGCCGAGCTGGAACTTGCCTTCGGTAGAACGCTGAATGATCGGATTCTTTTTGAGGCGGGTGGCGGACATCGCACTGGAATGCTGCACAAGCGCTATAAGGCCGACATCTACCGTCTCGGTTTTCGCGGCGCGTTCTTTTTGAATGACTCATTCTATTTCTCACTTGGCGTCGACTACCAGATGTTTGAATCTGCGTTGAAGGGTAATCCAAACACGCCTATAGCTGACAATGATTTTAAGGCCAGCCAACGTCAAGTCAGCAATCAATGGGTCATTGGTTCGCGGTGGGGAAGAGAGAATTTTTTCTTTATTGTCGAATGGCTCCGGGTCACGAATCCAGTCGCACGGATCTCAGAAACATATGTTCAGAACGATAAGTTTTCCGCCAATACTTTTGAACTCTCACGCCGAGCCAATAAAGAGGCAGCGGAAGCAACTAACTTGAGCCCGTTGAATTTATCAATTGGCTATGCACTCTGAGATAAAGCAAAAATTGACAAATAGAGCATCATTTCAATGACGGCGTGGGCTGGACAACAGGCTCGCTCGGAAAGACCTTGGCTCCTGATTCGCATTCATCGGCTTTTTTTACGGTGTAGTCGGGTGACGACAATGAACTCGGAGTTTCGCGATACAAGGAAAAAGAATAATCGCAAATAATCACATCGGACAAATCTTGGAATTCAAGTTGTGGTGAGACGTAGCTGTAATCCTCTCTGGTTGCAAAAGTGCCAACAATCAGAGGCTCGTATGTGATTTTTTTGCCCTCTCCGGCGGCCAAATTCACAGTTGTGTATGCATCGTTGCAATCAATTCCACATTTTTCCCTGTATTTGACTGCCAATTCTATGTCTGTTTCATTTTTGATGACAAACTCCTTCATCACAATCTTGTGTGGCGGTTCGCATCCAAAAAAGAGCAAGCCAGTGAGAATTGCCAGAGGTATCTGTTTGCTCATCGTTCCATCCGTTTGAATTTGTCTTTGTTACGCCGCAACCTGTCACGGTGAGGTTGAAAGATAGAACACCATAAACTGCAGTGAGAGATCAATTTGACACTTTAGAGTTGAGTTTAGACAAGCCTTTGTCGCTTGTCTGGCTAAACAGCGGCTGCTAAAATTTTTAACATTGTCAATTTTTCGGAGATGCATGTCGGATGCTTGGAAGAAACTGCGCTCTGTTCGCGCTCTTTTTGGCAACGACAACTCTCAGTGCCTGTGCGACTGTGGTTTACCATCCACTCGGTGCCATCAGGCAGCCGCTTGCAATCGAGTTTTCCGAAAACAACTTCAAAGATTTCTCAATTCGCCTGATCTGTGAGGTTGGACCACTCCTGACCAGTCAGAACGCGAACATGCTCTGCGGGAATCTCTCGGCTCATTTTGAGGCTCAGGGTGCTCGGGTTTTCGTGGGTCCCGTCGATTCCGGTGAAGATGCTGAACTCGATTCGCCCAATACTGAAGCAGGCGAGGCTTCGGTGAAAATATCTCAAGACACGTTCGTTGGGGGGCGTGCGCCTGCAAAGAAAACGTCCGACAGGAATATTCATCTGACAGCAGAATTGTCTGCCAAACGTGTCAGGCATGAGCAGCATGGATGGCTGGGAATATTGTTTTACTATTCACTTTCACTGATCCCGATAGTCGAAGAGTTTACCGATGAACAGCGCATCATCATCCGCGGAAAAGATGGAATTGTCTTGAAGGACGAAACATTTCAGATGCGTTTCATTGAGTACACGGGCCTTGGCTACATGGCCCTCAATGCCGCAGCGAATTTTTTCTTTCGTTCGAACGCTGAGCAGATCAACGAGGACTCTGCCGGTCGGCAAATGACAAGTGACCTGCGTGCACAGATGAGCCAGCTGATTTTGAATGCCGGCATGCGGCAGCAGGCGATACTGATGGAATCAGCCCAGAACGCAGGGAGAAAATGATGCTGATTTTCTATTTGGCATCATTGTATGTTGTCGTTCCGCTCATTTTGAGCGGAATTTTCGATCCGGCACCGGGGCTCTTTCGCACGGCCCGCGAAACCTCAAGCGACGCAGAGTGCAGGTTGCTCACCGGTGAGCAAATGCGGCGCCGTTTGTCCGAAGAAAATCATGAAGCATTTCCGCGCGGCGAAATTATGAACGAAGACCTGATGGAATGCACAGGTCGTGTTCTTCCTATGGCGGAGCGTCGGGCGCCCGTAGAGTCACTCTTGTCCGGACTTTCCGCCCAGATTCCCGAACTTGTCAGAACTGCAAAATTACGGGCACCAGAAAAGACTCTTTGGCGTATCGAGGCCTTTCATGACGACCCGCTGGTTGCAGAGAAAGTTGCAACGGCAGCAAAGACGTCGCTGTCCGAATTGCGCGATTCAGTTTTCGACCAGTCGCCGGTTTTGGGAGTGAGTGCCGTGGCTGCTTTTTCGGGAATGAAGATAACTGAGGGTTTGCCAATCCTGTGCCGCGAGTATGCGAGCCATCTTGGCCAAAACGAAAAACTGTTGGCGTTGTTTCAAATCAATCCGGCAGAGACGCAGTTACACGCGGGACTTTGTACACATACGGGTGACTGGCAATGGCTTCTTTGATGATACGACACGTTCTGAAGCTGATGGCAGTTGTGGCGTCTTTTTTCTGTGTCCTTTCTGCGGCTGCAAATGAACCGTTAATGCCGGATGAAGTTGTTTTGCTTGAAAAGTCGCGTGCGTCCGTCGCATCCGAATTGCAGCTCATGTCAGCCGACTTGCTGGATGAGTTTGTTTTTGGATTGAAGGCGAATCCGATTTTTTCCACGCGTTCCAACGTTGTGCTTGCCGGGGTCAATGTGCCCTATGGTTTTGGGGCAGGAATGACTGCATATCTTGAGAATCACTTTGCCGAATTGATTCTCAAGAATTCAGAAACAAAAATGGACTTGGTTCATTGTCCAGAATGCAGTGCTGTTGTTGCTCATTCCGGACCGCGCGCAACAATTATGGGACGCGGGCTGCGGCTGAATGAGATTTTGTCTTCGGCAGGAATTGGAACGGTGGCAAAATACGCCATATTTTTGGATATTGAAGCTGAAAAATCGCAGTTGGTACTGCGCGGAAGAGTGACCGAAATCCGTGAGAATCTGCCAATAGTCTACGCCCGAACCATCTCGACTTCGACAACGTCGCCGGTTCTATTGCGAAGCGCCGCCAATCTCAAAAGCGCATCCGAGGCGCGGCAGGAGTATTTGGACATTCTTCGAAACAACCCGTTCTTCTCATTTCCGATTCGTGTTGGCGTTCACAATTTTGCTCTTTCGCAGAACACCACAGAAACAGATCCCTTTGGTCGGCCTACTGCAACTGCCGCGGTCGTTATCCCTCCACTCGTCTGGTTCATTGCAGGGGCCGAAACGTCTTTCTCACAGTCCAGAGTTTGGACCGCTGAATTCAATCTCGGCATCACAAACCAAGTGGATTCTCATGACGGTTGGCTTGCCGGTGGGCGTTTTTCCAGGCTGATTTCAGGTCGCATGCGCTCTCTCACGGAGCCCGACCTTTATTTTGTCGTCGGCGGTGCGGTGACAAACCTGCGCGGAAGCACCGCTGCGACCTTTCGCAAAAGTACAATCAACGTCGCGGAAATCATTGCAGATCGCAACGGCACTCAACCGCGAGCATCTTTTTCTTCGTTTCGATTGGCACTCGAGGCACGCGTCAAGAACAGAGTCAGCCTGTCCGCTTTCCTGGAGTCCATGCCGGCATTTGCTGGTTCGCAGAACTTCGGCACCTACCTGGACGCAGGGCTCGAATTTCAGTCCGCCGGAATGGAGGTGGGATTTTGGTTCTGATTTTAACTTTTTTGATCGCCTTATTTTGGCAATCCTCCGCGCATGCCGAGCGTCAGAACACAGCAGAGTCGTTCCTGCGGCTTGAAGAGATTTTGCGCGATCAGCTCGACAGCCTTGCGTTGAATGCCGGCGAGATTTTTCCCACCATTATCGTCCGAGCCGTGCCTTCGTATGAAGAGAGCCGGAGTTCATTCGTCGACAGGTCTATACAGAGTCTTCGTGGTGCATTTGGCCCTGCGAATGTTCGCTATTGCGAGGGTTGCTCTGCGAGTCACAGCAAAATCCGCGATTCCGGACTGGAGGTCATCTCTCCCGATTCAATGACACTTGCTGATATTTCAGACTTCGATTCAGCCATGCGAGGTGCCACTCCACCGTCACAAACCGGCTGGTGGATCTCTGAAAATTCAGACGGCATCACCGTAAGGGGTGTGTCACTTGTGTCGGGCAGAGTTGTCTTCGCCCAGAATATCTCGCCCGCTTTTTCCGCCCAGCAGCGCAGCCAGCAGAACTACACCGCTTCCAAAGACCTTCTACGTAGGCACCGAGGCGACAGCCTGACCCATGCGGTTCTTGATTTGGGTTTTTATCCGTCTCAACACATTGCACTCGACTTTCTTGAGCAGTGGGGAAGCTTCAATCAGCGGTTTTTTGGCGTTTCCGCTTCGTTGCTTGATCCGGTGTTAGGATTGGGTGCTTCCTATGGCGAGGCCTTTCCGAACCTGATGAATGCAATGCTCGGAGGAAAACTTTTGATGAGCGTGCCAACGGCGCTGATCAGATCGCTGACAAGAAATTTTGGAGGCGATGCACCGACGCAGTTTGTTGATCCGCTTTTGACACTTGTTGGCATTGCTCGTCTTCCGGTGCCCGTTTTTAACGGCAACTATGCAGTTAATTTCTTTGTCTCGACCAACGGCAAAGTCGGAATCGGCGTGTCCACCCTCAACAGCTCATTTCTTCCGGTGGTGCCATGAAAAATTCATTGTCTTTGTTGTTAAATTTCATCTTCGCCGCCTTGCTGGCCGGTTGTGCCACACCGCGCAATTACACTCATTATCTCATCTACAACGCTGTGCGCGGGCATGACTCATTGAGGGAAGAAGGGCGGCCGTTGCAGCCGCAAAGTGTCGGCTCTACGACTGCGCTCAAGGTTCGCTGGAACGACGGCAAGATTCTCACTGAGGTTGACATCCCGATGCTGGCTTCGTCGCAAAGAGTGATTGTTGAGCACAGTGCGGACAATCAGAAGGTCAAGGTTTTGCCCACAACGCGTTTGGTTCCTCCGCCGCCGGTTGCTGCAGATAAGTCGCTTACCGAGGCTTATCGCGAGCGAGGATTGAAGGTGAACGAGAACGCACCTGATGTGAGTGTCTCGCGTTCGCGCAGTCTGATGCAAGAGGCAATCAGAAACGCCAATTATTCACTTGCTCTCGAGTATGCTGAAATGGTGCTCTCACGGTATCCCTCGCATCCTGAATTTCTCAGAGCCAAGGGTTCAATTCTGCTGTTGGTGGGCGAACGCGAGAAGGCGATCGAGATTTGGGAGAAGTCTGAAGAGATCGAAAGTGATCCGTCGGTTCGCAAAAAACTGGAAGATTTGCGCAGCAACAAGAATAGCAAATAACTTTTCATCGGGGTCGGCAATGCAGCTGTTTGGAATCATTTTGTTGTTCGTCGTCATCGCCATCGGGTTCAGTCCGCGCAACATGACTCAGGTCTCCGCCTTCGACCCACACGCACTCGTGATGGTGCTTGTCGGTTGCGCAGCCGCAGTGCTGCTCGGATCAAGCAGCAAAACGGCGCTCCGAACACTGACCTGTCTCAAGGAGTTCATCCCGGGGCTGCGTCGATTTTCAAGGCAGACACAACTGATGGACGACGAACGTGAACGAATCAGTACGCTGTGGCGCGAAGGAAAAAAATCGCAGGTCCTCGAGTTTTTGGACAAGTCTGAGTTTGAGTCAAGCAAGGTTTTTGTCCAACTTCTCCTGCGCAGGGCAGCTGGCGCATCGTCAGAAAAGGTGTTCACTGAACTTCGTCACGACGAAATCGAGAGGCTGCAGCCGGCCATCCACAATTGGGAAATGCTGTCAAAACTCGGCCCGTCATTTGGAATGGTGGGCACCATCACGGGCATGATTCAACTCTTCAAAAACATGACCTCCGACAATACGAATATCGGCACCGCAATGTCGCTCGCTCTGACAGCAACGCTGTACGGAGTGGCCTTCGGAGCCGGAATCGCTGGTCCAATCAGTCACTATCTCAACACCCTTCTCGATGAGCGCATCGGAATGGTGGAGCGTTGCCAAAAGAGCGTCAATGATCTTTTGGCGGAGGGCTGAGGTATGCAGCGGCGTACCAAAGGATCCGAGGAGGGTTGGCTTCTCTCCTATGCCGATCTGATCACCAATCTGTTGCTGTTCTTTGCGATGCTGATGTCTGCAGCGCAAATTTCCCGTGTGAAGATGCAGCAGATTGCGCGTAATCTCAGCGGAGAGGAAAGTGCCCAGAGCCTTGAATCCATTCAACGTGAAATTGACGCAAAAATTAAAGTCGCCGGCCTCGAGAAAGTGGTTCGGACTGCGCTCAATGATGACGGACTTGCGCTGTCACTGAACTCCGGAATCATGTTTGATTCAGGCAGCGCATCCATTCGCACTGAATGGGAACAAACACTCACCGAGATGCTCAAATCGCTCTCCTCGTACGGCGGAAAATATTCTTTCGCCGTGGAAGGCCATACCGATAGTACTCCCGTGGTCAACGGTGTCGGTCGCTTTGCATCGAACTGGGAACTTGCAAGTTCACGTGCCATTGAGTTGCGTGCAAGACTCGAGGGATTTGGTATTCCGCGCCAAAAAATCAGGGTTGAGGCTTATGCGGATACCAAGCCGTTGCCTGATGCCGAGTTGGCCGGACTGTCGGAAGAGGAGCGATTGGCACGACACCGCAGAGTGGTTGTGCGGGTCTACTGATGTATCGAAGCTTGGGAGTTGGTTGCGTGAAAAGTTTGCTGCTTTTGCTTGGGTTGTTGGTAGCACCAATGTCGTATGCGGCCTCGGGTGTTCCTGAGACGCACATTCCGCCGTCTGTAGCAGCAGAGCTCAAGCGGCTTGAAAATCAATTTGAGTTGGCGCTCACGCAAGATTGTCCCGCGGATAAATGTTTTTCGCGTGGCTGCTTCTATGTGTCGCACGCCACGACCGACAAACCCAAGCAAGGAGCTCTGCCGGGGATCGGAGATGAGCGCGGCCCAGGTTCTGTGCCAGTTCAGGAATATCTTACGGCGGCGCGTTGCGAGGTGGCAACCGAAACAAGCATTCCCGCCAAAGACAGGCAGACACTCGTCCGCCGCCTCGAGCAGAAGCTCAGCAAAGGCTATACGGTGGTGACTGTCGAGGCGAAACAGCTTCCGCCGCTACCCGACTCTCTCAAGTCGACTCCAACTCCACTCCCAACTCCCGCGGCTTCGCCCGCTGCAGACAAAGTCGACGACAAAAAGGCCGAGAAGCCTGCCGGACCAGAAGTCGGCAAAGAGGGTTTGTTCCGCGAATTGTGGCTCAGCCTCTTACCCTATTTTCCTGCCATGTTTGGCGGGATTTTGCTGACGATCTGTGTGTTGGCTCTGATTTGGGCTTGGCGCCGGCTGGGTGTGAAGACCGTGGAAGAGAAAATGATGGAAGCCTCGCTGACGGCTCCAACTCCCGAACCTCTCGACTTGCAGGAACTCAAACCGGATCCCGAGAAATCTTCAATTCTCGACGTCGAGACCATCGAGAAGGCCTTTGCTGCCGAGCATTCAATGCTCTGGCGTTCACGCATAGAAAAGGATCCCAAGGTTCTTAAGTCTTTGTTCGTCATCTGGTTGCGTGACGAGAATTACGCGATGCTGGCCAAAGCTGTTCTTGAATTCGACGGACTTGTGAAGCCAGATTTTCCTGAAGATGGAGAATTTGCCGGACGAAAAATCAAGTTCAGCGAATATCTCAAGGATGCAAAGAACGAAAACCTCCCGAGCGGAGCTGAGTTCTACAGAATTCTCAATCAACACGCTCTCGCAGCAACAATACTTTCGCAAAGTGACGCCGAAATCTATCAGCGTATACACGATGAGTTCGGCCCGAGCGGAATCCGTCAGCTGATGAATTCTCTGCCTAAGCGGCTTGGTGCGATTCTATTCTCGCTCATTTCGACATCCGAGCAGAGGTCCACGGCACTGCTGTTAAATGAAACGGAGCGCGCGGCCTGTGCAGGCGAATTACTCCGCTCCAACCGTGCAACCCGCGACGAACTCTCGGCCATTCTGACGGCGGCACGTTGTGTGAGCGAGGGAAAGCCAGTTCCTTCTCTGGGAACGGCATCCTCGGCTTCGGATCACGGACAGGAAATCAACGCGGCTGCCGCATTGTCGGTTTTACTTCCGATGATTTCACCCCAGCAGCGTAAGGAAGTTGTAAAGCTGGGACTTCAGGCGCACGGCGGACAGCCTCCCGACTGGATGCAGTACATCTTCTTTCCCGAAATGCTGCTCAAGTTGTCTGCCGATCAGCGCACTTCATTAATGCTCAATACCGACATTGCAAGTTTGGCTGCGTGGATTTCCGAACAGTCGCAATCGTTCCGCGATGCGATCAAGTCGGCAATGCCGAACTCTCTTGCCAACGCCTTGTCCGCCGCGGCCGCCGGACCCCGCCGCGATCCTGCGCTGGCCCGCAATAAACTCTCGGAGAATCTGGTTGAAGAGTATACCTCGCAAAAACTCAGCTGGGTGGAACTGATCTCTTCATGAAATTGAATGGTTTGAAAGTCTCAAAAATCTGTGCCGCGTTCATCGCATTTTTGTTGCACTCATGCAGCAAGGTGCCACTCGAATACACGCCGGCGCAGTTTCAAATCGCTCAGGCGGTTTGGTATGAGGCCGAGCAGACTCTGTTCTTTTTTTGGAACGTCGGCTCACCACTCGGTTTACGTTCTGAGAGTGTCTTTGAGGTCAGCTATGTGAATGACGACGGTCAGGTTGGCTGGTTGGCCCCGCAGAGTCGTGAACAGGTTCACATTCACGAGTCTGTCTCCTGCGGCGCAGGCCGCATCTGCGGAAGTGCAAGTCACAAAGTGGTCAAGGAGCCGCGCGCGCTTTCATTTCGCCTCCGCTATCACCGCGACGGCGAGATTTCCGCAGTGGTCAAGCCTGAATCATTTGTAATTAGGAGCGGTACCGCCCATCAGAATCGAAGCTTTGTGGTTTATGGAGTCTTCGATGAGTCCAATTCCTTTGTTCAATGGCGCGGGCGACACGTATTCCCCGCACTCCGCAACGAAGAAGCGCAGGCACTCGGACTGCGGCGCATGTTCGAGATCACAAACCAGTCTTTTGGCAATACGTCGACTGCGGAACCTGAAAATCCATACCTTTACGGAGCAGAGCCGGCTTGCCCACAATCTTACAGTCAGGCCGGTGTCGACGATCTCGTCCGAACCAACGAGCGCGCTGCGTTCAACCAGCGGGCCTTGCCTGCGTCCGCATCTGCGGCGGATTCCGTTTGTGCGTCGGCAACTGTCAAGGATGCAACCGGCAGCTTTACGGCCACGGCGTTTGCACGGAAAAATCCGGAGACCCGCGCCGCATTTTCCTCGTTGCGCAGTCCGGTCAAAAGCACCACGTCTGTCGGTTTCGTAATTGCACCCTGTCGGCGGACCATTTCGCTTCAGCATCTCAACATGCAAAAGCAGCGCTTGCTGTTGGAAAGTCCGGTTGAAATCTGCTCCGATGACTTCAGTCAGGCCGATTTCAAAGACCGCATGAGTGCAGTTTTTCAGGAACGAATCAGTCAGGTTCGTGCAGCCGGCAACGACATGACACTCTACATCGCACTGAATCATGACGATCTGACGAAAAATCTTGTGTTGAAATTAGAACAGACTTTGGCAGAAATTTTACCCGATGAACGTGCTCGGGTGTCTCCCCGTGTCACCGGTGCATTCGTTTTTGACTCAAGCCAGCATGTCGTCACAAATCCACTGATCAAGAATCTGGCACTCTGGTGTCCCTCAACATTCGTCGATCCCAGAGTCGATCCATTTGCTGCTCCAGATGAGTCGCAGCGCTCGTGTCCAGTGCTGCCAGATGGTCCCCCATTGAATTTGGGACCCGTGCAGTTGTCGAGCCTTCCTATCCTTCCCTCTCGACAGTCGTACGAAAACTTTCTCAGCAAGTTTTCCGAGGCTAATGCGGGTAAAATGAATTCTCTCAGCGCATTGGCTCCACAACGAACCGCGATTTCCACCGACGTAGCTCTGGGTGATTTTGCTTGGGTGACGTTTTTCAACAACGAGCGTGTGACGGCTGGCAATGGGGAGTTTTTCAGTTTTTGTGCCGCCAATTCTACCGACGCATCGAGACTTTACTTCCGCACTGCCGCTGCCGCGCAGCAGCCGCTACCTTTGGGAAACCTTCCTGCGGTGCACTCAGCCTCGCAAGGCGGGTCATATGAGCTCGGTCTGATCTGGGACTTTCCCTTTCTTCTGCGCCTTGAATACACAAATTTTTTGGCCGGAAGCGCAAATGCAGTGGTGGCAAGCGTTCCGTTTGGTCTTTCATTCAATCAACAGCAATCCTATGGCAGCAGCGGTTGGACGCAGCAGGACTTTCAAATCGGCAACGCGCTTCTCCAATGCACACGATTTTGCGAGCATCCATTTTTTGATGAAAGCGGAACCTATAATGCGCGACAAACTTGGCGCGATGCACTGCAGACCAATTGCTACAGGCCGCGTTTTCCTCGCCCGCCGGAAGGAGGATTTCCAGTTGATCCTTAAAAGAAATCTTCTCTCACTGGCACTCCTCTGGCCGTCGGCTGCACTTGCTGCCGAGAACGTCATTCCGTTTCCCGCTTTGGTCGAGCGAACCGTCGGCGTGGCAGGAAAGTCTGTCCGTTTTGATTGGCGGAAGAAGCAATCCCTTGTTTTTGCAAATGTTGGGCAGCCGGTTGAGTACAACAATTTTGAGACCTACAGAGCAGCTGCTGCCGTTCAGTTTCCCTCGGAAAATATGACGATCGGCCTCGGCTTGGCCAAGGCTTTTGTCTTCTCGACTGAGTCTGCTGATGCGATTGCCTTGATGCCTTACCGGCAAACCGGTCGACCGGAACGATGGGAATTGGAACTGAGTGGTTTTTATCCGGTAGCCGAGGGAGTGGTGACTTTCAGGCCCGATTTTATGCCTGCGGCACAAATGGTTTTCTCTCTTGCGGCTGATGTGCGCTACATGATCTACCCTTCACTCTTGTCGGGGCAGGGTTTTTCCAATGGTTTTAAATCACTGATTGCCACCCGTCTCTCGGAGTCCGACAAAGAGCGGCTCTCTCCGTCGGCACCTGCGGCAATGAAAATTGATTCAGCAAAGATTGCCGTTTTGACAGGATTTAACCTGCACCTCTACACTTCGGGCGGTCTTATCATCAGTTCAAAAGCAATGCTCGCACTCTCCATACTTGGAACGGCCATGCCGAAACATGCCGACCTGACAATTGGACTCGGCTATGCGCGTTAGGGTCGCAGATAAATCGGCTGTTTTTTTGCTCATTGCAGCCTGCTTTTCTGGGAGCTCTGTGGGGGTGTGTGCAGAAGTTTCTTCTGCGCGGTCGTCGCCCTCGCTCCGCGAAAATTTATCGCTCCAGGAGTCCGGCCAACGCGAAAAAGCCGTCGACCAGCAATTGCTTCTCAGTTCTCGCGCATTCATTGCCGCACGCCGCTACGAAGATGCACTTAAAGTGTGGTTTTTGAAGAATACACTGACGAGTGTTCGCGGCTCGGCTCCGGTGCAGGAGTCTACCGTAGCATCTGCCGCTTGGCTGGCGATGGCGAGACTCAAAGTGTGTCCTGAAGACATGCCTCAAGACGCACATGGTCTGTGGACTGTGGCGGTCCATAATTTGATTTTAAATTCTCTCTTCAGGGGACAACCGGCTCCGCCGGTGAGTCCGTTCGCCGCCTTTTCCAGTGGCCGACAGGAACGAAAAATTTCTGCACGGGACGTTCTCTCGCCCGAGGAGTTGAACACACTCAAATTCCCCGAAGGGAGTTGCTCGGTCATCAATATCCTGAGCCGTGGTGGTATGGACTACTTCAACTATTTGTTAGAAGAAACGCAGCTTGCCCGACCGCAAGCAGCAAAATTGATGATTGATGTTCTTAACAAGGCGAGTTCTGAGATGCGCGACGTTCAGGGGATCCCCGTGCTGCAGGCGCGTATTTTCGATTTGCATTTGTTTTTGATGGGCCGCTCCGAATTGACCGAGGAAAGCGAAAAAATACTCGCAGACGCCGAGGAATGGACGGTAGCCGACTGGATGGCGCTGCCCTCATCGCGTCGGCTTTTCTTATTCGAAAAAGTCTTTGCCGGGAGTTCGGACAGGGTATCCGACAGACGAAAAATTATTCCCATTCTCGATGCACTGATCGATCAACAGGTCGGCAGCGAGTTGAGCAACTGGATCGGTTTATACAGCGTGGATGCGAGTCCAGCAGAGTTGCGTGAGATCTGGTCAGGCGAGCGCGGAAGCCGTTTGCTTTCGCTCGACAAGCAGAGCGGATTTCTCGGACGGCCGGCAATTGCCCTCCGGCGGGGGCTTGCCGCTTTGGAAAACGGTGACGTACACAACGCCCTGAAGAACCTCGGACTCGCCATCAACTACAGCGGACAGGAAGAGGGTGATGATTCCGTCGCCTCTCAATTGGCAAGACGTTGGATTAGCTACATTTCTGGAACGTGGAGGGTTACTCCCGATCTGGTGGCAGTGCTCAAAGAAGTCTTACCCAAGGATGCCTACTCGGTGATTTTCGAAGATCTCGCATGGCGCGCAGCGCTGCGATCCGACGTGCGCTCATTCGAGCGGTTGATGACTCTACTGCGCATGAGGAGTGCCGCGGCAATCCGTGTGGAACAACTGTTGTTGCTGGCCAAAGGCGAGGTGAAGGAATTTGCACGCCGGCTGATGCGTCGGTTGGAAGAAGAACCTTACAGTACATTGCGCTTCACTGGTTTGCTGCTGGACAGAATTGAATCTGAAGATACGCAGGTCCGCACGCGCATGGCGCCGATTCTGCAGAAGCTCTCTGATTTGCAGGATGGCAGCGGAAAAATAAAAGGACGGGTCGGCGAAAATCTGCAGAAGCTTTCAAAGAGGGCTCACGAGATTCTGCGGGTTCTTTCGACCGATTCTGCGTCGTCGATGGCCACAAAGGCACGCGGGTACAATCCGCAGGACGGCGTCTTTGTGGGTCACGTCAGAGTTGCACCGACCGACCCACTGCCCTGGCCATACGCTGCTCCCAAACCTTCTTCGCCACAGCCTTTTGCTCCGATCTTGGTTGTGCCCGAACAGTGGTCTGCGGGAGAATCGCTTGTGCTTGGCTGGAAAATTGTGGAGTAAGCCGTGACGCAACGCCCGCTGGATCCAAAATCTGATCAGAGCTCTGCAAAAAGAGCAGCGCGCGAACGGCTCGAAAAGTTAAAGGCGTCACTCGTTCAAGCGCAGAATGTCCATCGAGAGCGCATTGAGAAGCGGTTTCCTAAAAAGACAAAAAGGGGCAGGCTGGTCGCTGCTTTGTTGATTGTTGCCGCGATCGCTGTGCTGGTTATCAGCCGCTGCTCTTGCACTCCAACAGCTGTCCCTCAGCCTGACACTCAACCACAACCATCCGGCAGCAAGGCACCTGTTCTCAGGACTGTGCGTCCCGAAACTCCAAAGGCGGAGCGCGGCAAACAGGGTGAGCTTCAGCGTGGCCAATTTACGGTGCGTGAACAGGCTGCACCCGAGTGGTTTGAGGCCCTGCGTAGGCAGGTGTTGGCGAGGAGTCCGCGCCTTTCCGACTGTTTAAAAGGTGCCCAGCGTGGCGGAGGTGTTCGTTGGAGCGCGACGTTCAATCCTGCCAACGGGCGCGTTTCAGATCACTCACTTCTTCTTATCAACACGACCGTGACTCTCTCGGAAGAACAACAGTCGTGTCTGGTCGACGTTCTTTCGTCACCGCAGTACTCCCCCGTCGCCGCTCCTTCCGATCGTTCTCAGCAAGTTCCCACCCAGCCGCTGCAGATTCACATGGTGATTGAGTTTTGATGGAGAGGAGAAGATTTTTTAAATTTACTTTTTGCGATGTAGCGCATTTCTCAAAAGGTATATCCAATCTGCAATTTGAGCGCCGTGAACTGAAGGGCAGTTAAAATATCGATTCCCCTCCGGACATTTTTCCTGTCATTTTCATCTGTGATGTACGATGTTATGATTTCGTTCCTTTCGACTGAAACGGGGATGTTGAAATCGAGCCAGTCTGCACCGAGCGTGATTCCATTGTTCAATTGCCATCTGTTTCCTAGGCCTAAATTGATCGAATAAAACTTGTATTCCAGTAAGTCGAGTGTGGTGGGGCGATTGACAATCTTTTCAAGGATGGTGTTGCCAAGAACGGCTGTAAGTTTTCGGTATGTACCGCCGAATTTCCAGTTGAAATTGTTGCCCGGAAAGTATCTGAGGGGAAGGCTGATGAGTGTTTCGGAGATTTCACCAATCGAAATTTTTGCGACATCGAAACCAAAACTGCCGGACAGGTATTCCGGATCAACAGTCCAACCTTCATTGATCACCCAACCTATTTGAAAGCCGGATTTCGGCAAAGGAAGTGAAAAATAAACAAATGGGCTCAAGTTCAGGGTCAGAAACGAGTCTTTCCGGTTGTCACGCGAGGTGCGTTCCTTTTTCACCATTTCAACGGTCTTATCGTATGTATCTACGGCGGTTTTCTTTCCCTTGTCGATTATTTCTCCGGTGGTTTCTTTGCCCTTCTCATACAGCTCTCCGGTGGTTTCTTTGCCCTTCTCATACAGCTCTCCGGTCGTTTCCTTACCCTTGTCGAGCAGCTCACCGGTGGTTGATTTCCCGCTTTCATACATTTGTTGGCCTTTTGATTTGATGGAATCAAAAGCCTCTCCTCCGGATTTCATCAAATGTTCCACATCAACGGCAAGTGCCTTGTGCATGGGGGCCGTCAACAACAGTGCGCAAAAGAGAGTTGAAAATTTCAAAGGATGATCACCAATCCAAGTGAATTCCGATGCAAACATACAACTAGTTTACCGAGCCGCTAAGGAGCAATCGTCAAACAAAATTCAAGGCTCAATTCGAGCGACTGAGGAAAGCTGAGCGGCGTGTCAATTTCCAAGAATGAAAATCTTCATGATAGCATCCCCACAAACATAGGAGTTCTTGCCATGGGCGTGTTGATGAAAGGCCACTCTCTTACACCGACAAGCGTCGAGATACATCATCCGGACTCGGGTGCAATCATCCGCACAACCGCACCCAAAGACAACGGCGGTGATGGCTCGCAATTTTCTCCCACCGATTTATGCGCTGCGAGCCTTGCGGCGTGCGCGACGACGATTATGGGCATGGCGGCTCAAAGAGCCGGTTTTGCCATCGAGGTATCGTTTACGCTGGAAAAAATCATGCAGGCGAACCCGCGGCAAATTCGCCACTTGAAGGTCGAATACACCATTCGGGGTGCCACTTCGGAGGAGCAAAAAAGGCTGTGCGAGGATGCCGGACGGACGTGCCCAGTGCGACTCACGCTCGGGAGTAATGTTGAAATTGTTGAAAATTATTATTTTGTAGAGCGTTGATTGTTGACTGATCTTTCGTCTTGCAAGCAGAATGCGCCCTCAGAACAATAACCAAAGGTGTCAATATGAAATCGTCCGTTGTATCGGTCTTGGTCTCGTTGTGTACTGGCGCATCTGTTTCAGCTTTTGCATCCCCATGCACAGAAGGCAATCAAAGTCGTCATCGGCTCCTCAAACGCTGTACGATCCGCGAAACGCCGGACCTTGTATCTGGCGCAATGATCCAGCGCGTCGACGTCTGCTTGAGCAAAATTGAGAAGAGCGGCGGACCTTTCGGCGGCGACATGATTCCGTGGTTTTTCAGCCACTTCGAAATCACGCCTGTCGCTGGAGAGAAACAAACCTTTACCTTCGACAGTCCCGACGGTCGGCACAACTTCCGTTCAGTGATTGATTACAGCGTGATCGACTTCACAGACGGGTTCTTTTACATGGAGAGCCACCGGACAAAATATCCAGATAATTCACGCAAGGGCTATGTGGACCTGCACACTGTGACGTTCGATCAGAACACAAAAGTTCTCCGATTTGACTACAGCAAGCGCAATGGCGTCATGTTTGGCCGCTGGGAAGACAAGATTTCATTCGAGGCGGTCTGCGCGGAATGAACGGCTCCGCAAGAAGCGGAGCACTCTCCAAATGCGATGTTGGCAGAAAAATTATAAACATTAAAATATAGATTTATATCAATGTTTATGGATATTTAATAAGATTGGTGGAATTTTAGAATTATTATTCTGCACATAAACGTCGCAATGCAACCGTCTTTGAGTCGGTCCTCGTTGAAATAAGCGTATCTTTTCGTTGGAAAACTTCCTACACCCCTCAGGTGGACGTTCAGCCTTTAGGAAATCCAATGACAATAGAAACTTGCAACGAATCACAGATTCACTCCGTTTTGACAGAAATGGGATTCACCGAGTCGACACCCATCCAGAGTGCCGCCATTCCTGTTCTGTCTGCGGGTCATTCCGTTTTGGCGTTGTCGCCGACAGGTTCCGGTAAAACATTGGCTTTTTTGATTCCGCTGATGGAGCGCTTGGATGCCGAGGTTTGCGAGACACAACTCCTTATCCTTGCACCGACGCGTGAGCTTGGCTCGCAGATCGCCCAGGTTGCCACAAAAGTCGCGACCATCCTTCCCCAGACAGGCGAGCGCAGTATTCAGATCCGCACCGTGTTTGGTGGCCAGAAAGCTGAAACTCAAAAGGCTGAGATCCTGAAGAATCCTGCCGTTGTTGTCGCAACGCCTGGGCGTGCACTTGAGCTCATCGAACAAGACGTTCTCAAGACTTCGGGCTTGCGTTCAATCGTATTGGATGAAGCCGATGTAATGGTCGGAATGGGATTCGAAGCGCAGGTGAAGTCGATTTGTGATCATTTGCCGAACAAGATTCAGGCTGCTCTTTTTTCGGCCACAGAGTCCGAAGGGCAGAGCCGCCTGCAAAACCGTTTGGTGCATAGAGGACAAAGAATCGATGTGCGCCCCGTCGCACAAGGTCCGCTGAAATCGCTTGAATCGGCAACGGCAATCGTCAAGCACGAAAAGATTATCCTCAAAGGCGGACAGGACCGTTTAAGCGCTCTGGGCGATTTATTGCGCCAGATAGGGCATCCCGAACTGTCCGGAATCATTTTTTGTCAGACACGCGAAACAGTGCAAAGGGTCACCGAATTTTTGCAGGAGGCTGGCATTTCAGCAGTTGGTCTTTCGGGTGAGCTGGGACAAATTGAACGCTCGACTATGATGCGCCGTTTTAAATCGGGAGGCGTGCAGTATCTTGTGGCCACAAACCTCGCATCTCGGGGAATCGATGTTTGTGATTTGTCGGTGGTCATCAATTATGAGCTTCCATCGACCCAGCAGGAGTATCTCCACCGTTCGGGTCGCTCCGGGCGTGCCGGAAAGAGTGGCTGGACGTTGAATCTGTGCACGCCCCAGTCGGCAAATTTTCTGCAGGATATCCTCAACGGAACAGACATAAAATTAACCACTTTCGAATTGAATTCTGTTGATGCCGCTGCGCAGTCTGCGGCTCGTAGCTTTGTCAAAATTCACGTCAACCGCGGCAAATCGAGCAAACTGCGGCCAGGCGATTTTCTCGGAGCGCTCACCAAAGATATCGGTCTGACCCGTGAGGATGTTGGCGGTATCTTTATTTTCGACCATTTCACGCACATAGAGGTATCGCAAAATCTCGCCCGCAGTGTCATGACAAAGCTCATGGGCCGGAAGATCAAGAATCTACCTGTGAAGGCGACAGAAGCGCAGGTACTTGCAGCGCCTCGTGGACGCGGGTTTTAATGCTTTGGTGCCCCGTTTGCGGATTCACCGCATGGCAGCACTCATTTTAGAAGAAGAGGATTTTTTTGAACACGATTGAAACTTTTGCAGAACTGAAACTCATAGAGCCTTTGCTCAAGTCTGTGGAGCGCAGCGGCTACAGCAAGCCAACACCGATTCAGGTCAAAGTGATTCCCCATCTGCTTGAGGGAAGAGATTTGCTCGGAATCGCGCAAACGGGGACTGGAAAGACGGCCGCATTTTCCCTGCCGCTGCTTCAAATACTCGCACAAAATCCGAAGCGCAGGGTTGCAAAACACGTGCGCATGCTTGTACTTGCGCCAACCCGTGAGCTTGCCATTCAGGTACATGAGAGT
This sequence comes from Pseudomonadota bacterium, assembly GCA_039799905.1. Lineage (GTDB taxonomy): Bacteria > Bdellovibrionota_B > Oligoflexia > Silvanigrellales > Silvanigrellaceae > RFOM01. The sequence continues at coordinate 71,918 of JBDLRP010000046.1, read as the reverse complement.
TTTCAAACGTACGGTGAATCCCTCAAAATCAAACTGGCCTTGGCATTTGGCGGCGTGAGTCAGGTGCCTCAGGTGCATACCTTGAGCACCGGCGCAGACGTGCTCGTTGCGACTCCAGGGCGGCTTCTTGACCTTCTCAATCAGGGGCACGTTTCACTCGCGGGTGTTGAGGCGTTTGTTCTTGACGAAGCGGACCGCATGCTGGACATGGGTTTTATTCACGATATCCGCAAAATTCTCGCGCTTTTGCCAAAACAAAGACACAATCTACTATTTTCAGCGAGCATGCCGCCGGAAATGGACAGGTTGGTCAATTCTATTCTCGTCAATCCAGTCAGGGTTGCGGTGACTCCGCCATCCACCACGGCAGAGCTCATTAATCAGAGCGTGATGTTCGTCGACAAAGGGGACAAACGGGAACTTTTGGCGCATTTGTTTGCAGGCAAAGATTTCAGGCGAGTGATCATCTTCACACGCACCAAACACGGTGCCAACAAGGTTGCAGAGTTTCTCGACAAAGTGGGTGTTCCATCGCGCGCGATTCACGGGAATAAATCACAGTCGGCAAGACAAAATGCCCTGAACGATTTCAAAGTCGGACAATTGCGTGCATTGATAGCCACCGATATCGCGGCGCGCGGAATTGACGTCGACAACATTTCTCACGTCATCAATTTTGAATTGCCGAATGAACCCGAGACTTATGTTCACCGCATCGGCCGCACGGCGCGTGCGGGGACATCTGGTGTCGCTATTTCATTTTGTGATGCAGAGGAGATTGCCTATCTGCGGCAAATCGAAAAGGTCATCAAGAAATCTATCTTTGTCAATTTAGAACATCCTTTTCATTCACCCGCCGCGCAGAACTCCAATGCCAGACCTCCGGTTCAGCAGAATAGAGGGCGCCCTCAGGGACAAAGGCAAGCGCAGCGTCCTCCGCATCGGGAGCGCAGGTAGCGAGCTTTTAAAAAATTTCAGGGCTGCACGAGGCCGCGGTTAGACAAATCGAAATTACTTTGATCCGTGCACAAGACCAGGCACCGCGTGCGTCAGATGTTTTTCAAGGCGCGTTCGAGCCAAGGCATGAATGCTTTCAGTTTAGCTGCTTCCTGCTTTTGTGCCGGATAAACAATGTAGACGAAGAACTCCTTGCTTCCCCACTGGGGCAAGACCTGAACCAATTGCTTCCTTTGAAGCAGTTCTGTGCAGATCTCACTCGGGAGAAGTGCGATTCCGAATCCGCCGGAGACGATCTTCATCACGGCTTCAACATTGTTGGCAAAGAGGCGGCTCTTAACTTTGATTTTTGCCCTCTGCCGCCCCTGATGTTCCAAATCCCAAATGGAAGTATCTGAGTTCCAATTGACCAGCTGATGATTTCTCAGCTCGGTAATAGTTGCGGGAACTCCCGCTCTCTTGGCATAGTCCTGACTGCAGACCAATATTGAACGGTCACGGCGGATTCTCTTGGACCGCAATGACGAATCCTCCGAGTGCCCTGCGCGCACGCAGATATCGAAGCCCTCTTCAAGAATATTGACAACTCTGTCCGAGAAATCGAGTTCGAGAGTCACATCCGGATAGGCATTCAAGAATCCGGCGAGTTTCTCGGGAAACTGTGAGTTTGCGAGATTTGGCAGAAGAGAAACCTTAATTTTTCCACTCGGAATGTTTTTACGGCGGCCAATTTCATCTTTGGCGAGTAAAATTTGTTCGAGTCCGACCGAAATCATCCGCGCATAGACGTGTCCTGCATCAGTGAGCCTCAGCGACCTCGTGGTGCGCACGATGAGTGTCGTTCCAAGTGACTCCTCAAGTGCTGTGATTTTCTCGCTTAAGGTTGATTTCGGTATGCCAAGCGTTTTGGCCGCTGCCGTGAAACTGCCACTCCGTGCCACTTCCAGAAACATCCAGCTGCGATTGAGATCTATCACACAAAACTCCGCATTTTTCGATTGTTCGAACAGGCGAACAATCTGTTTGCTTTATTCTATCTTATCAAATTTTAAAAATGAACGATGATCTCAATGTCGATGGTCGACAACCAAAGAGGAGACACCCATGAAGAATTCAATCATTCTTGCTGCGATTTCTGTTTCAACAGCTATGTCACCCGTTGCACTTGCAAAAGGGAAGCCGGCGGCTGGCCAATATCAAATCGACCCAACCCACTCGAGAGTGGGATTCGAGGTGCCGCATTTGGTGATTTCGAGCGTTCAGGGAAATTTTAAGGTTTTTGAGGGAAAAGTGCAGATAGAAGAGAATTTTGCCAAGTCCAAGGTGTCAACTCAGGTTGATGTCTCTTCTGTTGATACAGGCGTCGCAAAGCGCGACGATCATCTCAAGAGTCCCGATTTCTTTGATGTTCAAAAGTATCCGAAGATTTCATTTGATTCCACTTCAATCAGTGGAACACCCGAGGGCTTTAAAATCGAGGGTGACCTCACGATAAGGGGGATTAAAAAAAGGGTCAGTTTTGATTCAGTGTATTTGGGTCAGGTGACAGATGGCTATGGCAATCGGAAGGTCGCATTCAAAGGCAAGACAAAGATCAATCGGAAGGACTTTGGTCTGATTTGGAATATGATGGTCGAGGCAGGACCAACGGTCGGGGATGAAGTGTTGATTGAGTTGAACCTGCAGGCCGTTGCTGCGCAGTCACAGGCCAAAAAATAGGATTTGGCCGCGGCATGACAATTGAAGGAAGGCCAATTGACAGGAGCGATGTGATGTCCATTCATTATCCAACCTACTTTGTTTCACACGGCGGCGGACCATGCTTTTGGATGGACTGGAATCCTCCCGAACTGTTTGACGGCTTGAGGGCGTTTTTTGAAGAGCTTCCACGTCGCCTTCCGCGGCGGCCTTCTGCCATCGTCGTCATCTCTGCTCATTGGGAAGAAGCTGTCTTCACGGTTCAGTCCACTGCGAACCCGGCGATGATCTATGACTACAGCGGCTTCCCGCCGCACACGTACCAATTGCAGTATCCGGCAAAGGGTGACCCCGACTTGGCAAAGCGCATATCGGCTTTGTTGAACGCTCAAGCAATTGAGTGCCGGCTGGATTCATCCCGCGGCTACGACCACGGTGTTTACGTTCCCCTGTTGATTGCATTTCCACAGGCCGACGTTCCCGTGATTCAAATTTCACTGCGGTCAGATCTGAGCCCAGCGCAACATCTGCGCCTCGGTGAAGCATTGAGACCATTGCGAGAAGAGAATGTACTCATTGTGGGGAGCGGCTTCAGCTATCACAACCTGCGGGCGATTCCGGACAGAATAGGCGCCTCTGAGGTTTTCGACAAATGGCTATTTGAGTCACTCTGTGTTTCGTCACCAGAAAAGCGTCATGAGAGACTCCTCCGCTGGAGCGAGGCTCCTGCGGCGCGCGCTGCGCATCCTCGGGAAGAACATCTTATTCCGCTGATGGTGTGTGCCGGTGCGGCAGCGGGCGGAGCGTGTGAGAGGGTGTTTTCACAAAAGCTTCCTGCTTGGAACATTCAGACGTGTTGTTTTGAATTCCAGTAGCAGAGCAGTCCGAGGTCGATTCTTATTTGCCAGTGTGATTGGCCGCCACAAAGTTTCCGTTCAAAGTAAAAAACATGAACAGTTTCTTTTTTGTTTCATCTGAAGCGGTGGGGTTGCTAAAAACAACCTGCCACTCTTGTTTGCCCTTTGGATTTGTCACCTTTGTAATTGATTCGTGACTTAAGTTAACCCACAAAGCATCGATTTTACCTTTGCTCGAGAGGCGGGTGCGGTGGTGGGCGGAACAGCGAATGACAGTTTCTTCGCTCGCCTCTTTACGTCCGTGGAAATGACAGGCTCCACCTGCATCGGCAAACGCAGCAGTGCTGTGGAACGACGTCAAAGTGCAGCCTGCAACTGTTGTAAAAAATAGAGCGCCTGTGCGGTTCAATTTATTCCAAATTCTCACGACCTGACTCCTTTTGTTCATTTTCAATGGCCATGTCCTCGTGGGCATGACGATGTTCTGCCTCAGGGAAGCGAAAATCATCGGGATGCGAATCGTGCCAATATCCGTGCATTTGCATGAATAACAGAAAGACACCTGCGTACATGAGCGCCACATTGGCAGCGTAGCTGAATTTTTTGAAGGACTCACGCTTTCGCCAACCGGATAAAGCCAGGACCATCAATGCCAGCGCCATGATTTGACCGACTTCAACTCCAAGGTTGAAGCTGAGAATCCTGAAGAGCATGCCAAGGTTTTCGTCGCCCAAAGGAAGTTGCTGCAGGCGTGTGGACAGGCCGAAGCCGTGAAGCAAGCCAAAGGCAAAGACCATCATGAGCATGTTGGGTGGTCTGACTCCCAAATGCTTTTCGAATCCGCCGTTGTTGTCAAATGCCTTGTACATGACGCTCAGAGCAATGACTGCGTCTACCAGATAATAGTTCCACGTGATGCGGAAGAAGGTTGCAAAAATGAGAGTGATGCAGTGCCCGATGGTGAAGACGGTGACAAATTTTGCGACTTCCTTAAAGGTGCTCAAAAAGAACAAGACACCAAATAAAAACAGCAGGTGGTCGTAACCGGTGAGCATGTGTTCAGCACCGAGTATCAGATATTGCCCGTAGCCGCCTTCGAGCATGCGCTGCTTTTGTTCATCACTAATTCCGTGTGCCAGTGCGGCAGCGGGGAACAAGAGGGGAGTGAAGAACGTAAATGCGGTGAGGCGCGACACCACAGAACTCAAAACTCGAAGCATTCAGTGCACTCCTTGGACTCGAAAATCGATTGGAGTGAATATTCAACGAGCGGAATCCACCAGTCAACTGAATGCAGTTAAAATGAACCTGACTTACGCATCATTTTTCCAAGTAGCGAATCAATGCCTCAGCCTCGGTTTTCGAGATCGGGTCGGCGTAGCGGGGAGGCATCGGATTTGCCTCGTCTTTGATGCGGGCAATCGAACGAAAGCGCACCGAGCGAAACTCTTCTTCCTTGGTGAAGTCAAGAAAGGGGGTGCTGGACGGAACGAAGGCCTCCTTTCGTGCACCATGGCAGGACGCACAACGTTCTTTGACCAAATTTGCAATGCCGTTGTTCCATGTTGGATTCTGGGCATCCACAGCCACTTGAGGAGGTACAAGTTCAGCCAGAGTCTCGGCCCTTGAACAGGCGGCAGTGTTCAGTGCGGTTAGTGTCAAAACTGAAAAGAAGTTTAGAAATTTCATTTCATGTCCCCGAAATTAATGAGTGTTGAAGGCGCAGGAAGACGCGCGGAGCCGCATATCTTTCAGGAAGGATGAGCTGTGAAAAGCCAATCTGAAAGTAAGAGTTCGGATTCCAGCCCAAGGAAATCTGCCCTCCGAGTCCGCCGGAGCCCAGCTCAAGGGAGTTCCCGTTGAGGCCATCTTCAACGAGGATGCGATTGTCGTCTTCTGAAATGTAGAACTCACTTTTGCTTGTGCGGAGGAATCCGATAGTTTCGAAGAAGACTCCTGACGAGTCATGCAAAGCAATTAAAGAAATTCCGGCAGCCGAGGTTGTGACGGCAAACGAGTCCTTTGCTTGCCCCTGATCCTGGGTCGAAAAGTATCCCTTCAGTTGTGCGTCGCCGCTTTGATAAAATGCCTTGCCCCCGAGACTGATTCCCGCGAAAAATTGTTCTCCTTTTTCAAGAGCGGAAAATTCAAGTCCGAATTTCCTCTGGTCGAATTGAGTGTTTCTTCCGACCACCAGACGCGAGACTGTTGCGGGAAGAAGGCCATACCAGCCGCGCAGTGCAAAGGAGTACTTTGATGCCAAAAGTGAATCCGGCGATGCGCTCAGTGCAAGGGTTGGAACAAAATGAGCTGGTGCACGTGGAACGCCCTCCTGCTTTGAACCAACCTTTGCATCCACTCGTGGAAGCAAAGTTGCAGTTCCACCGAGATCAATGCCCAAAAGGGAGCTGTTGGTTGTAACGCCCGCAGGAATATCGTCGAGCAGGCTTCCGCTCACCTGAATCAGGCGCTCAGTTTGCAGTTTCCAGACCTCAGCACTTGCAGTACTCTCAAGAGAGAAAAAAGCAACGAAAGCTAGAAGAACGGAATGAGCACGTGCTGTGAGACCACCCAGTTTAAACATCGAAGCAAGCCATTGTTGAACAACGGGTGCAGCGCTTTCGCTGTGATGCAGTCCTTCATTTTCAAGTGCGTAGGTCAGTGATCGGCCCATTTTAAGGGAATGGGCAATGTCGCTGCACTCAATCGGAATAGGGTGAGTGTGAAGCTCAGCCGGAGATGTTCTGAAGACCACTTTTGAAATTGCTCCTTTCGATAAGTCCACTGAAGCGGCAGACATTGAATCAGTTTTGGAAAGATCTGAAAAAACAAATTGGCTTGTCGGATTTTGGTAGATTTCGTGAAGTGATGTATCCGCTTCAACAAATTTAATCTCTTTGTCCACACACGTGAGAACGCTCCAGCGCGCGACGCAAAGACTCAGTACTTCTGAAATGCCAGGATACTGGTCTGCTACCTTCTTATTCTCGAGATACCCGATAAAACCCGATAAATTATCTTGCAGGAGTGTGGCATTGAATCCGGCCTCGATGGCGTAGTTGGCAAGCCACGCATGGACTCGATCGTGTCCGTATTCCTGAGTGAGTGGGAGCAGAATAGTGTCACTTAAAGTGGTTGTGATTCGCGAAAAAAAGCAATGCCGGTAAACATCGAGCTGTTCAATATAGTCATCCCTGACTCGGGTGACTTCAACAGACTCACTTCGTGCACAGATTTCCTTCCATGGAGGGGTGTAAACGATATTGACAAAGTGATTTTGAAATTCTCTGAGATGATTCGGTGCGTCGCAGACAGTCGAATTTGCCGGCGGAGACAATCTCAAACCGGAATCAACTTCCTCAAGCAAAGCGCTGAAGGAAGTTGAAGGCTCATCATTTTCCAAAATCACAGGCTGATGACCAAACCGTTCTTGGCAGGAGCTCAGAAGCTTCCAGCAGTCGGAATTAACGGGTTGGTCGTGTGTATCATGAAGCCAGCCGTCGTGTTTTGTGTGTCCTGCCACGTGGTACTGAGTCACCATCCACGGTTCAAGTAACAGCAAATCTGAATCTACGTTGCGTTTGAGGTTTGTGGCTGAAACTATGACATTGTTTACGTCAAGCAAAATTCCGCATCCTGTCATGTGACAGAGGCGGGAGAGAAATTCGAATTCACTCATCTCGTCATCAATGAATGCTACGTAGCGGGATAGGTTTTCCAAGCTCAATCGGCGTTTGAGGATTCTTTGAACCTCGTTGACTTTTCGGGACACCCAACCAAGGTTTTCGCGAGTGTAGGGAAACGGCAGCAGGTCGTAGGTGGAGCGGCCCGCAGTTCGCGTAAAACACAAATGGTCGGAAAGCACCTCTGGCTGAACTCTTTCGGCCAACGCCGTGAGTCCGTCGAGATAGTGGCTGTTCAATTTCTCAACGCCTGCGATATTGAGCCCGACACCGTGCATCACCACACGTCGGTCCTTGATGGCCTGTGCAAGGTGAAACACACCACGCCCACCCGCTTGGTGGATGTAGTTATCGCTCATCACTTCCACCCAGAGCCCCTCATCAGCGCCGATCCAATCTTTGTAGTGATTTGGGCGCAGGCCAAGACCAAAACCGACGATGCGTTGCATGTGTTCTCCCTCTCAAGACAGCTCTGACAGGAATACGCATTGTCTTTGCTTTGGTTACAGACTAAGAATCGTTGCTCAGTGAGAAGCATAGTTGAATCGTTTTGGGCCGCTTCCCATTGTTGCAATAGGGAAGTATTCTCAAAAGATTATTGAACGTTGGACACGGTCTATCGAGTTGGGCGGACTTTGATTTTATGCAGCAGCCGTCGGGCATAAAAAGCGATGAATGGAGACACCTTCAAGTTGCCTTCGAGGCTTATCGCAATGGCGATGCGGCTGTCGTGAGTGGCTTGTTTTCTGAACTCGGTAAAAGGCTCTATAAATTCTTTTTTGCTCGGACCCGAAATGATTCTGACAGCGACGATTTAACACAGGCGGCATTGTTGAAGATTCATTTGTCGAGACACGCCTTTAACAACGACCTTTCCTTGAAAACTTGGACCTTTACCGTTGCCCAGAGAACTCTCATTGATCATTGGCGAAAGAGGAGCCGCGTTGATGCCAATGAAAGTCTGGAATCCGAGCAGAGTCACCTTGAGTCGGTCCACGATAAGTCCATTATCGACCTCGCCTCACAGATTTCGATGCGAAGGTCGCTTGAAGATGCATTACAGGCTCTGAAACCTTTAGACCGCTCAATCGTATACCTAAGTGTGACGGAGGGTCTGAGCATGGCAGAACTCGCGCATGTCCTTGAATCGACTGAAGGAGCCGTCAAAGTGAGGGTTCATCGGCTGCTCAAAGGCCTGCGCAAGCAGCTGCTTGAAGATGAAGTGGATTCAGATTCAAAGGGTCAAGAGGTGGTAACATGAAAGACTATTCTGAACTCATTGATTTTGTTTCAAAGGATACCAAGGCCGCCGCAAATGGCAGGTGGCTTAAGGTTGTGTTGCCTGCAGTCTTGATAGCGATTCCGCTCGTCTTTATTTTTACTTCTGGCATCAACGAGGCAATGAGTATTCGAGATTCTTGGGAAATCTTGGTGATGGCGGTTCTTCTCTTGGCGGGAATGATTGCTTTTGCGAAGGCGCTTTTTTCTCCGCTCATAAATTCGACCTTCTGGTTTTCAATTCTGGCAATTCTTGTTTCCTCTTTTGTACTTCCTCAATTCGGCGATAGTTTTATGACGATGCAAGACTCAACTCAGTTTTGGTCCGCGTCATTCAAGTGTTTTCTGTTTGGTGCTTCAGCATCGGCCCTGACGGCCGGAGTGATTTCTGCATTCGTATATCGAACCGGTCCTGTGCCGTCGCGGGCGACTCGCATCGCGTTGAACACAGTGAGCGGAATTTCCGGAACCATGGCACTTTTCTTCACATGCCCGAGTTCAGACATCGATCATCTCTTCGCAGGGCATGGTTCACAGTATGTAGTGCTCGTGGGTCTCACTTTTCTGGTGAATGAATTTATTGTGTCCCGACTTGTTCGATCGAAACTTGGAACCGCAGCTGCGCAATTCAAAAGCTTCCGAACGTTCGATAAGAATTGAAACAGCTCATTCCTCTGAAGTTGTAACTAATTCCTACGCCCTTCGAATCACACTGTGACGGTACTGGATTGAATAGTCAGTCCAACCGATCGAAGGAGTTTTGACAATGAAAAGTTCCCTTGCATTTCTGGCGACTGCCGCGTTGGTTTCTGCTTGTGCGACATCGAATCCGAAAAAAGACACTAACCAGAATCCAGCAGCTTCAACGAGCGATCAGCAGCAGGTTGTTAGGTGCTTTGGCATCAACAGTTGCGCCGCATATGCGAAATGTGCTGTCACAGCTGCGGATATTGATGCAACGAAAGAGAAATTCGGCGACAAATTTGCTTCTTCAGAGCTGCATGAATGTTCAGGTTTGGCCAAGTGCGCTGCGAGCGGCGGCCAATTGAATTGGGTGCAGGTCAGTCAACAGGAGTGCGGGGAGAAGGGCGGATTTCTTATCGAAACTGCAGCGGACGGAACGAAGGAATTGAAAACGCTCTGAGCAACGCGGCACGCGTAAGCACGCCTTGGAGGGGCTCTCTGCCTCTCCGGCAGCCATTGAATCGCCCAATGAGCTATTTGGGTCTCCAATAAAAAAAGGTCAGGATTTGCTTTTTTCTTTTCCGTTTAACAGGTCTTTGTCTGAATCATAGACGGCCTGTGGAGCGGGTTTTAGACGTGAAAATGGAATTGACAGTGTCAATTTCTGAGACATGAGAATGGCAAAGATATTCTTGTGGATGAAGTTAAGAAGCCCTGCTATCGGCTTTCGTGCAAAGGGTCTTCCCTCTGCGCGGACAGACTTCTAAATTGACCCGAGTGGATTTGGAGATCAGTGAAGTGAAAAACCAGTTGATTGTCGCGCCTGCTCTGATGCTTGCAGTTTCTTGTTCAGGCGGTGAAGTTAAACGAGACGCGGGTTTGTTGAATCGCGGTGGAATTTCCGGTCCGGCTACATCGCGTGGCGAGATGTTACTGCCTTCAAGTGAATTGTTGGCAACGTACACGGCAGACCAGACAGTTTTTCCCAGTCTGAAAAACTTTTGTAATCCCGACAAAGATGTTCTGAGTTCGTACGAGATCCCTTACAACACTTTTTTAAGGGGAATGTCGGTCTGGGGATACTTCAGTGGCACTGCTGGTGTTTCTGGATGCGGAACCGACCAACTTGAATTGGTTGGACGCTTTTCTGATCTGCGGGTCTTGAAGGCATCTGACAGTCGGCAAGCGAGCCCGCTGTATGATGAAGTCTGCACGGGTGAGCTGACTCTCAAACAGGATGGCAGCTCGCTGCATGTCAGCTGGAAGATGGATTCGGTTTCACCGTTCCCCGACTCGTCGCATCGCCAGTGTAAATCGCCCGGCCAGACCGAATCGATCGTCCTCCAGAAATCCACTCTGAATGAGTTGAAAACCCATTCGCTCAGTTTTTATGAGTATCATCTCACAGCTGCCGGGTTTGCAATTAAAGTATTGCCGTCTGGCGGGCTTTTTTTGGTTGATTCTTCACTTCAAAAAAAGTCAGTTTCGCGAAAGCAAGGGTCAAAACTTCGGAAGAAGTATTGCGACCGTGGTGGGGCTGATTTTCCCGAGGCTGGCATCTGTTACCGATTAGATCGGTCCGGAGGTGCCTATGGATTTGTGACCGATGGCTCTTCTGATCTTTCGGCTCTCCCCTTTGGCGGAGGTTTTCTGCCATTGTCCCGCTTAAACGTATCCCTCATTCACGATTGAGGCCGGCTTTTGTTCGAAATGAGTTACTCTGGTTTGCTGTAACTAATTTCGACGATGTAGGTACCTGAGTTTGAAAGTCCATTCACCTCAACGCTATTTGAGCCAATGATTCTAAAATTGCTCGAAGCTTCACCATTCACTTTTACGCTTACATTTTTGACCTTGTCTGCCTTCAAAATGAAGGCAGGAAGTTTTTTTGCTTCATTGAAAATCTGATTTACGACTGATTCATAGTTTATCGTTGAATCACATGAATCCACCCAAACGCCGCCTGAAGCGTTGACTTCAGGGATGTAGGAAGTCTCATCAATTCTTGCTTCGTCTGCTGTGCAAGCCTGTTCTTTTGGTATTACGCCATGAATTTTGACTTGCTTGGAACCACTGCGCACGCAAGCGTCAGTAGATCGTACACCGTGTGAATTGCGGCTTACGGATGCCAAACGTAGAATCACATAGACCAATCGACACAGCGTGTGAAAATTTCGTATTTTGTAGCATCGGAGACAAGGAATGACGGCTGATATGACTATCTATGACGCCAAGCCCTGGGAGGCCGCATACGGGAGTTCCATCGCCCGTGAACTGCCTTTACCTCGGTATCGCAATCTTGCCGATCTGGCTGCAAGCGCGTGCGCTCGCTTTGCCGACAAGAAAGCATTCACAGCCGTAGTTCCTAATGGCATGAATGGTACTCTGACCTACCGTCAGGTGGGCGAACTTTCCGATGCATTCGCAGGCTATTTGCGTGAAGTGTGTAAACTCCAGGCTGGTGATCGCGTTGCGGTTCAGTTGCCCAACAGTTTGACGTACCCTGTCGTTGCACTTGGCGTCTTCAAAGCGGGATGTGTCTTGGTCAACACCAATCCACTCTACACACCCAGAGAAATGGTGCATCAATTCAACGATTCGGGCGCAAAAGTGTTGGTGATCGTGGATATGTTTGCCGATAAACTCGCAGAAGTGATCCCGAAAACGAATGTTCAGCGTGTTGTGCTTAGTGGAGTGTCGGAGATGTTTCCGGCAGTTCCTAACGTCATCGTGCGTGGTGTCCAGAAAGTGTGGAGCAAGGTGTTGCCGCCGATTCCGCCGCTATCGATTCCTGTCGAGCGTATCAAAGCTGCGCTCGCAAATGGCAAAGCTCACCAAAGCAAGGCGAGTGGCTACTGGAACGATGTACCCTCAAGTGCTCTTGCGGCCCTTCAATACACCGGCGGCACCACAGGCGTGAGCAAAGGTGCGATGCTCTCACATGCCAACCTTATGGCAAATGTCGACATGGTCTTGGCGATGGGCAAGTCTCATCACCGTTCCGACGAGTGCGTGCTCACGGCATTGCCGCTCTATCATATCTTCGCATTTACGGCGAATTTGCTCGCCTTCCTCGAATTGGGTGGGCACAACATCTTGATTCCAAGCCCGCGACCCGTTCAAAACTTGCAGCGTGCGATGGAGAATTATCCCATAACTTGGATCACCGGCGTGAACACTTTGTTCAACAGCCTGATGAACGAAGAATGGTTCACTGCCTTTCCGCCAAAACATCTCAAGGCAGCCATTGCGGGCGGCACAGCGCTGCATCATGCCGTTGCCGAGCGCTGGCAAAAGATCACCGGCACGCGCATTGCCGAAGGTTTTGGCCTGACGGAATGTTCACCCGTAGTGACTTTCAACACTCTGACTGGCGCGATTATTCCCAACAGCATTGGCGTACCAGTGCCCGGCACAGAGGTACGCTTGGTCAGCGACGTGAGCGTGCCAGTGCCACAGGGTGAGCCCGGCGAACTCATCGTGCGTGGGCCACAGGTCATGACAGGCTATTGGAATCGCCCCGACGAAACTGCATCGATTTTGAAAGACGGCTGGCTCTACACGGGCGATGTGGCCGTGATGGATCCGCAGGGATATTTTAAGATTGTGGACCGCAAAAAAGACCTGGTGCTTGTCTCCGGTTTCAATGTCTATCCGAACGAAATCGAGGATGCATTGGCCAAGATGGATGCTGTTCTGGAAGCTGCGGTGGTCGGTGTTCCTGATGCAAATTCAGGCGAAGCTCTGCGCGCCTATATCGTAAAAAATCCGGAATTCGCAGGAGAGCTGACCAAAGAGATGGTGCTCAATCACTGTAAGAGCCTGCTCACCGATTATAAAATTCCAAAATCCATCATCTTCCGCACTGAGCTGCCTAAGTCGCCTATCGGTAAAATTCTCCGCAAAGACCTCAAAGCCGAAGTCAAGGCTGAGTTCAACAAGAAATAAGGAAACAAGCCATGTTGTCAGAAGCAGAAACCAAACTTTTGGGCATACTGATGATGGTCATTATGCTCGGCATGGGCGCAAGCCTGACGTTTCGTGATTTCCTCATTGCTTTCAGGAAACCGAAAGGCGTTCTCGTGGGGCTCTTGTGCCAATACGGTATTATGCCTTTCTTGGGATATCTGTTGGCCGTTTTGCTGGGCATGCCTCCTGCACTCGCCGTTGGCGTCATCTTGATTGCCTGCATGCCAGGTGGAACCACGTCAAACATCTTCACGTATTTCAGCAAAGGTTCGCTGGCGCTGTCGATTATGATGACCAGTGTTTCTACGCTGGTTGCAGTGGTCGCTGTGCCGTCGCTTATTGCTTTTTACACAGGTTTGGCAGGTCTGTCGGGTGAGTTCGCGATTCCTGCGGCGAATGTGGCACAGGTCCTTGTTGTGCTGCTGGTACCCACCGTTATCGGTATGATCCTGCGCAAAACAAATCCGAATATCGGTGCGACGATTGAATTGGTTGGTTCTCTCCTTGGTGTCTTTGTGATCATCTTTTTGATTGGCTCTTGGGTGCCGCGGAATTACCAATTACTGCTGACCACACCTTGGCCTGTGTTCTTTGCAGCCATCGGTCTTGGCTTAATCGGCATGCTTTGTGGCTATTGGCTTGCGCGGCTGCTAAAGCAAGACAACAACCGTTCGCGTACTATCAGCCTCGAAACTGGCATACAAAATGGCCCTTTGGCAGTGCTGATCGTTACCGTCACCTTCAAAGGTGAACAGCAGCAGCAGGTACTCTTAATACCAGTGCTCTACAGCCTGTTCATTGTGCTGACGAGCTCGGCAATCACCCTGTTGTATCGAAAGAACTCAACGCGAGAGGCTTTGGCGCGTGATTCAGCGAAAGTGGGTGCGGCTGTTTCTGCTTGAATCAAATCAGCACTGAACGTTTATAAAAATGTGATACGAGAGGTGGGACTGTGCTTACAAAAGGCAATCCGTTGGAGTTGAAGATCACTCGTCTGTATAATGCTTCGTTGTCGTCTGTTTGGGCCGCCTGGACAAATCCTCATCAGCTTGATCAGTGGTGGGGGCCTCGAAATACAAACACAGTGACCAAGAGCCATGAATTTGCTGTTGACGGTTTTTGGCTCTTCACAATGCGCACCGCTGATGGATTGGAGTTTCCCAACAAGATCGTCTTCTCAGAAATTGAAGATAGGAAGCGCCTTGTATACAGCCATGGAGCTCCCGACAATCACGAGCCGCACTTTCGAACGCAGGCGCTCTTCAGCGAGGTGGGTCGGCAAACTCAGCTTGAATTGACCATGACTTTTCCCACCGTCGAAGCTGCGGAAGAGTCAATAAGGGCAATCAAAGAGTACCAAGGAAACACAACGTGGGACCGTTTGGCTGAATACTTGGAAAAGCAGGCATCTGGCAAAGAGATATTTGTGATCAGTCGCTCCTTCAATGTTGGCTTACATGCCATGTTCAAGGCCTGGACGAACCCCGAACAACTGGTGGCATGGAGTGGGCCTGTAGGCGCACAGTTGGAGTATATAAACGTTGACATCAGAGCCGGCGGGAAGGCTTTTTATCGCATGCCCTTTGGCGATGACGTCATGTACGGGACTGTTCAGTATCTGCAAGTGTTGCATCCGCATCGCCTGGTGTATGTTCAGCAATTTGCCGATGAACAAGGGAATCCAGCACGTCATCCGCTCGCTCCTACGTGGCCACAAAATATGCTGACCACAATTACTTTCACTGAGGAAAAGCAAGGTGGAACGCGCGTGACACTGCAATGGGAAGTCACGGGTGACTGGTCCCAATCAGAACTCGAGACATTTCTCATGGGCAGATCCAGTATGTCACAAGGATGGAGCGGTTCACTCGATAAGCTTGAGGAGTTCTTTGAGAGCTGAGAAATCTTCAATTTCTGAAAAAAAAGAGTTTACAGGAGATGGAGAGAGCTAATGCCTAGTTTGAGAGACGTGTTTTTTAAGTCTTCATCAGTTGATCTAAGTCTTCTGGTTTTCCGGTGCTTTTTTGGAATCACGATGTTGCTGGCACATGGCCTTCCCAAATTGCAGCGATTTTCCGAAATTCAAAACACTTTTCCGGATCCTTTTGGAATCGGGAGTCCTGCATCTTTAGCAATGGCAGTTTTTGCGGAATTTGCCTGTGCCATGGCTGTTGCAGCGGGGTTGATCTTCAGGCTAGCACTTATTCCGCTTGTGGTTACGATGTTTGTCGCAGCTTTTGTTATTCATGGGCAAGATCCCTTTCAAAAGCAGGAACTCGCTCTGGCCTATCTTGCTGCATATGTGGGTTTGATGTTCTCGGGGCCGGGACGCTATTCTCTCGATTCGTTATTGTGGAAGTCGAAGTGATATTCCACTGAGTTCGCCCGAGCCTCAATGATGTTCATCCTGCCGTCGGGTGAATCTGGCATTTCACGCAGCTAGATATGGGAGTGTGCGGGGACATTGCTGCAACGATCTATCGCGAACAGAGATTCGATACACGTGAGGGAAAGTGCAAATGGCAAGAGCGGCATAGATCTCGCTCTAGTTTGATGCTCACGACGGCTCGTACGGTTTGACGGTAAAGGGAATAACGGTAGGCCATGAACTTTAACCATCTATATTATTTTCACTGTGTCGCCTCGGCTGGCAGTATCACTGCAGCGGCGAGATCACTTGGGTTGTCCCAGCCGTCTATAAGTACTCAACTTCGAGATTTTGAAAAGAGCTTGTCTGCGCCGTTATTTGTAAGAACGGGCCGCGAGTTGAAGTTGACACCTGTTGGTCAAAAAATTTTTTCAATTACCACGGAGATCTTTAATCACGCTGCGAAGATACAGGAAATTGCCTCGTCGCAGCCGATAGGCGCAGAGTCGAATTTAATGGTGGGGGTGTCGGATGATATTGAATTTCCATTTGTTGCGGACCTGTTGTGTGAGCACCTGAATAGAAAAACGCAGAGTGCCTCTGACGCAATGAAGTTGATTCGTTGTTCATCGGATGATGCGCGAATGTTGCTTTCCAAAGGTAGTCTTGATGCTGTGTTTCTGCCGGATATGAAGATTTCTGGTCATTCGATCATAGTCCGACGTTTCGAGTTGCCTGTTTTTTTGGCTTTGCAATATGGCACCGCCTCGTCATATATGCGAAAAAAAAATATAGACTCCATTGCTGAATTAGTTCGTGCTATCGATCTGTTGCCTTTTGATTTGGTTTTGCCGAGCTCTGGTCTTCGATTACGAGAGGAAACCGATTTGTTTTTGACCCGACAGTTTATTAAAAAGCGATTATGTTTCGAAAGTTCTTCGCTTTCGGCGGTCATTCGCGCCATTGCAGAGGGCATTGGTTTTGGTTTCGTGCCAGGACTTTATGCAGAGGATGCGAGCAGGCTGAAACGAGTTGAGCTATTTGGTCCTAAGGCGGGGCTTTGGAAGTCTACTGTTGTCGTCGCCGCGCGAGATGCTGAAAATACCAGAAGACTATTTAGGACAATTTCCAGCAGACTTAATGCTCCCAGTGTTTGAATTTGAAATGCAATGTGAATCCTTGAGCTACCGGGTGGTCGAGCTATTATCCCTCCACCTTCAAATTCGTATTTAAAATAGCTAATTCTGAGATTCACTAAATCTATATATCGATTGTCTATGCTTTTTATCTGCTATGGTAATAGCCTGTTTTCGGTACGTTGTCTTTTTGATTCCAATGACTTCTCGCAAGGGTGCTCATTTTGAAAAATGCGATTAAGTTTTCATTTCCATTGCTCCTTATCCTTGCCCTTATTGCGTGGGGAAGTCTGCCACTCATTCAATTTGTGACCTCGCGATGGTTCGAGCGTGATGCAGAGGTAAGAAGCAAAATTGTTGCGGACGCCATTGAGCAGAGTATGTCGGAGGCAATGTTCGACACAACCAAGCAAGGAAAGAATCGTCGTCAGGAAGTTCTCAGAAGAATTTCCCAAAGCGAGAGGGTTTTTGCAATTGCTATATGTCAAGCAGGCACTCGGGTAGAGTCGACTCATCTGTTCCCAACCGAACTGTCCTGTCAGGCGTTTCTGGATGTTGGCTCATACAAGCCGCTTAATATCGAACGTGCAACCGGTACCTATAACGTATCAGTGGCACCCCTAACATTTCAGAAGGTCAGCGACGCTGGTTCAGAAAGCAAGTCAGACGGTTCCATGTCCGCACAAATGATTCTGATCCATGACATGGAGTTTGCTCAAAAGAGATTCAAGGAACTTCGTGTTCTCATGTTTCTCGTCTATCTAGTTCTTGGAATTTTCATTGCAGTAGTGACGGTGTTGGTTTCTCGTTGGAGTTACCGGGGCTGGATCAAAAGTGCACGGGATACATTGTCGCAACTCACAAACTCGCACCGCGAGGAGGAAACGGGTAAGCCGTCAAATGTCGAGCTCGAGCCGCTGCTGAGTGATGTTCGCTCGATGATGCGAGATCTACAGGCAAACAGAGCCATCAGAGATGACTTGCAGCTCGCTTGGTCTGCGCAGAGTTTAAAGAACATTATCAATGATGAGTTGGCTGGGAGTGAAGTGATTGTTGTGAGCAATCGCCAGCCCTACATCCACCAAAGGTTTGGAGATGCCGTTAGAGTTCTATTTCCGGCGTCGGGCCTCGTGACTGCGCTCGAGCCAATTTTGCGTGCCTGTGGTGGTACTTGGATTGCTCATGGAAATGGGAATGAAGACAGAAACTTCGTCGATGCGCAGGACTGCGTGATGGTCCCGCCAGATGCCCCAGAGTACAAACTAAAGAGGGTTTGGTTAACTGCTGAGGAGGAAGAGGGCTACTACTACGGATTTTCAAATGAAGGTCTGTGGCCTCTCTGCCACATTGCGCATACGCGTCCGATTTTCAGAGCAATAGATTGGGAACAATATGTGAGGGCGAATGAGAAGTTCGCTGAGGCTGTGATCGCCTCTTCCAAGAGTGATTCGCCTATTGTTCTGGTACAGGACTATCATTTGGCTCTCGTGCCACGGCTCATTCGAAGAAAATTGCCCAATGCGACCATCATTACTTTCTGGCACATCCCATGGCCAAATCCAGAGGCATTCGGTATCTGCCCATGGCGAGAGCAACTCCTTGATGGTGTCCTAGGGAGTAGCATTGTTGGTTTTCACACTCGCTTCCATCGCAATAATTTTCTCGACAGTATCGACAGATATCTGGAGTCTCGCATTGATCGCGAAAACTCCTCAATTCACACGAGGGGTGGAAACTGTCTGGTCAAAGCTTATCCCATTTCAATCGAGTGGCCACCCAACTTGATGAGGTTCGTTGAATCTGCTGAGGATTGCTTAGAATCTGTTAGGTCAAAACACAATCTCTCAGCAGATATCAAAATTGGTCTCGGAGTTGATCGTCTTGATTATTCAAAGGGGATTCTCGAGCGCTTCAGAAGTGTTGAACGTTTTCTTGAATTGAATCCTCAATGGGTTGGGAAATTTACCTTCATTCAGATTGCGGCTCCCTCGAGAAGCACGATTGCTGCGTATCAGAGTTTTGAGGCTGAGGTGCATGAGCTTGCGAGAGCCATTAACGGCAGGTTCACAACTGCGGCTGTGCCACCTTTGATATTGCTCGCTGAGCACCATGAGCCAAAGTCAGTTTACACGTATATGCGTGCGACAAATCTGATGTATGTGTCCAGTCTCCATGACGGCATGAATTTGGTTTCCAAGGAATTTGTCGCGGCTCGAGAGGACGAGCAAGGTGTTCTTCTGTTGAGTATGTTTGCTGGTGCTTCGAGAGAACTCACAGAGTCATTAATTGTGAATCCATATGACGTCGACCAAAGCGCGGCGGCCATACTTGCCGCTCTCACTATGCCTGCTCAGGAGCAGAGAGAGCGGTTGCATGCGATGAGGGCGCATGTTCGAGAGTTTAATATCTTTCGGTGGGCTGGGAAGATGTTGCTGGATGCTGCGCTGGTGAGAAGGCGTTCTGTGTTTGAGAAACGATTTGCATCATTCTCATGAGGTGCGAAATTTATAATGGAACAGAGTCAAGATATTCTCTCTGAATCCGCAAGATTTGACCTGCTAGAGTTTCTTTCCAAAGATAAAGCTCCATTGTTTGCTTTTGATTTCGATGGAACACTAGCGGCCATAATAGACGAGCCAAACTCGGTATTTATGGCACCCTCGGCGTATAAAAAGCTGGATGAGTTAGCCAGACGCTCTAAAGTGGTGGTTTTGACAGGGCGCTCAATTTCAGATGTTCGGCCGAGGTTGCCAAATTCTATCAGTGTCGTTGTTGGGAGCCATGGTTTTGAAGGGCACTCTCGTGTGTCGGGAGAGAACCTTGAAGGGGCATTCAATTCAACCCGCAAATGGTTGGAGGCTCTCAGTGTTGTAACGCAGAGGTATCGAAGAAACCGACTTTGGATTGAGGATAAGAAGTACTCTCTTTCAATTCATTACCGAGAAGTCAAGTCGTCACCTCAATTCACATCGCTGATTGCTGAAATTCGAAGTCTCGCGCCTGAAGCCAGATTCGTTCTCGGCAAGCGAGTAATTAACCTAGTTCCGAACGGTCTGCCAAATAAACTTGATGCACTTCATGATTTAATGCGAACACTCTCTAGAGGAAGAGCGTTTTTCATTGGTGATGATGTGACCGATGAGGTTGTCTTTTTGGATAAGTCCCCAGACATTTTTTCTGTCAAGGTCGGCTTCGACTCCCCTCTTTCTGCCTCATACTATCTTCACAAGCAGGAAGACATTGAGTGTCTATTGGATTTTTTTCTTGCAGCAGTCGACCACAATTGATTTTTTTGAACCTAGGGGGCCTAGGTAACTGCATACGTAAGAAGATTTGAGGGCTAAGCTGGATATGTATAACTATGGCCTAATTGGTAACTGTCAGGTTTCTGCGCTCGTCAGCAATGAGGGATCAATTGACTGGTGCTGTATGCCGCGTCCAGACTCCCCTCCCATGTTTTCAAAAATGCTTGATTCAGATGCTGGCTACTTCCGTATCTCAGCTGCCGGAGAAGGTTCGTCTGAACAGAGATACATAGAGAATACAAATATTCTCGAGACGGTCTTTTCCGACGGCAATGGAAATTCCTTTTCCGTTACCGATTTTTCTCCTCGCTTTGAACAATTTGGTCGCTATTACCGCCCGTCAATTTTGATTCGGATTGTAAGAGTCATCTCTGGGCGGCCACGCATGATTGTTGCTTGCAGACCAACAATGGGCTGGAGCAAGGAGCCCTTGACTCAACGGCGGGGGAACAGCCATCTCCAGTACATGGGTCTGGAAGACGAGCTGCGGCTTTCCACGAATCTTCCATTGACCTATCTAATTGACTCAACACCCACTGAGATATCTCAAACCTATTATTTTGCTCTGACGTGGGGTCTTCCCATTGAGGAGAATCTTGCAAACACTTGTGAATTATTTGAATTAAAGACACGTCATTACTGGTATTCTTGGATTAAGCATTGCTCTATCCCAAGCGAGTTTCAGCAACAGTCTATTCGTTCTGCTCTTGCGTTAAAGCTACATTGCTATGAAGACACAGGTGCAATTCTTGCGTCCATAACGACGAGCCTACCTGAAGAGTTCGGTGGTGTTCGAAATTGGGACTATCGCTATTGTTGGCTCAGAGACGCATGTTTCACCGTGTCGGCTCTCTATCGCCTCGGGCATTATGAAGAGCTCGAAGGACTTCTACGATTCATCGGCAATGTCGTGACGGCTGAGTCACAATTTGATCTCCGACCTGTCTATCGCTTGGATGGCTCCCTGCCTTTGCCTGAAGTGGAGCATTCCAGTTGGCGTGGGTATGCCGGAAGCCAACCAGTAAGAACAGGTAATCAGGCTGCTGAACACGTTCAGAATGATGTTTATGGCGAAATATTGCTAATTCTCGCTCCTATTTACTTTGATGACAGATTCAGCGATCTGCGTGCGGAAAAGTATAATGTACTGTTTCAGAAGCTTGCGGAAAGAGCTCATAGAGCTTTGAAGGAGAAGGATGCAGGGCTTTGGGAACATCGGAATGGTTGGAAGATTCATTCCTTTACCCTTCTGATGTCGTGGGCTGGTCTCGACCGATATGTCAGGCTTTTGAAATCCGGACGAATCCAGGGTAACCTTGAGCAAGCCCAGCGGTGGTGCAATGAAGCGGTTGCAGCTGTTATTTCTTCATCTTCAAACGATGTGATGTACAACAGCCCGGAAGATCCATCCCCTGACGCGGCAATGTTACTGTTGCCGATCCTGCGTTTTCCATCATCCAGCATCTGTCTTGAGACGGTTTCATATCTGAAACAGCAATTGGGAATTCAGGAGCCCGACTCTGAGCTTCGAGTATTTGTTTATCGATATCGACGTTTCGATGACTTTGGAGACCCTAAACACGCCTTTTTGGTGTGCAGTTTCTGGCTCATAGAGGCTCTTTCAAGATTGGGTGGTACAGACGAGGCGCGTGAGATGCTGGCACGGTCGATTCGAGCGGCAAATCATCTAGGGCTTTTTTCGGAGCACTATGATGTTGAAAGAGGGCGGCAAACAGGAAATTTCCCTCAATGTTATTCACATGTGGGCTTAATTAACGCCGCATTTGCTACGAGTCTTCGATGGGAAGAGAT
Source organism: Pseudomonadota bacterium (assembly GCA_039799905.1). Lineage (GTDB taxonomy): Bacteria > Bdellovibrionota_B > Oligoflexia > Silvanigrellales > Silvanigrellaceae > RFOM01. The sequence continues at coordinate 50,171 of JBDLRP010000046.1, read as the reverse complement.
TCTTTAAGCAAATACAATTTTTTCCTATGCGGTTCGTTAAGTTTGCAAATTAGAACCCGAAGTCTTTACGGTCTTTGCCCAGAATCGATAGAATATCTTTGTTGGGTTTAAAGAGAACTCTCGAGATTTCTAAAAAGAGGCAATTAGTGTTCTCCGAGTTGCTTAAGATTTCATACAAAGCTGTCTCGTGATAGTAAACATTCCTTCCTTTATGTCGTTTTTTCGAGACCAAAAAGAATTCATCGTTTTGCAAAGAGTGAAAGTCAAAGTGTCGTGATTCATATTGTCGTGTCTTTTCATCCAGCGTGGCAATTCGCGTTTCGACAATCGCGATACCGGAATTAATGTAAATTTCTTCCGGAACAATTTTAGATTCATCATTCAGTGGATTTTTGAATCTGCTGCCTTCAAGGCAAATTCTAATTCTCTCACCAGTTGCTTTTTTAACAAAGCCTGGGTGTCCGCCGGCATCGTTTTTTTCCCTTCTCACAACACCGACAACTACGATTGGCCTACACAGATATTTTTGAAGCAAAACAAATTTCTCTAAATTACTGACTGGAACCTGGCGCTGTGGGAAGCAAAACAATCGGTCTAGGAGATTATATATGAACTTGTAAGATGACTCCCTTTTCTCATACAAAGAGTCTCCGACAGTTCGTCCCATGATGGTGAGGAGCAATTCAATAGCAGTAGAGGTTTCCTCCGAGAATAATCCGATTTCATCAAACTCTGAGTCGTTTTTCAGAACCCTCAGGGCAATCTCAAGTCTAATTCGATCGACACACCACCTTAATGCATAGAAGGTCTCTAAAAACTTGTTGTACTCAATTTCAACATCGAGGCTCTTTCCATAAATGTTGTCGATTGTCTGAATAAGAAAGCAGTCTACTGTTTCGTTTCTCTGGGAAATGGTGCTGAACAGTTTTATGACCTCTCCGTGCCCTGCCGGCACGGGACTGTAGCTACCATCCTCTTCTCTAAAAGGTTCGCCATTCACCAGAAACCTGATTGTGTCTAAATCGTGATCCTGCGTTGTGAAAAACACATTGCTGAGAGCGCCGTTGATAATCTGGAACTCAAACCCAACTTTAATAGTTCTAGCTGCTGACTTTTCCGCGGATTGCGTCACTTCTGGGCTAACTACAAACACCATAGGGATCTTGGGCAACAAACCTTTGAGCTGCCAGATTGTAAAATCGATGAACGCATCGCCATCTTTGTTCAATGGAATAAGAAGTTTTGGAGTCTCCTTCACCTCTCTGATGAACAAGTTCATGGCAATTTTTTCTGCCTGGAAAATCTCAGTTTGTCGACATTTCGAAAGTACGCTTAAAAAATCATCAAGATTAATTTCTGCAAAATTAATCTTTTTAAAGTCGTGAAATGGATGCGATGCTAACTTGGCTCTCAATAGCCTGAGCAATTTGGCCTTTATGCCGCCATTGTTCCAGGTGAAACAAATTCTTGAAAAGAATAATTGCGACTGTGTCTCGTTCTTGAATCCGTTAGATCCGGAATTTTTAAGCCTTATTTTTGAACTACAGAGTGAAGCAATACCGGAAAGAAACCTAGTTGCGGCGCCTGCAGCGAGAGTTATGGATAGAATGTTTTCATCCTTCCATATTTTAAATTGCATCTGGCGTTGTTGGTGGAACGCAGCGGAAATGAATCTGTCAGCGGCATCGCTTGAGACAATTCCAAAGTTCTCAAATTTGCATTCTTCAATCTCGTTCCAATCAAAAGACCTTTGCTGCGTCAGACTCTCAATGACTCTCCGTTCGTGGGTCACTATAGCTTCTGGGTCAAGACCTAAATCTCTGAGCCGCTGAAAATCTAGGTTAGACATGACTGTTATCCTCGAGATCTAAAAAAGAACTTCTCACCCTCAGTCGATACGAGTAAGAACAAGCTAAAGATGAATAACAGAACGATCATTTCCCAGGGTATTGGAGTTACTTTGAGAACTTTTTGACCAAGCATCGAGTTTGCGAAGATAAGGTGCAACAGCGTTGATCCGAGAATAGTGATAATGAGAAGTGGATTGTTCTTTAAGCTATTTTTTAAAATAGACTTTCGTTCGGACCGGCAACTTGCTGCATGTACATTCTCAAAAAATACCATAAGCAAAAGTACGGCACTTTGCGAAAATGTAACGTCCTGAGTCCGACTGAGGATTTGTTGGAATGCGAGAAATGACAACAAGCCGATTGTGAGCGATGAAATAGCAATCTTTCGCATCATAATTCTGTCCAGGATCGGCTCATTGGGTGGACGGGGTTTTCGCTTCAGCAAGTCTTCTTCAGGAGGCTCAAACGCGAGCGCAACATCTTGCAGACCATTAGTGACAAGATTGAGCCATAGAAGCTGAACTGGGTGTAAAGGCAGAGGTAAGCCGCTGAACTGTGATAAAATCACCAGAATAACTTCTGCCAGCCCAGTCGAAATCAACAGCAGAATTATTTTACGAATGTTTGAGTATGCGAGTCTCCCTTCCTCTATTCCATTCACAATAGAAGAAAAGTCGTCATCAGTGATTACGATACCTGCCGCCTCTCGCGCGGCATCGGTTCCGCTCTTTCCAAGAGCCACACCCACGTTTGCGGCCTGTAACGCGGGAACATCATTCACTCCGTCGCCTGTCACTGCAACAAAGTTGCCTTCGGCTACGAGAGTTTGAACGATTGTCAGTTTTTGCATTGGACTGATTCGGGCAAATATCGAATTGCCTCTTATAATCTCCGCAGCGGTTGAGTTCAGTTGCAACTGGGGGTTGTCACCGGTTACTATGCCATTCACTCCGCTGCTAAGGCCAAGGTCATAGGCGATTGTCTTTGCTGTTTCCGGATGATCACCCGTGAGCATCAGAACTCTTATTCCGGCATTTTTGCAGCGCATGATAGTCGATTTTGCTCCTGGTCTTAATGGGTCCTTCATCCCAACAATTCCCAGGGGCTTAAGTTCAGAAAGTTCGTCTTCTAGATTTCCAACTTTTCTTGAGCTTAAAGTTGTTCTCTCTGCGAGGGCGACTGTTCGATATCCCTCTTTTGCATACTTTTCTGCAGTAGTTTTAAGTTCAAATATTTGTGGTGAATTATCGCACATCTTGAAAATTTGTTCCGGCGAGCCTTTCGCGACAATCAAGTTTCCTTCTGGAGTTTTGAAGTGTGCCGCCGAGTACCTGTTTTCAGATTCAAACGGGATCTCCTGCATCTTTACGTAAAGGTTCTCGATTGAAGTTGACGTCCAACCGACTTTAGCCCCGAAGGTCAATAAGGCAATGTCGACTGGATCTCCGCTCCATACCCATTCATCGTTGTGTTTTCCAAGAAACCCCTCATTACAAAGGACCGCAGCTCGAGCAATGCTATTAAGCGAGCTGTGAATCGGGTCTATCACCTGACATCCAACTGAGATTGTTCCCTCGGGTTGGTATCCTCGCCCACCGATTTCAAATTCATCGGAATCGGGGACGGTGACTCGCTCAATTGTCTGTTCGTTGCAAGTCAGTGTGCCGGTCTTATCGGTTGCAATCACATTGCAACTGCCAAGAGCCTCAACTGATGGAAGTGATTTTACTATGACTCCACGCTTGGCCATTCGTCTAGTCGCAACTGCAAACGCTAGAGTCATTGCTATCGGGAGGCCTTCAGGAATTGCCGACACAACTAGTGTAATTGAGAAGTAGATCATTTCCTTTGCGGATTGGTTTTGGACGAGCATTCCATACAGAACTATTATTATTGAGATTACGAGAATGTATAAGGTTAAAACTTTGCTGAATTTCTCAACACGCTCTATTATCGGCGGCTTTCCTGCTTGAATTTCTCTCGCAATTCCAGCAATTGACCCGATTGCTGTATCAATTCCCGTTTGGAACACCATTCCCTTCGCCCGACCGCGAGTGAGTATTGTCCCAGCGAAAAGAATGTTACTTCGCTCCGTCAACTCATCGTAATACTTTTGCACGGGAGCCGACTCTCCGGTCAAAAGCGATTCATCTAGAAAAAGGTTTTGAGCACTTAAAATTCGAATGTCTGCAGGTACGGTCGCGCCTGAATCGAGAATCACCACGTCTCCAATGACAAGGTCTTCAGCACACAATGTGAGTACATTCTGATCTCTGATGACCTTTGAGTTCGTTTTTAAGATGTTTTGTAGGGAGAAGTTTGTTCTCTCAGATTTGAAAGAATGATATGTTCCGATCGCTGCATTGATAAATAATACGAATAAAATAAAGACAACGTCCAAAAACTCGCCAATGGCCAGAGCAAATAATGCCGCACCAAGCAGAATGTAAATGATAGAGCTCTTAAATTGATCCAGTATAATTTTGTAAAGCGGTTTTGGCGTTCGTCTGGGGAGTATGTTTTTGCCAAATTTCTGAAGCCTGTGTGCGGCTTCGGCGCTTGTAAGCCCAACTGCTGACGAGTAGCAGTGGCGTTGAACGTCGGATATGTCTAGTTTCGAAATTTCGGAAATAGACATTGACATTGTGCGCACTCCGAGGTGCTGAATAATTAGAAATGCGGCCAATGATCAAATAGCAAGAGAATTCGCAAATACTTGTATTCGATTTATATGAAATGTGTGCACAGAACTTCAATATCAAAAGATGATAAATCGGTAATTCATTTCTTCACTATTGTCATTTTGGCATTATTCATACACTGGTCTTCTTTTTTTAAGATAGGGATTAGTTATGTGATTTGTAAGATTTTGATATACGGTCAGCAGGAACACATATCTCATTATACCATTACGAGGTCGTCCGGTTGTTAGGAGTATGATGACTACTCAAATGTAAGTTTGATTGGGGACTCTGCTCCACGCTAGAAGACCTCCTTTCATTCGCCCCATATTCATTTGAATTGGGGTTTTTTTATTCCTCGGACATGGCATTTGAAAATATATTATGCACTCCATTATTGCCCATGAGTGAGGTTTTCGAATTTATGTTTAGCCAAGCAATTTTTAATGCAATGTATCCGGTTGGGCTAGCGCTGTTTATATTTCTGCTGGTTAATGCAGTGGTTTGGCTGATTAATCGGGTTTTGCTACGAAAGAGTCTTCCTATTTCTGGCATCACTCTTGAGCTGCTCCTGCTTTCGATTGAGAAATTAAGTAAAGTATTTATTTTCATCTCATCAGTGTATGCCACGGTTCATATTTTGGATTTTCCACAGTCAATTGAAAAGCGAGTATGGCAAATCTTTCTGATTGCTATTGCATTTCAGTGTGCGGCAATTCTCAACTCTGCTGTTGAGCGAATTCTCTTTGAAAAGTTTTCTGAGGATGTTGACGGAAGAGCGGTTCAGTCGCCTACAGGGACAGTCGCACTCGCTGTAAGTCGATTTTTGCTAGTTAGTTTTTTGGTTCTCATCACTCTTGATAATCTCGGTGTCAACGTATCTGGGTTGATTACTGGAATTGGCATTGGGGGAGTGGCAATCGCACTCGCGGTTCAGAAAATTCTTGGTGACTTGTTTGCCTCATTGTCAATCGCTTTGGATAAGCCGTTCAAAATCGGAGAATTCATAGTCATTGATGACTCCATGGGAACAATAGAGCGTGTTGGTCTGAAGACAACTCGAATTAGGTCGCTGTCGGGAGAATTGCTTGTCTTCCCCAATAGCATATTGCTCGAAACACGGATCAGAAATTATAGCAAAATGCGGCAGCGTCGAGTTGTCCTCAGAATTGGTTTGACCTACGACTCGTCGGTTGCGCAAATAAATTTGGCAAGAGCCGAGGTTTGCAGATTGATAGAACAGACGGCTGGGATGCGACTGGAGCGAGGAAACTTTAGCGATTTTTCTGCATTCTCGCTGGATCTTGAGTTTGTTTACTGGATAGAATCCGCCGATTACGGCGAATACATGAAATTGAAAGAGCAATTGAATCTAGCGATTAAGGAATTCTTTGATCGCAATGGCATTGGTTTTGCGTTTCCGACTCAAACCATTCACGCTTACGTTAAGCCGACATAACGGAATTAAAGGTTACAGCCGGCCAAGATTGAACTGTTGGATGCGCTCAGAGAGTATCTTTGCAAGGCGTTTGGTGTTCGAAGACTCTCGGGCAACGACAACTAGGCTCGACTTCCAGAATCCTTGTTTTGGCCCGCTCATTTGTACCCTTTTTAAGCGAATTGCATCTTCGCAATAGACCCCCGGGAGAAATCCAATTCCCATCCCTTCGGCAACGGCCCGAATGATTGAAGCTATAGATGAGCTTTCAAATCGTATGTGCTTCCGAATGAGCTTACGAGCCATGAATGAGTCTGTTTCTTCTCGTATTATTGATCCAGCGGTTGGAAGCACCAGATCCCAATCAAAAAGCTCAATTTTTCTTGAAACTTCGTTTGCAGAGACGTCGTTAAAATTACGTTCAGCTGCTGATAAAGCACCATATTGGGAGATAAGGTAAACAGGCAGTTCAAAATGACGCACAAATAGGCCACTGTGGTTTCGGGGAAATCTTCCTGCAAACGTCAAATCAAGGTTGCCGTTTTGTAAGAAGCGAACTGACTCTTCGTGTGTACATCTGACCACCTTGATGGTTTCTTGAAATGAATTATTTGCAGCATTTTGTTGATCGCAGACGAGTCCAGCGACGTACGGGAATTCGACTTCATCGGTCACGCCTATCTTGAGAATCTTTTCTTGACTGTTTACTGTTGCTGCCGCAATTGTCGGTATTTGTGACGCAAATGTGAACATTTGTCGTGTGATTGAGTATATCTTTCTGCCCAAAGGCGTGAGCTTCAGGTTTCTTCCAGTTCGAACAAAGAGAGGAGCGTTGAGATTTTTCTCCAATTCCTTCAATTGAGCACTGAGTGCAGGTTGAGAAATGTTCAGCATTTTTGCCGCAGCTGTTATGCTTCCCTCGCTAGCAATACAGTGAAAATAATGTAGGTGATTGTAGTTCAATGTTACGCCTGCGATTTTTTCAAAGGTTTGTGGTATCTTTATTTCAATTTCAATTATTGTGCAATTTAACTTGGACGACTTTTACAGTATGAAAATTGAATTAGAAAATCTTATGTCTGCATTCAGAACCGGATTGATTGAGCGTTTTAGCTTGGCGGCTGACATGGGTACGTATGAGGAAATAGACCAGCAAATCAAGTCGTCTATTGAATTGAAGGGGGCCAATGCTGTCACACTTATATTGGCCATCTTTATTGCCTCCGTCGGTCTGAATGTAAATTCATCAGCTGTCATTATTGGGGCTATGTTGGTTTCCCCTTTGATGGGACCGATCTCTGGTGTGGGATACGGTGTTGCGGTCTACGATTTTTTTCTTATCAGGAAATCTCTTCTGAATCTTGCAGTTGCAACGGGTGTGAGTCTTATTACATCAACAGTGTATTTTTCCATAACTCCTCTAACTGGCGAGCAGTCAGAACTCCTTGCAAGAACAAGCCCCAGTGTTTGGGATGTCGTCATCGCGATTCTTGGTGGTTTGGCTGGTGCGATTGGGTCAACACGCAAGGAGAAGTCAAACGTTGTGCCTGGGGTTGCAATCGCGACTGCACTGATGCCCCCACTTTGTACGGCAGGATTCGGGATTGCGAGCGGAAACTTTGAATTCTTTGGCGGCGCGCTCTATTTGTTTTTCATAAACAGCGTATTTATTGCTGTAGCATATGCTGTTGTAATTAATCTGTTGCGAGTTCCTCACAAAACATTTGTTGATAAATTTGTGGAGCAGCGGGTCAGGCGCACGTTGTTTGCAATAGTTGCTATTACAGCTTTGCCAAGTCTTTATCTAGCATATCACCTTGTGAGAGGAGAAATCTTTAAAAATGCTGCGAGAGACTTTGTGCAAAAGGAAATTCGCAGTTCTTTTGTGCAAGTAGCTAAGCTTGATGTTGATCCAAAATCGAAGCGAATCGATGTCACACTCATTGGACGTGCGCTGAAGAGGGATGATATCGACCGTATTCATGACAGACTTGCTCAATCGAAAGTTGCCGGTTCAGATCTCAAGTTGTACCAGAATGGTGATTTGGAATTTGATGTATCTGCATTGAAAAATGAAATTGTTCAAAATTTGCAAATAAATAGTCTTCAGTTGATTCAGGAACGTGACCGAAGGATATCTGAGTTAGAGACTGAACTCCGTAAGTTGAATGCAGAGTCTACTGAAAATGAGAGGTTTATCAGGGAATTGACAGTTCAGTATCCGACGCTTCGTAATGTTTCTGTTGGGTCGGCGCTAACACTTTCGAATGGACCATCCGGATCTTTGCGGTCGCAGAATCGTTTATTAGTGCTTGGATCTTCGCAACGCTTGTCGAAGGATGACCGGATCAGGCTGTCAAATTGGTTTCGTGTCCGGATGGAAGATCAGAATGCAAAAGTTGTTTTTGAGGAATAGTTTGACTTTGTTAAAATTGAAATTTTTGCTATAGTTGCGCATTCTGAGAATCGATGAAAAGTACTTTCATTTACCTTTGGGCACATTCGGCTAGTTGCGGCGCTTTGCGAAGGACCTAAGCTGTAATTCAGAGGACTTTGAAGCATTATTTCTTATGTTTGCTTTTAACGTTCCAACACCAAACAGGTTGGCCCTCGATCGTCACACGGCTATTTGCAATTTGAAATTGTCTATTTAGCTTTTCAATATCTACCGAAAATATGGCTTGAGAATTGTTTATATCCAATATTATGTGTGAACTGTTTCTCTTTATGGTGATATTGTTCCATTGAATTTGTGATGTTCGTGCTCGGCAGTTTTTGAACTCTTCATCCATTTCAGCTACCCAGGTAGCTTTTTTTTTGTTTGATTCTTTTAACATGAAGCCTTTACCAATCCATTGTATGGGCGCTTCGCTGCAGGCGCGCATTCCATCGTTGTAATCTTCAAGGATTCCATCCTTTAGCTGTATGAGAACTGGACATTCTTTTCCATTCAGGTTCTCCAACTCAATCGTGGTGTTTCCGAGAAAGACTGAGCGGGAACTTACTCCTGAACCGGACGAGCCTTTTGAGGGCGATTGCCTGGAAGTTGAGGCTTCTGAAGTCAATGTGCTGCAAAGGCATGTGCTGATGAACAGAGAAAGATTTCGGCAGCGGAGTTTCATGTTCATGCCTCCTGTTGTAAATGGTTTTACCGTCTTACTTTATTTGAAGTTTTCTTCCGGCAATTCTGAGTTAAGGTTTCTGATATGTTCGTATAAGTTTTCTATATGTGACGGTTCTCTTGTTTTTTGAAAGAAGTGGGGTTCATTCATGCCGTCAACAATCGAAAGACTATCTCAGTATCGCTTTGTGATTTCGCTCGTAACGTCTCTCTTGATCTGGGTAACTTTCGGCATTCATTTGGGCGACGTTGGCAGGTTGATTGCAGTTGTCGTTTTCATGAAGTTTCTTTGGATCTTCGAGATTGTTCCCATCGCCGTTACTGCTCTATTGCCCGTCTTACTGTTTCCGGCTCTTGATATTTTGAGTTTAAGGGAAACAATTCAGCAATATTCACATCCAATCATGTTTTTGTTTCTGGGTGGATTCTCGCTTGCGTTGGCACTTGAAAGTAGCGGTCTACACAGGCGAGTTGCATTTTATGCGCTCACCTTGGCGTCTCTTAGGCTAGATTATATCGTTGCGGCGTTCATGGCTGTGACCGCGTTTTTGAGTATGTGGATTAGCAATTCGGCTACGGCGATAATGATGCTTCCGGTTGCGCTTTCCGTTGGCGAGGTCATTAAGAATCAAGTCCCTGATGCGGTCGTCAAGAGATTTCGCACTGTTTTGATGTTGTCTATCGCGTATTCAGCAAATATTGGCGGTGTTGCGACGCTGATTGGTTCTCCACCCAATGCACTGTATGCCGCATTTATGAGAAGAGATCTGAATGTAGATGTTACCTTTCTTGACTGGATGCTCATTGGGTTGCCCCTGTCCCTCATCATGTTGCCCTTTGCTTGGTTTCTTCTCACCAAGGTTTTATTTCCCTTGCCATCGACTAAAGTTGTGGAGAGCCGAGATTTGTTTGTGCATGAACTCAGTACGCTCGGGAAGATGAGCCACTATGAGAAGCGTGTTGGACTCGTTTTTGTTGCAACTGTATTTCTTTGGATCTCTCATCCCATTTTCACGGAATTATTCGGAATAAAGATGAAAATTGACGATGCTCAAATTGCGATTGTCGCATTGGTGTCGTTGTTTCTGATTCCAAGAGAGTCCGGAGCGGTTGAGAAGTTGATGGAATGGAAAGTTATGAAGGAGATTCCCTGGGAAGTGCTCATTCTTTTCGGAGGAGGTCTTGCCATTGCGCATGCTATCGGAAGTTTATCGTTAACGGATTTTTTGCAAACATGGGCAGACAAAGTCTCTGGTGTGCCAATTTTTATTTTAGTCGTTGGTTTGAGTTTGGCAATTTTGTTTATGACTGAGGTGACGAGCAACACGGCAACCGCGGCGGCATTTTTGCCACTGGCTTCGTCGTTTGCGACTGCCATTGATGTTCCATCACAGGTTTTTCTGATCCCAGTGACTCTAGCCTCAAGTTGCGCGTTTATGCTTCCCATCGCGACCCCTCCAAATGCGATTGTTTATGGCACTGGAGCGTTTACAATAAATCAGATGGTGAAGGCTGGATTTGCGCTCAATGTGGTGAGTGCATTGGTAATTGCGATTCTTACAACCATTTATCTTGAATTGATCTGGTGAACTCAGTGTCTTAGTTTTTTACGTTATTCCAAAAATAAATAAGAAAAGAATAGTAGCTGGTAAAGCGGCAAGGAAGAGCCCCAGCGGGCTTATTCCTTCGTCACCAAAGCTTTTTTGTAAAATTCCAAATCCTGCTGGGTTGGGTGCGTTTGCAATCACTGTTAATCCGCCACCTGCCACTGCTCCGGCGACAAGGGCTAGTTTTGCTTCATCGGTGAGATTGGGAACAAGCGTACCGAGGTATGTGAGAGCGGCATTGTCTGTAATCGCGGTGAGGCCAGTTGCACTGAAGAAAAGCGCGCTGGGTTGCAAGTTGGCAAGAATGTCTTTGAGCCACCACCCTTGCAGACCACCTAAAGTGACCAATCCACCCAAGAAAAAGCCCACAAGCAGGCTTTCTCTGATTTTGAGTGGTGTTTGGTATTCCCTGGTGACTTCGGTGACTCCCACGAATAACAAAAAGAGCGAAAGAAAAAAGGGTATGTATGAGTGATAAACAATTGTCAGAATCATGAATCCGAAGTGGATGAGGGTGAGCCAAAGGGGGACAGACTTCCGGTTCTCGCGAACCTTGTTGATTTGTATTTTTGATAGCTCTTTCCAGAAGAAAACAACCGTCGCGGTTGTCCCTAAAATGACTGATACCAAAGCCCGAGACCCGATGTTTGTGAAGACAAACGGCAGATCCCAATTCCACGGCTTAACAACCATGAGTACTGGTGGCGCCGCAAAGTGAGTCAGGGTCCCTCCAATAGAGACGTTCACAAACAAAAGCCCAAGTGTGGCATATTTCAATTTGGCTGAAATGTTTTGCGAGTACAGTCTGTCCTTCAACATGAGAGCTACTACAGTCATTGCTGCTGGCTCGGTGATGAAGGAACCAAGGAGAGGTCCTACGATCAGTGCAGTGGCATAAAACGAAACCGCAGCAGGGAGAGGAAGCATCCTTGAGAGTGCGTCAATTAGATGATTTGCGGCCAACATGACAGGCCGCGTTGATGCGAGGCACATAATGACAAACACAAAAGCAGCTTCTGAGAAATTCACCTGATTTAAGTAAGAAACAGCTGTTTCTGTGCTATGTATGACTGATATGCCTGCTACTAGAAGAGCTGCCCAAAGACCAAACACGACCTCAACTTCACCAAGAAAATGAAATAGATTTTCACCCATCGAGCCTTCAGGGTATCGTTTTGCGAGGTGGTTGAACTTTTTGGTGAAGAATGTGTGTATTACGGCTCCTGCGAACAACGCTGTTGAGAGTTTAAGAGTTAGGGGGTCGGTAATCATTTGCACTCCTATAGGTCTCTTATTTGCCACGTTTGCATCAGTGAAGGTCGCCGATGAGACAGGCGAGAACTCGATTGGCGTCAGCGTATATAATTTTCTCTCAAATCTCCAATTCTCAAAAAATCCGGCAGTATTTCTGAAATGCCAGTGGCTGGCCGAACACTCTCGGTGGTCTGAGTGATGTAAAGCTGGAGAAAGAATCTCTGTCTTGCTCCAGTTGATTGGTTGAAATTTCTTATTCGTCGGTTTGTTCGTATCCCTGCGCAGCTTTGATTCGCACACAGTTGAACTTTTCTTCTATCGCTGAAGAGTAGTGAAGATTTATTTAGTACATTTTCAGATAAATCAGCCTCACAATGCGCTCGGCACAGAAGACGCTTTTCGACCTCGAATTGTTAGGTGCCTAATTATGCAAGAAAGCTTTTCTTTAGTTGAGGTAAAACGTGCTCAAAGTTTCTCCCAGATGAAATCAAAAAAATGGCAAATCGAAACTTCATAGCTTTGAAAAAATAAACAAAAATGACAATATATGGAATATAAAGATGTGTTCAAAGTTGAAAATGGTGGTGACTTTTTGATGAAAAATTGGCTCTATGACCGTATTGTTGAACTGCTCTACATTCCAGCTTTGAGCTATTTTGCAATCCGCTCTTGCCTTTTTTGCGCTTCATTAGGTTACGTAAATACCGCTCTGAGTGTAGCTCTGGTTTGGATTGCAGCGCTTCCAATTTTGGGTCGGGTTTCCTCGCTCAAATACAGACTCAGACTCCCCGCTTATGTTCTTGTTTGGGCCATTATTGGGTTTTCTATCGGGATGATTAGAATCGCCTATTACTCATTTCCATTCGATAGTATTTTGGGCATTCTAGTGAATTCTATCATGGCTGGAACTCTTCTCTACAGATACCAAAATGTACGGTGTGTGCGTGCAGGGATTGAAGAAGCCTTGAGTAGTGGCGCCCAGAAAGCGCCTATCGAAACATCCGCATCGCTGATCCGTGAGATGACAAACAGTATTCTGTTGGCAAATGCATTTGCGGTGCTGACAATTTCAAAATCCTATTTCGAGTTTCTCATTTCTTCACCGAAAGTTCCGAGCAGTTTCGGCGTTCGCGCTTTGGAAAATATAGCGATAGATTCAGTCGTGATTTTTTTGCTTTATACTGGAATATCGGTTCTTTTCTCGATGGAAATATCCCGCATATTTCGGGTTGTTGTTGATTCAGCATCGAAAATAATGGACAAAATTTCGGAAGGAAAAACTGAAACAAAAATGCCAGATCTGGGTAGCAACGAAATCGGGAAACTTGGTCAGGCACTCAACACTCTTGGGGACAGGCTTGCGGAACGCGAACACATCAAGAGTCTATTCGGAAAATATATGTCCAAACGAGTGGCCGAAAAAATCACGTCAACCATTGATGGTAAAATTATCGGTGAAAACAAAAATGTTGCGATTCTGATGAGCGACATTCGTAACTTTACAGGCCTGTGTGAACGCACTGAACCACATCTCGTCGTCGAATCCCTAAACCGTGACTTCGAAGTTGTTGTTGAAAGCATCGATCAAAATGATGGCATCATCGACAAATTTATTGGCGACGCCTGCTTGGCGTATTTCGACAAGGGAATTACCGCTCAGCCCGCAAACGCAGCATTGTTGGCAGCAATTAAAATCATCAGTCACCCAAGACTTCAATTTGAGCACAGCATTGGCCTTCATTTTGGCTCGGTCATCGCTGGCAACATCGGTACCCAAAAGCGGCTTGAGTACACCATCATCGGTGATGCAGTTAACACTGCGGCGAGAATTGAGTCTCAGTCGAGAGTCTTCGGGCGAAAAATAGTAGTTTCCCAAGAATTTAAGGAGCAGCTTCTTGTCGAGGGAAATCAGATGCAATTTGACGAATTGGGTCGCGTTAAGTTGAAAGGAAAAGAAAAAGAGATACTGCTTTGGAGTCCAGTGTTGGCTCTCGAATTGTCCGTTCAATGAAGAACCGTTAGACCTTGCACCCAGAACTTTTTTGGTTCAGTTTTTATGGGCTGGAACAATTGGCGTACCTACTGGGGCGCGCAGTGAGCTTGCGTACGAGGCAGGGATGAGGGCGTGGACATGAGCGAAATCGCTTCATTATGCAGGTATGTTTCCTGGATCACTGCGCTTGTCGCATCTCTTGGAAGCCTTTTCTTCAGCGAAGTTATGAAACTGCCTCCGTGCGTGCTTTGCTGGTATCAGCGGATAGCGATGTATCCTTTGGTCGCTATCATCGGTGCAGGAATCATTCTCAAAGATGGTCACCTTCGTTTTTATGCCCTGCCTTTAAGTGTCACGGGTTTTGTGATTTCGGCTTACCACAATCTCCTATACTACAAGGTCATCCCGGACAGCATCAAACCTTGCACTTCGGGGGTCTCTTGCACCGCGAAGCAAATTGAGTGGTTTGGGTTCATCACGATCCCGCTTTTGGCTTTGACGGCATTTTTCATTATTAACGTGCTTTTGCTTCTCGATAGTAGGGCAAACAGATGGGAGCGGAACTGACGTGAAAAAGGAATTGAAGATACTTATTGGAATTCTCGTTATCTTCATTGTGGGATTTGCTGTCGCGGCGCAACTATACAAATCGGCGAACATCTCATCATCAACGCCGGCCTCAAGTGAAGGTGGCTCAGGGAGCATAGCCTCATCAGCGGTTGTCGATGAACGCCATGTCAGGTCCGACAGTCCAACTCTTGGCCCAGAGAATGCGGCAGTGACGCTGGTGGAATTTCTCGACCCCGAGTGTGAGTCCTGTCGCGCATTCTACCCTGTCGTGAAGCGCATCCTCACTGAATACAGCGGCCGCATCAGGTTTGTCGTCCGTTATATGCCTTTTCACTCAAATTCCGTTCTGGCCGCGCAAGCAACTGAAGCTGCAGGTGCGCAGGGAAAGTATTGGGAGATGCAAGAGCTCCTCTTCACAAAGCAAGGCGAGTGGGGCCACAATAGCGAGCCACAGCGGGAACTCATGATTAATTACGCCAAAGAGCTTGGGCTCGACGTGGAGAAGTTCCAAGCGTCGCTGTCCAATATGTTGGTGTTTCAGAAGCTTGAACGTGACAAGCAAGACGGAGTCGCTTTGGGCGTCAACGGCACGCCAACGTTTTTCGTCAATGGACAGAAGCTAGAAAATTTGAGTTACGATGCTTTGAAAGCAGCTATTGACAGCACCCTGCAAGCCTCAAAGTAGGAGAGCTGCCCAGAGTGGCTTCTTCAATCTGCGCTTTATCAACCTGACATCTTCAGAGCCAGTCAACCGTCCATGTTGGAGACTGTGTCCCTCTTTAGCAATCGGAACAAAGCCGGCTCTGCCGGGATAACAATTGGACGGGCGAGCATGTGGACACCGGCTGACCAGATTGAAAGCAAACGCCCCGGCCCCGCCGAAAGAGAGGGGTGATTTGCGGGGATTACCTCAGTAATATCGATGGTTACGCAAGAACCTTGGCAATCAGAGCTCAAAGTTGGCCAAATTTTCCTACACGGCACATTTTTCCTCTACTCTTTTTCGCCAGGTGTGCTACTTATCGGTTTGGGAAAATTCCACAGCTATTCATCGAGTCAGTTGCTCTTGTTTACGGTGCCGTGGATTTTATCGATTGGAGATCCCATGGCTAATGCAAAATTGTACGTCGGCAACCTCTCTTATAACTCAACGGAAGAAAGCCTCGCTGGCCTTTTTTCGCAGTTTGGCGAAGTTGTTTCTGCTCGCATCGTGACAGATCGCGAAACTGGCCGCTCAAAAGGCTTTGGATTCGTTGAGATGGCATCTGCTGAAGCTGCTCAACAGAGCATCGCTCAACTCAACGGCCAACAGGTTGATGGCCGTCAGCTCACAGTAAACGAAGCTCGCCCACAAGAGCCTCGCCAAGGCGGCCGTGGATTCGGCGGCGGCGGCGGATACGGCGGCGGACGCGGCGGATACGGCGGCGGTCGTTACTGAGTCCATCCTTCCAAGCACCCACAAAGGTCTGAATTAGAACTTTGTGGGTGCTTTTTAATTTGTCAAAACTGAAAATTCTCAGTTTAAATCCAGTACATTATCAAGATTAATCGAGTGAGTGAGTTCAAAATTGAGTCCATTCACTGCGAGCTTTTCAACCTGCCGAACAAGAATCAGCTGGCAGCGCCACTGCGTGCGCCGTCTTCGCCACCTTCATCTGATTCCTGACCGACGCGGATCAAGTTGCCAACAACAAGCTCATCAACACCGTTCACCTTAACTCGTTTTGCGAGCTTCTTGACGAGCTTGAGATCGAGATTCTTGAAGAGCGCTTCCCGCGACCCGAAACAACGTACCGTTTGTGACCCACTCAGTCCTGTATCGTCCATGTTGTCGATCGCAATCATTTCCGAGAATCCTGCCTTTAATCTCAATAAAAAGTTCTCGAGGAATTCGCTCGGACTGAAATTAAAACTGGTATATCCGCGTAATTAGCGGGTATTTCTGAAAAGCCTCCAGCATCGGACTGAACCTTCCGAGCTGCTTTACCGGATAAAGAGAGACTGGGACAGAAGCGGACTGTCAGGGTTTGACCAATTATGCTTTGACAACGGCTCTTCATTAATTTCTTCCATTTCAGCGACGGTAAAATTGCCACCTAGAACAAGGGGTATTGAAAGTGAGGAAGAATCCAGACGCCAAGGAAAGAGAAGCTGTTCACATCTATCAAAAAGACGAGGTGAATCTCGGTAACCTGCACGACAAGATTCATAGCCTGGAGAGGCAGGGGCGGTTTGAGCATTCGACCTTCAACGTCATGTCACAAACCTTTGGTCGATTCTATCCGCCATCTGCGGGCGACGTCGAACCGACATGGACGACGCAGCGATTCGTACTTGCAGCTTTTATGTTCGGTGTTTTTTTGACTTTTGTGTTGCTCGGGATATTGGAGTAGTTCTCCTGATTAAATTTTCACAGATCAGCTTAGATGCCTTAGAGAGAGCTTATTCGCAGTTTTTCGAGAGAAACAACGGTCGAGACGCTCTAGGAAAAGGTGTTGGTCAGTAGTCAGGCCTTCTTGACGAACTCTGATTTGAGTTTCATTGCACCGACGCCTTCGATCTTGCAGTCGATGTTGTGGTCACCCTCAACCAATCGAATGCTTTTTACTTTTGTGCCGACCTTAATCACAAGGGAAGAACCTTTGACCTTGAGGTCTTTGATGAGGGTCACGGAGTCTCCATCGGCCAATGCTGTGCCGTAGGCATCGCGAACAACATCGTCTTCTGCTCCAGAAATCTGCGCACTTCCTGCCGTCCATTCATGTGCACATTCCGGGCATATGAGAAGCTCGCCATCCTCATAGGTGAAACTTGAATTGCACTTTGGGCACGCAGGTAAGCTCATGAGAGGCTCCTTGGCTCTGTTGGAGACGTGTTCACAGTGCAGCAGGAAAGCACGAAACCAGCGAAAAGTCCCCCAAACAGGCCAGGGTTGCCACACTCGGGCAATCACGCGCTGCGGGAGTCAGGCTGTCGCAGGATCCACGATGCCACCAAAGACCTCGCCGGAGACAGTCGATAAAACGAGGCTGAACGTCCCATGGGGATTTCCTGCGGTTACATTTGAACGCAAATCGATTTTCAAAAACAAAAACCCCACGCACTGCGCAGGGTTTCATTTTAAATGGCGGAGAGAGGGGGATTCGAACCCCCGGTACCTTTCGGTACGCCTGATTTCGAATCAGGTACGTTCAGCCACTCCGACACCTCTCCGCGGCTGTGCAGGGGTAGGTAGCATAGCGGGGGGAGGCTTGCAAAGCCCGTGGCTCGAGGTTCTGGAGAATTAGAGTTCGTCGGTCTGTTTCGGCGCTCTGGGTCTTACTTTCGCTTCCTGATTGGGCACTCGAGGAGTCGATAAGGTTCAGTGTCTGGCCCATTACGACGGGGGCAAGCGTATAGGCAGCCGATTTATTATTAGTTTTTCTAGCTGTTCTTCTTTCCAACCACTTGCACGACCGCACTCAGGCCGGTGTGACCCTTTCCTTCAAACACCTCTCGCTCACATTCGCGTGCCACAACGAAATCGAGTCCGGCCAGCTCCTGTTTCAATTCGCAGAGCTGCATGAGCATGTCGGGAGTTTTGGGCCCGCCCGTTGCGTAGTTCAATTGCGCTGGTGTGTATGCTTCGAGGATGAATCTGCCGCTGGGCTTAAGTGCGCGCACGGCCGCAGAATGTACTTTGCGGCGCAGTTCTGTCGGAAGATGGCACCAGATTGAAACGACGACATCCCAACGCGACTCACCGAAATCGAACTCGGCAAGGTCCGCAGGAACAGTCTGCACGCTCACGCCATTTTCAGCCGCAAGGGCCTCAGTTTTTTGCAATCCGACCGTGGAGGAATCGACCGCAACGACGGTCAGGTTCTTTTTTGCACCAGCAATGAAAACAGCGTTGCGTCCTTCGCCTTCGGCAAGACACAAAACATGGTCTCCATCACTGATGTGATTGATTTGTTCCTTGAGGAAATCGTTTGCGTCTTTTCCGTAAAAGTAATCTGCAGACGCGTAGCGTTCATCCCACATAAGCGAGCTCCGGTGCAAAATCTATCAACGTGCGCGGCTGCAGTTGAGGTATCTGATGAAATCGATGGTCTGTCCGTCATTGCTGACTTCAAGCTTCATGTAAATCGAATTGTCGTTGAGGCTTGCAGGTACTGAGAGCTCTACTTCCGCGACGCCGTTTTGGGCGGTGAAAATAAAGTGACTCCAGGTTGCGGATGTCTTGGTCACCTTCAGTTCGCCCTGACCGTCGGTCATTCCGAGTTCAGCAGGAAGTTTGTAGGCGAGTGTCCCCTCGTTTCCATCTTCGCGCAGTCGCACTTCGAAGCGTTCACCTTTTGTGGCATTTTCGAATACGCACGAATAAAGGGGCGCACCATGTGCATAAGTTGTGGATAAAAACGCGCAGACGGCCACCGCCGCGGATAAGATTGTTTGCATCTTGACTGATTTCATTGCTGGGTGTCTCCTGATGAACACAGACAGATACCCATTAGTTTGCAAGAATAATTGAAGCAATAAAAAAGAAATTGATACCCCGAATCAGTCCGGCCGGCCGGCTAATCTGCGCAGAGTTATCTGCTGTAAGCCTTATTTAGCGTGTAGATGTCGCCATTACTGAAGCCAAAGACCTTGTGATTGAGCTCAGCGCTATACTGAGTTTTGTTCATGGCGAACTTGCAATAGTTCATGATCGACTGCGAATCGTAAGCAGTGAGCGGGATTCCGCCGTTCAGATCCTCGTCAAAGAGTGCGCATTGGCTTTTGGGATGCGCGTGCTCGTGAAGCAGTCCGACAGCATGTCCGAACTCGTGTAAAGCGCTAGAAATTGTGTAATTCAGCATAGCCTGACGTGATAGTTTGCTCAGTCTTTCCTTTGCATCCGGACGCCCCAAATCAGAGGAGTTAAGTACGACTGCAAAAGGCTTTCCTCTCAGGCGTTTTCCTAGTCCACCTATGACTCGCGGGTTTCCAGGGCTGGCGCTGCGGTTTTTCTTGAATGACTCGCGAACCGATTTTGTTGCCGCTGACGATTGAAACGTCGGGTCGTCGTAAAAAAAGACGCTGATGTCGAATTGGCCTTTGAGCGAGTCGCAGTTCTTCCAACCGCTCTGGATGCGGAGTCTTTGAGTGCGGTTGAAGTTGGCGGTGACGTGAGTTTCGACGCTCTTGCGCAGTGCCGCCTGCGAGGGGTGGGAAGACGACCAGCATGCAACCAGTGGTTTGTTGGCGTCGAACAAAAAGCTCTTACCCAGCGAGACGCCTTGGGTGTCTGCGTCGCTTCCAAGAGTATCGTCAGATTTTTCCTTGAACGGGCCGCACGCCGCTGAGATTAGACTCAAGGCAGCAACAAAGCCAAATCGTCCGAATGTGTGGAGAGTGGCGTTCCAAAAAGAGGTGCTGACCATTGCCATCTCCTTTGTAAAAAAAAAATTTGTCTTCTTGTCGGAGATTCCTTTAATTTTCTTGAACTATTTGCATTTATAAAAACAAAAACGGTCACTTCAAGAGCGAAGTGACCGCTTGTCTTTCGGACTCGGCTCAGTGCATTACTGAACCGCAAACTAGATTACAGGCAGGAGCAAACTGTTTCTGGGTAGCAGACGGTTCCGTTTGGACCCGCGCTGCAGCGGTTTTCCACGCGGCAAGACGGCCAGCGGGCTTCGTAACGTGTGATAACCGAGACGGGAAACTGGAAGAACTTGCTTTGAACGAGACGACCGCCGTCGGAATAGGTCACTTCGAAGTCGTTCATGCCTTCTGCAACAGAGAAATACCTCTGGCCGTGGTGTGAGCGCGGTAGAAAATCAATTTTCTCGGAGCGTGAGCCGCTTGAATATTGTCTGTCTGTATAGGGATAGGGGTCCGACGACATGCCGGGAGTCACGTTTACAATTCTCACACGACGCCCTTCAGTGGTGGCGACTTCCGGATCAAAAAAGTATCCGCGCACGGGGAGGAGAGTCGAGCCGGGGCAAGCACCGGTAAAAATAACCTGTTCAAAGACAAGCGCGTCTGTGCGAGGTCCGCGGGCAGAATCGGTCACAAAGCCTGGAGCGGCAAATGCAAAGCTGGAGATAAAACCAGCAGCGAGAGCAATAATGCGCAACATAAAAACCCCTGAAAAATGACGTTTTGGGTAGCAGACTGGTGAACTAGCATCGGGTCACTGGCCTTTCAATAAGAAATTGCAAACCCGCTTCGGCGTGCCGGGCCGCGCCTTGCCTGTCAAAGATTAAACGCTATAAAGTAAAGTAAAAACATATGTTTAAGTAATTTTAATAATTATTTAATTAAATACTTGAATATACCCTCCGAAAGGGGTACTGTGAGGTCAGTGAGACTTGGGAGGTGATCCATGACGTGCCTTAAAATGAACTGTCCTGAATTTATGGCCCGCTACCGCTTGGCTGAACGCGGCAGCACCCTGATGCTTGACGTTCGAAACAACGATGAGGTTGCAGCAGGCATGCTGCCTGACGCGGTGCATATTCCATTGGGCGAGCTGCCAAACCGAATCGCCGAACTCGACAAAGGCAAGGAGATTTACCTGTACTGCCGGAGCGGCAACCGCACGCAGGTTGCTTTCGACATTTTAAAGAATGCCGGATTTGAAAAGGTGATTTGTTCAGTTCAGGGCGGTTACGATCTGCTCAAGACATTGTGAGGAGAAGGGCATGAGCCATATTATATTCGAGCAATATATCGACGAAGATACATCTACATACACATTCCTCATTGCCGATCCGAAAACCCGGGAAGCAGTGTTGGTGGATTCGGTACGTGAACACGTCGAGAGCT
Organism: Pseudomonadota bacterium; assembly: GCA_039799905.1. Classification (GTDB taxonomy): domain Bacteria; phylum Bdellovibrionota_B; class Oligoflexia; order Silvanigrellales; family Silvanigrellaceae; genus RFOM01. The sequence continues at coordinate 28,856 of JBDLRP010000046.1, read as the reverse complement.
ATAAGAAGCGCATCAGTGAGCTGAACCTGAATCTGCGTTATCTGCTTGAAACACATGTTCACGCGGACCATGTGACAGCCAACGCGCTGCTGCAGGAAGCCTTTCCGCAGGCACAGGTGGGTGTCAGTGAAAAAGCGCAGGTGAAGTTTCCGCATATATCCCTGAGGGACGGAAGTGTTTTGAAGGTTGGTGAAGTGGAGATTCAAACCCTCTACACCCCCGGCCACACAAGCGAGAGCATCAGCTTTCTTGTTGACGGTAACCGGCTGCTGACAGGCGACACAATGTTCATCGGTTCGTGCGGACGCACAGATTTTCAAGCCGGCGACTCGAAGCACATGTATCAAAGCCTCCGTCGGCTCGCTTCTTTTCCACCCGCAACGCTCGTGTATCCGGGGCACGACTACAACAAGCGATGGGTTTCATCGATTGCCGAGCAGCTCCAAACCAACAAGCTTCTTTCGATGAGTGAAGAAGAGTTTGTTGCAGAGCTTGCCAGCTGGAAGTTGCCTCCGCCGCGTAAAATTAAAGAATCTGTGCCTGCCAATCTGCTTAACGGCCGTTCGCCGTCGGAAGCCCGCGCGGCAGAGGCTTCAGTATGATCACACCGGTGTTCATCATCGGCTTAGTGCTGAGTCTGGTGATTGGAATCTCGCTTGGCTTGCTGGGTGGTGGCGGCAGCATTCTCACGGTGCCGATTTTACACTACGTTTTTGGCTTGAATGCGAGCGAATCGACGGCTCTTTCTTTGTTTATTGTCGGCCTGACGGCAGCTGCGGGTTCCGTGGCTTATGCGCGCCGCGGCGAAATTGCTTGGAAGGAAGGAGTCATTTTTTCTATTCCGAGCTTTTTGGCCGTGTATGCCACTCGCCGCTTTGCTCTTCCGGCAATTCCCTCGGAAATGACGGTGCTGGGTGCTGCACTCTCTAAAGATACGCTTATTTTGCTTGTGTTCAGCGTCGTGATGCTGCTTGCAGCCGGAGCCATGCTGCGCCCGTCGAAGGTAAAACCGAAGTCGGATGCGGCATTGAATGCTTCGCGCATGCTACTGATTGTCGGCGAGGGTGCAATTGTTGGAGCTGTCACCGGATTCGTCGGCGCGGGTGGAGGTTTTCTCATTGTTCCCGCGCTCGTGATTTTGGTCGGGCTCGACATGAAGCGGGCCGTGGGAACCTCGTTGGTTGTGATTGCCTCAAAATCTTTGATTGGATTTGCGGGCGACTTGTCTGCCGGAACAGCAATCAATCTGCCGATTTTGGCCAGCGTCACGTCGGCCTCATTGCTCGGTATGGTTTTGGGCACAAAACTTGTTGCAAAAGTACCAAGTGAAAAATTGAAACCCGCTTTCGGATGGTTTGTGTTGGTCATGGGATCTTTTATTTTGCTCAAGGAGACAATACTCAAATGATGATGGCTTTATATGGCGGTCTGATAATCGGCTTGGCAGCCGCTCTTTTAATGATTTTCAACGGGCGGATCATGGGTATCAGCGGTATTGCCGGTACCTTTATTAATATGATCTTCACTCCAAAAGCACGGCAGGCGCAAAGCGGCGAATTTTCTTGGCGCGCATTGTTTCTTGCAGGAATGCTCATTGGCGGAGTTTTGCTCGCAAAATTCACCAATATTTTTGTTGAAGCCGGAATGGTTTCGACCAATCCGGCCGTTCTCGTGATTGCGGGCCTGCTTGTTGGGGTTGGCACGCGGCTTGGCTGGGGATGTACAAGCGGACACGGAATATGCGGTATCGCCAGACTCTCCGGACGCAGCGTGATTGCCACTATTATTTTTATCGCAGCGGGCATGGCGGCAGTGGCCGTTGCCAACGCGCTGTTGAATTCAGCAGGAGGTTGATGAGATGAGTTCCAATATTTCGCGCGCGGCTCTCGCGCTTGTCTCGGGTCTGCTGTTTGCTGTTGGCCTTGGTGTGTCCGGAATGCTGAACCCTGCCAATGTGCGTGGTTTTCTCGATATCCTCGGCGACTGGAAGCCGGCGCTTATGTTTGTCATGGTGGGTGCAATCGCAGTGTATGCCATCGCAAATCAAATTGTATTGCGCATGAAGAAGCCGATACTGGCAGACGACTGGAGTAATCTTCCGCGCCCTGGATTCGATTTGCCCAATGCTGCGAAACTGGGTGCTGTCATGTTTGGTGTGGGCTGGGGCATGGCCGGATTTTGCCCAGGGCCGGCGATTGTCTCGCTTGCCAGTTTGAACCCCAGCGTCGTAATTTTTACCATCGCAATGCTGGCCGGCTTTTATGGTTTTGCACTGTACGAAAGACGCAAGGCCAGTCAGTGAGTTGAGTCAGCGGCCTGCCCGCACGCAACGCATTGAATCGGGAAACGCTTTGGGATGGCCTGCTTTGTCTGAACCTGCAAGTCGCGTGTAGCTGATGCCCGAGCTTTCGGGCAGCTTCCAGAATTCGGCGCGTTTTTGTTTTGCGAGAGCCTCGGTTCGTTCGTCGCGGGCGCAATGATCGACAATGTTCTCGCACAGTCGTTTTTCTACTCCGGTCCATTTTTTGCAGGCTTCCGCACTTTCAGCGGAAGCTGGAACTTTCGCAAAAATATCCTCTGCCGATTCAAGTGCAGCCTGCATCGACAGTTGTGGAGAACGCGCGCTGGCCGGTACCTTTGCGAGTGCTGCGGTTTTGTCGCTGACCTTCAATGCGCCATAATTGTCGATGTAAACAAAGGCCGAAGTCAGGTTGCGCCAACCGTTAATCTGAATTTTTATATTCTCCAGTTTTCCATAGGAATACCAAGATTCAGGTGAATCCGAATCGATGCCCTCGGATGCGTGCATGCGCTCCATTTCAAGTTCATCGAGAAACGTGATCCAGACCTCGCTTTCCGCACCGGCGCTGTGCTGTATTCCTGCGGGGAAGCTTCCGTTGACGGGAACAAAGTGTGCGGCATGAACTACTTCGAAGTCTTTGATTGTGCCCTTCAGCACGGGAATCACTGCCCATCCACGTGCAAACTTTTCGCTCATGAATTTTCTTTTCAGCGCACTGACTGCGGCGTTTGATCCATACGCAATGATGGGCGTCCGAGTGTTCATCGGTTGTGCCTTGAGGGAGTTTTTGCCACGAACGGTGTCTTTCAGAAAGGTGTCGACCTGAATGACTTTTCCGCCCACGCGTAGGGTTGAATCGACCAGCGGGTCTTTACCGATGTATTCATATGGATATGCTTCGCCGTTGACGAAGAGGTATGAGCCGGATTCACGCTCGTAAGGATAGCTCAGCCCCAATGCGATGGTCTCGGCCAGTTGCTTTTCGGATTGTTCTGCGGTGTTGCTTTTAAGCCCGCTTTTTGCCGGAAATAGCTGGCATCCCGAAAGAACGCCGCAGGCGAGCATAAGGGTGAGCAGATTCATGTGCGAATCCTTTCGCTGTGAATTGTCAGTTCCAACCGGAGCAGGGAAACAGCGCTTTCAAAAGTTCCGGCTTTCCCATGTGAAACGGATTAGCGACCGTGCGAATCGACAATGCGAGATAATCGTCTTGCTTGAGTTTACGCTCGGCACGCATGGATTTGAACTCTTTGAACGCTTCATCGGCGAGGTTCTGGAAGTCGAAAAAGACGTCCCACAACGCTGTGTTGTTGCGGAATTCGGTTTTGTTCCAATCAAGCGGCGAAATCCGTTTTTTACCCAACATCCTCTCCGCGCGCGCGAGATCGGCCTCGCCCGCCTCAAGGGCCTTGCGGGCTTTGACGGCTTCATCGGTGCCTGCGCGTGTCGTGACGATCCTGCGGTTTTCTTCCACTTCTTTCTTCAGTGCGGGCAGATTCTCGACGATGCCTTGCATACCGATATAGATGGTCAGGTCTTTGAGTTTTACACCACCGCATTTGCTGCCTTGTTCTTCGCAGGCAAGCCAGAGTTCGAAAAAGTCCATCACGTGCACATTCACACTGTGTGCGGACTTATGTGCCATGCTTCCACCGGGTGCGAAGGCGACGTCAAGAAAGGGTGACTCTTTTTCAACGAGGTGTCCGTAGAATGGAACGGCCGTGAGGAATGCATCGGGTAGCGGCTCCGGTGGGCGCCCGTATTTGTAGATGACAAACTCTTTGAGCAGAGAGTTGAGTGCGGCAGAGCGTGGATTTTTGCCATCGGGCCCCAGCGCGCACGAGCTGCCTGCGGAACCCTTTTGTGCCTCGACGATTTGTTCAATCAGCTGTTCCAGCACAATGCGGCGCTTTATCTTGACGAGGCCCTTATTGCGTTGCGAATCAAGCAAAGTTTCAAGTGCCGGCTTGAATTCAGGTGGGATATTCGCCGGAAGCGTGGTCAGCGGCTGATCTTCCAAAGAAAGTGAAGGGGGAAGTGCATTCACTTTGGTTTCAGCTTGCGCCACGGCCGATTTGATTTTCTCCCAGTTGAATTTGAAACCTGGCTTCGTCTTGGCCTCAATAGTGCCAAAAAATTTGTTGACGTCGGCAGAGTACGAAAGAGACTCGCTGCTGAGGTCGGATTTGTTGAATTCCCTCTTCTGGCATCCCGCAGTTGCGGCGGCGATGGCAGTCAATCCGAGCATGAGTGAATGAAAGAAGTTGTGCTTCATTTCGGATGTTTTCCCTTGTTTGTTTTTTGAATTTGCAGGCCTGCCTCAACAGACTCCTGCTCTTGCTCGAGTTCGAGTGCGGTTTCGCGCAGACACCACGCCTGAATCCCTTTGGTGCGGAGAAACTCGGTCGCTCGTGATGCAGTGACGCAGTAGGCGCCTCGACAGAAGACGTAAACGGGCTTGTCTTTTGCGGTGATTTGCAAAAGCGTCTCGAGATCGTCGTCGTTTTCCAGTGGAACCTGTCTTGCCAGCCCGACCGGCGTGGCGGACTGTTCCTGCGGTGTGCGTACATCGATGAGGTCGGCTCGGTTTGCCGCAACGTCCAAAAGAATATCGTGCAGTTTGGCTGTTGCCCTGAGCTCGGGTGCGACAAGGGTGTCCTCGGCGGCCACAACATCTGACGAGATTTCACGCGCGAGTTCCTGCAATGCCAAAACAACCCTCTGCACAGCTGGGGAGCTCAGAGAGTAAATTCTCTGCAGTCCCTGCTTGCGCACTGTAACGAGCTGCGCAGATTTGAGTTTGGCAAGATGTTGCGAAACATTAGCCATCGACTGGGAAGTCGACTCGCTGAGCTGCTCTACAGTGCGGGGTGCCTGCAGTAGTTGGTTGAGGATGATTAGCCGTACGGGAGCTGAAAGCATGAGTGCCACATTCGCAAGATAAGAATTGAGGAGTTCACGCGACTCCTCAACCTTTCGATTCCTGCGACTTGTTCCAGCGGGCTCATGAGCCACTGACTTAATCTCCTGCGGCTTTCTTGTAGTCGTCGTGCTTGTCCAAGCCGAATTTTTCGCACTTCATGATTAAACCTGCACGGCTTATACCAAGAATTTTCGCCGCACGCGACTTGTTCCAGTTTTCGCGGATGAGGCAATCATAGATCATCTTTCTCTCGAGCTCCTCGATGGAGTCTTTGAGTTTGCCATCCACCCGCAGCCCGGGGAATTTGTCTTCCTTCTTTGCTTTGACTCGCTCGGACAGCAGATCTCCAGCAATCTCCGAATCGCTTCCGGCCAGCACGCAGAGCCGCTCGACTTCGTTCTGCAGTTCACGGACGTTGCCAGGCCATTCGTGCATTTCGAGTTTCTCGAGGCATTCGCGCGACATTTTCTTGCGCGGAGCATTGGTCGCCGCGGAGTAGTCCTCGAGGAACTTGCTCACGAGCAGGGGAATGTCTTCCTTGCGCTCGCGCAGCGGCGGCACTTTTACAGGAATCACATTGAGTCGGTAATACAAGTCTTCGCGGAATGTTCCGTCTTTGACCATTTGCTCAAGGTTCTTGTTTGTCGCTGCGAGAATGCGGACATCAACCTTCTTTTGCTCGGTGCCGCCGACAGGAATGAAGGTTCCTTCTTGCAGAACGCGTAGCAGCTTGACCTGCATGGCGGGCGAAGTGTCGCCGATTTCGTCGAGAAACAGTGTGCCCCTGTCGGAAAGCTCGAAGAGTCCTTTTTTGTCGCGGATGGCGCTGGTGAATGCCCCTTTGACGTGTCCGAAGAGCTCGGATTCAAGCAGATTGTCATTCAGTGCGCCGCAGTTCTGCACAACAAAATTTTGTTTTTTGCGTTTGGAATTGAAGTGAATTGCTCGAGCAATGCCTTCTTTCCCTGTACCGTTTTCACCTGTGACGAGAATCGTCGCATCCGATTCGCAAACCTTTGTGAGCAGCTTGAAGAGCTTGACCATCGGTGCCGACCGGCCAACCATTTTGCCGAAGTCCCATTTTTCAGAAAGTTCTTGAGACAACGCTTCGAGCCGTTCGCCCGATTCACTGAGCGTTTTGCGCAGCGTGACAACTTCCTCGATGACGACGTCGACGAGCTCTGTCAGGTACTCGATCTCTTTGCTGCTGAGCACCGGCAGTGAATCGATGTAGTTTTCAAGTCCGCCCGCATCATTTGGGAACTTGTTTTTGAGGTAAGTGCGCAGACGTCGTTTTTGCTCGTCGGCAGTGTCCTGCATGAGAAAGCCGTCCGCAAACAGACAGCCCATGTACTTGCCCTCAATACGCAATGGCAGTGTCAGAGTGCTGAATCCTGCATGGCAGGTTCCCGAGCGCGCGCCCGAGGACTCGCTGTTTTCGTAAGTGGTCGTGCGGGCTGTGCCCATGCAATCTTTGAAGCCATCGTTGTTTTGGGTGATGAATGCGCAGACTTGATTGGCAGGGTTGAAAAATTTGCCCTGCGGCACACCGCGCAGAAAGCCCCGTGCATCGGTAAAGTTAAGCTGAACTTTCCACCAGTTACCAACAATCTGCCGGAGTCTGCGCACCACGTGAAGGCGCTCGAACTCCTCGTAATTCATGACATTTGCACTCTCGGCCATGCGCTTCCTCCTCACACTCGGTCTGTCTAATTTTTCGGCAGACTGTGTTGGAACTTGAGAGGGGTGTCTGACAGGCAAACATGGATGGGCAAAATTTCGGCGAATTTTTCGACAGGTGACTAAAAGATTGCACTTGACGCGCAGATCGCGCTGGGGCCATACTGAGGATGCCTCAGGTGAGCTTGGTTAATATGCCGGTGAACCTACAACGTAAGACACGGGAGCCAAAACTGTCTCGGTGTGCACGCCCTCCGACTTTGTGCGATTGAGGGAAGCCTGAAGAGTCAGACAGCGGCACCCACTTTAAAAAAGTGGGTTTCTCTGTGCTCTTTTTCCTCTCATCTGGGGTTTCTCTTTTCCTGCCTTTTGATTTTCTCTTCAAAATCAGAAAGTCATTGTGAAACCTGCGCTGACGGCATTGGTTTTATGGTTGTAATTCACTTCGGATTTGTTCGAGTTGTCGATTCTGAAGCTGTAAGTTGTCACCTTTTCATCCGTCGATTCGTCGTTGCGGACTGCGACGGAGTGCTGTTTCCAAGGCACTCTGTATCCCCAGACAAGTGAAGACGAGGAGGCCTGACGGATGTCTGGAAGTTCGGCGAAGAACAGATCCTGCGATTCCGTCGCGCGCAGTGCGAATTGATTTCTTCCCTCGATGAGTCTGCGCTCTGCGCGCATGTTCAACTTGCTGAACGGCAATGACGACAGCCCTGCCATGCGTGTCACATAGCGGATTGAAGACAGCGCCGAATCAGAGGCACTTGGATCGGCCAAGTGAGCCGTCACTGGTACGATGGATTCTTCCTTGCTGTCTGCCGACGCGGCTGGTTCGAACGTTTCCTTGAGTCTGCGTTTTGTTCGCAATGGTTTCTGCGCGAACCAGACACCCTCCTTTTTGACACTGCCGTCTGGCAGTTTGCCAATGCTGGCAAGGAGAGTGCGTTTTTTGTTTGTGTTTTCCGGAATCGGGTCGCTCACTTCAACAACGTAACGAGGACGCGCAGGTTCAGCCTTGGCGGCCGACGAAGAGTCATCGGAGAAGATTTGTCCTAGTCCGAAATCAAATGAAATTCGCCCTTGCAGGATGTCGGCAAGAGTTTTGTTTTTTTGCGCGAGATCATGAATTGAGCGTTGCAGCAGTCGTTCGCGTGCGCCTGCACTGATACTCGTCCATTGCAGTCCGCCTCCGAGCGGAGAGGGAGCAATTCCTTCTGATTCTGGATTGGCACGGAAGCGTTCGTCGAATGTGATGGCATTCTTGCTGCGCAAATCGTTGAGGCATTCAGCAGCAAAGTTGCTGTAATTTTTTTCAAAGAATGAGGGGATCCGGCTCGATGTTTCGCAGTGAGTGAATCCGCCTGCACCATAGAGAGAATTGAGATCGTCGCGTGAAAAGGCACGCCCAAGTAAATCGTGGATACTCGGATTCCTGCCGGCTTCTGGCAACTGCGGCGGCTGGGTCATGAACAAAGACGATTTGGGAATTTCGCTTCGCTTGGTTTCAAATACCCTTGAGGTCGTCACGTCAGTCGGTTTGTGGATTTTGCTTGAACTGTCCGCGTAAGCATCTGGCGCGGCGGCGAAGGTATAAACACCTGCAACCATCGTCAAAGCCAGTTCTTTTTTGTAAAAGGCACTCGCGGTCATGGATTCTCCTCCTCGCCGTGCGGACCTCAGCAAGGTTCAGGCCAACTAAAACTCGATGCTTCTGTTCAGCTCTGGACGCAACTCAAGCGCGTCAATTGCGGCTTTTTGTTGAAAATGCCGGCGCGGTCAAGGGAAAACTTTCTGAATATACTTGGCAAAAGTTTAGACAGTGATTAGTTTTTTGAAGATCATTTGCAAACCTTTTAGACGGTGGCGGACGCGATGACTCTCTATGAAAAACACATTTTTGTTTGTGAAAATCAACGGCCGGAGGGCGATCCCCGCGGCTGTTGCCACTCCAAGGGAGCGGCCGAGCTGACCGCCGCCCTCAAGAAAATGGCGGCTGACGCGGGACTTGGAAAAAAAGTGCGTGTGAACAAAGCCGGCTGTCTTGGGCAATGTGCTTTTGGCACCGCAGTTGTCGTCTATCCCGATGCCGTCTGGCACAAAAACGCCACACCTGCAGATGCACCAAAGATTTTTGAACAACACCTTGCACCACTGAGAAAACCCGAATGAGTTTTGCGATTCCAAATAGCGGATTGAATTTGAAGAGGCCGCAGCCGGCTGAGGGTGCATTGCTGTTTCAGCGATACGGCCGGCTGACAATGCCTTCAGGAGCGCTCGATGCGCTGATGCAGCCTGCTTTGAAAATACTTGCGCAAAGAGCAACTCAATCCGAGACGCCGTTGCGGGTTGGCTTTCTGCTTTTTGCAGGCGACCATGCCGTGGCGCGCCGCTATGCCGTGAGCGCCTATCCGCCTGAGGTCACTCCACAGATGGTTGCAAATATCGTTGCGGGCGGTGCTGCGATCAGTCAGTTGGCAGCCCGCCGCGACGCAACGCTGATGGTCTGCGACGTTGGAGTTGCGGCGGGATTCGATGACATCCTCAACCTGCGTCCTGCCGGTAAAATTTTGTTCGAGCGGAAAAATCTCCACCAGCATTTTCCAGACGACGGATACGAATTGGGTTCGCGTGACATCACGCAGACAAGTGCGCTGAGTGAGGCTGCGTATCTTCATTGCTGGAATGCCGGTGTTCAGTGTGTCGACGAGTTGCTTGGCAAAACTCAGTGCGACGTTATTGCTTTGGGCGAAATGGGGATCGGCAACACGACGGCAGCATCTGCAGTTGCAGCTCTTGTCTTGGGTCTGCCTGTTGAAGAGTGTGTCGGACGCGGAACGGGATTGGATGACGCTGGAATCAGGCGCAAGACCGAGGTGGTTGCTGCAGCTGTGCAGCGTGCACACGGAGCGCTGGCAGTTCACGAGCAACGCTCGCTTGCATGGGCACACTCTGTTCTTGTTGAAACTGCGGGAGCTGAGCTGAGCGCGCTTGCCGGTGCGGCTTGGAGAGCTGCTGAACGCGGAGTGATGGTGTTGCTCGATGGCGTTATTGTGACTGCGGCTGTTTCGCCTTTGGCCGTCTGTGATTCTTCGTTTGCACAATGGCTGCTTGCCAGTCATGAGAGTGCTGAGCAAATTCACAAGGCGCTGTTGTCTCGGCTGAATCTAAAGCCTCTGCTGCAATTGGGGCTGCGCCTTGGCGAGGGGAGTGGGGCTGCACTTGCTGCCGGACTGCTTCAGGACGCCGACGCACTGCTGCGCAACATGGCGACCTTCGATTCTGCCGGAGTCAGTTCAAGCTGATTTTTCTTGATAAACGATTTCAAGAATCGCCTTCATCTGCAACGGTTTTGAAAAGACGTGCGGTATTCCTGCCGCACGAGCGTTCTGGACCTGCGGGGAATCGGGAGCGTACCCCGTTATTGCAATGAAGGTGCAATCTACGCAGTGTGTCTTTGCAATTTTGTAGACATCGCAGCCATTCATGTTTTCGGGCAAATTCAAATCGCAAACGATTGCTGAATACTTTTCGCGGCTCAGAAACTCAGCAGCCTCGGCGCCGGTTGCCGCGACGTCAACTGAAAACCCTGACTTGCTGAATTTCATCGCCAGCAGTGTGCGTAATTCCAACTCATCATCAACAACCAAAAGTCTCGGGTGCGCGGCGGACTGTCCGTCGTTTCCCGTCATGGGTAAACCCGTTGTCCAAGGGTCCAGTTGATGGGCTGATGCTTTGCAACTCTGTTTTGAATGTCGGCGATGTTGTCGAAAGCCAGTTTGGAGCTGATTTGGTACTGAAACATATGAGCGGCAGAGACTCCTGCAGCAATACCGGAGTGCCATTCGATCGGATGCAGGCGTGTCGCCGCATTGGCATGAAAGGATTGCGCCATCGTCTTGCCGGCGACCAAAAGGTTGTCGAAGCTCTTGTTGGTCAGCGCCCGGAACGGAATGAAGAACGGCAGAGTGTCGGCACGGTTCATGTAGGCGGGCAACTTGCACGTGTTGAGTCCGTGAAAGTCCGCAACATAAGAGCCGATGCCCACGCGATCCGCAAACTGTTCGCCCGTGATGTCTTTGGGTCCGCTCGATGTCAGGTCTTCAAACTTCAAGACAAAGTCATTGATACCGATACTACGGCGCGTATCGCGCAGATAAGGCATTTTACTCAGGCCAGTGCCGGTGCCGAAAATGTTCCATGCGCGTGCGATACGCTTTTGCATGTCGGTCGGCGCTTTCGACTTGAAGTAATAATGCCATCCAATTGCGTGTCGCTCGGCTCCTCTGAGAGTTGCAATGTCGACTCCTCCAATCCAGTCAGACTTCTGGGCAAGAGATTTTTCCTTGTTGAGGAAGAGATATCCGTAGGGATAATCATTCCCCGGATTCCAATTCTGCATGGAAATATCGCCTGCCGTTGGTCCGCTGCCCGCAGCGCCGCGCAAGCGACGATAAGTCCAAATTTCGGACCAAGAGAACAAGCGTGATGTTGTTCTGAAGTTGTAAAACTCTGGATGCTCGACAGGGAACGGGTTGGGGCCTTCAGAAACGGGCTGATCGTTGAGCACCGCCGCAATAGGATAAACCGTTGCTTGCCCGCAGGTGTCGTTGTTTTTCAGGCTTCCGTCGGAGTCCTCGGTTCCTTGCAGCCATGGCGAGCCCGACAAGACGAGCACGTCGCCGAATTCCGTTGCATCAATAAAAATTGGCATCATCCCTTCGCGGCCACCGAAGGTGAGCTGTTTCTTTTTGAAGATTGCGCTGTCTTTGGGGGAATACCAGTCGGCAATATCCTCAGAAAAATAGCGCTCGTAGCCGCTTCCTGAAATGGCCGTCCGCTGGATGGCTTTAATTGCCGTTATTTGTCTTTCACGCACTTCAACTGACTTGACCACAGTGTTGAGGAAGACCTTCAGGAATGTTTCGGCCTCGATGGCCGGGTTTATTTGCTTCTCAACAAATGGACCAGGTTCGTAGCATTTGTCCGAAACCCAGCAGCCACCAGGATTTCCAGGCAGTGCTTGCATCCAATTGTAAAACGTCTTTTCGAGATTTTCAGGACGCTGACTCTCTTTGCCGATGCGCAAACCATTTGAGGTGATATGCGAAAAGTCGATCGCACTGACACCCGACGAGGTCAGCTGCCCACCAGGCCAGTCGGTCGGTTCGAGAAGACAAGTCAGCCGCTTTTCGCGTGCGGATGCCAGTGCAGCAGCCAGAGCGGCGGTCGAGCCACCGGCGACAATAACCTCGCAGCGAGGATCATCGGAATTAAATGATGAGAGTGACGATTTAACGTCTTCGGGATTTGGCGTGGGGGCGTTGAATGGCCTTGGCTTGCAGCCGGCCAGATGAAGAATCACAATTCCACTCACGACGGCAACGGCCGCCCTCTGACGCACAATTGGTTGCATTTGTTGGGCCCTTTGCGTGATGATTCTGTCCTGCCCGCAAGTATAGACGAATTGTTGCCGAGCCTCATTTGTTGAATTGCAGGAAAACGGGTGTCAACGAATTGGCAAGCAGGAGAGATCAGTTTGAAAACAGGTTCCGTTTGGATTGATGGAAAGCTCACTTCTCTTGAATCTGCAATGATTCCGGTGACCGACCGCGGACTCCTCTTTGGACACGCAATCTTCGAAACCATGCTCGCACTTGAGGGCGGAATCGTGCTTTGGGATGCGCATCTGGCAAGATTGCGTGCCGGAGCGTTGCGTGCGCGATTGACGTGTCCCGATGAACAGGTTCTTCGCAATGCTCTCAACGAATGTATGACCCACTTCAGAAACAGTCAGGGCGATGCCGCCTGCAAGCGGCAATCGGTCAGGCTGATTTTGACCGGCGGTGACGGATTGTCGCTTCAACCCGATCGCGACGACGAAGGTGTTCTGAGAGCGCCGCGGATTTTGGTGATCTGTAGGTCGGCAAAAGCCCCCGCCGATGAAATGCGCCGACATGGTTATTCGCTGAAGGTCTGTTTGGACGCCCGTTCAAAGGAGCTTGTCGATATCAAGGCGTGTTCTTACCTTTGGAATCTCATGTGCCTTGACGATGCGATCATTGAGGGCTTCGACGATGCGCTCTTGGTGAATCCCAACGGCGAGATTTCCGAGTCGACAATTGCGAGTTTTGTCTGGATGAGCAAGTCCGACAAAGCATTGTGTTCAGCCCCGCAGGAGAACAACGTTCTGCCCGGAACAACGCTCTTGTGTCTGCAGAATGCGATGGCGGCGATGGGCCATGAAATCCGCTGGCATGCGCTCAAAGCGGGCAGCTATGAGGATGTTCTGGCATGTGCGCTTGTCTCTTCCGTGCGTGGGTTAGTTCCAGTCCGCAAAATTGACGACTACGAATTCGACATCGAACACCTGCATGAAACGTTCGACCTTTGGAATCAGGCACTCGTCAATGAGCAGGTCAGGAATTGCGAGATTCTACTGAAGTGATTTTATCGCCCGACGACAAAACCCTTCCTTCCAGTTGTGCGTTGTCGATGAGGGTGAGTTCACGGTTTTGCCAGTTATAAACGCGTACGACAAAACGATAGTTGAAAATGGCGCGTTTTTTGACCATTACTTCGCGCGGCAAGCCGTCCATCGAAGGGAGTTTGAGTATGTGACGGCTATCGTCCATGCTGTGCAGAATTTCGTCGAGCGGCAGTCTCCAGGTCTGTTTCACGATGCGCGCAGCAGTTTCCGACGCTTCGGGTGCAATGTGAAATGACTCCCAAACTCGGAACGACAACCCGCTCTTCACTCTATCCCAGCGTGTCTCGCGCTCAACAGTCGCCACCTCAATTCTGTTTGCAGTATTGTGATATTTGTCTTTGACAAGCTGATAGCACTGCCCCAGCCATTTTCCGGCCGAGAGGTTGAACTTCGCTCGCAGCTTGTCTTTCATCCACTCTTTCAGTCTGTCCTTGAGAACGTAAACAATCACGTTTCCGGCGGCAAAGATGGCGATGGCAACGACGCCGCTTTCCTGCAGCGTTGAAGCCTCGATGCCCTGATAGACAATCCACATATATGTACCGAAAAATGCGAATGCTGCCGAAACTGCCGCAGCGCCGCCGCCAATCCAAAAGTCAACTTTCTTTTCGTTCGGGATGAGGTCGGTTTTCAAATCCCAAAAGGTGTAGTGCAAGCGCTTGAGCTCGCGCAGCCGTTCGAAGTAATCGGCTGCCATCTGCGGGTCGGCGGCAACGTCTGAAAGCGAGGGAAGCTTACACATGAGCCTCCACTCACTCACAATCCGCGCCCACTCTGAAAACCAATTTTGTTCCGCCGAAACCCGCCGGACGTTGATCTTGGTTTGATTCATCGCGGCTTCAAGCTCGGCCTTCGAACCGATACTTCCCGAGCGCAGAACTGCAAAATGGCTTTCGTAGGCATCATATGAGTCTTTGAGAATTGCCTGCAATTCGCCAATTGTCTGGGTTGCGAGCATGATGACAAATTCTGCGAGATCAGCGAGTGCAAAAGTAAAATCCTCAGCCTTGCCCTCGGCTTCCTGACCTTTTGAGTTGCCCTGCAGAACGCTGTGCTCCTTGGCACACAAAGCTTCCCACATGTGGTGCGACAAAACGGCTCGGTATGCAGCCCTCAGACTGCTGACCAATTCGCGTTTGGCAGCGTAGTAAGCCCTCCAGTCGGGGCCTTTGTCGACTTCACTTTTGAGGATGATTTTTTTGATTTGCGAGCGGCAGCGCTTCAAATCGGACTGAAAGATGATGCCAAGCCTCGGCAGGAACGCATCGCTCCAGTAATCTTTTGCTTTGTGCAGGAAAAATTTTCTTGCACGCGGCACAAGGTCTGTTTCGAGGCTTTCATCATGATGTGAATCTTTTCCCAGGACACCGAGAAGCCAAAGTGTGTCTCGGTGAAAAATCAGTGCCTGAAAACGAACCGATGAGGCACTGTCGGCAAAGCTCAACCGCGTGGTAGAGAGATTCGCTTCCGATAGCGCGTCACGTGCAGCACCCGGAACTTTGTCGCTCGGGAAAATTAATTCGAATTCGCCTTCGATCCGTTGTCCGGGGCTCAGCGGAAAGTGATATGACCATTCGATGGAATAATTTCCGTGAGCCTCAACATGCGGGTTGATTTGAACCTTGCCGGGAGTGGACGAATTCGCTGTTGTTGTGTTCATATTAAAGCATCGTTCCCGTAACACAGAGGACAATCAAAGTGCGTGTGATAGCAGGAAAATACAAGCGCCGTCTCCTCAAGACCTTGGTCGGAACGGACGTCACGCGACCAACGTCCGACCGTGTCAAGGAAAGCCTCTTCAATATGTTAGCACCAGAGCTTGAGGGTGCAATCATCTGGGACTTGTTTGCCGGAAGCGGAGCGCTCGGCATCGAATCGCTGAGCCGTGGAGCAGCTCATGTGACCTTCGTCGAGCAGTCGGCGGCCGCTGTCAGAGTTATTGAGGAAAATCTCAAAACCCTTTCGATTCCTTCCTCTGATTACACACTTGTTCATTCTTCGGTCGACGATTTTTTGACTCGTGCGGCAGCCTCCCGGTCCAGTCAGGCAAAATCTGCCGCACAGGTGTCCGTTGTGTTGGCAGATCCGCCTTATGACTCGTCTTGGTATGATGCTGCATTGAGAGAGATCGCGGGGACAGGCGCTTGCGAAGAAGCTTGTCTGGTTGTTCTTGAAATGAAGACCGGACGCATTGTTCCGCAACCGGACGAACGGCTTTGGTCGCTTGAAGACGAGCGCAAATACGGCATCGCCCAACTGCAGTTCTGGCGGTACTCAAAGACTGGAGGATGATTCAAGTGAAGGTCGTTCAAATGGTATTTCGCGGTCGAAACTTTTTCATCGCAGCATGTGCGCTTCTTTCTGTGTCGTGTGCCACAACGGGCAAAAATCAGGACACGACCAAATTTGTGGTCGAAGGCAACGCTGCGGCGATGCGTGGAGATTTCGTTGCGGCTTCGAATTCGTATGAAGCGGCTTTGCGTGTATCCCCAACGCATTCGTCTGCCAAGCGCAATCTTGGCATCGTCCTCGTCAAGATGGGCGACTACAAACGCGCCTACAAAACCCTCGCCTCGATTCAAAATGAATATAAAACCGATGCCGAAGTCTTTTATTTTTTGGGCGAAGCTACGCGCGGCTCAAGCGACTTCAAGGGAGCGATGAATTTCTATCAAAAGGCTTCCAAGCTGAATCCGCAGGATATGCGAGTTCAAAAAGCTCTCGCCTGGACTTATTTCCGCTTGGGCAGTTTCGACAAAGCCATGACCATGACCCAGAAGATGCACCGCAACAATCCGGACGACATCCAGATAAAACTCATTTTTGCCAGCGTTATGAACAAACTCAAGAAATTTGATGAGGTGCAGGTTCTTCTCAACAACGTTGAGCGCGCCAATTTCAGCGTGCAAAGCAAAGACAAGATCAGCGCCGACACCGAGCGCACTCTGCTGATGAACGCGCTGGCTGAGGCATACGTCGGAGCCGACAACTGTCAGAAGGCTGAGCCGCTGTATAATGTGATACTCAAAGCCAGACCTTTTCTTTCCTCGGCTTTGGTTGGCGCGGCAAAATGCGATTTGAAGTCGAAACAAAAGAATCGTGCCATTTCACGCCTTGAGCGGGCAACCAAAGCGGATCCCGATACCGAGGAAGCCTACTTCTTGTTGGGACAGCTCTATGAAACGTCAGACAAGAGCAAGGCTACCTTCTATTACCGGCGTTTTCTCTTGCTCGCCAAAGACAAACCGCAATATATCAGCGAGTCACGCATCACTCGCTCCAATCTTGTCAACCTCGAAAAGTCCAGCCCCCGCTGATCCCGTTACGCTCCGGCTGCGCTGATTGTTCTCGAAGTCCTGTTGGGAAAATGTCACCGAGCCAAAAAAGCGGCGAACCCCACGATGGCAGTCCGGATCGCTGCTAGCATTCAAAGAGTCGCTTTCGTCAGTTGTGAATTAAATTCAGAGTAACGGGAGTTGAGGAATGTTTTCTTCAATTTCAAAAGGAATGTTCAGGCGTCCGTCGCGCGATGCGCGGCAGGCTCTCGCAAAAAATTACACGGAAGCTTCACGGCCTCCGCTGGAAGTGACCAGCATGTCACGCGCCGACTACGCTAATGCGGTCAAGGCGAGCGAGGGCATGTTGGCAACCGACGAGCGGGAAACGGCTGTTCCTCGACTTGCCGTCAATCGCTACAATGGAAACTACGGCAATGAACCGGGTCACGGCGACAGCGGTTCATCCAGTGAGTCTTTGCGGCACCAGCAGGGCGGCCGAGCTCCCACTGGGCCACGAATCCTCTCGGTGGGCGGTGGCAAGGGCGGAATTGGTAAGAGCTTCTTGTCGGCAAACGTCGCTGTTTCACTGACCCGACTCGGATTTCGCGTGGCGTTGGTAGACCTCGATTTTGGCGCCGCCAACCTCCATACGTGCCTTGGTGTTCCCAGCCCGAAAGTAGGACTTTTTGATTTTGTCAGCGGCAGAATTGAAAACCTCGAGGACGTCGCAGTTTCAGGTGGTGTCCCTGGGTTGACACTCTATGGCGGTGGACAGGAATTTTGGCAGCAGATCCGTCCACAGGCGGCTCAAAAAATCAGACTGATTAGCCGGCTGCAAAGACTCGACGTGGATTATGTGATCCTCGACCTGGGTGCTGGTACTCACGTCAACACGCTCGACTTCTTCATCTTCTCGCATGCGGGAATCGTCGTTGTGGTTCCCGAGCCGACTTCGATAGAGAATGCGTATGTCTTTTTGAAGAGTGTTCTTTATCGAAAATTGCAGAGTATTGTGAAAGCCATTCATCAGGAAGAGGCGGCTGAACGCTTGATGCAGAGTCTGGGTGATCCGCGTTTTGCGACACCTCCGCTCGCACAACTGCAGAAGTTCGCTGCTGAAGAGCCTGAAATTGGTCAGAAGATTCTCAGTCTCATCCAGATGACTCACCTTGGAGTCGTGATGAATCAGGTCCGCACGAATGCTGACGCCGAAATCGGATCATCCATCACGCAAATCAGCCAGCGCTATTTTGGCTTTGGTGCTGAATATCTTGGCTCGGCAATCTTTGATGACGTCGTCTGGAAGTCTCTGCGCAACCGCAGGCCGGTGTGTGTGGATTTTCCGGATTCTGCGGTGGCACAGGGGCTCATGAACATTGCCAGAACAATGTCCACGCGCTTTGAACCGGTGTCTTCCCAGCATGCAAACGTGAGTGGAATGGGTTGAAAGGGGTTTTAAACCTATGGGTGAGAGAGTCGCAAATACTCCGGCCGAAATTATTGGCCTGCAGGGCGAACTCACATTGGACAACGTCCATCAGTGCTACCGCAAGACGCGGGAGCGTCTGTTGCAAGGCGGGACAAAATCCGAGCTTGATGTCGAAGAGCTCGATTGGGCCTATCGCGCGCTTCTGACAGAGATCGAGCAGTCGACCGTCAATGATTCTGAAGATTGCGTCGTTTCGGCGTTGCTGTTGCCGCAACTGAGCGGCGAGTCCATTTCACGCCTCGATGACGAGGACAATGTTTTTTATCTCAAGCGCAATGGTCAGGGCGTGGGTGGCATGCAGTCGGCACCGCTCAGTGCACTTGATCTTCCTGAACTCAAGGGTGCCTTCAATCCCAACAAGGCAGGGGCGACCGCCGGAACCAACAGGCCAGCCGCTTCTTCGCGCGATTTCCGCCACAACCACGAGCCTCTGGATGCCGTAACGCCCGTGAGATCAGGCGAGCCATCGGCATATCAGCCGCCGCGCCGTCTGAAAACGCTCGTAGGCGAAAGTGACAAAGATGTCGTCGACGTCTGCGCGCGCGCTTCCATGCAGCCCGAGGCTGTCAGCATGATGAACAACATCATCGATTCTGCAGAGCAGATCACCGGCAGTTTGTTGAAAAAATTGCGCGAAGAGATGGGGGTGGACGTTGATGAGATGTCTGTCCGAACAAAAATTCCAAGAAAATACCTGCTTGCTATTGAGTCTGATCGCTATGAGCAATTGCCTGCAGCCGTTTACTTCCGCGGCTTTTTGGTGTCATACCTCCGTTATTTGAATTTGAAGCGTGAGGACATCATTGATGCCATTACCGAAAACTATCGGTCCCGTCTGCGCATTCAGTCGCGCACCCGTCGCACCTGACACAGCGGATTTTCTGCCGTGAACCAGCCCTCGGCTGTCGGACACGAATTCGTCAGTTTTCCACTTCCGCCCGACTGCGACGGACTGCGACTGGATGTTGTTCTCAACAGGCTCGCAGAGTTTGTTCCGAGCAGGTCATTTGCGCAAAAATTGATTGAGGCAGGTGCCGTGCGCGTGAACGGACGAATCAGAAGAGCCTCGTGGCACACGTCGCTGGGTGAAATCATCGAGGTGGACGTCGGTGCATTAAAACCCGCGCCTTTGCTGCCTGCGGCGCAGGAAATACCACTCAAAATTATTTTTGAGGACGACGACATTCTGGTTGTGGACAAACCAGCTGGGTTGGTTGTTCACCCCGGGGCCGGTGTTCCCGACGGTACGTTGGTCAATGCAGTACTGGCGCACACGGGTGCCACATTGCCAAGTTTGGGAGATCCGTTGCGTGCGGGAATTGTTCATCGTCTTGATCGCGACACCAGCGGAGTGATGGTGGTTGCCAAGAGTCAGTTGGCACTGACGGAAATTTCGAGACAATTTGCGACGCATGCACAACTTCGCCGTTATCGCGCTTTGGTGTTCGGCTGTCTGGAAAAAAATGAGCAAATCATTGAAACATGGCACGGCCGCGACCCGCACAACCGCCTGAAATACGCAGTACTGCAGCAAGGCGAGGGCAAAATTGCAAAGATGAAGGTTTTTGCAGACAGGCAGTTGGCCGGTGGTCTCGCATCTTCCGTGACGTGTGAGTTATACACGGGGCGAACTCACCAAATCCGTGTGCAACTCTCACATTTCAAACACGGCCTGCTTGGCGACATCCTGTATGGCCCCTCTGCGCGCAGCCATGACCTTGGTGGGGCCGAGATGTTGCGCAACAGAGAACTCTGGTCAAGAGTCCGTGAGCTTGCCCAGCGGCAGATGCTCCATGCGCAAGTTTTGGGATTGTCTCATCCGGCCACGGGCGAAAAGCTGGTTTTCTCGAGTGAGCCGCCGCAAGACTTTCAAACATTGGAAAAATTCCTCTCCGATTGGAACTCAGCAAATAGTTTGAAAATGACCTAATGTTCTGGATAATTGAACCGATAAGCCCCAAGCATTTAAGTTGATTGAACTTAACCGTTCGATGACGGCGAAAAATGCTGAGCACAAGGAGAGCTTGAGCGTCATGCGTGCAGAGCGGATCACGATTCGGTATCGTTCCCTGTGGGCGATTGTTACCTTGATTGCTGGGCTGGGCATTGCTGAAATTCCCACGGCATCGGCTCAAGGCGGCGTATCCCTGTCGGCCAAAGCGGCCAAATCGTCTTCGCGTCCCGTTGCGCCGGCTGGCAATGCAGTTTGGACTCCGGCTTTCCCTCCCCTGTTCAAGCCACCAGTGAATCCCGCAACTATTTACTTTGTGGATGCCGTCGGGGCCGATTTCGGTGCCGTGAGTCTCAGCGCACAGGCGGCGGCAACACGCGCCGTTCAAATCAGGCAGGTCGAGACAGAGTATAAAGCCCAACCAGCTAAATCTCAGCAGTCGCTCAATGTCGGACTGCGGCTCGTGAAGCTTCTCGAGGAGCAAGCCACATACGTAGAGTATTTGCGGGCAACAGGCGGAACCGACAGCCGTTATCCGGATCTTTTCCACTTCGCTCGCTCTGTACGCGGACAACTCACCAATGCCATTGATGGATTGGCGAGATCATTTCCTAAAAATGAGCGGGTCGTCGCATTGCGTTCGCTGCAACTGACGTCTCGTTTAAAAATGGGAGATCCCAGCGCACGTGAGGAGGCTCTGAGATTCGTCGGACAAAATCGAACCGCCGAACAACAGAGCGTTGCGCTGGTTGGAATTGTGCTCGATTACGAATCTGGAAAAGCAACGAGTTCTTTTGGAAATCTGGAATTCGCCGCCAACAGTGCGAGCGAGGCAGGTGCCCGTGCAGCGTTCAGGTATTTGTCCGGTGAAGCTGCGTTTGCAAAGAAACAATATGGGCAAGCCACCGCGCTTTACCAGGAAGCGCTCAAGGACATGGATCGATTCAAGCGTTCGGATGGCAAAACGGGACCTCTGCTGGGCCGCGTACTCAGTCGTCTCAGGCAAGCCGCACTGTTGCGTGATTCTTTGAACGTCGATGGCGAAGTGATTCAGTCTATGCAGGGTGCCGGCGCGTTAGACGTCGCGCGCAACTACAGCGAGACTGTCGCATTGAACAACATTGCCAAACAACCCGGCCGCGCTGCCAAGATTTATGCCGACATTCAGGATTTGGGCGAGTACTCAAACTCATTCAAGGCCTATCTCGAGCTGCGCATCTTGGACATCAATCTTGCGGCTCGCGACCTGATATCCGGTCAGTCACAGTGGCAGCGAGTGTTCAAAAGCGGAGATATCTTGAGAACCCAGCTCCCTGGGAGAATTCTCTACACACAGAATCTTGCGCACGCTCAGGCGCAGTCCAAACTCGACGGTGAGAGCATTGCGCGTTTCGTCTCGTTGCATGACTTTTTTGTGCAAAACTCGACCGACTATGCCGCACGCGAAGATTGGACCTTGAAGGTGATTGAATTGCTCTGGAAGAGCAGACGCGCAGGTGATGTTGCCATGCGTGCCGATGCTCTTGCAGGACAGACTAAGGATCGGGCAGTTCTTTTGTCCGCGTTGCGCTATTCGTTGCGTGCACGCGAGTCGTTGTTGGGGATTTCCGCAGAACCCAAGTTTGTCCGCAACCGCAAGCTCAATGGCGATGAGCAGATGGCGCAGGCGTACGTTGTGACCCTCGATAAAATGAAATCCGTTGTGACGGGACCCGAACTCGAACAGTCTGTTTTTCAGGCTGCGTATATGACCCATGTCATTGGTCAGGAGAACCCCGCACGGCAAAGATTTGATGATGTGCTTTCAAAGTACCCACGCAGCAAATATGCGAGCGAGTCGGTCAGTTACCTTCTTGAGTCTGCGGAACAAAAGAAGGATTGGCCGTATGTTGAGAAGGTTGCGCGTCTTGCTCTGAGGGCGAAGATTGTCCCGAGCAAGCCCGTTCACAGAAATTTGCAGGTGATTGTTGAAAACGCGGTTTATTCTCATGCGCAGCAATTGTCCGCACAGGGACAGTTCGAGGCTGCTGCCAATCGTTTTGCGGCGTTCCAGAAGGAGTTTCCGAAGCATCAAAATGCAGCGACGGCTCTCGATCTAGCCGCGAGAAATTTCTTGCAGGCAAAGAAAACCGATTCAGCAGTCACCCAGATGGAAACGCTTCTGAAAGCGTATCCCACTTCCGGCTACGTGAAGGAAACAACCTGGCAAGCTGCGGAGCTCTCGCGCGGCATCGCGCAGTTTCTTCGTGCCGCGAAGCATTATGAGGACTTTGCAAAGAAGTATCCACAGGACGGAATCAAGCGAACCGCATGGCTGCGTTCTGCTGAAATGCACAAGTCACTCGGCCGTTTTGCAAATTCGATTGCGCACTATGAAAATTATTTGGGACAGCTCAGCAGCAACTCTGAAAAATTGAAGATTGCGAAGGAAATTGCGGACACATACTTCAAGTTTGGTCGACCCGCCGAAGCAATCGCATCATACGAGCGGATGATGAAGTTCATTGGCTCAGCCGATGACGAGATTTACCTGCGCTCGCAGATTCTTCTTGTGCAGCTTCGTCAGGGGGTCGAACCGTTGGCGCGCAAAACAGCTGCGCGTTTGCTGAGCCTGAAGCCCGTGTCCCAAGAAGGATTCAGACTGCAGGCCAAAGCCAAATACAGCATCGCCTATCTTGATGCTCCTGCAATCCGCAACCGCAATATTCAAAACCAGAAAAATCTTCCGCAGGCGATCAAAGGAATCCTTGTAGACTACGACAGAGCCAAGGGAATGTTCCTGGCTGCGTGCGAGGTTCCTGGTCTCGAGTACTGTTCAGCGGGCTACTATGAGACAGCAAAACTCGCTGAAGAGGTCGCAAAGATTCTTTTGGCAGTTGAACTTCCTCCCACTTTGAATCCGTCCGACGTTGAGGGAATCCGCGCGCAGATTTCACAGGGTGCCGAGCGTTTGCAGCAAGAGACGAAGAGCTTCGCCGCGCAGGCAGAGCAGGCTCTGAGCCTTGGTGCACCGGATGCGGAAACTGCCGAGCGCATTCGTTCGTTCGCGCAACAGAGCCGCGGCGAATCCGGTGACACAGCCCCGCTGCAATAGTCATTTTCTGAGTTTTCCCAAAAAATTGGGTTGACGTTTCAGCCGGAAAGCCTTACCACTTGGCCGTTGGGCCAAACGGAGGGTTTTCCGTCTATGAAATTCAAATATAAAGCTGCATTTGCGGCACTGAGCCTTTATTCCGTGGCCGGCTGCGGCTGGTTTGCATCCAAGCAGCCTGCCGGCAGCCTCGCCGACGATGTGAACGGACTCGAACCCCAGACAAAATCGGGACGAACGACATTGCCCGATACTCAGCTTCCTGAACTGCCACGCGGCGCCGATCGTCTCGATCTCACTCCCGATACGCACCTGCCAGTTCGTTATGCGGCGG
Source organism: Pseudomonadota bacterium (assembly GCA_039799905.1). Classification (GTDB taxonomy): domain Bacteria; phylum Bdellovibrionota_B; class Oligoflexia; order Silvanigrellales; family Silvanigrellaceae; genus RFOM01. The sequence goes on along the minus strand of JBDLRP010000046.1, from coordinate 5,321 downwards.
GCGGCAAGGCAATGATTCCTGTTGAAGGTCTGTTGTCGGACGCGGGCTTTGCACGGGTGCAGGCCAACAGCGCGCTCCAGAATCTGCCGGCCGCTGAAAAAAACCTCCAGACCGAGAAGCTTCTCAGAAATATTGTTGAACGGATCAGCGCTCGTGCCGCATTGAGCAATCTTTATTACGCAGCCGACGTGGGGTACTTTTCCGGTTGGATTGCCGTTTCCGACTACAGTCGCCTGAGCGGCATTACCGGACTTGAAGCTGATATCGTTCTTGCACCCCGTGTTCAGGCGAATGCCAAGCCTGACTCCTACCGAAGGACACGCTCATCGGCGCGCGAGTCGGCAACTGGGAGGTCAGCTGATCAGCTCTCCGGCATTGAACGCATGGGCGTGAGTCAATTCCTGCGCGAGGCGACTTCTGAACTTGGACAAACTCCAACGGGTGAACGTGTTCGTGTTGGTGTGACCGACACTGGAGTCACCTATGCCCATCCTGCATTCAGAAGCTCGCAGTCTGAGCGCAGACGAATCACCTACATGAAAGATTCCACCAACGAAGGCGCAGGGTTTGTTTCGCAGCGCGCTCTCATCAAGGTCGCGCGCGACGAATCTGCGGATTCTGCGAATTCCAAAGGTGCGTTCAGTGTTCTGGTCGATGCTGAGTACCTGTCGCCTGAAGCGTTCGCCGAAGGTTCGTTGTCGACCGGCGAGAACGGTGAGCTGCTGCTGCCATTTCAAAGCATCAGCGGAGAAAAATTTGTACTTTCCAAACGCCTGCATTCTGAATTGAGCGAAAGCGGCACGGCGGCGCGTCTTGGTTTGATCAGTGAAACTGCTTTTGCCAGTGAAGATGAACAGGTTGACATCAACGGCAACGGAAGGAACGACGACAAGTTTTATTTCTTCATCGTTCCTTCGGAACGCGGAGAGAAGGTTTACATCGACTTCTCGGGAACAAAAGACTTCCGTTCCGTGAAGGCGATGGGGGACTTCAACAAGACAGCCGATACCGCAGATGTCTTGAGCGAGAAAATTGGCCTGTCGATTTCGCAAATCGAAGTTCCGCAGGCTGATTCATCGGCTCCCGCGGAAAAGCTGTTGCGGGTTGCGCTGGTCGGTTTTGATCCTGGTAATCACGGCAGTCACGTGGCGGGAATCATCGGTGCACAGCGAATGGTTTCAAATGATGCCGCAGACTCTCAGACGCGCGGTGTGGCACCTGAGTCGGAACTCATGATTAACAGAGTTTGCTCGAACAATAGTGGCTGCAACGCGACGAAGGCGATTATTGATTTGGCGCGCAGCGGTGCCGAAATCATCAACATGTCGTTGGGCGGCTTGTCGGCGGCCAACGATGGCTACGGCGTTCAGGAAACAATTATCAACCGGTTGACAGAACTCTATGATGTTCTGTTTGTGATTTCGGCGGGCAATTCTGGGCCGGGAAGACAAACTGTCGGCAGCCCGTCGACAGCGCGCCATGCCTTGAGCGTTGCCGCCACCGCAACACAAGGAATGATTGCCAAACAATACCAATGGCAGGCCAGCCGCGGAGAGTCGTCGTCGGCGAACACTCAAGATGAAGACTTTGTCATGTATTTTAGTTCGCGCGGTCCAACTGCTGCGGGCGGATTCAAGCCCAATATCGCCGCGCCGGGCACTCAACTGAGCACGATACAGCTCAACTCTGCCAATGGCAGCCGTGCCGGATTGGACGTGTACTGGGGAACATCGATGGCCGCTCCTGCTGCGGCGGGCGCTATCGCTCTGCTGGTTGATGCCGCCAAAATCTACAATGCTAAAAACCCGCAGCGTCCGCTGCCGACGGATGCGCTGACGATTCGCAGAATTGTTCTTGATTCAGCGCGACCGTTTCAGGTCAATTCGTTCAACCCGCTCACTGGTGTCTCGAGCAAAGGGGTCTACACGTGGATTGATCAGGGCTATGGCATAGTCTCGTTGCCACGTGCTTGGGAGCTACTCAAGAAAAAAGCAGCCGTTGAAATCCCATCGGGTGTTGAGTTGACTGGCGAAGGCTCGACCGGCAAGGCACGCAGCGCCGCGCTTGATTACAAGGTGCGTGTTCTCCGTTCGCTGGGCAATGGTATGAAATATGACGGAACGCAAACGTTCGACACGGGTGCTTTGGTCGGAAGCGCTCAAACGGAGAGAAAATTTGGTCAGGGTGTCTGGCTTACCGAACAAGAGGCAGACAATTTGGTTGAAGTTCATTTCAACCGCAATTTGAACTTCAAAGATTTGGGTAGACCTGATGTCGGCGACCTGTTGCGTCAACTCAACACAAGTGCCGAAAGCTTCGCCCTTGAAACAACCTACTACGGTTCACGCAGTGCGTGGTTGAAAGTGGGCGTTCCACAAGCGGTGAGTTGCAATGACGAGAGCATCTCGGAGAGCCCCTCGCTGACTATTTACGGTTCCGGCGCTGTGGATTTGCCCGCCAACGCGCGCACGGGGCTGAACCCTTCGCGTTCCAGCGCCCTTTACCTCTGCTTGAGAAAATCTCTGCTCGCCGATCTTCCAGCGGGCGATCACGGAGCGATCATCCGTGCCTACAAAGTTGTCAATGGTCAGCGTGATGTGACGGCAGCGTTTGAAATTCCTGTTTATCTGACGATGCCGCACCACTCGGCTTCCATGCAGGCAAAGTTTTCGCTTTCAAAGCAGATCGGCAGCTTCATGGTGGACAGGCATTATGTGCGCGTCCCCAAAGGCGTGAGTGTTTTGCGCGTTGCGCTTGAGGTGCCCAAGGCCAATGTTGCCGACAACGGACGTTCCTGTTCGGCTGTGAGTTTGTCGGTGCTCGCGGGTGGAAACACGCGCACTCCCGCAGACTTGGCCATGCTCGGCAGCGTTGCGCAAAGTTGCAGTTCACTTGGAGCACCAATCAACAACCGCCTTGTCACCGGCTTCACCGAAATGAACCCAATGGCGGGAATCTGGGACCTACATGTCTTTGGCCGCTTTCAATTTCCGCTCAGCAGTTACTCGCTGAACATTGATTATGCGACGTTTGCCGAAATTGCTGATCTCGCTCTGCAGCCCTCAACGTTGGCCTCGGGTGAGTTCCCTGTCGAACTCAAAGAGAGCACGTTTGATGCGATACCCAGCGCGGAACAGAGCCTGTTCTTGCTCAATGGACTTTTCGGCAAAACCCAGCACGAAATCACTCCGTCTTCAGGACTCATGGTTATTCCGTCGGCGGCAGGCAAAGTGGCAAGAACCTATTCGGAAGGAACGGGCCGTGTGACGGTCACGACGATGTCGTCCATGCAAGGCTTGGACATCGACATGGTGATTGACGAGTGCGAAGACGAGGCACTGAAAATCTGCAAGGCGGTTGCCCGCAGTGGTTCGGCTACTGCCGACGAGCGTGGTACCTTTGCACCGCAAGTCGGTAAGTTCTATGCGGTACGGATCGATCCCTACGATGTTCCTGCAGATAAAGCCGGTTTCATTGCCACCGAGCTTATCCAGAATGCGAAACCCGAAGCGGGACAGTTACGTGTCAGCCGCGACGCATCAGAAGAAAGTCGTTTCACAGTTGGGTATGCTTTCGACACGACGGCAAGCAGACTGCTCGCGGACCCGCTTTTTACGGGCGGACAATATGGAATCGCAGGCGAAATTAAACTTCTGAATGCAGATGGAATTGGCTTGACCAATGTTGATGTGAGAGTCAGCCGGCAGTAACAGATGCAGCGCGTGGCGTGTTGTGAGCAGCACGCTGCGCGCTTTGCTTTTGATCCTGCAAAGCCTGCCACTGGGCGAATGATTTGTTCAGCTCTATGTAGAATTCAAGCAGACACTTTCCTTCTTCTTCGCTGACGGTGAATTCCAGACCTGCGAAATAATCGCTGAGCGCATCACGAATGTCCCAGTGTTGTTCGTCGCCCGAATTGAGCAATTGTTGTCCATCGTTGGAGTGCTGCTTGAGGAGCGGGCTGTCCTGCAGTTGAAGGAATTTGTGAGTCGCACACCAGCGGAAAAACTCGCTGCCCTGGTGCCAGGCTTTAATTCTTTTGAAGAGCTCGGCGATAGTTTGAGACGCGTGATGGGGTTGGTTGGGCGGAGCAAACCAGCCTGCAAACCAAGCTCTGTGTCCCATATGTGTGTTCCAGACCTGCCCGAGATCAATACGGTAGGCATCCGGCGATTGCAGTCTGCGTTCGAGTGCGGGATCGCCAATCCACAGCCGGGCCTCGGGCGGCTTTTTCTCGCCGCTGGGAGCGCAGTCGTTTGAGGGCGATGTGGAAGGGGAGTCTATGAGCACTTCGATTGAGAAACCGCCGAGCGCCGCCAAGACTTTCAACATCCAGACAGATTGTTCGCTGGCGCCCGAACTGCGCAAAACAATTCGACCGTGCGTTTCTGAGTCGCGGAGGGCTTCTACGGGGCTGGGATGGCGGTGAGACCACAGCTCTTCAAGTTGCTTCCAGAATTTTGCATGTGTCTCGGCGTGAATCACCGGTTCGATAAAGACGCTCTGAACGGCGCCTGAAGAGAACACTCCGAGCTGGGACGTCAGCGGTCGGCTGCCGTCCGAAAGTCCTGCAATCAACGATGAACAATAGGCATTGCATTGGGGCTTGTCGGTATTGAGCGCGCGCGGTGTCGGATAGAGCTTTATCGAGGCGTCATCAGCAAAAAACGGGAGCATGTTTAAATAGGCGACAGCTGCAAATGATTGTGTTGTCATCAGAGAGGTGCTCCCCGTGCTTCAGACAGCAGTGCTTTGGCCTGCGCAAGACTTTCTTTCGTCACCCGTTCGCCGGCCACCATGCCGGCGAGAGCCTGCAGACGTTCTTCTGCTGATGCCACCTTTATTTCTGCCACCGTTTTGCCTTTCTTGAGCGACTTAGTGGCAATAAAATGGCAGTTCGCAAAACATGCGACCTGTGCCAGATGCGTGATGCAGAGGGCCTGCCGGCGGGAGCAAAATTCGGCCATTTTTCGACCGACTTTTGAAGCAATGCTGCCACTAATGCCAGTATCAATTTCGTCAAAAACAAAAACACTGACCGCGCCGTCGGCGAACAGGACGCTCTTGATAGCCAGCATGGTGCGCGATAGTTCGCCACCGCTTGCCACACGTTCGATGGGCTGCGGTGCAATGCCGGCATTTGCGCTCATCAGGAATTGAGCGCGCTCGGCGCCCATCCGCGACAGGCGGACAAAAATTTCGAGCTCTTCGCTTGAAAGCAACTCTGCTGCAGAAGTTCCCACACTCCGCGGTGGCGTGATAGCATTGCCGGTCTGCAATTCGCAGATGAATTGCGTGCGCGGCATGCCCAGTTCTGCGAG
>JBDLRP010000045.1:0-96563 GCA_039799905.1 Pseudomonadota bacterium | reverse complement strand
GCCCGCATTCCGAAAAAAGCATTCTATGGGCTACTCATTTTTCTTGTCACGATTGGATTATTATTGAGCCTGCGCCCGCAATCACAAGTACAGCGCGCTTATGAGAGGGCATTCACCCTCTGGAAATCGGGCGAACTGTCGCCCAATTTCATTTTCGTTGCCGACGCTGCTCTGGACATCAGTAAGTTTTACTTCAAAGAAAGACATTTCACCCCGCGCAAAATCTCAAGCGAAGATTTTTTGCGACAGCTTATAGACAACGATGGAGTCCATTTTTCCGGTGACTTCGTGCTCTCAAGAATTGACCTGAAGATCGTCAAGCAGGCAGAACAGATGTGTCAGGTGCTTTATTCATCAGTCTCACCACTGGAACGCCGTCTACTTGAGTTTTCGGAGAAAGTGCCGCGCCGAAAGCGGCTGGACGTGATTCTAAGATGCCATGGGCAGGTTAATGCTCAATAATCAGAAAAAAATCTACCTGTTCAGTTTCTTCTGGATGTTTCTGGTGATTATGCCCGTCATAGTCCCGTTTTTTCTGAATCTTGGCCTGAACATGCACGAGGTTTTCCAGCTGACCGCTATTTTCGGCGTCGCCGTTGTCGCGCTCGAAATTCCCACAGGCTATCTTTGTGATTTATGGGGCCGCAAAAAAACGCTCATCATAGGGTCGTTCATTTCGGGACTCGGCTACACCTACCTTTTTTATGCAAAGACTTTCTGGCAGCTGGTTGCCTACGAGATCATCATTGCACTGGCTCTGAGTTTTGTATCCGGTGCCGATATTTCGCTCCTCTATGACTCTCTCGAAAAATCAAAGCAGCGCGAGGGAACGAAGGCTATCGCAAACATGCAGCTGGCTTCGGTCAGCGGAGAATCGGTTGCTGCCGTGCTTGGCGGACTGCTCGTCACATTTTCATTCAAGCATGTGCTCATTGCGCATGCCCTTGCCGGTTGGCTTCCATTCTTCATAGCACTCACACTCCATGAAACGCCGTATGAAAAAATGGTTCATAAGAACCACTGGCACAATTTTCGGGATGTATTCAGGCACGTTTTTTTCAATCGGGATAAACTTCTCATCCTGACTTTCACAAATCTCACCGTCTGGGGACTGTCGACCTTTTTTGCTGTCTGGATCTTTCAAAAAACTTGGCAAGAGAGCGGAATCGCATTGGCATCTTTCGGGTTGATTTGGGCAGCCTACAACTTGAGCGTGGGACTGGTCGGAAAGCAGGTTCATTGGGTTGAGCAGCGCTGGGGCCCGAGTCCGCTGCTGATTTTCATGGCTGTTGCGCCGATTGTCGGTTACCTGAGCCTCGCCTTTTTCGGCGGCATTGCTGTCGTGGGACTCGGTCTGCTGTTTCAACTCAGTCGCGGCATCTGCCAAGTCTTGCTCCGCGATGCACTCAACTGGCGCACTCCTGCGGCATTTCGGGCAACAGCCAACTCGCTGCAGAGCTTCTTTTTCAGGCTTGGTTTCGCAATCTTTGGTCCCGCCGTCGGCTATCTGATTGACCGCTTTGGAACGCCGTTCGCTTTGAAGGCACTCGCCGGCGTCTTCACCGCTCTGTTGTTCCTGACCCTCATTCCACTCTTGAAAGCGATACGTGAGACAGCCACGAACTATATTCCCGAGAAGTGAAAGACGCGCTATTGTGAACTTTTGTGAGCACAACTTTGGGGAAAGACCAAAATGCACTCCATTTTAGCAATCAGTTCGATTTTTCTTTTGACTGGCTGTCTTTCAGGCGGTCGTAGTGACGGTTCCCGAACGCTTGAGACGGAGCAATCTGAGTCTGCCGCCCCTCCTGCAAAGGTCGAATCATTACAGCCCACACCCCGTCCACTGGTCAAACAGCCAGCACAAAAGAAAAAAGAATCAACTCTCAAAAAGGTTACAACTCGAATTAAAAATCCGAGAGAAATACCATTCGAGACTGTTAAACTTAGCTTTAGCGAAGGTTGGAACGAAAAAACCGAGCGAGGGCCAAAGTGGCATCTTGTGACAAACAGCGAAGAACTGAAAAAGGTGTTTAATTTTTACGACTCAAAAGGATCATTGCATCAGTTTGATTTCAAAAAATCATCCCTGATTCTTATCCACCGTTCATGGCGTAGTTCTTGTTGCGACATCCGAATCGACAGCATTGAATCAACTTCTGCAACCAAAGAGGGAACGGATATCCAAATCAAATTGATTGAATCAGTGCCGGGAGAAAACTGTGCGACTGGAGACGAAATGATTGGCCGTGCAGACGCTGCCTCGATTCCTTCTAAATACAAGGTCAGAAAAGTTTCTATGACGGTTGAAACCGAAAAAGGACCAGACTGCAATGACAATGACTATTGAACAGGAACAATCGCTCACCTTGCGCTTCTTTTGTGCAGATAATTTTCAAGTGGCCAACGATAGTCTTTTATCTGCAACGAAACGCCGACAGACACCGTTTGTTCATTCTGCACTTTCGCCTTCGACTCACTCTGGCGGATCACATCGATGAATTCGAGCGTCTTGCGTTCGACGCATTCGGCATCAGAAGGCAACAAATGATGGATTGCGAACAAATCTATTCATGACTTTTCCTGCTTCAAAAAAGTCTCTTTAATCTCGTTGCGAAAATGACGCACCAGAGGACCATCCTTTGACCAACGCGGCTCACCTGCGACCCTCAATGAGCAGCGGTCGCGCGGAAGCCAGTCAATGAGTCCAGCCTTTTCAAGCAAACTCAGATACTTTTGAATGCGATGCGCCGGCAAGCCAAACTGTTTTCCAATTTTTCGCGGAGTAAAACCACTCAGCAAATCGTCAAAGAATGCCAAAGCATCGGGATTGTCGGTTGCAAGAATCCACCGACTTTATAGATCACAACAATGACACTGAGCCGGAACGAAGATGCACCGATCGGAAAGGCAGAAATTTCAATCGGGAGCAGTGGTCCTGATTGGCAGCCTTATCCTGACCACCAGTGTGATAATCCCAGGGGTTACTATAAAAAAGTTGTGGTCGACTCGGTCAAACTTCCAAACGGCAGCTGGGAACTCTACTTTTCAGAATCAAAGGCCGCACGGGTTCATTTCACCGATGCATCTGACGGCTCAGCATGCACCGTAGATGAAACTTGAGTTTCGCGCGCGGGAATGATCAGGTCAAAAGGCCTTTTTCCCGTAATTCGGAATAGATTTTCGCCGGTCGGGCCCTTTGAACACGGAAAAGGCCTGCCCGTTTCAAGTAGAAAAAGATACCACTCACACTCAAAAACATAAGCGCTACGGCCAAGCCAAACAGCCAAGGCTCCTTGAACGGCAAAACTTCAAAATTCATGCCAAAGAAACTAGTCCAAAACGCAAGCGGCACGCCGATGGTTGCCATGAGTGTCAGACGCTTGATCTGCTCGTTTGTCGAGAATCCCGAAGCACCCCAAAAAACGTCGAACAATGCGATCATTTCACTGTGCAGAAACCCCATCTCACGGCTCAGACGTTCCTGATGATCCAAAATATTTCGGAACCAGAGCATCTGCTCATTCGAAAGATCCGCTACAGCGGTAAATTCGCGAACGACTGCCAGAGTGCCCGAGACTGCACGCTGAAAACGCAGTGATTGCTGCTTGAGTCTGAGAATCAATTTGGGATCGAACTTCTCTTCGACAATCAGCAGCTCAGCGCGTCCGACCATATCTTCTAGCACGGCGACACGCCGTTCGGCGCTGTCCACGCAGCGGTCGAAAATGTTATGCACAACCTCAGACAGGGTGGAATCGGAGCTGAGATTCAAATATTCAGTCCAGTCTTTATATCCGTCGGGCGGCAGGCTGTCGGCGATCAACAACAACGCCGACTCGGTGATCACGACGTGAATTTCACTGATGCCCGTAGCATTTTCTTCAAAATGATGAATAACAAAGAACAAGTAAGTGGGAAACTTCTCAAGCTTCGCGCGCTGGTTGCCCTTGACGCAGTCCTCGATTGTCAGCTGATGGAGAGGCACCAACTGGCAAATTTCCGCAATCTGGCGGTCCACGTCCGGAGATTTTTTACGCAGTACGAATTCATGCAGTGCAGAAGTTTTGCCCGAAAGACGCTCCCTCGACAAAAGCTTGGAAATCTCAACTTCGATGAGCTGCATATTATCCGACCTCAAGGCAATAGATTTTTCCACCGCATGAGTGATCTTTGTGACTCATCTCACAACAGTCGGATCGACCTGCGGACGGTATCGACATCATCATCCGTCAGAGGATTTCCGGCAATCCCGAGGGTATTGAGCATTGACAGCTCTTTGATTGGCTTGAGCGACAATATTCTGTTTTCACGCACATCAAGCTCATCGAGGTCACGCAGATCCTCGAGCCCTTCGAGGCTTGTCAGAGCATTGCGGCGCAGGCGCAACACCCGCAAGCTTCTGCGCTTTGACAGCGGCGCCAAATCAGCAATCATATTCTGTGAGGCGTCGAGCAAACGGAGTTTTTCCAGCTGCGAAAAAGGGCTGAGTGTCGTCAGACTGTTTTCAGCGACGTTCACCTCGCGGATATTCGGCAAACCCGCGAAGAAACCCACATCGCGCAGTTTGTTCCTGCGCAACGAAACCACTTCAAGGGAAATCAACGCCGACAACCAAGCGGCATTTTCCAAATCGAGTTCATCAAGATGAAGTGTTCGCAGGCCGGTGAGAGTCTGAAGCGGTTCGAGACTCAAAACTGCGCTGCCGTTGAGTTTGATGCCCCTGACAACAGGCAGAAGCTGCACAAGACTCAAATCAAGCGGCCAACTCCGCTTCATCCACGGGTCAACTGCAAGGTCGAGAACATCCAATTGCGAAATCTTTTGCAGGGCCTCGTCGTGCGAGGCTGCGCGGACAAGCTTGCGGATCAATTTCGCCGTTTGAGTACGAGGGTCTTGTGTGGCCTCGGAGTCCCACAAAGAGAGCAGCTCGGCACTCATGGTGTAACTCCGAGTTTGGCGCGGTCAAGAAAAGAAAAATAGTACTGCAGTTCAGCGATAGATTCCTCGATGTCGCCAAGCGCCTCGTGACGGTTTTTCTTTTTGAACTTCTGATTGAAGGCATTCTCGAAGACGATTTTGAAAGAAGACACATCCAACATGCGATAGTGCAGCTTGGCAGAAAATTTTGGCAGATACAGGTCGATAAATTTTCTATCCTGACCGATCGAATTGCCGCACAGCACGACCCGCTCATCACCTGCGAAGAACTCACCCGCAAGGGCGGTCAGAGCAGCGTCGACGTCCGGCTCGCGCATGCCTTCGGGAACTCGCCCCAACAAACCACTCCCAGTGTGGGTTTTCACGCACCAGTCGTCCATTTTTGCGAGTTCGTCGGCGGGCTGAAACACGGCTGTTGAAAAAGTCTTCAGCGGGCGGAACGACCAGTCCGTAATGATCACGGCAACCTCGAGGATCCGATGTTGCTGCGGTTCCAAGCCGGTCATTTCCATATCAAGCCAGAATAAATTCTTCATGACAAACTCCGTTGCTCAGCCGAGTGACTTCAAACTCGCCTGCAGAACTGCGAGTTCATTTTCGTTTGCAGCAAGCTGTTCGCGCGCACCCGCAACAATGTTTGCAGGCGCGGATTTGACGAACTCCTCGTTTGAAAGACGCTTGCGAATTCCCTCCAACGTCTGCTCGACTTTCTGGATTTTTTTGCCGAGCCGGTCGCGTTCTGCGGCAGGGTCTACAAAGCCGGCCAGATCGACGAAAACCTCGATTCCGCCAGCCAGCGCGGTGCCGCAGAGCGCGGGGCGCTGCGAGGAAAAGCTGAATGCAGCGCGCGCAAGGAATTCCATTTGCGGGACCATCAAACCAAATCTGTCTTTGGATGTGTTGACGGTGACCTTAAGGTCGGCCGCCGGGTGAATGGAAAACTGCCCGCGCACAGCGCGCACCGCACCCACCACAGACTGCACTTCGCGCATGGCTGCAATCGCCTGCGTGTCCAGCATATCCTCGCGAGGCCGCGGCAGAGCCGCCTGTCCGACCGTCTTGCCCGCGTGGTTACCCAAATTCTGCCAGATTTGTTCAGTCACAAATGGCATCACCGGATGCAGAAGGCGAAGCACTCCATCAAGCAATTGCAGAGCCGTGCGGATCGTCTCGCCCGCAAGCTGCTTTTGCGCATCGGAAAGTGTTGCCGGATCCGCAAAGCGGGGTTTGCACAACTCGACGAACCAGTCGCAATAGACCATCCAGACGTACTCATAGAGGGACGACGTGTATTGAGCGAACTCAAGCTTACCGATGCTGTCGTGCGCCTTTTGCACAACCGCAAAAAATTCGGAGGTCATCCAGCCGAGGAGTGTATCGTCCGGCCTGCGGTTGAGCTGATCGAAACTCACAGCAGAAGAATCCACGCCGTGCTTCTCGGCATTCATAAGAAGAAAACGGGTGGCGTTCCAGATCTTGTTCGCAAACGTTCGGCCCAGCTCGCAAGCGTCGTCGGACCAGAAAATATCCTGTCCGAGCACGACCTGATTGATGACGCTGAAGCGCAATGCATCTGTTCCGTATTTTGCAATCAGCGCATTGACGTCAGGACTGTTTCCGAGCGACTTGCTCATCTTACGGCCTTTGGAGTCGCGGATGATCGGCGTAAAATAAACGTCCTTGAAGGCGGTTGTGTCGGTAAAGTAGCCGCCGGCCATAATCATGCGGGCAATCCAGAAGAAGATGATGTCCGGACCTGTGACGATGATGTCGGTCGGATAAAAGTACTGCAAATCCTTCTTTTGCTCTTCGGTCGGGTCGGCCCAGTTGTGCACTCCGAAGGGCCACAACCAACTGCTTGCCCACGTATCAAGACAGTCAGAATCTTGCGTGAGTTTTGCATGACCGCACTTTTCACAGGCAGCAGGATGCTCTTCGGCGCAGGCGACGTGTCCGCACGATTGGCATGTGTACATGGGCATCTGATGCCCCCACCACAACTGCCGCGAGATGCACCAGTCCTTGATGTTCGTCAGCCAATACTCCCAAATTTTCTCCATGTGTGGCGGATGGAGTTTGAGCTGTCCGCCACGGGTCGCGTTGAGCGCGATTTCCGCAAGCTTGTCCATCTTGATGTACCATTGCTCGCTCAGATAATACTCAATCGGAACTCCGCCGCGCTCTGAAATGCCAACAACCATTTTATGCGGAGTGATTTTCTCGAGGAGCCCGGCCGACTCGAGCTCAGCGACGAGTTTTTTACGCGCAACAAAGCGATCCAACCCCTGATACGCTTGCGGCGCTTTGTCGTTCATCGTCGCATCGGGATTCATTACGTTGAGAAGCCCGAGTTTGTGCCGCTCGCCCACTGCGAAGTCGTTCATGTCATGTGCGGGGGTGATTTTGACGACGCCGGTTCCGAAATCTTTTTCGACATAGGTGTCTGCGATCACGGGAATGGCGCGGTTGCACACAGGCACGATCACCTTTTGCCCGATAAGCGAGGAGTAGCGCTCATCATCCGGATGCACCGCGACAGCCAAGTCGCCGAATAATGTTTCCGGACGCGTGGTGGCGACAATCAAAAACTGTCCGGCCTTGCCTTCGACAGGGTAGCGGATATGCCACAAGTGACCATTGCGCTCTTCTGGATTGACTTCCTCATCGGAAATCACCGACTGGCTGACAGGACACCAGTTCACCAGACGGAATCCCCGGTAAACGAGTCCATCTTTGTACAGTTTTACAATCGCCTTGATGACGGCTTTGGAATACTCGGGCCCCATCGTAAAGACTTCTCTGTCCCAGTCGCAGCTGACTCCGAGCGTTTTAAGAAGCGAAACAATCCGGCCGCCGTATTTTTCCTTCCATGCCCAAGCGTGCTTCAGAAACTCTTCACGCCCGATATCGCGCTTGCTGATACCCTGCTCGGCGAGCATCTTTGTTACCTTGGCTTCAGTTGCGATACTCGCGTGGTCTGTACCCGGAATCCAGCAGGCGGCTTTTCCGTCGGCCCGGTTCCAGCGGATGAGAATATCCTGCAGGGTGTTGTTGAGAACATGACCCATGGTGAGGTCACCCGTCACGTTGGGAGGCGGCATGACGATCGTATAGGCCTTTTTATTCGCATCCCGCTGCGCTTTGAAAAACTTGTGAGACTCCCAATAGTCCCGCAAATGACCTTCAATTTGGTTTGGTTCAAAAGGCTTCTCAAAAACGTCCCGACGGGCCACGGCGTCCCCCACGTAAATTTTGGTTTTGCACCGACAGTGTGTACCATTCAGGGAAGCTAATTCACAACCACACTCAAAGGATCAGAGCCCTTATGGCAGTGAACTGGAGCCTTTCGTGGGCGGGTGCCACCGACCAAGGCAAAGTGCGCTCACAGAATCAGGACAGCTACTATGGCGACCCGCGCGGCCGTTTTTTGATACTAGCCGACGGTATGGGTGGGCATTCCGGTGGTGAAATTGCCAGCCAACTGACCGTGGATGCCGTGATAGGCACACTCAACGAAAGCGATTGGTCGAATCTGCCAAGGCCAGAAGAGCTGGCCCAGAGCTGTGCCGTTGCGGCCAATGAGAGCCTGAAGCATTGGGTCAAGTCGCATCCCGAACAATCCGACCTCGGCACGACACTCCTGCTATGGATCCGCAACGAAAATCAGATCATTTTGGCCAGCCTTGGCGACAGCAGAATTTATCTGCTGCGCGAGAACCGATTATTTCAGGTCACAATGGACCAAGTGATCGAAACCGAATTGCGCAGACGAGGAGCAAATCGCGAACAAGCCTCACGCAGTCCCGGTGCTGCCTATTTGTCCCGTTGCATTTTGGCGTCGCGCCTTTGCGAGCCGGATGTGATCACCATTGATTCGCGCGAGGGGGACGTCTGGTTGTTGTGTTCCGACGGACTCACCCGCGAAGTGGAAAACGACGTTATCCATGATGTTCTGACACGCATGCGTGAAAAACCCACCAAAGAAATTGTCCACGCACTCATTGAGAAAGCACTTCAAAATGGTGGACGCGACAATGTGACAGTCATTATTGCCAAAACACAGCACCAACAGCCTGCCGTCTGAACAGGCGCACTACCGAGCTCGTTTTTGTGAATATGAACATGAAATGTGGTGCCCAGAGAGAGACTCGAACTCTCACGACCTTGCGATCGGTGGATTTTGAATCCACTGCGTCTACCGATTCCGCCATCTGGGCTTTTAGGATGTCAGCCTTGCTACACCGGACTGTTGTCGGAGTCTTGATTCCGAGTAGACTTAAGTCGGGTCGCACGCTGGACGCCATCGGTGTACGATTGTGGGCATCAGATTGTCAAGTCGGACAGACAGGGTCGCGCATTCATCCGTGGGCTCAACAGGGAGGGATATCACTTGGAATACGTCGTACAAGAACACAATGGGGCACACTGGGTCACACTTTCAGGAGTGATCAACGAAGACGCCGAGCTCCCTCTCAAGAAGGTTGCGCAGGAACTCGAAAGCGCAAAAATGGTTATTTTCAACTTCCGCGAAGTCAAGTCCGTGAACTCATTGGGAGTACGCGCTTGGGTGACGTTTTTGCGCAGTGTCGACGGTGCCGCCGGCCGTGTGGTTTACTTTGCCGAATGCATTCCCGACATCATTATGCAAATAAACATGATTCCGAGCTTTTTGGGCAAAGCGTCAATTATCAGCTTTTACGTCAACTACGTCTCAACCGCGACAAACAAAACCCACCGCGTGCTGATTGAGACCAAAGACCTCGCGCCGCAAACCATCCCTCCGGCGCCAAATTGTCCCGATACCGGTACGCCCATGGAAACCGAAGAACTTGAAGAAGAATATTTCGCATTTTTGATGCGTTGAGGCAGACGTCAGAGTGCCGCCGAAAGATTTCTACCGGTCATGAAACAGTCCTAAAGTTCCGCCCAATCTGCTCCGAAGCCTCCCTCGCAAGCACAGGGAGGCATGTTGAATGTCTGCAGTCGCAATTCCCATCAGGGACATATCAGACCAAGAGCGCAAAGATGCTGAGCTTCTAGCGAAGTTTGAGGTATTCAGGGATTTCACCCGAATTTTCCTCGACGGCTTCGTGCTCATCAACTCGCAGCGCAAGATCCTCAAATTCAATCAGGGTCTCTGCGCAGCATTTGGGGTCAAAGCCATTGATGTGAAGAAGCTCGGCACGATTGATGACCTCATCACTATGCCGAATCCAAGCGGAGTGGGCACAGCGGTTGATGAGATCCTGAACGCTGCCGGGCCATTGCGTATCGATGAGATCCAAGCGTCGCGTGAAAATGGGGAAAAGATGTACCGGCTGATCGTCGGGAGTTACCCATTCTTCGACAGCAAGGGTGAATTCATTGGCGCGTGCATCCTGCTTCGCGACGTGACGGCTGAAACCAACTTGCAGGGCAAGTATGAACAAAAATCAATTCAAAGTGTGACCGATCCGCTGACGGGCCTGTATCTGCGGCGATATTTCGAGGAGCAGATTGATACGGCCATGATCAAACTCAAGGAGATCAATCAGCCCCCGTCGATAGGCATCCTTATGTTCGACCTCGACAAATTCAAGAGCATCAACGACACATTCGGACATCAGGCTGGTGACTTTGTGCTTGTGGAGACAGCGAAAATTCTCAAAGCTGTTTCACGCAAGACTGACATTGTCGGACGCTACGGCGGCGAGGAAATACTTGTAGTGGTGTTCGGCTCGACCCGCGAGGGATGCTGCCACGTCGCAGAGAAATTCCGCACTGCAATTGAAGAGCATGAGTTCATTTTTGAAGGTAAACGCGTGCCGGTGAGCACTTCCGTAGGTGTGAGCATGTTCGCCGACCTCAACGACACCCGCGACAACGTCGTCGCCCGCGCAGATAAGTGCTTATATGCCGCGAAGGCAAATGGAAGAAATGTTGTTTACTGCGACTTTGGCGAAAAACCGGATCCGGACCGCGTTACGCCAGAAGGACTCGGCGGACGTCCCGACTTAGGTGCTGCCGGCTTCGGACACTGATTCACCGGACGGCTCCGCGTAAAATGCCTCAGCATCCGAACGGATCTGCAGAAGTGTATGGCTCACCCACTCCTCGAGTGGGTGTTGCTTTTTGTCGGGCAAATCGAGCTTCGCAAATACAACATGCAGCCGACAGAACGGAAGTGGAATAACAAAACGGTCCCAAGAATTAAGCCGCAGACAAAGCTTCACACCAATGATGCGCGAAGGGTGAACGACGGCTTTCACAAGGTAGACCCCCCCGGTCGCGTGCCAGCCACACACAGCGACACCCGCCTTGGGAATCAGCCGCGGTCCGCGTGGACCGTCAAAGGTAATCGCGACGGGTTGCCCTTCGCGGATGGCATCGTGCAGATCTGTGAGAGCTTTTTTACCGCCGCGGCTTGATGAACCACGGACCAGTTTGAAGCCTCTTTTAGCCAAAAAACGCGAGGCCAATTCGCCATCCTTACTGAGACTCGCCAGCAATGTGGCGGGCCTGCCCTGATAAGCGAGGGCACTCAAAAGAATGGCGTGATGGGGAACCGCAAAGACTGGAACGAACCCTGCTTTGCGGTCGCTGTCAATTGCTTCAAGCCCCTGAACTTCCAAACGAATGGTCGAAGTCCAGAGTTTCCAGAAAAATTCCAGCAAGAGCGGAACTAAGAAATTCATCGCCTCACCTTTGGCGCTGCAGATAAGGAACAGACTTTTTCCCTTTAGCAAACTTGAGGTGCTGACGATAGATCCCCCTAGAGAGTGATCGTCCCGACTCTGTTGAATTTCTTGCGACAGAGAGGATGTTCACACAGACACGAGGTGGGTGTGCGGGCATTGCGGAGGAATATCCAATTGTGCTCCATCGGCTTTTTAGCGCTTGTTGCGCAAAAAAGTCCAAATGCTTTCGCAGCAGAGGCAGCACAGCAGTCCGGCTTCAACAACAGCCCATCTCAGAAGGCAAAAAAACTCGTCGATCTTGCGAAGCTTTTGCTAGCAAATGCTGTCCCCGAAGAGAGATCGTTGGCCGAACAGCACCTTGTAGAAGCAACGCGAATCTGCCGCACCTGCCCAGAAGCGTACGCAGAGCTCGGCCGCCTATGGCTCACCGATTATTCTTTGGGGCGCGCTGGTCTATCAGCTTTGCAGCGTGCTGCCGCGATGGCAGAGTCAAGTAAGGAACTCGAACCCAACAGTCCGGTGGGCGAGTACTTGGGTGTTGAGGTCCTGCTGACGATTGGCCGACAGACGGAAGCATTCAGACTGTACACAAGCGCACGGCAGGTTTATCCCGAGCACATCGAAACACTCGCCTTTGATGCGCGTCTTTGGGCAGAAGTCGATCCTCAGCGTGCCCTTGTAGCGGCCCAGAATGCGATTTCCAAAGGCTACTCAGTACAAGAACTCTCTCCGTGGATCGGCAACGCGATTGTCAGGGCTCACGGAGAGGAAAAGAGTGGCGAGGCACTGCAGCGGTTTGCGGAGGTCTATCCGGACCGCTGGCTTTGGCACCGGGCAGCGATGGCATATGCCGGACAAAAAAACTGGAACTCTGCAAAACACGCGTTCGAGCGAGCCATCGCACTCGGAAATACGCTCGAGAGTCCGTTACAGCTCGCCATTCTCGAATATAAGGAAATGAAGACGCCTCGCGCCGCAGCACAAAGACTCGAGGCATTGATAAAAGTCATAGGCGCGCAACGCCTTTTGAGCGACGATTCGCGCGCACTAGTTGAAAGTCACGCGGCATTCGCGCACCTTGCTGCAAATGATTTGCCCTTTGCAAAACTGCATGCGGAGCGTGCGTTGGAATTGAGTATCAGCAACGAAGCGCGGGTTGCGCAGATTGTTGAGACTTTTCGGGACAGCAACCAGCTGGCGTTGATCTCCTCTGCCCTGCAGAGAACCGCCCTCAACAACCCACTTCTTGAAGACGCACATCTTGCGCTGGCAATGATTGCATCGCAGATGAAGGATTATCAGAGCACAGTTGAACACCTGAGTTCGGCCATCGCTCTGGCACCGGAACGCGACGATCTCTATTCGGCCCGCGGTCAGGCTTCATATCTGGCGACCAAATATGAGATTGCGTTGCGCGACTTTGAAACAGCCATCAAACAGAAGCCCGAACATGCTCCGTACCACTACAACAAAGCTTGTCTGCTGAGCCTCCTGGGGCGAAAATCTGAAGCCTTTGAAAGTTTGAAAACGGCGGTTTTCATGAGTGACATCCTGCGCGATCAAGCGGGAACCGACAGTGATTTGGAAAACCTTCGACGCGACAAGGAATTCGAATCGCGGCTTGCGCAGCTTGGAATCGCGACGCAACTCAGTTCAGTCAAAAAGGCTGCTCAGGACAACAACTCGCAGCCCGCGATTTCAGGCAGCACCACTCTGCAAAAGGTCCGTGTCGGAAAACCTGAATGACAACCCAAGAGCCCGCATTGTAATTGAAACTCAGCGGGCGGGATATTGAGTGCCGTCGACTTGCAAGACTGCACCTTCGCCGAGAGGCTGCCCCGAAGAATCCTTTCGAATCAGCAAAATAGCGGCGTCATCGCTTCCGGCGGCAGGATCAAAGCGGATCACATGGAGCGCAGAACCATTCGGACCGGTCAGATGCATGCCGATCTTCAAACCAAATGCCGCGCCGCGATCCACAGTCACAAAGCGCCCTTCCCGGCGAGTGACTTTTATTGCCTTGTCATCAAGATTCTGAGTGTGATTGCGAATTTCCTCGACAGCCAGCGCAGCGATTTTCTCAGGATTGAATGGCTCCGGCTTGCCGGATGTCAGTTCAGCCGACTTTCGAGGAGCATTGAAGGGAAGTGAAAAAATCTTCAACTGGCCACTCATGAGCGGCCACTTTTGAGTCTGGTCCGGCTTCTTGCCCGTAAGCCGCATCCGCAATTGACGATGTCCGCGCTTCAATAATGGCGCGCCCTGCACCGTCGACTTTTGCGCAGTCGAGTCTGCCCCGACAACCTTCTCGCCAACAGTTCCACTCGCACCCGCATCCGATTGAGCACCGGCAGACTGACGAAAACAGGTCAGTCCGGATAAATCTGAGTGCACAATGTAGCCTTCGGCAGAGAGCTTTTCACCGACAAACGCCTCACTCAACCACGCGAGCGATGGTCCCCAATAACCAAAAGTTTCGAGGCTCAGACGCAACGGTGACTTTCTCACGTCGAATTTGCGGCTCGAGGCTGCTGCAAAATTCGTCGACTCCGTAGCCTTTAAATCCACGGGCAGAGAGTTTTTCCATTCGGCTCCCCAGACAACGCTGCTGCCCAGCATCTGGCAGTTGTCCTTGCGAAAGAGCACAGCGATGCGCGCGACTTCTGTGTCGGCTGTTTTTCCGCTGCCCGCAAAAACAAAATAGGTGCGAAGTATCCCATCAAACGATTCATTCCATTTGTAGTCACGGGTGCGGCGGTGGGCTCCGAATTTAACTTCATCACCTGCGGTTGCATTCCATTGCTTGGCAAGCGATGAACGAAATTCATCCATGGTTTGTTGATGCCTGACGAGGCGCTCAGAATCAAACGGAATGACCTGAGTGGGAGGCACCACCAAAATCGCCATCAGAGCAGGAGTCCGATACCACCGGTCAGCGACAATGGCGCGCTGAAGTCTGTGCCACCGCGTCCGTCGCTGCCGATGATGGTAAAATTCTTCAACTGGATGTCGATGAGATAGCGCCGTGCCATGTAAAAGCGGCTGCCGAAGGCAAAGCTTGCCATCGGGCTGGTTTGTGCGAGTGGCTGGGGTCGTCCTTCAACTCCATACTGGTTGCTGTCGGTAGTCCCGACGTCTTTCATGTTCACGGTTTTGCCGTCAACCTCAAGTGTATCCTTGAGCGGATAGAAATTGCTGAAAGCGAGCCCTGCTCCCACATTTAGGTAAAAATCAAGGTAGACAACCTGAGACAGAAAGAACAGGGATTTACCGTAAACTGGAGTCCATTGATAATTGACCGCGCCCAAAAAATTGATTTCGCGGATTGGCATGTATGCGGCATTTTTCTGAAACGGTGCGCGGGTCTCATAATATTTCGGGTTGATGTCGATTTTTTTCTGATCCTGTGTCCCTTCTTCAGGCGAACCGTAACCGGGCTCCAAAACGGCCGCATCCTTGGGAGCGCTGGTGGCAGGCAACCCTTGCGGGCAAGATGCAGCAGCCCCGGGATTCTGGTCCGCATTACGGGCTGCGTAGTCAGTGTCGAGATAAAAATTCTCGACGCAGACACGGTCGCTCTTGTCGAATGACTTGCCGACAAGAAATTCAAAGTTGATGCCATGCCATTCATCGATATGGTAGGTTCCCGAACCACCGAAAAGAAAGGTATTGATGAACGATTGGTTGAGAATCAGCCCCCCGCCACCATTCAGCTGGATGCGGCCCTTCTTTGTGTAGAACTTGCCTTTGACGACTTCATTGCCTTCTACTGATTTGCGATAGTCCGCACGCGCCTCTGCGGACAGGAATCCACCGGCGAGACTCACCATTGCAATCAACGCTCCGAGCGCCTTGCTGCCCTTGGAAACACTTGACTTCAAATTTCCGGAAGAGCTTTTTGCGGGTGTGCTGCCCGGCGAAGATGCTGTCGGAGTCGAATTCATATTGAGCGTCTGCGGATAGACAGTGTGATGCAAGAAGCGGAGTCCCATCACACACGAATTGCCTGCCTTGCCGCGTCCCATGGTGGGCATCAGCGGATGCATTTCGGTCGTCGCCTGTGCATTGAGAACAAGCGGAGCAACACAGTGTCGGCGAACGTTCAGCACTGTTGACTCGTTGTGTGAAAAGACCGAAACCGACCGGGAGCTGGAGAGATCGTTGATGGTCTGCACGGCCGCATCAATGCTGTCTACGGGCACAATGGCAACATCAGGAGCAAAGAAGGCATTCGAGGCGTAGACGCTGCTCTTTATTTTGTCATTGCTGAGCAAATGCACTCCCGGCGAGACAAAAAAACCGCCGCCCGGATTATCGATGGCTTTGCCCCAGCGCAGCGTTTCACCGGACTCACGCGCTGCGATGCCCTGAAAACGGAGAAACCGATCCCAAGAAGTTTGACTGCACAGCGGCCCCATCACATGCTGCGTCGGGTCGGCGAGCTCATTTTTAACTCCAATTGGCATCTGCTTGACCGCTTTCACAAATTTGTCGACGAACGCGTCCACCACCCGATGGTCGACAAAAGCCAAACCTGTAGATTCGAGACGCTGCCCCGCATCCAAGCAGGCACCAAGTAGAACCTTTTGGACGCATTCATCAAGATTCGCATCCGCAGAAATAATCGCAGCATTTTTACCACCGCCGCACAAAACCAGACGCACGTTCTGGTCGGTCGACATGTCACGCCGCAGCTGTTCAAGAGATTCCTCGCCACCGGTATAAAAAATTGTATCGAACTGATGAGACAGAACGAGCCTCCGGTAAACTTCCAGGTCACCATAGACAACCTGAACGAGTCCAGCCGGGGGATTCGCCTGATGGATGCAGCTTGCAATCAACGATGCCGACAACGGGCAATGGGCCGAAGGCCGGAAACAAACTGAATTGCCAGCAGCGAGTGACGTCAGAATACTGAAAAGCGCAGTGTAGACCGGTAGCGCGACGTTGGTGCTGATAAGCACCAAACCGACGGGAGCATAGGTCCAATTCCAACCAAGCTCTGACTTTTGCGGAGACAATTCGTCTGAGCAGAAACGCGGTAGGTGGCGGAAGATCTCCTCACACAGCTCCCACTCGCGTTCGACCGCCCAACGCGAGCGGCCAAGTTCAAGCATCATCTGACTGCGCAACTCATCGGCACTCTGCCTGAGGTTGCTTATGATTGAATTGACAAATTGCATGCGCGACGAAAGCGATTGTGCGGCAAACTGAACCTGTGCTCGCTTCGCAGAGTCGACAATTTCACCGACGAGATCCTTGTTCCAGCCAGTAACCGCCAGCACATCTAGCGGCTTGACAGGATTGTTCGCATGAAAAATGCGTTCAGGTTTTTCAAGTTTGAGAAACCGGCCATTGATATACGGAGAAAGAATCGTGGATGAGGTTCCCATACAGCACGTCCTCAAAAATTAGCCTTTACGCGACCCGCGCTCTCCATGCTAATCGGTTTACTTCTGAAATGAAATTGGTGCGTTCCGTCAAAAGAGGGCAATATTTTCCCAAATCTTGCGATCCAGCGAAGACGCCACAGTCTTTTTTGTGAGGGATTTTGACACCCAGCGGCAGTCGGTGACTGACTCCGCAAACCGCTGAGAAAAGTGTCGCACAAATTCGCTCGACAAGTCTGCCCCTTCGAACAACTCGACATCAACAACCCGCACTGAAATACGATGGTTGGTTATGGTATGAGATGGTTCTTCGCTGCTGATTTGCACAGATCTCACGTGCACATTTTCTTTCAACCAAGTGTGCAGCGAAGAGCGATCTGTCTCGGGAAAAAGCGGGAAGCCGACCGTCTCGCTCAAAAAACCACGTTTTCTTGCAACGAGAAGATACTGTTCATTTCCACCCGCGGCGGGAGAACTCACACGCAGCGCATCGAGCTCGACAAATTCCGTTTGCTTTCGAGGTTTGTTGGGCGGGCACTGGGCGACTATTCCAAGTTGAGAAGCGCGACAGACGGTTTTGATCGGACAGCGTCCACAGCCCGGCGACTGCTTCTGACACAGCGTTGCACCCAGTTCCATCATCGCCTGATTGAAATCTCCCGGACGGTCGTGATCGATAAAACGGTCAGCAATGCCCTGAATGCTTTTCTTGCCAAGCTCCGACCAGACTTCAGTGGACGAAAAACCGGCCAAGCGTGCGACCACGCGAATGACATTTCCATCGACACAGGCTTTCGCTTCGCGCGCGCAGATGCTTGCTATAACGCTTGCAGTGTATGGCCCTACTCCCGGCACCGTCAGCCATTGCTCATAATTGGCCGGAAAGTGACCACCGCGCTCAGTCACGATATAGCGTGCACCATTGCGCAGATTTCTTGCGCGCGCATAGTAGCCCAATCCAGACCACAGCTCGCGCAGAAGATCTTCCGAACAGTCAGCCAGCGATGTTACATCGGGCAGGGTCGCGACGAATCGTTCAAAACGCGGAACAACAACGGCCATAGTGGTCTGTTGGCTCATCACCTCACAGATCCACGTATGATAAACATCGATTTTGCGACGCCAAGGAAAGTCCCGCTTGTGTTGGTCATACCAAGCGAGAAGAACATTCACCCAATTCGGGTGGTCTGCGAGATGACTATCTTCAATAAACATAAAAGCCCGGCCTCAGTTCATCCAGAACATCCGCCGAGCCTTTTATAAGGTGCCAGGTGAATCGGCAAGCTTAGAGCTGTCCGGACTCGCCCATTCCGCCTTCGGAAGCATGAGCCTTCGCAGCGCCCTTGCGCGGACGACCGCGGCGGTGGGTCTGACGAAGCTTCTCGAGCTTGCTAGGACGGCCGCGTTTTTTAGGAGCGGCTGCTTTTTTTGCTTTTACAGCCTTCTTGGCCTTCGCAGCTGTTTTCTTTTTTGCAGGCTTTTTAGCTGCGGTCTTCTTGACTGTCTTTTTGGCGGCCTTCTTAACAGTCTTCTTAGCAGCCTTCTTTACTGTCTTCTTTGCTGCAGTTTTCTTTACCGCAGTTTTCTTGGCTGCCGTTTTCTTAGCTGCAGGTTTTTTCGCCGCAGTCTTTTTCTTAACGGTTTTTTTCACCGCTGGTTTCTTGGCTGCCTTCTTTACCTTGGCCACCTTTTTTGGAGCGGCCTTCTTTACTTCTGCCATGAGATTCTCCTTTCCCTGAAATCTGGCAATGCAAAATCGAATCTACAACGAATGATAAACCACGATAAAAAAAAATGGTAGCGTTCGATGGACTGCAACTGAGAAATTTTTTTAACTCGGCAATTCATCACATTCGTGTCGCGCTGGTATAGGCATCACGTATTTTGATGTCAAGATTGCAACGCGAATAAGATCAATTGAGCTCGATGCGCTCTCATGCACACGGAGACAAAAATGAATCCGCAGATCGATTCTGGCAAATCAGACAGACAACAAACGATCGCACTTATCTTTGATCTGCCTGAAAAACTCGTACGAAACGATAAGCATCCGTTTCCGTCGGATGCCGAGGCAGAATGGGAGACTCGGCAAACCATTGAGCGAATCTCCGCGGGCTGGAGAAAGAACGGATATGAAGTTATCGAACTTCCACTGGATAAAAATTTCCTGATTCAATGGTCGAGCTGTGTTTCGCAAACCGATCTCGTGCACACACTCACCGAGGGTTGGGGCACACCATCTCGCGAAGCGTGGATTCCAGCGCTGTGTGAACTATCGGGAATACCGTTCATCGGCAGCCCTCCATTTGCACAATGCATGGCCATGCGAAAAAGCACCTTTAAAATCATCTGCCATTATAACGGAATTCCAACTCCCGAGTTTCGAGTGGTTCAATCTCTTGAGGATGTGGAAAATCTGCCGGATGCTTTCCTCGCGCGTCCGCACTTTATAAAACCGGATTGCGAGGGTTCGGGTATGGGAATCGATGCTGAAACTTCAATTCCTAGAACCGTCTTGGCATCCCGCGAAACCTGCATACGAATGCTGAGCGCATTCCCTGACGGCCTGCTGATTGAAGAGTTGCTGACCGGAGCTGAACTCACATCCGCTTTTTTGGGTCACGCCCCGTTCGAGAGTCTGCCGATTGCGCAGATAGAAGTCCCAACAGGAGTCTATGGGCTCGCAAACAAAAGCAAAGACGAAATGGGCGAAAAAATAAGCTTTCCCAAATTATCCACCGAAACTCGGTCTATCATCGAAAAGTCGATGCATATTTTGCAGCAGAGAGTTGGTCTTGAAGATTTTGCCCGATTCGATTGGAAATTGGATGGGCACGGTCGGCCATTCTTGCTCGAGGTCAATCCGCTGGCCGGACTCTCCTACTATTATAGTGTGCTGCCAAAAATGGCCGAGGCTGCTGGATACGACTATGACCAATTGTTGAATCGCCTCGCGCAGTCTGCCCTGCGCAAAGCACATCATCGCAGATTTTGGTACGGACGCAGCCGGCTTCAGGCAGACAGCGAATAAAAAAAAACGCTCACAAACGTGAGCGTCATGCGGACGAGCGGCTCAGCATCGCGGATTAGCGCTTGCCTGTGGCCACCAAACGGGTCAGGTCGATCATGCGATTGCTGAAGCCCATTTCGTTGTCGTACCAAGAGAGAATTTTGACCATGTTGTCGCCAATGACAGTCGTGTACTCCGCGTCGACAACGCTTGAGAATGCACTGCCGTTGAAATCGCAGCTAACCAGCGGCTCGGTGCTGTAGCCAAGAATGCCTTTCAGGCGTCCCTCGGAGGCGGCCTTGAGCGCAGCATTCACCTGCTCGGCCGTCGCGCTTTTCTCGAGTTCAAAGGTCACATCCACCAGCGAAACGTTGGGAGTAGGTACGCGCACAGCGATGCCGTTCAACTTGCCTTTGAGCGACGGAATAACTTCGGAAATCGCTTTAGCAGCACCCGTACTGGTGGGGATCATGCTCAAAGCGGCGGCGCGGGCACGGCGCAGGTCGGAGTGCGGCAGGTCCAAAATGCGCTGATCATTTGTGTACGAGTGGATTGTCGTCATCAATCCCTTCTTGATTCCGAACGCATCATTGAGTGTCAGCGCGACTGGAGCAAGGCAGTTAGTAGTGCAAGAGCCGTTACTCAGAACGTTGTGCTCATTCATGTTGTACTCGTTGTCATTCACGCCGATCACAATGGTCTTGTCGACGGCTTTGCCTGGAGCACTGAGAATCACCTTGCGCGCGCCGGCACGGATATGGGCAGCGACCTCTTCACCTTTAGTGAAGCGACCTGTGCACTCGAGAACAACATCAACCTTGTTTTGACCCCATGGAATTTCGGCCGGATTACTGATTGCTGTCACCTGAATCGATTTTCCACCGACAACAAGTGCATTTTCGCGTGCCTCAACGGAAGTCGCCGCCTGACCATGCACTGAGTCATACTTAAGCAGATGAGCCAGTGTCACAGCGTTTGTGAGGTCGTTGATTAAGACAAGCTCAATATCCTTGTGAGATTGCAATGCACGCGCAACACAACGGCCGATACGTCCAAAACCATTAATACCAACTCGAATTGCCATGGCTCGTATTCCTTTCTGCAAATGACGCTCTAGTTAACCTACAAAATAAAAGAATCAATGACGACGGGAACGAATCTTCCTGCGTCGGTGGCCTTCCCCGCCCTGCTGAGTTTCGGAACGGGCAGGATTCTGTTCCCGCGCGGGCTTGGTTTCAAGAGCAGAAATCAGATCTTCTACCGTTCTGAGCCCTTCAAAGGTCATACCCCTGACATGCAGCCCATTGAGAGCCGCGGAGTCGGTGGCGACAATTTCACAATTGGCGAAACGACACTCAGTGAATGAGCAATCTTCAAAACGCAGCCCCTGCAGGTCACTCTGGTCAAACTCACACTCAATCCAGCGGCTTGAGGAGAACACCGAGTTCGTGATTCGACTCGCATTGAGAACAATACCAGCCATTTCAGAGCGTAGAATGCGGTTATGAGTGAAATCTGCTTCCGACATCGAGAAATCCGTCAACATCGAACGCGAGATGCGGTTGTCCTCAAAACGGGATTCTTGAACCGTCATGTCCGCCATACGGGTCAGACCAAATTCATTGGAGGAAAAATTGGAACGCTGGCAATTGAACCTGCTGACTTGCGAGATTGTAAAATGATTGCTGCGCACTTCGGCTGTATCGCCGAAAGACACGGATTTCCATTGCGACCCGGAGATCGCATTGCCTTCAACTGTCGTATCTGGACTGACGTCGACAGAGTTGAAAATCGATAGCTTGGCATCAAATCCATCGTGACTGGGTCTGAAATCGACTTTTCGTCCCAATTCGCGCGACTTCTTCAAGAATGCTTCGAAGCCGATTTTTCCACCAAGACCAGAGAGTGCCGAATCCATTACCTTTTTGGATTTGACATTTTCGGTTTCCGCTTTGCCCCGAGCACGCTCGCGTGAACGTCGAGCATTGCCTTCAACTTCACTTCCCTGCCGGAGCACAGAGGCTTCAAAAAGCTCCTGAATGAGTGTCTCGGCCTTGCCAATTTCCATAGTTCCGCGCGAGACCGCCTTCAGAATAGAATGCAGATCCTTCATTAACTTCTCCGATCAACCTTGAGCATGAGGGCAATTCCGAGGGCCAAAAAAAGAACAGTCGGCAACCATGCAGCCACAAAGCTTGGCAGCAGACCATTCGCGGCAACAGCCCGCATCGCAGCTGCACTACCCCAGAACACAGACGCCGCAAGCAGGCATGCGACAATCCCGATATATGTATCTGCCTGCCGTTCCCTGCGCAAGGCGAAGGGAAAAGAGAAAAAAGCGAAAATCAAGTTGGCAAACGGGGTGCTGAGCTTCTGATACAAATCAGTTTCGCGGCTCGCCATTGCGGCTCCCGTCGATTTGCTGTCTGTGAGAACCTGCCGCAACTCGCGAAAGCTGACCAAATCAGAAGATATGCCCTCACGCAGCAGCTTGGGCGGCTGAGACGCCACCGAAGTTTTGAATTCCCCCGTTTGCGAGACCGAAAGTAGCTCGCCAGCATCGCCAAAATGACTTACCTTTGCCGCCAGAAGTTTCCACGTTCCGCCTGACGGGTCGAACACCGCCCGCTGCGCGTGAACAATCTGAGCGACTTCTCCGCGTCCGCGGAAAACCACGTACTCGGCATCCATCAGGCTGTGCTCGAGCTGGTTCAATTTCTTGAAGTGCAGGATTGCATTTTGCCCGGTCACCCACTGGCTCTCGAGAAACATCTGCGACAATGCCGATTTCTCAATTTTAACTTTTTCAATTTTCTGCAGCTGCAACAACGCCGGCGGAACAACAAACTCCATTGTCAGCAAACATATAAATCCGATGGCCGCACTGGTGAACACCACAGGCATACAGATCCGACGGATCGACTGTCCGGCCGCACGCAAGGCCGCAATTTCTCCGCTGCGGGCAAAAATCCAGAACGTCAGAATGGCGCCGAACATCACCGCAAACGGGCTGATGTCGACAAACATCTTTGGCATTTGAACAAGATAGTACTCGAGTATAACTTCAGCTTTAGCATTGTAGTTGGGAAAGTAACGGGTGTTTTTTTCGAGGAAATCGATGACACAGTATACGAGTACGAATCCAGTCGAAATCGACAGATAAAATTTGATGAACTCGCGCAAAAGATATCTGGCAAAAATCATCTTTTTTGCCCTCTCAGCCGGAACAGAATCCGCCCGGCCTCGCGCGCAACGAATTCTCCGAACGGTGTGGACGGTGGGTGGCGCTGCCTCCAGAACAAGGAAACCGCCGCCATCAGCAGAAGTGAGGAAAGCGGAAAGAACAAAGAAACTTCAGGAGGAAAAATAAATTTCACGGCCATCTGCTGACTGGACATGATGAGAGCGTAGAAAATAAAAACAATCAGAAGCAAGCCAAAATAGGCAAATCCGGCTCGCCGGCGCGGATCCTGCAGCCCCAGACAAACCCCTATTACTGGAAAGAAAAGACACGAGAGCGGGACCACAATCTGCTCATAAAAATAAGTGTGATCACGGACTGAGCGCTGATTGGAACCCCAATCGGCACGCGTCCGCAGCTGCTCGAGTTCCTCAAGATACTTTTTCGGATAATTTGAGCGGATGTCATTACTGTCGAATTGCCCAATCTCAAACTGCTTCTGAAACATATTGACCAGCGAAATTTTCAGATTGTCGAAGGCCATCACATTCCAAGTACCCTCGCCCAGTGGCTGGTGCAGGCGGCCATTCTGGAGCTCAAAAATATAATCATAGTTGCCGCTTTCGGTATCTTTGCGCAGCTGACCCCGTTCGGCGGTCAGAATCTGTGAGGGGCCACCCTGAGACGAATTGATTCCGAGAAAAACACCACCGAATTTTGACTTCTCTTGAGCAATTGAATCGACGTAAAGGGCAATTTTGGTGCCGCCGCCATGAAAAATATCCGAGATGAAGGTTTTTTCCTTCAAACGGTTTTCCAGCAGGGCCTCCACGCCTTTGCGCGCATGAATCCACTTGAAGCGTCGCCATTGCTGGCGGGCGTAGGGTTCCATCCAAAGGGCGCTGAGCAATGCAAACACCGCAAAAATAGCACCGAGCGCCAGAGGTGCCCGGCAAAAACGCGCAATGCCGACGCCCGAACTCATCCACGCTTCGGATTCACGGTCACCCGACATTCGGACCGTCACGATTGCAGCAGCAAACAACAAAGAGAGCGGCAGAGTCAGCTTCAGTATGTTGGGAATCACGAAGATGACGAACATCAGGAGAGAGAGGAGCCCCTCTTGTGTCAATACGAAATAATCGGTCATCGTGAGGATTCTGAACAGAAACATCACTGAGCTGAGAATGGCCAAAATAACCAGAGTCAGCGATGCAATTTCTGAAAGTATCAGACGATCCAGTTTTGCAAACACACTCAACCCCGTGTCAGATGATATCTGCTCAAGCCTGCGGGGACGACTCCTCGCGGAACATTCCCATCACATGGTAGCCGCAATCGACGTGTAATGTCTCGCCGGTGACTCCCGAACCCAAGTCCGACAAAAGAAAGAGCGCCGAGCGTGCAACATCTTCGCCGGTGATGTTCCGCCGCAACGGAGAAAACTTTTGGCTATAGTCGAGCATGTTGCGCATGCCTGGAATGGCGCTCGAGGAGAGTGTCCGGATAGGTCCCGCACTGATGGTATTCACACGGATTCCCTGCGGTCCCAAGTCTTCTGCCAGATATCTATTGCAGGCTTCGAGTGCAGCCTTGGCAACTCCCATCACGTTATAGTTGGGAATAACTTTCTCTGCCCCATAATAAGACATCGAGATGATGCTGCCACCGTTGCGCATCAGCGGTGCCGCATGACGCGCTGCGGCAACGAGGGTGAATGCGGACACGTCCATTGTCGACATGAATTGCTGACGGGATGTATTGACGAATGGCTCTTTGAGACATTCCTTGTCGGTGTAGGCGACCGAGTGAATGACGAAATCAACGTTGTCCCACTGGCTGCGCACCCAGCTGAAAAATTCTTCGAGCTCGTCGTCCTTGGAAAGATCGCAGCCTTTTGCTTTGGCATTCGGAAGTTCGGCGATGAGATCATTCAGGCGCTTCTCCTGAGCGGCACCCAAGAAATTGAACACCAGAGAAGCGCCTTCGGCGGCACAGGCCTGCGCGCAAGCCCAAGCAAGAGATTTGTTGTTCGCAACACCAAAAATAATGCCACGCTTTCCGCTCAAAAGTCCGGTTGCCATCGTTCTACCTCCTCGATTTTCGATTTGAACGGCTTTCATATAACCCTTTCATTCGCATTCCGACAACCAAGCTACATTGAAAGGCATCGGGAAGTGCGGTACGACTCAGTTGTCACCGCTTGGAGGACCTCCGACATGAACTCGCCCCAATCACAGGCTTTGGCCTACAAAAAAATAGAGATCGACAATTCCGTTTGCCGCCGTCGTTTTCACATTGCCTATGAAGAGGGTCAGTCGCCGGTGCCAGAAACCAAAGTTCTGTGTCCGCATTGCGGCGTCACTTTGTTCGAGGCGCGCAATCATCCGCCCGCAATCCTGTCGCGCGATGAAAATTTGGTGAAAAGTCCGGACGGAACCAACACCACTTTGAGCGAATGTCAGTTTCTGAAGTAAGTGCGGCCGCGATTCTGACGGCTGTTTTCGGACTGGCGCTGATCATTCTGAATCAACAGCAGGCATTCGCATCCGCGCGTTTCATCCGTGCCCGCATTTGGGCCAATGTCATTTTGTTCGGCGGAGGCGCTGCGCTTCCGCTCTATTTTTTGTCGATCGTCGTTGGACTGACCGCGGCCCTACCGATCCTCTCGGCATTGATCCCCCAGCCGTCGCAAAACGTTCCGCTGCGTCTGAGTCATGCAGAGCCGCTTTTGCTTGGA
Organism: Pseudomonadota bacterium; assembly: GCA_039799905.1. Lineage (GTDB taxonomy): Bacteria > Bdellovibrionota_B > Oligoflexia > Silvanigrellales > Silvanigrellaceae > RFOM01. Next base: position 70,624 of record JBDLRP010000045.1, on the reverse strand, counting down.
CTGACTCTGATACTGCGCATCGTTTTATGGCCGGCGATTGCCCTCGACTGGTCGACGGTCAAGAAATGGGAGCAGGAGGTGGTACGACGTCCCCGCGGCGGGCTTTGGCCCCGCATCAGGAGGACCCATCACTCAAACCGCGAGAGCTTTACCTTAAGAGCGCGCCAGCTCGGGAGCCATTTAGCCTCACAGGAGATCGGTCGTTCCTCCAACAATCCTTCTAACCTGCTAAAAGCGCTTGGTATATTATTACTCTATGTCGCGGTATTGGCCATTCCCCAAGGTCAATCAGAGCTCTCGTTCAAGGGGTTGCTTCTTGTCGCCTTTGCCTCTTGTGTCGTCTTTATTAGAGAGATGCTGACAGGCACCGACTTCAAGTATAAAAACTTCAAATTGAAGATTGTGGTCCTTTGCTGCGGGATTTTGGTTCTGGCCGCCCTGATATTCCAGTTACATGGAGCTCCTCCCCCGAAGTTTTCAGCCGTTCTGGCCGACTCCACAAGATTTCTCGTTCTTTCGACCATTCTTGCTGTAATTACTGGAGAATTTGCACGCCTTCTTGAAATGAGGCCGGTCTCAGCTATTGAGGTGGGTTCTGCGCCTGTCGACAAAAAATACTCTATCCTCAAAAAAATCACCCAAACAGCTCAATGGCTTGCAAAACCTCGACATCTCGTGTCGGTTGCAATGCAGACCGATCTTCTGCTGACAACCCTCAGGATTACGGTTAGTTGGTGGTAAACCCTACAATAACCCTTATTTTACGCATATTTATTCATCAATAAAAAACCCTGACAAACTCTTGAACAGGTCTGTTTTTTTAGCTACGTGCCCATAACGCTGTTGAGCACTGACAACTCTTTTTACAGAGGCTTTTTCAAGTCTCCCAGTGCTATTTTTGGGTTAATTACTTGTATTTACTGGTTCCGGAATCGGACGCGGTGAATTGGCATATATCCTGCTAAACCCCACGCAGGCCAGCCTCTGAAAAGAGGCTTTGCATGTAGCCAACTCCGTTTTTCGGAAACACTTGGTTGAAGGAGTCATTCATATGGATAACGTCATCAACCTGTTCTCGCGTCGCGCTCCTGCAAAAGCAGGGCAAACATCGCGAGGAGGTGATTCTGGACAACAATCTTCTTCTGCAGCTGAGCTGAACGTCGGCAGCTTTTCGGACGTTGCCGAACGCAACCGCCAGAACCAGCAGAGGCTGCGCAAAGAGCGCGAGCAGGCGAACAAGAATGTGTTGAAGAGTTACCGGATTAAGTAAACAGGGTGCTGACCGGAGGTCCGGCTCCGGAACAAGCGGCACTCGTAAACGTCTCTGGGGTTTAGTGGGGTAAACCATGCAGAACAATACTTTCGACCGTTTTCCGATTGAAGCTGCTGCGAACGTCGCCCAAGAGGGCGCTGTCGTCGTCGATCTCCAGGCATTCCGGCTGAAGAAATCGATGACAGGTGACAAGCGGCGCGGCGTGCAGGATACCTTCGTACTTGGCGATGAAACCCTGCCACGGGACAATTCCCTTCCATCAGGGCGCAAAGAAGAAGAGCTGGCTTCGCGGCTTGAGCGCATCAAATCCAGCATTCAGCGCATCAATCAACTGATGTCTGACCTGCGCGATGCAAACCAGCCCAACCAGACTCGCTGATTCGGTTTAATTTAGGCACGGTCTCATTTAGTGGCTTGACCTGCCTGTCCGTTTGATGAAGATGAGAGGACGCAGTCCGCAGGGGCTGCGTCTTTTCTTTTTTGAGGACACCATGTCAGGAATTCCATTTTATGCTCGGCGCTGGGTTTCGGGCGCGACAATGGCGGAAGCTCTCCAACAGGTCGTGACTTTGAATGCAAAAAACATTTCCGTCACGCTCGACCTTCTTGGCGAAAACATCACGAGCCTCGAGCAAGCGAAAAGTTGCACGGATGAATACGTCGACATGCTCGACCGCATTCAGGAAGGCAAATTGAGTTCGCACGTCTCGGTCAAGCTCACCATGTTAGGCCTCGACATCAATGAGGACGTCTGTTTTGAAAATCTGAAAATGATTCTCAGTAAGGCAGACAAACTGGGAAATCGGGTCGCACTCGACATGGAGGGTACGCCCTACACCGAACGCACGCTGCGCATCTACGAAGCTGCAGCACAGCAGTTCAAATCTCCCGAAATCGTCCTGCAGGCCTACCTGCACCGAACGGAGCAGGATATTGAGCGTGTTTTGCGCGCGAACGGCCGGCTGCGTCTTTGCAAGGGTGCATACAAAGAAAAGCCCGAACACGCGCTGCAAAAGATGGACGACATCGTCGAAAACTATAAGAAGCACGCGCGCCGTCTGCTGAAAGAGGCCAACCGCGTCTGTCTGGCAACGCACGACGATGCGTTGATTGGTTTTTGTCAGGATGTGATTCGCACAGAAAGCATTCCAAAGGAGCGTTATGAATTTCAAATGCTCTACGGCATGCGTGCCAAAACATGGCAAAAAATCGCAGATCAGGGGCACAACATGACTGTGTACCTTCCCTACGGAGAGCATTGGCAGGCCTATTATTCGCGTCGGCTCGCAGAGCGCAAAGAGAACATCTTCTTCGTTCTGAAAAACCTTTTCCGCGACTGATCCGCTCCCTTTTTTCCGTGTCAAAACCTCCACCTCTGCCAAAGCGCAAATCTGGTACGATTCCATTGGCTTGTGCGGGGGTAGCGGATGGAACTCTCCAGTATACTTGGTCCGGTTTTCGGAATTGTCGCGATTTTTGGTACTGCTGCCTTAAAAGGCCTGCCAATCATCGCTTTGTGGGGTGGTTCCGCGCTGATGATCGTGGGGCTCGGAACCTTCGCGGCCGTCACGGTTGCCTACCCGATGGCGGACATGATCCACTCGTTCAAATCACTCGGTTTGTTCCTCAAAGGTCCGCAGATCAATACTGAACAGCTCATTGCAGACGTTGAAAAACTCGCGCAGCTGGCCCGTAAGGACGGATTTCTTGCGCTCGAAAAAGAAGTCGCCAATCTGACCGATCCGTTTCTTGCCAAGGGCATTCAAATGCTCGTCGACAACACCGAACCGCACGTGATTCAAGAAGTACTCGAAGGCGAAATCGCGCTTCTATATGAAGAAGAGGAAATCGCCGCAAAGTTCTGGGAAGACGCAGGTGCGTTCTCACCGACGGTGGGTATCATCGGCGCCGTGCTTGGACTCATGGTCGTGATGGCGAACCTCAGTAACCCGGACGCGATTGGTCCGGGTATTGCGACGGCCTTTATTGCAACAATTTACGGTGTGGCCATCGCAAACTTGTTCGCACTGCCAGCCGGTAAAAAAATAAAGCGCATGTGCCACCACAAAAAAGTGGCGCGCGAAATGGCAATGATTGGCGTACTCGGAATCGCTCAAAGCCACAGCCCCAAAGTACTTGCCGAGCGTCTGCGCGGCATGCACGGCGGTCATTGATTGTGAAGCACATCTGCATGACCGCAAGGCTGCAGAGGCCGGACTTTGCCGAAAGGTTGTCGGATGGCTAAGAAACAAAAATGCCCTGAATTTGAGAACCATGAGCGCTGGCTTGTCGCTTTCGCCGACATGATGACCCTGCTGTTTGCGCTCTTTGTGGTGCTTTATGCGATGGCCAACCTCGACAAATCAAAGGCCAAGAAAGTCGAAATTTCAATCCAGCGGGCTTTTTCAAACGAATTTGATGATGAGACAATGCCGGAAGGTATTCCGCGCGGTGTCGACATGAAAAGAGGAATATTCCGCCACATCAAAGGCAACACGAACCGCGAACAGGTCGCAACCAGAACCCGCCGTGAAATGGCTGCCATCATTGCGGCCGACAGCGCCAAACTGGAGCGCGAGCTCTCTGAACGTCTTTATGGATCAAAAGACTTTCCGCAAGCACAAAACATGAAGCCCGAAGATAGGCTCGTGTTTGTCAACAAAGACAACGACGGAATTCGCGTGACGCTGCTTGCGCGCAAGTTTTTCAATCCGAATCAGGCGACACTCACAAAAGAGGCGCAGGCGGTTCTTGATGGCGTTGCGGTTGCCGTTAAAAATATCGGGCGTCAGGTCAGGGTCGAGGGCCACACGGATAACCTGCCCTTCAACCTGAATGGCATGACCAACTGGGAATTGAGCTCAGCACGCGCATCTTCGGTGGTCCGTTACTTTATCGCCCAGCACAAGTACAATCCCAAATCGATTTACGCCGCAGGTTTTGCAGATACCCAGCCAGTTGCCTCCAACGATACCCCGCAGGACCGAAGTATGAACCGCCGCGTGGATATTAAAATTCTCTATGATACGCCGACAGATTTTGTTCCAAACGAAGAAGCAAAGGAACAAAATGCGGAAGAACCCGCCAATCAGCCGCAGGCTCCGGATGCGGGAAGCAACACGCCCACCGTACAGCCATGATTCATGTGTGAAATTTTCAGTTCAAGTATTTAAAGTCTGCCCTGTTTCAAGTTTTAAAACATGGCGGGTGGGCAGGCATTATTCTTTTGCGGATCGTTCGCGGCGTTGTCCATGCGCTCCGTGCAACGGAATAGGCGATGAATTACGCGACTCCGGCTCACGGCGCTTTTTTGTGACCGCGGGAATACCCGTGACGGTTGTGTTGGCCTCCACATTACCAACCACGACAGCACCTGCACCAATCTTGGCCTCTTCACCCACATGAACCGGACCAATGACAGTTGCTCCCACTCCAACCACGACGCCGCGCTCAAGCGTTGGATGCCGCTGGCCTTGGCGGTATCTGGAACTACCGAGCGTGACGTTCTGAAAAATGAGGCAATCGTCGCCAACAACGGCCGTCTCGCCAATGACCGTGCCCATTCCATGATCGATAACAACTCTTCTGCCCAGCGATGCACCGGGGTGAATTTCGACGCCGGTGACGGTGCGACCGATTTCGGACAAAAATCTCGCCGGAAGCTGCGCCTCCATTTGCCAGAGCGCGTGCGAAACGCGGTGCAACAAGACGGCTTTGACACCCGGATAAAGCAGCAGAACTTCGGCCGTGGAGCGGGCTGCAGGATCTTTGCCGCGGACAGCCTCGGGAAGCTCGCGGATGTCATTCATGATGGCATTCAGTCCGTCGACCAAAAATCGCGATTTTTGCAGGAGCTGCATACTCAAACCTTTCAACGGTTGTAGAGCCGACAGGCAGAAGTCAATCGACATTCGCCAGACGATGCTCCGCCCCGATTCACGCGCCCGCAAAAAAGCGAGCACGCGGAGGGTGAATTCATCGCTCTTTAAGGGTATGTTGTCCTCGGATGGGTTCTCAAGGCCCCTTTGCAACATTGATGAAACCTGCGCCTTAGTTTTGACAAAAACGGATGGCTGAACATGAGTAAAAACGACAATAGTACCCGTAAAACACATATAATCCGAACTTTTTCTCTGCTCGGAGCAGGCCTCTTCAGTCTGCTGAACACGGCATGCATGACGTCCCAGCGTGAAGAGGAGCTCAACGCCCAGCTGAAATCTTTGGAGATCCGGCTGATTGAAATGGAAAAACAAGTCCATCTGCGGGACCGAACTGTGGATGCGGTTAAAAACACATCCGAAGAGTCTTCACGCAAGTATCTGACCGCCAAGAACGAGCTCGACGAAGTGCGGCGCCAGCTGGGTATGACTCAGGGAGCCATCGACGAATTGCGCGTAAAAATGATGCGCATACAGGATGGAGCAAACTCTGGCAGCCTGAATGCAAAGTCGCTCAGCGATGATTCCGCCGTGGCGAAAATGTCCGAGCTCGACGACTGGCAAAACAAAGTTGAAAAGCGACTGACCAAGACCGAGCTGCTGGCAAAGACCGCAACCGACTCCAACGGCAAGGCTAAAAGCCCACTGAGCGTTAAAAACCGTGAAGAACTCGCCAAGCAACTGAGCTCCGCATATGCGCAAAAGGAATACGCGAAGGTCGTCAAGATTGCGACCGGAGTGATTGGCAGTTCATCTTCTGAGGCAATGAAAACTCTTGCAATGGAATTTCGAGCCGAGGCGCAGTTTCAATTGCAAAACTACGACAAAGCAGCAATTGATCTCATGGAAATAATTGAAAAATACCCCAGTTTTGAAAGAAAACCGCGCGCCTTGTTGCTTGCGGGAGACAGCTGTGTGTATCTCAAGCAACTGCGTGCTGCGAAGGCTTTGTACTCAGAATGCGTCCGTCTGTATCCCGACAAAGCGGAATGCAAGGCTTCGAAAGAACGGCTTACGCGCTTGGGAGTCTAGGTGATCATCAAAACCCTTCTGGCAGTTGAAACCTCTTGTGACGAAACGTCAGTTTCAGTTGTTCAGGCTCAATATACCGACTCAGATGCCGGGCGGTTACCGCAGAAGGTTCGAATCCTCGCTCACATCGTCGAAAGTCAGACCTCCCACCTCGCATTCGGTGGAGTTGTTCCGGAGGTTGCCGCGCGCGATCACCTGCTGCGCATCACTCCGCTTGCTGAGCAAGCTCTCGAGACATCAGGTATCGACAGCTCGCTGCTGCAGGGAATTGCCGTAACGCTCGGCCCCGGCCTTATTGGCGCTCTGATGGTCGGCACTTTATTTGCGCAGGGCTTGTCGCTTTCGCTCGGTATACCGCTCATTGGAATCAACCATGTCGACGCGCATCTTGCACCCGCAATACTCCTGCGGCACTTCACTCCCGCACACGACGTTGGCGCATGGCTCGACGCAGAGTTACCTGAATTTCCCGCATTGGCTCTGACTGTCAGCGGCGGACACTGCCATTTGAGTTATCTGACTCTGCCACATCAAAGAACGTTGTTGGGCCAGACGGCCGATGACGCATGCGGAGAAGCGTTTGACAAGGTCGGCAAGCTGCTGGGCCTGCCCTACCCAGGTGGACCGCACATCGAGACACTTGCAAAGCAGGCAAATGCGGCGGCGCCTGCGTTCAAATTTGCATCAACTTTGTCCGACAAGAGCAACCGCTTTGGATTCAGCTACAGCGGATTGAAAACTCAGGTTCTCGATTCCGTCCGCCGCCTGCTGGGACATCCGCAAGGCCGCATCCAAGGAGCTGGTCTGCCTGACGAAGTCAAAGCCAATATTGCCGCAGCCTTTCAAGAGGCCGCGCTTGGACAGCTGATCGATAGATTGAAAAATGCTCTGCGGGAATATCCCGAAGTCCGCTCGATTCTTGTTGCGGGAGGTGTTGCTGCCAATCAGCAATTCAGAGAAAAAATGGCACAAGCCACCTCTCTTGAAGTCCGCTTTGCTCCGCTCAGTCTGTGTTCGGACAATGCGACCATGATTGGCTTACAGGCGTTGCTGCCAGAAAGCGCGTTGCGTTCACCGCATCCTTTTTCACGCTACGGCGAACCGGTATGAAAGTTCGATAATGAAACAGAATAAGCGCATTGCACGCGGCGATGGATTTTCCTTTGAACTCGAGACAAAAAAAAATCTCGGCCAAAATTTTCTCGCCGATCAATCAATTCTTGCCGCCATTGTCGCCCGTGCAGAAAGACATGCGGACAGGTCAGCCCGTGCCTGCATTGAGATAGGTCCCGGCTCGGGCGCACTCACGCGAAAACTGCTCGAGGCGGGCTGGACCGTTTGCGCAATTGAGAAAGATCCGCGCGCAGTGCAGGGGCTGAAGCTCAGTCTGGGTGAAGAATTCAAAGACCGCTTTTCTGTTCTCGAGGCCGACATCCTCCGGACAGATACGCATCAGTTCGCTCACCTCAAAGCGAACACTCCACTGTGCATTGGAAACATCCCCTACTACATCACCAGCGACATTTTGTTTTGGTTTTTGGCAAGGCAAAAGAACTTTTCGGCTGCATTGTTGATGGTGCAGAAAGAGGTGTGCGAGCGGCTGTCTTCAGCACCCGGCGACAGCAGTTATGGGCGTTTGACAGTCAGGGCTCAACTCAGTTGTGACGTCGAGCAAGTTCTCATCGCCCCGGCAAAGGCGTTCGTTCCGCCACCAAAGGTAGATTCTGCGGTGGTCGAGCTGGTACCTCTGGAAAAGCCGTCGCTGCTCGAAACAGAAAACGAAACATTCGGCCGATTCACTGCAACCCTTTTTAGTGCCAGACGAAAAATGCTTCGCAAGACCCTTTCGCATATCGCCAATGAAATGCACGGCGCCAAATTCAACGACGACGCGGCGGCACTGCTGGAACGCAAAGCTTCCGAGGAGTTGGGTGTTCATTTCACACAACGCCCGGAAGAACTTTCGCCGCATAAATTGTTGTCAGTTTTCAGAATGATTAAGGGATTACTGTAACGCTGACCGGTTGTGATGCTACACTGCCATTATCCAAGCGAATGACGACGCGACCACTGTGGTGCCCCTCTGGAGCATCTTCAGCAACCACGAGATTCAGCGTTCGACCAGCGACCACAGACGTGCGCAAAGCTTCACTGGGCGACTGGAACTCAATGCTTCGGACACGGCCGGTCGCCGAAATAGAATCAGAGAGCGGAACGGAAACTTTGACATTTCCACCGCGCTGCAGTGTGAGTGGTTCAATTTGTTTCGAAAAGACTTCGATCTTGATAGCCGCCTGAGCGTTCCCGCCTTCGTCGGAGGAACGTGCAGCAGCGAGTGGACGAGCCGTGAGTGATTCGGACTCCGCGCGCACCGATTGTGACTGCCGCTCGCCGGCAAGCACAGGACCCTGCTGTTGTTGACCACACGCAATCAGCGCGAAGGTCGACAGCCCCACAAAGCCCGCCGTGCGTGCAACAAGTATCAGACTCCGAACAACATGCATCCGGCTGGTCCTCCCTAATGTATGCATCGCATCGGAATAATGAAAAAAATAGTTTAGAATAATTGAATTACCAACCCCAGACTTCCGCTTGACCTCAGCTCAACATACAGTCACAATTGGGAAAAATTCGGAGAATACACTATGAGCCAGTGCCTGTTGCAGAAGATCGTCCTGCCACTTCTCCTCGGAAGCACTCTTTTTCCGAATATTACCGGAAATTTAGCACTGGCAAACACACAAAACCAGACGCCTTCGAAAGGCGAGCCCAACAAGTCTCCCGCACCATCAAAAACGGAATCTCCGGCCGAGACTCTCGAATTGCGCAACAAGAAATTTCAGGCGCTGGAGTCGTTCAGCCGTGTTCTCAACCACCTTGAGACCATGTACGTCGACGAAAAAGCGGTTTCCAGCGAAGCTCTGGTTGAGCGGGCTCTCAAGGGCATGGTTGCATCGCTTGACCCTCATACATCCTACTTGCCCGCACAGCAGCTGCGCGAACTGACGAACGACACATCCGGAAAGTTCGGTGGCATCGGCGTGGTGCTCACCCAGCAGAACGGCCGGCTCGAAATCATTGAGGTCGTTCCGGATACACCTGCAGCGAAGGCAAAACTTCAGGCCGGCGACACGATTCTTTCGGTCGACGGCGTGACCATCACCAAAAACAACATCGAAGAAGTTCTCAACAAACTGCGTGGTCTGCCTGGTTCGAGTGTTCGACTCGAGGTTCAGCCTGCGGCGGAAATCACCGCCGGCAAAACTGTGCGCCCAAAACCACGGTCGCTGCAAATCGTGCGCGAAATCATCAAGAGCACGAGCGTTGCACACCACAACCTGTTCGGTGGATACGCGTACATCAGGGTTGGTGTATTTCAGGAAGACACAAGCGATCAGGTTGATAAAATTCTCCGCCAGTACGAAGCCGAAAACAAAGGAAAACTGCAGGGGCTAATTCTTGACCTGCGCAGCAATCCCGGCGGGCTGCTTGATCAGGCAGTGCGTCTGACCGATTTGTTTTTGGACTCCGGAATCATTGTTTCCACGGTTGGTCGTGACCGCGCTCGGCAGGAAGTTGAGTATGCCAGCAAGCGACAAACTCACCCCTATATGCCGATGGTTGTTTTGGTGAACGAGGCTTCCGCGAGTGCATCTGAGATTGTTGCCGGTGCGCTTCAGGATCACAACCGAGCATTGATTGTTGGCATGCCAACCTTCGGCAAAGGTAGCGTGCAGTCGATTATTCCCTTGCCCAATGGTGCGGGACTCAAAATGACAGTCGCGCGTTATTACACTCCCAGTGGTAGAAGTATTCAGGCAAAAGGAATCACTCCCGACGTCACTCTTCCCGCAAATCCGAGTGCTCGCACTGCCGCCAAGGCCAACCCATCATCGACAAGTGATGTCCTCAAGGACGAAGATGCCCCGCAGGTTTCATCGAAAGGGGGACGTAAGGAGGTTGATCTTGAGGGTCATATCGAGGGAACCGACTTATCGACGACTCAGCAGAATTTTGGATTTTCGACCGACATCGACAAGTGGCCTGCTAATCTTAAGAACGATTATCAATTGAAGATGGGCTACACTTATCTGCGCAGCTGGGCGCGGTTCGCGCAAAATTAATCGCGTGTCGCCGTACCGGATTCATCAGATGAGGAGTTGGCTCCTCCCTCGCTGACGACGGACTTTGATTCGTTGCGCGGACGGGGTCCGCTGCCCTGCGCTTCGTTACGCGGTCGAGGTCCGCCGCCACCTTGAGCTTCGTTACGCGGTCGAGGTCCGCCGCCACCTTGAGCTTCGTCGCGCGGACGAGGTCCGCTGCCACCTTGAGCTTCGTTACGCGGACGAGGTCCGCCGCCACCTTGAGCTTCGTTGCGCGGACGAGGTCCGCCGCCACCTTGAGCTTCGTTGCGCGGACGAGGCCCGCCGCCACCTTGAGCTTCGTTGCGCGGACGAGGCCCGCCGCCACCTTGAGCTTCGTTGCGCGGACGCTGTTCACCAGCGCCTTGAACCTCATTGCGAGGGCGAGGTCCGCTGCCACTTTGCGCTTCGTTGCGCGAACGTTGTTCACCACCTTGAACTTCATTGCGCGGGCGTGGACCGCCGCCACCCTGGGCTTCGTTGCGCGGACGCTGATCGCCCCCGCTCTGTGGTGGCGGTGTGCCCGCAGGACGCCTGTCTTTTTTGTCGGATCGCTCGCGCTTTTCGCTGCGCTCTTTGTGACGCTGTGCCTTCAACAACCGCTCAATTTTTTCACCTGAGTCACGGCCAGGTTTTTGTTCGCGCGGTGACCTATAATTTGGATCTGCAAGCGGAATTTGCCGGCTTTGCGCTTGCACACTCGCGACCGCATTTTCATTCTCCAAGCCCAACTTCGTTTCCGTATTTAGAACATTTCGTTCAAGCCAGCCCAACTCCACTTTGAGTGTGTCCACTGAACTGTGGGTTGTTTCCAAGATCAGGTCTGCAGCTTCGTAGCTGGTATGGCGATCTTCAAAGAGTTTTTTAAGCCGCTCAACAATTTGTTCTTTTGTTTCACAGTCCGCGAGCAACGGCCGACTGTCTTTTTGAGGCCAGAGACGCTCTGCGATGATCTCTACGGGTGCACTCAGAAACACAATACAACCAAGCTCGCGTGCAAGCGCCATCGAGCGGGGGCTGGTCAAAGTGCCGCCGCCGAGAGCGATTGTGCAGCGTTGCCTGCGTAAAAGACGTTCAAGACATTGAGCCTCCAGCTCCCTGAAGGCCTGTTCGCCATCCTGTTGAAAAATCTCGCTCACCGACTTTCCCGCAAGCTTTTCCACATACGTGTCCAATTCAACGAACTCTGTGCGCGACATTTGTGCATAGGCTTTGCCGAAAGTGGATTTTCCCACACCGGGCAGTCCGGTCATCAGAATGTTCCTAAATCGCCTCTGCCCGAACGCATTCATCTCAGGTCCTTTCGATTGCCTACCGTAAAAGGGGCTGTTAGAACTTTCTATCTGTTTCCAACCCTCTTTTCCAGCATGAGGTCATAGACGATGCCTGCGGCAGATAGCAAACGAATTGCTCTTGATTGGACAAAAGCCCACGATGTCGTTCCGCTTGAAAGACAACTGAACGAATCTATGCCGCAGATTGTAAGCGCAAAAAAATCGCTTGCCGGAGGCAGCGGCAAGGGTTCCGACTTCATGGGTTGGGTTCACTGGGTTGAAGATCACGCACCAAAATTGCTGACCGAAGTCAAAACGCTCTCCGAGCGCATTGCATCGCACTCGGATGCACTCGTGGTCATTGGAATCGGTGGCAGTCTTCTGGGAACGAAGGCGGTTTACGAGGCACTGTCGCACTCATTTGCGCTCGCAAACCCAGCGCAATTTCAGCGCCGCCCACTCTTGCTTTGGGCAGGACACCACGTCGCCACAGACGAGCTGAGTGAATTGCTCGATTTGCTCGATCAATTTTCACCGAGCATTTTGGTTGTTTCAAAATCAGGAACAACAACCGAGCCCGCTCTGGCTTTCCGCGTATTGAAGCAATATCTCGATGACCGTTTCGGAGCCCGCGAGGCCTCAGCGCGCATCTTTGCCATCACCGATCCCGAAAGCGGTACGCTGCTCAGGCTGGCAAAGACACACAATTATCCAACGCTCACTATCCCGCGCAACATCGGTGGCCGCTATTCAATTTTCACAGCTGTCGGACTGTTGCCGCTCGCAGTCGCCGGTATCGACGTGCAACAGTTCGTTGAAGGAGCCCGGCAGGCTCGTGCCGACTGCACAAGCGAAAAAAATGAAGCGATCGAGACAAACCCTGCACTCTGCTACGCTGCAATCCGCAACAGCCTGTATAAAGAGGGATTCAAAATCGAGGCCCTGTGTCACTGGACACCAAAACTCCGATCGATTTCGGAATGGTGGAAACAGTTGTTCGGCGAAAGCGATGGCAAGGGCAACACCGGACTCTTTCCGGCGAGCGCCCAGTTTACAACCGACCTGCATTCGATGGGGCAGTATTTTCAAGAGGGCGAGCGCCACCTGTTCGCCACCCACATGCGCGTGCTCGATGAATCTTCACTGAGCCGCGGAGCACAAAAACGGAAAGTGCGTATTCCGCAGGCCGGACTGGCTGATGGTTTCGACTACCTGAACGGACAAAACTTCGAACAAGTGCAATCCGAAGCAATCTCGGGCACCAGTCTCGCACACGCTGACGGCGGTGTACCGACGCTCATCTGGGACATTCCCGAGCTGTCGGCATTTTGGATGGGCTACTGGATGTACACCAATATGTTCGCCTGTGGCGTCGGCGGACTGGCGCGCGGAATCAATCCTTTTGATCAGCCCGGAGTTGAAAACTACAAAACCAACATGTTTGCCTTGCTCGGCAAACCTGACATGGCAGAGCAGACGGTGCAAATCCGAGCGCGTCTCGAACGTGGTCAGCGACTGCGCAGCATCGGCCTGACTCAGCAAAAATAATCAAACGCCCCCGTCGTTTGGAGACTCAAAAAATGAAGACCAGCAGCTGCAAGCTGAGCATCGTTATTTTAGCCATCTGTACGCACCCGGCCGCTCAGGGCAACACGGCGGCGGCCAAGAACAGCCAAAGCGCCAGAACCATTTCATCGATGCCCGACGGAGTGACTTTCGTTACTGCTGGCAAGGCTATCGAGGGAACTCCCGAACTTTACAAATTCAAGCTGGCAAACGGCATGAAAGTGCTCATTTTGCCGGACAACCGTAATCCTCTGGCCACACTGCGCATCAAACTCGATGCCGGAAGCAACCGTGAAAAACTTGGAACAACGGGACTGGCGCACTTCTTTGAACACATGATGTTCCGCAAAACGCAGGTTTCGCCCGAAGGCCACTACGACAGAATTCTTGCGGGCGTCGGCGGACGCGGAAATGCCGGTACCAGCACTGACTATGTTGTTTATGAGTCGACATTTCCCGGGCCGGCTTTGGATAGAATGCTCGAGCTCGAAGCGCAAAGATTTAAACTTCTCGACCTGCAGGATCCCTACTTCACCACTGAAAAAGGTGCGGTCATTTCAGAACGGCGGCTCCGTTATGAAAATGATCCGCTCCAGCGAGGGCAGGAAATTCTCCGCCGCACGGCCTACAAGGGTACGCCCTATGAGTGGTTTACCATTGGTGCTAAACGCGATGTCGAGAACATGACAATCGAGGATGCGCGCACCTTTTATCGGGACTTCTACACACCCGACAACGCGCAGCTGATCATTGGCGGACCATTCAAGGTAGAAACCGCACTCAAGAAAGTGAATGATGCATTCGGAGACTGGAACGGTAAGGTTAAAAATCAGGCGCCCCGTCGGGCCGAAAGGCCGGAGAGCGAAATCGCCGGCAAATCCTTCACCTGCGGTGAAAGTGTCTTCGAAGAACAGCACACAATCACCTTTCCGTCAGTCGACAACTCCTACCGCTCGGCGATCCTTGCGCAGATTCTCATGCAGTTGCTGAATGACAACCCCGAAGGCACGATCCAGCGCCGGATGACAAAACTGAAACTCGCCACATCGTTCGCTGTGTTCAAAACAACCTGGCAGAAATCGTCGCAGCCTTATGTGGCCTGGTTCAAGACAAACAAACAACAGTCGTTTGAAGCGGCACGCGATTTCTTTTACAAAGAGCTCAACGCGGCACTTGCTCGTCCGCTGACCCCGGAGCTGAAAAAAGTCATTCTCAAGCAACAAGAAGTCGAAGAGGCTGAAGTCGCCCAGAAGATGACAAGTCTTGTAGAGTTCTATGAATGGAATGAATATTTTTATAGTGATTTTAAAGTCTCCACACAGATGAAAAAAATCGTGGAAGCACTGACAACCAAAGAATTTCAGGCATGGGGCAAAGAGGCATTTTCCGCCAAAAAGGCCTTTCATACAGGCGTGACTGCTCCCGGCAAATCGGTCGCGTGTGCTGAATTCGAAAAAACTGCGGCACTGAAATGAGAGACTCTATGAACAACCCTCACCGTGAACCATCCCCTCTGAAGGGGCGGATGAAAAATTTCCTACGCCAGAGCGGAATGACTTTTGTTTCATTGCTGGCAACCTCTGCCGATCCGCTGGCGGCCACCGCGCAATCGGGTGCGGGTGGAGCTCTCAACAACCAACGGCCGGCGGTCATCAGCAAACCAGTTCCACTCAACTGGCGAAGCATAGTCTGGCCTTCGCTGAACTACGAACGCACTCCCGTCGACGGCGGTGCATCGCTGTATTCAATTTATGGCGAAACAGGAAAAAAGATCAGGCTCGATTTTTTGTTTGAGACGGGGGTCTATTCGCTGCCGCGCAATATGCGGACTAATCTCAGCGCGACAGTTGATATGTTTCTGCAAGGCGGCGCGGGTTCAAGAAATTACGAGGAACTGCAAAAATTCCTCGCTGACAATGGAATTCAGGTCAACACCGGAACAAGCCAGCTGGGTCAGTTCTTTATTACTGTTGAAATGCTCTCGGGTGATTTTCCACTTGCCATCACTGCTCTTGAAGACATGCTGCTCAGACCCCGCTTCGACAGGGACGCGCTGGAAATTTGGAAAATGGAACAGGGCGACGTGTTTCAGTCGATGCTTGACGGCGGCAACTCGCGCAAGCAAGGACGCTTCATTGAGCAGGAGGCGATCCGCCTTGCATTTGGCTCGGAGCACTATTTTGCGCAGTCGCTCGCGCGTATGTCCAAACCCGAACTTGATAAGGTTTCGCAGGACAAACTTCGCAACATTGCAAGTCAGCTTATCAACCGTGCCGGACTGAACGTGGTTCTTTCAGGCAACATAACCGCAAAGCAGGAAAAAAGTGTCCTCGAACTGATGCGTAAAATTCCTCGTCTCACACCGGTCACCTATACTTGGCTGCCAGAGCGACTGAAGCGCCCTGCCAACGAAAAGCTGCGGATGACAATTATCCGCAAGCCCGACCTCACACAGGCGACGCTCACATTGCGCTATTATTTGCCAAACATCGGCAAACTCAACCGCATTGAACGGACACGCATGACGCTGCTCCGTGAAGTGTTCAGCGCCTCCGGAGGAGTGATCGGCAACGACCGTTTTTCAAAGGCCATGCGTGCAGACTCGGGGCTGTCGTACAGCCCAAACGCAACCTTTGATCCGGAAGCGGTTGAACCCAACACAAACACCGCCTACTGGCGACTCAACTTTCAAAGTCCCAACGACCGCCTTGTGGAGGCGGTCAAGCTGGCAACCAAAACATGGAACGAGTTTACCTCGCAGGGCATTACTCAAGAGGAACTTGAAAACGCGCGCATCTCCAGAATCAATACGACACTTGCGGCCGAGCTGACTGTATTCGACAAAGTGGAGGAATTCCTCGACGATCTGCAGTCACGCACTCTGCCGAATCCCCTTTCCGTCGAAGGCGCACTTGTCAGACTGGAACAAGAAAAAGACGTCGGCGTCATCAACGACCTTCTCTTTTCGCAGGTCAAATCCGGCATGGCACCGGTGTTGGTCATGTTTGGCAATCCGACTGACGCCGTCGTTGCAAAATTGCGCAAACTCAACTCTGTTGAGGTCGAAAAAATTGTCTCTTTTGAAGATCTCGTTAAAGAACTGGTCGGAGGAGGACCCAAGTGAAGGCGTTTGAAAGCTCCACGGGCACTGTTGCAGAATTTGTGAAACGCGTTGAGACCTCACTGCAAGGACGAGACCTTGGCGAAATTACCAAGTTCTCTCTCAGCGGTTTGGAACTGAAGGTAATCTTTTCCAAGTTGGGAACCACAGAGCTCAAATACAAAATTGAAAATCGCAGCGAGGGCTTCCGCGCTGAGCTTGTGAGCGAGAAAGTCGCTCTGACTCACCGCCCCCTCAAAGCTGACATTACCGCACGATTGGCCCGCGTGATGGAACGTGAAGGTGCCAAGTGCACACTGTGATTGCCCTTGGCTCGGCGGGTCTCATCTGCTCGGTCTGAAGTGTTCAATCGGTTTATTTCGATTCGACAAGCTCACCTTCAACATACAGCGCTTTCGTCTTCAGGCTTCCATCGGCGTTAAACCATTCGCACATGCCATGTAGCCTGCCGTCTTTGTAAGACAAAATTTGATCGCGGCTGCCGTCCTCTCTGAACAACTCAAACCGACCGTGTTTTTTGCCGTTTATGAAAGGAATTTTTCCGTAAAGCTGCCCGCTCGGAAACGTCAGCACCGCAACTCCATGAACTTTTCCGCTGTGTACAGGCTCGACTGATTTTATCGAGCCGTCGGGCCACTTTGTGATTTTACGTTCATTTCCGATTCGTTGAGGGGGTGGCGGGTTCCATGCGACGGCTGCGCCTTGGGTATCCTTGTCAACAACTCTCGCATGCATTGCAATCTTCGCAGAGATTTCATCCTTCAGGCTCAAGTAGGACACCGACGTCAAGGCGATCTGAAAACACAATATACCGACGAGATACACACTCAGCATATAAAGGGGTTTCTGGGCATCATTCTGCTCAAGAATCCGCAAAACGGAACGCCTCACAAGCAGATAAAAAAATAGTCCCAGCGGCAAAACAAGTCCTGCTGTATCAAGGGTTCGCTCGTGCCGCACAAACCCACTCATAAACGCCGATACGGATGATGAAATAGAAATGGCAAGTATCAGCGCGGCAAAAAAGAGAAAAAGCTTGCTTCCTCTTTTCACGGAAGAGGCCTCATGCGTCCCTGCGTGCTGCGGATTGCCGGCCGTGTTTGGCGAGACAGCATTGACGACAGAAGCATTGATAAAACGCTGCCAAGGGGAATATTCACTCTCGCGCCAGAGCAACCAGCGACCTTGAATTCTTCGGAATGTCCAAAAACGCTCTCTATATGCACCCACAGACACACCTGAGCTGTCGATTCCGCGACAAACGGCGGAAAGACAAACGGTCAAATGATCTCCATCAGTAGCGGCTGACTTATAGACGTCCACAATCCGGAGATCGTTGAACTTGATCTCAACAGAACTCATCAGCGCCTGCCGTGAGGTCCTTTCATCCACGTCGATTTGCCATTGGGATGCGAGTTCGGGGTGGAGAAAATGATGGATCTGCGCAAGGTCACCGCTCCAAAAGCCCCTGAGGATGCGCAGCGCTGCGTCGCGGATGCCAAACTCAAGAGACTCCTGCCGCCACGACGGATCGAGCTGCGACATGTTCAAGAGTGTCGCAGATACCTGTTTGACCTTGCGCCCCAAGAGACCGCGGAGAATCGCAAAATGCATCACCACGACCAAAAGTCCGCCCATGTGGGTCAAGAGCATATCGAAAAACTGCGAATTCAACCGATTCTCCCCGCGGCAACAACCTGTGGATGGATCGTCATTTCTTGGGCCACGTTTAGGAAAATTTGACCCTTCCAGTCGGAGTGCGCGGCTGGCTTGTACTTTTTCGACGGCAAAACCAGCCAAACACGAATATATTGACCAAAAGAACCATATTGGTTGATTTTCATCAAACACAAATTTGTTCACGCTCGATACGGATGCCGTTTGATGCAGGCGAACTAAGACAAATCCGTGAAAGTTCATGGGGATGGTTTGCACAAGCGCGTTTCAGCGTACACTATCGGTTCATCCCAACTATTGCTTTTGATTGCTCGACAAGGAGATGTCCCACATGAGTCACGGGATTCTGAAATACCTGAACAGCTCGATAGGCCGGAAATATGTGATGGCACTGAGCGGACTGGTCTGGGTGGGTTTTGTTTTGGCCCACATGATAGGCAACCTGCTTATTTTCGCCGGCAAGGAAGCCTACAACGTTTACAGTCACAAGCTCATCAACAATCCGCTGATTTATCTTGCCGAAGCAGCGCTGGTGATCTTCATCGGCGCACACGCGTACACAGGAATAAGCCTGCGCCTGCGCAACAACCGAGCCAAGCCCACGCTGTATGCCGTTACGCCGACGAGCGCCAAGGGAGCGTCGCTGGCTTCCAAAACGATGATTTGGTCCGGCAGCATCACTTTGGTCTTTCTGATACTCCATCTCATTTCATTCAAATATGGCGCCAACTACACCTACATGAAAGACGGAGTGGAGGTTTTCGTCGACGGAATCAAGGTGCGCGACATTCACCAGCTGGTCGTCGAAAGTTTTGAAAAACCTGGATACGTCATCTGGTACTCATTCTGTCTTGTGCTGGTGGGTCTCCATCTTTATCACGGCGTCGCCTCCAGCTTTCAAACTCTGGGACTGAACCATCCCAAATTCAACAACGCAGTGAAGGCCTTTGGCTGGATCTACGCGATTG
This sequence comes from Pseudomonadota bacterium, assembly GCA_039799905.1. Lineage (GTDB taxonomy): Bacteria > Bdellovibrionota_B > Oligoflexia > Silvanigrellales > Silvanigrellaceae > RFOM01. Next base: position 51,633 of record JBDLRP010000045.1, on the reverse strand, counting down.
TTGTCGCCCTTGGTTTCCTTGCTGTCCCACTTTACGTTTTTATTTTCTGAAGGGGTGAAGAATGAATCTCGACTCAAAAATCCCGAACGGACCGATTTCGGAAAAGTGGACCAACCACCAGTTTGAATCGAAGCTGGTGAATCCGGCCAACCGCCGCAAGTACAATGTCATCGTGGTCGGCACGGGACTTGCCGGCGCTTCGGCATCTGCCTCGCTGGCAGAACTCGGTTACAACGTCAAAACCCTCTGCATTCATGATTCGCCTCGCCGTGCACATTCGATTGCAGCGCAGGGCGGAATCAACGCTGCAAAGAACTATCAAAACGACGGCGACTCGGTGTACCGCTTGTTTTACGACACCATCAAGGGCGGCGATTTCCGCGCGCGCGAGGCCAACGTTCATCGTCTGGCGGAAAACTCCGTCAAGATCATCGACCACTGTGTCGCTCTGGGTGTGCCGTTCGCACGTGAATACGGTGGACTTCTTGCCAACCGCAGCTTTGGCGGCGCGCAGGTTTCGCGCACATTCTATGCGCGCGGCCAGACAGGCCAGCAACTTTTGCTCGGCGCATATTCAGCGATGATGCGTCAGGTCGACGCCAAGAAGGTCGAGCTGCTGACCTTCCGCGAAATGCTCGACCTGGTGTTGATAGACGGCAAGGCACGCGGGGTCATTTGCCGCAACGTTCTGACCGGCGAAATCGAATCGCACGCAGCCGATGCGGTCATTCTCGCGACCGGCGGATACGGCAACGTGTTTTATCTCTCTACGAACGCCAAGTGGTCGAATGCGACTGCCATCTGGCGCGCGCACAAACGTGGGGCCGCCTTCGGAAACCCATGCTTTACGCAAATTCACCCGACCTGCATCCCGATGTCCGGTGATTATCAAAGCAAGCTGACACTGATGTCCGAATCACTGCGCAACGACGGTCGCGTCTGGGTTCCCAAGAATGCAGATGACAAACGCTCACCCGACCAAATTCCTGAAAGCGAGCGCGATTATTACCTTGAGCGCATTTACCCGAGTTTCGGCAACCTTGCTCCACGCGACATTGCCTCACGTGCGGCAAAGTTCGTCTGCGACGAAGGACGCGGTGTCGGAAATACCAAACTCGCGGTGTATCTGGACTTCGGCGCAGCCATCAAACGTGATGGCCGGTCCGTGATTGAAGGCAGATACGGAAACCTCTTCCAGATGTACGAAAAGATCACCGGAGAAAATCCCTACAAAGTGCCGATGCGCATCTATCCGGCAGTCCACTACACGATGGGAGGACTCTGGGTCGACTACAACCTGCAGTCGACAATCCCTGGCTTGCACGTGCTGGGTGAAGCAAACTTCTCAGACCACGGCGCCAACAGGCTCGGTGCATCTGCATTGATGCAAGGATTGTCGGACGGCTATTTTGTGATTCCGACGACACTCGCAAACTATCTGGGCTCGACCAAGCTTGACAAAGTTGACACCAATCATCCGGCATTCAAAGACGCACGGGCGGAAGTCGAAGGCGACATCACACGTCTGATGGGCATCAAGGGCACGAAGACCGCAGACGAACTGCATCGCAAGCTGGGCAAACTGATGTGGGATAATTGCGGCATGGCACGCAGCGAGGAATCACTGAAAAAGCTGCTCGAAGAAATTCCCAAACTGCGTGATGAGTTTTGGAGTGACCTGCGAATTCCGGGCGATGCCGCCTCGCTGAATCAGGAACTCGAGCGGGCAGGACGTGTGGCGGATTTCATTGAGCTGGGTGAACTGATGGCGCGCGATGCCTTGGAGCGGCGCGAATCGTGCGGCGGACATTTCCGCACCGAATTCCAAACACCCGACAACGAAGCTCAGCGCGACGACGAAAAATTCTGTCATGTGGCTGCCTGGGAATACCAAGGTCAGGGCAAACCCGCCAAGCGGCACACAGAGGCGCTCAATTTTGAATATGTGAAGCTTGCAACACGCAGCTACAAATAAACCAAGGAGAGATCTCATGGCTGGAAACAACAACGCACGCACCATGCGCATCAATCTGAAGGTATGGCGGCAGAAAAATCAGAACGCAGAAGGACAGCTGGTTGATTATTCGCTCGACACAGTCAGTCCGGATATGTCGTTTTTGGAAATGTTTGACGTTCTCAATGAACAGCTTGTAAAGAAGGGCGAAGAGCCGGTTGCTTTTGCGCACGATTGCCGCGAGGGAATCTGCGGTTCTTGTGCGATGGTCATCGACGGCGAACCCCATGGTCCGCAGACCGGCACAACAACCTGCCAACTGCACATGCGCAGCTTCAGCGACGGCGACACCATTGTCGTTGAACCCTTCCGCGCCAAAGCGTTCCCGATTGTAAAAGATTTGGTCACAAATAGAACCGCTCTCGATCGCATTCAGGCGGCCGGTGGATATGTGACCGTCAGCACAGGCAACGCACCCGACGGCAATGCGATTCCAATCTCCAAGCAGATTGCTGACCTTGCCATGGATGCAGCAGCCTGCATTCAATGTGGCGCGTGTGTGGCAGCCTGCCGCAATGGCTCTGCCATGTTGTTTGTCTCGGCCAAGGTTTCGCAGTTGGCCCTGCTGCCACAAGGTCAGGCTGAACGTGAGCGGCGTGTGTCGCGGATGGTCTGGCAGATGGACGAGGAAGACTTTGGCAGCTGCACCAACATGGGTTCATGCGCCGCAGCTTGTCCGAAGGAAATCAAGGTTGAAAATATCGCTCGCATGAACCGTGAGTACGGCAAAGCGATGCTGTTTGGCCGCGTGCGCGAACAAGTCAGCGAAGACTGATTAAATTCATCGTTCCGATTTGAACCCGCCGCAATAACTGAGGCTTTCAGTGCGGCGGGTTTTTCGTATACAAATATACAGATTGAGTCTACCGAAGTATTTTTTCAACTATCTGAAATAATTAATATAAAAAACTAAAGAAAATATAAAAAACGCCGATTCATTAGACATCGATTGAATGATTCAATGAGGAGGTGCCGTGAAACTCTATCAAATGACAACTCTGGTTCTGTTGCTGACACCCGCGCTCGGGGCATGTGGCAGGAAGGCAAATGACAGACAAAGCGAACTTTCCGAGGCTCTGGAGCATTGTGAGCAACAATTCAGCGCCTCAAGGACGAGCTCACCCGGCCTTCCATTCGACTCATGCCAAGCGATCGAAAACACCCAACAGCTCTCAGTTTCATATAATCAATGTATCAATGAAGCCCACCTCAAATGGGCCTCCCACAATGATCGCTTTCATCCAAGAGCAATGCCCACGAGCGACGGTGCCGCCGGTACCCCAGAGAGTGCGAAAAATAGCGGAAGTGGGGCGGATGTTCTGACCAACGTCCGGCATGAAGGTGTTGACGAAGGCGACTTTGTAAAAATTTCGGCGGGGCAAATCTTTGTCAGCGACGGCGATAAAATCAACGTCATCGACCGTAAAAGCAAAAAGCATATCGGTACGATTCATCTGAACGACAAGCCGATTCAACAGTCGAGCAAAAACGCATCACTGCTTCTTTCCGGGAACAGGCTGATTGCCTTGTGGCAAGAGCAACTCAGCATCTTCGAACTGCAAAACCAAGCCCTGCCATCCTTGAGACAGCAAAAGACATTGAAAAACCAACCGTACGAGTTGCGTGTCCTTAAGAACCGGATTGTCATGGTTTCAGCTGAAGCCATCCCCTACCAACAAAACACACAAAGCATGAGCGGCCGCTCTGTGTTGGACCTTTCGCAGCTCTCGTGCAAAACCATGTACCCCAGCGTCGATGGCGGGTATAGCGACTGGTTCACAAAAGTCGAGATGACTTCTGTCGACGACATTCATAAGTCCACAACCCTCGGCTTCATGGGCTACAACAAGCTCTACATGACAGATAAAAATCTCTATCTGTTCGAGAACAGTTTCAGGGGAAAAGAAAAGACACTATTGCGCAAAGTCTCTCTTGCGGATGCCGATGATTTGACCTTGTCGGCAGTTGGAGAAGTCAAAGGCAGGATCAAAGATGTCTGGGCATTGGCAGAACTTCCCTCAGGAGAACTTGCAGCAGCTTCCTCGAGTGGGAACCTGCGGGACGGTTCGGCAAGAAATCACTTCTCTGTGCTTAGTGAACAACAAGGACGACTCACAATCACTGGAGCGACACCGGAATTCGCACCCAACGAAAACATTCGATCGGTTCGCTTTGTCGGCGACGTTGCATATGTCGTTACATTCAGAAACACCGATCCGCTCTTTGCAATTAACTTTAGCCAACCACAGCAACCAAAGATTATCGGCGAACTCAAGATTCCCGGCTTTTCGACCTATATGCATCCCCTAAGCAGCGACCGGCTTGTTGGACTTGGCTTCGACGCTGTTGAACAGGGTGACTTTGGTCGCATCGAAGGTCTGCAGTTGTCTTTGTTCGACACAGCCAACCCGCTCGAGATGTCGCGCAAGGATGTTAAAATTTTCGGAAGCAGCGGCTCTTCGTCCGCAGCAACTGCCGACCATCGTGCGTTTTATCTCGATCAAAGCGAAGGTGTAGTGGCGTTTCCCATCTCGCTTTACGGTGAGTGCGGCTCTGGAAACACCGGTTGCCAGAAAACTCCTGTTTCATTTCCACCGCAGACTGGACTCTCAGTCGGATTCACAGGAGCTGTTGTCACACGTATTCAGGACGATGGCTTCTCTGAGCCACAATTCCTGACACACTCAGACCTCTTGCCGAGCGGCTGCCGTGAGCAATCCCATCGCTGGGGAATGTGGCGCAACGACTCGAACTTCATGAACGTGCAAAGATTCTTCAAAATTGACGGTGAAATGATGAGTGTGTCCAAGTCAGGCTTGAAGGTCATCAGGCTCGGCGCGACGATGGAAACACTCCTCAGCAGCCGCTGGAATGCAAGCTGCAATTGAAACCATCGTTCGCGCGGGAAGTGTTCAAAAGGGAAATCAGACACTCGCTAAAACGCTCTGTCTTCAGCAAAAAACAAAAACCCCGCGGACCGTCTCCGCGGGGTTTTAAGTTCAATCAGGCACGGTCACTCATCTATTGATTGAGTTTCCGGAGTGCTGCAAGAACTGCAGCAGCGTGCCCGTCGACCTTGACTTTGGGCCAGTGTGCAACCACTTGACCCGCTGGACTCAAGAGAAATGTACTGCGCTCAATTCCCATGAACGTCTTACCGTACATGCTCTTTTGCTTCCAGACACCGTAGCGCTCACACAAATCACTCTTCTCGTCAGAGAGAAGCATGAAGGAAAGTCCTTCCTTTTGCGCAAACTTGCCGTGACTCTGGCAGGAGTCCTTGCTCACTCCGATGACAACGGCGTCCTGCCGCTTGAAGTCATCTTTGAGAGCCTGAAAGTCGCGAGCCTCAATCGTACAACCGGGAGTCATGTCTTTCGGATAGAAATAAAGAACAACCCACTTGCTTCTGACTGAGACCGCATCGAACTCCTCTCCTCCAACCAGCCCCGAAATCCTTGGTGCTGGATAGGGAGAGGACAGTAAACCGGATTCGCCGTCGGGCTCGGAAGGCTCTCCGCCTTCGCTCGCTGCAGGCGTTGCAGCAGGAGCTGCCTTAGCGCGACGAGCGCCAGCCTTGCGAACAGTCTTCTTTGCTGCAGCCTTCTTCGGAGCTGCCTTCTTAGCGGCAGTCTTCTTGGTTGCAGTTTTCTTCACCGCAGTTTTCTTTGCTGCAGCCTTTTTCGGAGCTGCCTTCTTAGCGGCAGTCTTCTTGGCTGCAGTTTTCTTCACTGCAGTTTTCTTGGCTACCGTTTTCTTAGCGGCAGGCTTCTTCTTTGCAGCTGGCTTCTTCTTGGCAACTGCCTTCTTGGCAGCTTTCTTAGGAGCAGCCTTCTTGGCAGCAGGTTTCTTAGCAGCAGACTTTTTCGCACCCTTCTTCGTAACCATATTTGTGACCTCCATTTTCTGAAAATGTAACTTCGTCCGTTTCATAAGTAAAGACACCGAACACATCTTTTCAATTTTTAATTCCGTCAACGCGTCGACTCGCGTGCAGAAACGTTCATTCGTTATCATGTTTTCGTAACTCAATGCAGAACTTCTGTTTGGAAAACTTATGAGCAGCAAGCCTCAATCGAATAAAGAAGAAGTATCGATTGAAAAGTTCAGGTCGAATTTCCGTCACGACCTGCGATCCAATTTTTCCGTTTTAATCGGATTTGGAGAAGTTCTGCGCGAAGACCTGTCCAGAACGAACAGCGAGTCGCTTGCAACCCTCGATGCCGCACTCGACGCAGGTCGCATGGCGCTCGACGACACGATCGCGATGATCAACCGCTGCTCACTGAGCTCTATTTCCGCATTCAAGACCGAGGTTCGTGCCGGCTTGCGCAAGGGCACACTGTCGAATTTGCGGGAGGTCAACGAAATGCTTGCCAAGCTCGTCCTCAATCAGGACGAACAGGAGCTCGTCGACAACATGCTCGAAGCGGTCCGGCAACTGACGCTGCGTTGCCACTCTCCGTTTGACCAACGCCTGGAACTGCGCACTCAGGAAATCAACTTTCAGGTCAACACCGTCAACGAATCATCTGATGCACCAACCCGCGGCCACGTGATGGTGATCGACGACGAGCCGCACAACCTTCACCTCATCGGGACATTTCTCGGACGCCTCAACCTTTCCGTTTCCACTTTCACACGCGGTGAGGATGCACTTGCCGAGCTGGCCAACGGTGGCGTCGACCTGATTCTCTTGGATTTGCATATGCCGCAAATGAGCGGGCTTGAGTTTCTGCGACAAATCAAGAGCAAAAAAGAATATCAAGAAATCCCGGTTTTGGTCGTGACAGCATCCGACGATGCCGACGAACTTGCCGAGTGCATCGAGGCGGGTGCGGTCGACTCGCTGCCGAAGCCGTTTCAATCGTCATTTCTGAAAGCCCGTGTTCTGACCTCTCTCGATTTGCAGGCTGCCAAGAGACGCGAACGAGCAATTGCCCGTGAACTGGTTTATCAAAAAGGAAGAATTGAGGAGCTGCTGTCGGTCATTCTTCCGCGCGACATTATAGATGAACTGCAGTCAACCGGAGAGGTTCAGCCAAAGAGGCATGAACGGGTCTGCGTTTTGTTTTGTGACATCGTCAACTTTACCGAGAGCTGCGACCGCGAGGACCCTGTAAAGATTCTCGCGCTGCTTCAGAGCCTTTTTTCTGAATTTGAAGCAATCACCGAATTGCAGGGTTTGCAGAAGATTAAAACCATCGGCGACAGCTTTATGGCCGCAATCGGCCTTAATCAAGACGTCAATGAAGAAGAGCTCGAGCTGCGCGCCATCCAAGCCGGACTCAACATGATTGACTGTGCAAGACGGCACGAGTCGGGTTGGCAGCTGCGGGTTGGATTGCACACAGGTCCGGTTGTCAGTGGACTGGTCGGCAACAAACAATTCCTCTTTGATATCTGGGGGGACACCGTCAACACCGCAGCGCGGGTTGAGGGCGCGTCCAAACCTCAGCGGGTCGCCATTTCGAGGACTGTTTTTGATACCGTCAAAGACAAAATCAAAGGCCAGAACCTTGGAAAAATAAGCCTTAAGGGCAAGGGAGAGCAGGAAATCTACCTTGTCGAGGAAATCATTCGCCACCAATAAAAAAAACTCCCCGAATGGGGAGTTCGCATCTGCTTTAAAGAGTTCGGAAAGTCCTAGGTCTGATTACTTCTTCTTTTTAGCCGCACGCTTCACGCCGACTGCATCCTTGAGGGACTTAGCAGCGCGGAATGTAACTTTCTTGGATGCTGGAATGCGAATTTCTTCGCCCGTCTGAGGATTGCGGCCCATGCGAGCTGCGCGCTCCTTGACCTGAAGGATACCGACTTTGTCGATACGAACTTTTGCGTGGTTGCCAACAACTTCCTGCTCAATCAAAGAGAGGAACTCTTGCAGAACTTCCTTGGTAACCTTCTTGGGGAGTTCAGTATGGTTGGCTGCAACAGTTGAGATAAGCTGAGATGTCGAGACGGTCGACTTTTTCATAACACGCTCCTTGTGATGAACCGTTTGCTTGCAGATGCGATTTACACAGGAGATTAGCGACCATCCCGAAATCTGTCAAATCACGCGTTGAGTTTGCTACCGCGCGCCGAGCTGGGAGATACGATTGGGCTTAAATGATTCCGGCTACGCGACTCGATTTCGATCATCGACTCGAACAGTCCCTTGGAAACATTGACCGTCTCGGAACGCAAGCCGCAGAAGGTAAATACCTCGCTCGAGGCAACCCAGCGAATTTCGCCCTTGAGCACCTTGATTGGATTTTCCACCACCGCGCCGTTGTCAGGCGTGCTTGTCAGACCGCTGCGGGCGCGTCCAACGAGCGGATTGAGCGTCGAAGATTTCTTGGCTTTCGCTCCCTCGCCGGCAGTGCGGGCTGCAAGTTGCGCAGCAAGTTCCTTTGCCTGTGACTTTTGCCACTTTTCGAGCGCCTCAGAGCCGGCCTCAACCAAATGGGAGGGCGGAACATGAATCTGCAGAATCTGTCCTTCCCGAAAATCGAGAATAGCCCCGCTATCCTTGCCCTTTGCCGACGACATAACAATCAGGTCCTGATTGTTGATTCTGAGCTTAGCCCCACCCAGACTCACATCATCAATCAACACTGGGATGATTTTACGCACAGCCTGAACCTGAACGGCAGCCTCTTTTTTGGCCGGAGTCTTTGTTTTTTGCGCGGCCGGATTTGCTTTCGCAGCAACTGAAGTTGAGCTTTTACTGACTGCGGGCTTCGCAGTCGTTTTAGCCAAAGGCTTCGTCGTTGTTTTGGCCGTAACTTTTGCGGCGGTCTTGACAGCGTTCTTAGCTGCAGGTTTTTCAGTCGTCTTGTTTTTTGCCTGCGGAGCCGCTTTGGCAGGTTTACCGGCTGCTTTGAATGCCACCGCACCCTTACCTTTGGCAGCCGGCTTGGCAGCAACTTTAACTTTCGCCTTGGCTACCTGAACAGTCTTCACAGACGCGCTGCGGGACAGCATCGCGGCAACTTCCGCGGCACTGAATTCAACCTCAAGAAATGCTGGAATGCTGCAAGACAACCGACGCTGACAGCGATGCTTTCCTTCAATGAAACGCTGCGCAAGTGAGACGACCAGCTCGGGCTTAACCGGTTTCTTAAGCCAGCTTAGGCAATCATCGAATGCGGACAAGTCGCGGTCAATCGATTGCTGCACGTCGGGCCTGTCAAAGGCGGTAATCAAAATCGGCTGACTGAACATTTTTTTAAGCCTTGCCGCAGTATAGGCTCCATCACGGTCGGGTAGGTCATAGTCGATAATGAAGGCATCCAATTCGCCTGCCGATTTCGCCAGCTCTATGGCATCTGCAGAGTTGCGGGCAACTACAACCTGAACCCCCGGGAAATGATCCTTGAAGACTTCACTCGTCATGACCAGACTTGCTTTGCTTGCATCAGCTATCAGAATGCGCTTCATGTCGGACTCCCTTCAGAACCTGCTGTCTTCGTGCCCAAGAAAAACTCTTTTGCTTCAAACTCATTGCTGTTGCGCCGGGACCGGTGCGGTTGCGTCAACTGGCTGGTTTGCAGGAGTCTCGGAGTTTTCTGACTCCGCATACGGGTCAACGACGGGGGAGTTTTCGTTCACGCCCTGAGTTGAAATACCTTCAAGCGGAAGTCCGACATCCCAATTGTACTCGCTATTGAGCGGCTTAATCGAGGCAATTGCCCAATGCCCATTGGTGTACTTCATAATTGCAACACTGCTGACTTCCTGAACAGGCGCGCGCGCCTTGTCTTCACCCGTCAGCCAGCTCTTGAATTTGACCCTGTACTCGAGCTGCACTTCACGACCAGCCTCGACCTCGGTTTTGTTGGTGACTTCGAACACCTCAAATTCATAGCGCCGCTCGAGGTATGACCTCTTGAAGGACTCAACCGATGAGGAGGTCAGCTGATCACGGAACTCGCCGGTCGTGTAGCTTTCCAACTCCTCACGCTGATCCATGCGCGTGATGTTGACCGCGAGGTCGATGTAGTTGCGCAGCTGCTCCTCTGCAGCAACATCTTCACGCTTGCCGCACCTGACCGGCATGCATCCCACAAAAAACACGGCACCCAATAAAATAAGCAGGCGTGACCACGAAAAATCAGCTTTGAGTTTGATCGACATTCGTTTCTCCGGAAAATTCGCCCTCACGGAGAAAGGTTATCAAAAGCGGAGGTGAACAGGGGTTAACGGACTGTCGCGGCTTTGGCGGACTGAGGATCTTGTGCCCACTGACATACCTCACCAGCAGTCCAAGCTGCAGGTTCTACGGCAACTGCCCCCCGGTGCGTCTCGCTGAGAGGGGCGTCAATCGACCATGCCCTACGGTCGACAGCGACCAATGTCGGAGTGGCAATCTTAAGCGGTTTCAAAGGCAATTCTGAGATAGAGACACCCAAGTTTCGCAGCTCATCGGCCAAACGCGCCAGCCGTCCAGTGAGCAGTCCCGAACGTGGATTCATGCGAACGGCGGTTGTCAGGGCACGCCGGGACGCACCGTAAACCATCAATCCGATTTCACGATCTTCAAAAACATCGCTCAAAATGCAAACCCTGCTCTGCCCAGAAAGTATTTGGGCATTCAGGGCATCTCGAAAAACAAGATAAGATGGGAAAAGCGTGTCTTGCGAAGCTGAAAGTGCGGCGCGCTCGGGTTGCGTCGTCCGCTCAGGCGTTGCGCCGGCGGAGAACGACGGCGTAAAAGCCATCGAGATCATCAGCGTTGCCCGGAAGAATGAGCAACTCTTTTTCACGAATGACGTACTTTCTGTAGTACTCATGAACACGCTGCTCCAACGAAGACAACTCAAACTCTGGATGACGGTCGAGGAATTCGCCAATTTGCTTTGAGGTCTCTTCGATCTCGACGCTACAGACAATATATACGAGCTCACCACCCTCGCGCACTGCACCAGCCAGACCGTCAAGCAGGCGACGTTGTTCAGCTGCACAATGTTCGACGTCTTGCGGAGCACGGTGCCATTTAATTTCGGGGTGCCGACGCACAACGCCCATTGCCGAGCATGGAGCGTCCAACAAGACGGTCGCAAAAGTACGACCACTGACGGCAGACAGTACGTCGCCCTGCAGTACCTCCGCGGGAGTGATGCAGATTCGTCCGAGATTTTCGCGCAATAGGCCGATTCGTTTTTGACTGCTTTCAGCGAGTACCAAGTTGTCGGCATCAACTCCCTGATCCCAGAGGGCGATGGATTTTCCGCCCGGAGCGGAACATGCATCAAGCACAGAACCCTGCACGCCTCCCGTGCTTACCAACCGCACGGCAAGTTGAGCAGCGGCATCCTGAACAATGTAGCATCCCGCACGGAATGCCTCACAGGCAGAAAAATCAGGCAGCCGTTCAACTTTGAGAGCTGTTTTGAGCGGCAACCACTCGCTTTGAATCCCTTGGGTGCGAAGAAGGTACGACGCCAAGTCCTCATCATTCGGCAGCGGCTTTTTTAACAACCGGCGCAGAACGATGGGTGGCGCTTTGTTGTTTCCAGCCAACAAATGCTCGAGTCTTTCGATTGGAATGTGCCTCAGCCAGCGCTCGACCATCCACTGCGGATGAGAAAACTGCACAGACAAATAACGTGCCGTATCCGACTCGCGATCGGGCTTGGGATAGTACTCTGCCTTGCGGGCCACTCTACGCAAAATGGCATTGACGAAAGATGCCGCATTGCCAGCACCCACTTTTTTAATCGCTTCGACCGTTTCAGAAACAGCCGCACGATCGGGCACGCGATCCATGTAAAAAATTTGATATGCCCCGACTCTCAGCGCGCAGGCGACACGCGGATCCAAACTGGCAAACGGACGGTCGACCATATGCGACATGATCCAATCCATCTTGGCAAGCCAGCGCAGCGAACCGTAGACGATTTCAAAAATGAACGCGCGGTCGAGCGCTCGCAGCTCGGATGCGTGATGGGCAAACAAACGTTCCAGCACAACGTCCGCATGCTGCCTGCGGGTCAGGACGTGGTTGAGTGCATCGATAGCTATGGCTCTGGATAAAGTCCCGATTCGGGTCGACATTTTATTGCGCCTCCCAGCGCTGACCGGCGGGTCGTACGTCAAAGCTTCAGGACATTCAAATAAAAAAGTGCTTTGGCTACTGACTGGCCGGACGTCCACGAAGGGCCCCGTCAGAGAGTCTGCGGCATGGGTTTCCAAGGAGTGAGGGTGTCCCAGCGCTGGCAGGACGAGCATTTCCAACGGAATCGCCCATGCAGTTCAGTACAAGCTGGACAGACAAAAATGGTCTGAAGGTCAGCAGGCTCGTGCTGCAATGGAATCAATCTCCCGACAGCCCCGTGCCAAGCTCTGGCTGGCAAACCCGCGGACGACTGACGGATCAGCACTCCCAACAAAAATTTGAGCGCGTCCCGATAGCCGTCATCGTGACTTTGCGCATCCCAATTCAACTGGGTCAGAAATTCATTGCGCAGGCGGTCAAGGTTCTGCTCCACAGATGCGTCGTGGCGATCGAAATAATCTGCCCACAGACGAATCAACGCAACATTCAAAAACGGAGAGGAGTTGGGGTAGGCGCGAAACAGACGCACGAGCTCGGCAAGATCGACACAAAAACCCAAGACAAGCTGATCGGCCGGATACTCACCGGAGAGCTGATGAACAACACTTGTCACGTCGACAAGCGCAAGCTTGGGTTCGAGTGAAGAGGGACTCCAGCGCACAGCTATTTTGGCGAGTGCAACAGCATCCTGCTGCGCTCCCGCCTTGAGCAGCTGCATGGCAAACGCACTCAGTGTGTGAGAAACCTCGCGGGCCAATTCGCCAGACTTCGGACCAGTGTAAGTTTCGAGCACTTTCATCAGCGCGGCAAAATCGGGACGCTCGAAACAGAGGGTCAACAACAAACGGAACACTTCTGACTGTGCAGGCTTGCGGTGCAACAGCTCGAGTCCGGTTTCGATGGCCTTTTCGGCAAGTCCGCTCATGCTGTAGACTTGGGTCAATTCGAACATGGCTTTGTTTGTCTGAACACGCGATACCTTCTCTGAACCCAAGATCTGCAAATACAGGTTCGCTGCATCACGGAGCGCGTTTTCCTGAACGGCATAGCGCGCCGCAACAAAGATTGCGATCAGGTCGACGTCTGCTGGCTGCTGATCCGTTTCGTCGTCATTTCCCAATGCCAATAAACGATTTTTTGCAGAAAATTTCAGCTGACTTGCAAGCATGAGCTTATCAGGCTTGTATTTGTCGATCCGCCGAAATCTGCGTCGGAATGATCTCCAGACGGAAGGAAATAAAAAACCTAGAACAATCCCCAAGAAAATTCCGGTGAGAAGAAAAAAGAGGGCCTCGTAGGTGTCCCAAAGCGGCAGACCATCAGCAACAGCATCCGAGACTGGTCTTGGCACCGAAGAAATCCTCCTCTTGAGCAAATACAAAACAGCACAGGTCTGTTGGGTCCACAGAATACAGCTGGTAGACTATTCCGACAACGCTCAAGGACGTAAACAATGAACTCGATTTCAATTGCATCTGCTGGAGACAGTCGCCGATCTCCTCTGAAACTGGTGATTGCAGTGCCTGCGCGTCTAGGTTCGACGCGTCTGCCGCGCAAACCATTGGCTCTCCTGAGCGGAAAACCGCTTGTCACGCGGGTTGCCGAAAGGGTCACGGAATGCTCTCTGGAGTTGGGCCGTCAGCTGTCCATGCAAACCGATGAGATTCTCACCTTGGTTGCCACCGACAGCAAAGAAGTTGCGTCGGCTGTCGAGGGTACCGGCGTGCGCACAGTTATGACTGCCGCCGAGCTTCCCTCCGGCACAGATCGCATCCGTGCGGCGCTTGCCAACCTTCCCGCGGACGATCAAAAACGCCTGCAACCTTCGACATTGGTCATCAATCTGCAGGGCGATGAGCCATTTTTTCATGACCAAGATATTCTCACTTTGGCGAGTGCGATGTTTGCGGATGCCAACCTGCCGATGGGGACACTCGCTTTTCCGCAATCCGATCCGTTCCTTTTTATGCGCACCTCAGTGGTCAAAGTGGTCTGCAATCAATTCGGCAACGCCATCTATTTTTCGCGCAGTCCGCTGCCATGGCCGCGTGAGTTGCTGGGAGCCGCGGAGCAGATCACCGAACTTCAAAAAAAGGTACAGACAATAAACTCAATTCCATTTCTGCAGCACGTCGGAGTCTATGCCTTCCGCTTTGCGGCACTCGAGCAATTTACCAGTATGGCCCCTTCCAAGCTGGAGCTGACAGAGGGACTTGAGCAACTCAGGGCAATTGAAAACGGATGGTCGATCCGAGTTGTACAAGCTCACGAGGCGCCATTTGGAATCGACACTCCGGATGACCTTCTCAGGGCAGAAAAGCGCTTCAACTTGCAAGGACAGCAACGATGAAATTCAGGCACACAAAAAAACTTCGAGTGGCTTTTTGCAGCGTTTTGCTGGCAGTCCTGCAGCGCTCGCGGCAGGCGCATGCCGTACCAACCAACATTCTGCTTCAACCCAGCGGTACTCAGGCCGATGTGCAGTGGGGAAGATTGGAAAACGACCGCTTCATCATCTATTACGACTCCTCCCAAAAGGCACTTGCACAATACGCGCTGAAAGCGGTCGAAAGAGCGTATCCAGACTTTACTCTGCTACTGGGCGCAACTCTGAAGGGTCAGCCCAAACCGCCCGAGCTGCAGCCCAAACAAGTGCTGAGTTCGAATTTCGAAAAAATCCCTGTGGTCATTAGTGCTCGCTCCGACGGGCCATCGTTTGCCAATTTCATTTCCCAATCGCTCGAAATCCAATCCAGCGAATTACCATCGGCAGCGCTTTTTCAGCACGAGCTCGCGCACCGTGTCATGTATGAGCACATGGACCTCAACGTCGGACCGGCAGGACGCACATTCATGCTCGCCATGTTGCCTTCATGGTGGACAGAAGGTTTGCCTGAGTATCTGACAGAATCACTCGGCAGGATACAAACCAATGCACTGCTCAGATCGATGGCCCTGAACGGAAATTTCCTGAGCTGGGACAGGCTGCATGCACTCTACAAGGCATCCGGAGATACAGCCGCACGCGGTTATGCGTTGTCAGGCCGTTTTTTCAAATACTTCTTTGAGCGAACCGAGCACAAAAATCTGCGCGAGCTCCATTCTGAACTGACGTGGAAGCAACTCATTCCACCATTTTTTACAGGTGCCTATTTTGTCGTCCGCGGACTGACGGGTGAGTGGCCGGGGGACCTGTATGAATCATTCAAAAAAGATCTCGTCAAAGAAGTTCAGGCAGATCTGGAGGGCATGCCAAGACTCAAAGAGGCACCAGGAATTTCAAAAATTTTTTCAAACTTCAGCCGATTCAATTTTGTTTCTGACGCTAAAACCATCATCCATGCCGACTTTTCGACCGACAGCCAACAAGGCGGTCTTGTCGTGTATAAATACAAAGACGAAAGCAAAGAAGAGTCCGTTCAGAGTGCGATGCTGCCACTTGAATTCAAGTACGATGACAGAATCTACCTTCATCCCAAGGAGTGGACGGACGGTGGTTTCTGGACAACATCAGAGGTCAAGGCAAGCAATCGCACCACAGGACAGCTCATCTCCTACCAGGCCTTCAACGGTCGCCTTGATACCCTCAAGGACAGCGATGCACTTGGCCGAACCGACTTTCCAATTGGCGACGTGAACAAACCGCCGCAGGTGTCGCGCATCGTTCCGCTCGCGCCGGAACATGCTGCCGCAATCACAAACCTGAACACAGAATCGAAAGTTTATCTGTTGAACAACAAGCTGCGCCAGCACACACTGCTCGGACAATGGCGTGCACCGCACCGGGTTGAGTTGGTGCGTCCGCATCATGCGCATGCCGAAAGTGAATCTTCTCTGTGCGCGCACGTGGTTGTCGATGCCGGCGAAGAGCTCACGTCTGTGCAGAGGATGTGTCACGGACAATCGCCACAAATCGTCATACCGGAAGGTCAGCTCTACATTCGCGACGCCATCATGCTCGCACCCGATGACTTCATCCTCCTGACCGGCTGGAATGACGTTCAGGCTCTCGTTCATTGGAATAAAAACAGAATTGAGCTCGTCACTGGTCTGCCGGACTATGTGACAAGCATCGAACCGGCACATCTGCCTGAAACCATCATGCTGCGCGTTTACAACAACGGAAATACTGAGCTCTGGCAGGCTGGACTTAAGGAACTCAAGAAAACCCACCTGAGCTGGATCATCACGCGCCCCGAGACTTCAAAATGGTGGGTGCCGCCAAAATACATCCCCTACCTTCCTCCGTTTGCCCGCTATGCCGATGCGATTAGAAAATCTGCGGGAACCTATAAACCCAAGGAACTGACGTTACGCACTCAGATTTCGCCGACCAGCAACGGCCCGCTCAGAGTTGCACAAATCGAAAACGAATCGGAATCAGACGAAGGAGGCATGAATGACACCGTTCCTACGGTTGAGGTTCCTGCACCGCAATACCTTCCCAAACTTCCCGATGTTTCCCGCGGAATAGAAGAAGAAAAAAAGCAGAATACACCCTCTGAAAACGGCGCGGCCGAAGATCTCAACGATGCAGACGCGGATGCCAATTCGACTATCGTCATTCCGGCGCCCTACCGCTACCGGCATTGGATGACCTACCCCAACTTTCTTCCACCCATCCTTGCAGGTGAGTGGACCTTTGGTTTTTTCTCACGGCCCATCGTCGATGAACTTGAACGCTTCTACATTCAACTTTTTGGTAATTATTATTCCGAAGCTGGAATTGACCAGATCGACCGAATCGCACTCGAGGCGAACCTCATCGGCAACCGGTTGTTTGACGGTTGGAAGAGCAACTTCTTCATGAGGCCGCGCTTCAATGGCCTCACCGGATGCAAGTTCAAGGGTGACCCAAAGACGTACGTCTGTCAGCTGTATCTGCGCGAAGCTGGCAGCGACTTGCAATGGAACCGCAAGATCCTCGCCCTCGACGGCCTCTCGGATATTCACGCCAGACTTTTTACCATCGAACCCTCTTCACGCGGCAACGCCTTGGGTTCACCCAATCTGGGTGCACAGAAAGCTTTGCTCGGGACTGTGGGCGGCTCGCTGTCTTTTGACACATGGAAGAAAGTTATTTTTGACAAGCCCGTCTCCGACCTCTCCAAGCGAAAACTTGTTTTTGCCGGCGACATCAGAATGGGGGTTGATTCAACGCACAGCATCGGCACAGCGAAGGCCGGTGACGACTCTCTGCTCGGCCCCGTGTCGTTCCAGAACTACTCGGTTGAACTTTCGAACTCAGCTTCATTTCGGCAGCATTCACTGACGATGCGAAACACATTTTCGGCCACCGGAGGTGGCTCTCCACTCAATGCGCGTGAGTTTTTCCGTCCGTTCAAAACTTACATCATCGGCGCAAACGACGGCCTGCAGGACATCAGCACTGCCATCGCAGGCAACGGTTTGCTCAACTACAATCTGCTTGGACGCTCTCAATACAGAAATAGCCTCAGCTATACTTTTCCTCTTGTGAACCAGCTGGACACGCGTATCGCACTTGCATACCTGGAAAAGCTTGATGGCGAGATTGTTCTGAGCCGCGGCGGGGCATCCAATGATTTCATGCTCCGCAAGACTGCGAGCATCACCACCCTGACCGCCTCACTGCGCCTTAAAATCGACGTCAAAGGATACCAGCTCAATCCGGCAATCCTTTATGGACAGGGGCTGGATGTACCGCTCTGGCAATTGTTCACGCAAATTAAATTTGATCAGTTCTGGTGAGCGGACTGGCACGCCCAATAGACGCAGCCCGAATATTCAGCCAATTCTATCCAGTCTCTCGCTCAAAAAAACATGCAGCATGCGCAGCAGCACGGGCAAGTTCTTATGTTCCTTGGGCGACAGGCGGAGAAGAATCTCCACATTTGATTTTGTCATTTTAAGCTGCAGCCACTGTGCAAGCCATTCAGCCGTCTGAAGGCGCACTTTGATGTCCGCAGGAACTCCCGAGGCGCTTGCCGGAATTGTTGAGATGGCAACGTTGTAGGTTTCATATCCCGATGAAGCAGCCTCGGCGAGTGCTGCCTCGAGCAGGGAAACCCAGTGCAATCCGAAAGCCTCTGCCGACTCGAAAGTCGCGCGCGACTGAACTGCAATGACAAAGTCGCTGAACAGCTGAAGACGAGCGCGTGCAGAAATGACGAGCCGCGGCGCTTTGCCCTCTTCGGCTTTTTTGCCAAGCAGCCCCTGCTTTTCCAAAACGTTTATGAACTGCGAAAAATAATCGCGCGACCAGCCGGTCAGACTCATCCACCATTCAAGTGCCGACTGGTAATCAACAACGATATTTGTGCCGTCTTTCTGTCCCAGCTGCGGAATCACAAGTTGCAAAATACGCAGCGTGCGGACGAGAGGCACGAAGGGGTAGTCACTCACGGAGCCTTGTGATGCACCCTCTTGTGATTTTTCCAGTGCCGCCAGCTTTTCGTTCGTCGTACGCAAGCGGCCGCTCAGGCTTTGCAGCATCGTGACCAGCCACTTTGGGATTTGCGTCAGCAGCTTGTCGAAATCTGCCCGGGTGATTTCCGTAATTTCAGTTTGAGTCAGCGCTTTGACATGCGCACTTCGCGGCTTCTGATCAAAGAAGGCCATTTCGCCGACGATGGAGCCATCGTTCAAAAGCGCGAGCTGAACCTCCTCGTTTCCCTTCAGAAAATAAACTTTCAGGGACCCGCGGCGGACGATATACATGGAATCCGCCCGCTCTCCGCTGCGAAAAAGAATTTCACCCTCTTTTAGAATTCGGACTTGCCCGGCCACAAAAACCCTCCCCGCTCTCAGTTTTACACGGAACCATCCGATACACGCTGAAGCAGGCGGAAGAACCTGAAAAGACTTTGACACTTAGAGGAGACAAGTTGATGAGTCAGGGGCCCAGGAAGCCGGCCAGAATATTGGCCCGTGACAAAGCGTCCGATGCGCAGGCCATCACAGCCGGACTAGATCGGCTCTTGCCGCAGCATAACGCTTCAATGTTCAACCCTGCGCAACAGGACGTCCCGCGCATTCCCGCCCTCCTCGTGGAAGATCAGGCGCTGATGCGCAAAGCATTCAAACGAATCCTCGAACCAACGCATCTTTTTACCATTCAGGAGACACAAAGCCCCAAGGACGCCATCCAGTATTTGCGAAACCACGCCATCGATCTGGTGATTCTTGATTTATATCTCAGCAAGGGAAGCGGTCTTGAAGTGCTCAATTACATCCGCTCACGGCCCATCGCCAACGACATTCCGGTGATCTTCGTGACCGGGGAAGCGTCTCGAGACGATATCGTCCACGCCATCGAACTGGGTGTGAACGATTACATCATAAAGCCCTTCGAGCCTCAGGATTTGTTGCTCAAAATAAAACAAGTTCTGAGCCGCTACATTGACCCGCCGGAGCAACTGAGACGGCTGCGCGGTGCAGAGGCCAATCTGATCCGTGGAAAAATAGATGAAGCCCACCGAGAGTTCGTGGCACTTCATCAGGAAGACCCTGAGTCGCCGCGGGTCATTGTGGGGCTGGCACAGGCAGAGAGCAAATTGGGCCAGACGACGACAGCCAAGGAGCTGATCGAGAAAGCCATCCGTATCAGCGACATGTGTTTTCCGGCGTATGCACTTATGGCGGATTTGTTGATCCAAGAAGGCAAAAAACATGAGGCCATCGAGTTCCTCTTGCGTGAACTCAGTTTGAACGGCAAACGCGTCGGCAGACGGGTACAACTCGCAGACCTCTATTTTGAGTTGCATGACTACCGTGCCGGACTTGAGCAAATGCGGCTGGCACTTATTGATTTTCCTAACGACGAGGCTCTGCTGCTGAAGACTGCGCAATTGCAATCCGATTGCGGCGACCATGAAAAAGCCTTGCATTATTTCATGAAAACACGCCGCAATGTCCCGCGCTCGGTTATGGCTCTCAAGGGAATTTCAGACGTCTGCCTCAAGTTGGGCAACAGCAAAAAAGCAATCCAGATTTTCACTGATTATCTCAATCAAAAGGCAAATCAGCCCGACGTCCTGCATGCTCGCGCCCTCGTGCACGAAAAACTGCAGCAATTCGCCGAAGCGCTGGCTGACATTGAGGCGTGCATCATCGCCGAACCTGATCAAATCGAATCGATGACGACCAAAGGCCGTCTACTTAAAAAAACTGGGCAGGAGATGCCTGCGCGGATGGTTTGGGCGTCGCTCACTCGCATCGAACCCAGTGCTGAAAACATGGCTCAAATTGGCCTTATAAATTATGCAGCCGGCGATATAGCGCAGGCCGCACTTTACTTCGAAAGAGCTGTTTTCGCCGAAACAAATCACCGCAAATCGCTTTATCATCTGGCGCTCTGCTACAAAAAACTCAATCAGACGGGCAAGGCAAAATCGATTTGCCAGCAGGCTCTTGCACTTCTGCCGGATGCAAAAGAGTTCAAGGAACTTCTTGGAGAATTGTCGGGCAAGAAAGCTGCCGGACACAATACTCTTCCACAAGCAGGCTGACTGTTGTTGAAGTTCCGAGGATTTTCGTGCGAAACTCCGGCACACCACTGACGGGGACTCAATCATGTCACGCAATCAAAAAAACACCACCGACCAAACTTGGCTCTCCCGCGAGGACCTTCAGGACATAGCCAAAATTGGCGGTGATCTGCTCAAACGGACTGTGACCTCGGGATTCGACGTCATCAAAGACGTCACAGACAATCTGCCCAAGGATGCGCAGCAAATTATCACAAAAAGCCGTGAGGAGGTCCTCAAGGGAATCTCGCGCGAATTTGCGCAGAACCTCGTTTCGCTGGCAGTCGAAAAAGTCTTCACTGCAGTGCGTGAACACAGACTCGATATCTCTATCCGCGTGCGCAAAGATTCAGACAAAACCGCTGGCGATTCTGAATCACAGCAGTCTGATTCGCCCCACTCAACCAACGAAAACCAGCGCAGGCCGAGTGCTTCCGGGGAAAATCACCGGCACGGATTCAAAAAGAATCATCCGAACCGCCATCATCCGTAGGCGGAGCATTCAGTACCAGCGGTCGTCCGCCATTTTTAATAATTTGCTCAATGACCGGACGGCAACGTGTCGCACCGCAGCCGCCATTGCCGCTGCCGGTGGCCTTGTTGACCTCTTCCACCGTTGTACATCCGCTTTGCACAGCATCGCAGATGCGCGACATCTTGATCCCCTTGCAGATGCAAACAACACGCACGCGCGCTTTGATTTCGTCGAGAGTCAGTTTTTTACTGTCTGTCATTCATTTTCCCGCAGGGAATGATCGACTGCCAACCTCTTTGCAGTAGTTCTGCAGGGCAGCACCAATCGTATTTTCGAGCTCGGCAAAGTGTTTGAGAAACTTGGGCCTGAAGTCAAGATTCATGCCCAGCATGTCCTGCAAAACGAGAATTTGTCCATCACAACGGTTGCCCGATCCGATGCCGATGGTCGGAACAGCACATTGCGCGGTGACTGCTGCAGCAGTTTCTTCCTCAACCAGCTCAAGCACAATTGCAAAACAACCTGCCTGAGTGAGTCGGGCCGCCTCATCCAAAAGTCGATTGCGTGAGTCGGCTGACTTGCCTTGAATTTTATAACCACCCAGCGCGTGAACACTCTGCGGAATCAGACCGATGTGACCCATCACGGGAATACCGTGCGTCGTGAGTCTTTGTATTTGCCTGCAGATGTCAGCACTGGCTCCCTCAATTTTAACCGCCTCTGCGCCGGCGCGCATGAGTAGTTCGACATCCGCGAACAAGCGTTCGTCACTGAAACCAGCACTTGCAAAAGGAACGTCTGCAACCAGCAGCGGGGTGTGCAGCGAGCTGGCAACACAGCGGGTATGGTAGGCGATGTCTGCGGCCGTGACGCCCACGGTTGAATCACCACCCTGCATGACGTGTCCGAGGCTATCGCCGACAAGAACGACGTCCAAGTCTGATTTTTCCAACAGCCGCGCAAAGGTGGCGTCATAACAAGTGAGTGCGCTGATGGGGGTGCTACCCTTGCGGGCGAGGATATCGGGTACCCGCCGCTTTTTCCGCTGGGCTGATTTTTCGCTGTTTGCAGCATAGGACATGATGAAACTCGCCTCCAACTCCTGCTGTGGACACTCCCACTGCCTTACCATACAACAAGCAGAGCAACACGGCGAAGTCCCTCTTGCCCTTTGGGTTCAGCATGATGCATCAGGATAAAAAACTCTACTGGACTGCAGACTCACCCTTCTGCCGCATAATTTTGTGGGCTTGGGCCGAATCTGCCGTTCCTCCTCCAGACGACCTTCATCTGAGTTGGGAGGAACTTCGCTCGGACGCATGCAGCGAAATTCTTGCCTGCGAGCGGACTGTCCCGTGCCTCGGCGGACAACCTCCGCTCGCCGACAGCTTGCGGATTCTTGCATTTTTGAACGGACCGTCTTTTCAGACTTGGCTGGTCTCCGCAGATGGTGCTCTTTACCGTTTTTGCGAGGGTCAACTCGGCCGAATCATGTATTCACTCTATGACGGAGTTTCAGCCGAGCGGCTGCGCGACAGATGGAAAACCAATCTGACTGCGCTCGAACGCCTGATGAGCGGAATGGCCCCAGCCCCGACACATGGTCAAATCGCCATGCACACGTTCCTGAATTTCTGCATCGCACTGCAAAAGGACTGGTGGCTGGATATTCCTGAAACACTCAAGCAGTGGCTGCAGTTGCTTGAAAAAGCGAACTCTTTTTCAAGCTTGCAACAATCGATAAGTGGTCACAATCATCGGGTTCACTGCGGCTTTTTTTCAGCGGCTGGTATCGGCTCCCCTGACTGGGACGCACGGTAGCACAACGCCCCCGAGCCCATCATCAGTGGTCGGATTCTGTCGGCGGGAATGGCGAAATTCAGATTTTGTGCGCCGGCTTCATTCAGATAACCAAAAATGATTCCGAGCAGATTTCCACGCTCATCGAATACGGCCCCTCCGCTGCTGCCCTTTGAAATGGGCGCGTCGAATTGGATCAAATCAGGCCGCAGTCCGCTCAACAGACCCTGCGCGATGCTACGAGCCATGCGCTCAGGATTTGCAATCGCAAAAACGCGGCTTCCCGTTTCGGGAATCGTTGCAGCCGCCGGCAGTGGGGCAAAGCTGATTGCTCCATTCAAAGTAAGTTCAGATGGGTCGATGGGAACAAAATAAACAGCCAGATCGACGTTGCTTTCAGTTGGGAAACAGACTCCAGCCAGCGGCTTTTTGAACAGGGTTTGTCCGCGCTGATCGACTCCATAGCCAATCTCCATCACGCGTATCCCTTCCATGACGTGCGCGTTCGAAACGACAACAAGATAAGAGCCGAGCGGCAGGGAAGTGTCGTCAGACGAGCCGTTTCCACCTGCGACAAAAGGATAGCTGACTTGCAGATCCTGCAGGTGAGTGCGCAAAATTGCGTCCTCGGAACGATTCCACAAACTGCCCAGTATGACACCTGAGCCGTAATTTCCGTCGCCAAGAATTTCGACCAATGCTGAACTGCGTGCCTTGAACATCTCTCGGCCGTCCATCTCCTTGAGCGCAGGTAAATCGATGCTCACAGATGTTGAAGTCGTATGTCCTGTCGGTTGAATTTCCGCAGCCCCCGCGACTGCAGCAGGTCCGGCGGATGCCGGTGTCGGGACGGCTTGCTGGATTTTACTCGCGTCAGGCTGTGGAGGCTGAGCTGTCACGACCGGTTGAATCTGCCCGCTGCCCAAAGCGAGTGGCAGACCGTTTTCAAGCTCACTCTTGATGTAACCGCGCTTTTTGAGTTCTGTGAGATTGTTGAGCGCAGGATCGTATCCAAGTGCGGCTGCACGGCGATACCAGGCGACCGCAGTAGGCAGGTCTTTTGCGGCGGCATCATCTGACCAAAGTGGGTCAGACATGAGTCCCAACATGTTCATCGCGCGCACTTCACCGGCTTCGGCAGCACGCGTCAGATAATGTTTGGCCATGTTCCTGTTGCGGGCGATTTGATCGCCCAAGAAATAACGTAATCCGAGAAGATAAGAAGCCTTCGGGTCGCCGGCGGCCGCGCGGGTCTCGAGTTCACCGCCCGCAACAGCATTGCCCGCGGAGGAGTGCGAAGTGGAATTCTCAGCAGTTGCATTAGGGGCACCGGCTAAGGCGATCCCGACCAGCGGGACTGCCGTCAGCAGACCTCCAAACAGCCTCTGCAGAGAATTTTTCCGCATTCTAAATCAAACTCCTTTTTCGAGTTCGACCAGCCTCTTCACAGTTTTTTCCGCGATGTCCGCAAAACGCATCCGCACCGGATGTCCGTTGACTGATGTCAGCGGCTCGCCGGCATCGCCTGCCCGTCGCAATTCGCCCATCAGGGGTACCTGACCCAAAACCGGAACTTCGAACTTTTGCGACACTTTGTCGGCGCCGCCGTGGCCGAAAATATCGGACTCAACGCCGCACGCAGGGCAATGGAACGAAGCCATGTTTTCCACGACACCCAAGATAGGTACCTCGGTTTTGCGGAACATGACGATTCCCTTGACCGCATCGAGAAGCGCCACATTCTGCGGAGTGGTGACAATCACCGCTCCGGCTATCGGCAGACTCTGAACCAAAGTTAACTGTGCGTCGCCCGTTCCTGGCGGCAAATCGATGACCAAAAAGTCTAGTTCACCCCAATCCACGTCGTAGAAGAACTGCTGCAGGGCCTTCATGACCATGGGACCACGCCAAATCACAGCACTTTCTTCGGGGGCAAAAAAGCCAAATGACATGACTTTAAGACCGAATTTTTCAGGGGGAACGATTTTGTTTGCCTCGTTGACCTGAGGGTCCTGCTGAACCCCCAACATCATTGGGATACTCGGGCCATAGATATCTGCATCAAGGATTCCGACTTTGTAGCCCTGATTGTGAAGGGCCATGGCCAAATTGACACTGACAGTGCTCTTTCCGACGCCGCCCTTTCCGCTCGCTACGGCAATCACACGGCGGACACCGGCAATGGCGCGCTTGCTGCCGGCCTGTTTGCTCGTATCAGCGTGCTGGTGCGAATGGGAATGGGAATGCGAATGTGCCGGAGCACCCGCCGGACGCGCTGCTGCCGTACCGCCCGTCGAACCGCTCGCGGCTGGCTGAGTTTTGTCGCGTCGCTCCATGTAGACGTTGATTTCCAGCTGGGCGCTACCCTTTGTCAGTGCCGGAATGGATGCACGGATAAAATTCTCCACGGCAATTTTACTTTGCAGTGTCAGTCCGTCGCTGAAGAAGCGAACAAGAATTTTGCCGTCGGATTGCTCGGCGGCACTGACCCTCTCGCTCCAACTGAATGTTCCAAGCTGTGAACGCAGGGAGTCGGGGAGATCGGACTGCAGCCCGCGCAGAGAAGTTACAAGTTGTTCCATTTTATTCACCAAACCTGCTCGATGCCTTTGACCTCGGGAACCAAATCCATCAGCATTTTTTCGACTCCTTCATACAGAGTCAGCGCGCTCGACGGGCAATGGGCGCAAGCTCCAACCAGACGTACTTTGACGATGCCGTCTTCGACGTCGACGAGCTCAATGTCACCTCCGTCGGCTTGCAGAGCCGGACGCACTTTGGTTTCGATGATGTCCTGAATTTTGGCGATCATAGGGCCTCCACCCGATTTTTGCAGTGCCGCAAATCTGCAGCTCACTCACTTGTACCAACATAATCGTCAGAAACCATGGGTCAAGACTGAATTTTTTGTGGGGTCACCTGCTTTGTGGCCATGTTCCGGCATGTTAACCTCAAAGAAACAACGGCTTGAAATGCCCAGACTTGTGCCACTCGGAGAGACTATGACCCGTTTGGTTTTGCGACCATTGAATGCCCTGTGCGGACCCTGCCTGTTCGCATCCGTTCTCTTCCCTGTTTGGGCGCAGGCATCGGACGGCTTTGAATTCGGCGGATATTGGCGTGCCGGCTACAATACGGCGTCTGCCGTCAGCGGCAGCGACCTCGTCACCCGCAAAATAAGTTTCAAAGATTTTGTTGATACGCTTCAGGGACTCACAGGCGAGGCATCCGACACACAAGACCTTGCCGGAATCAAAACCACCCGACATGCGCACAATCCGACTTACTTTTTGCTGAAACTGGGGCAGCGGTTTTCCAATGGCGTGGAAGCTCGTTTCCGTTTGGACAGCTTCGGCCCCATGGCGCATGAGGTCTCCGAATCAACGGCCGACACATCCGCAAAAAACGCTGCCAATCTGCGTGTCCGCGACCTCTATCTGAGCGTACCGCTGGGCCTCGAAAACACGCGCCTCTGGGCCGGTTCACGAATGCTTGAGTTTGAAGATTTGCGCTTATTTGACGGCGGCAACCCGTTTGACCTCAATGCATACGGCGTCGGGGTGGAAGGACAAAAGTTTGAGGCAGTGCTCAGCTACAACAAAGCATCACGCACGGCAGTCGTCCTTGGAGCCAACGGACAGCCGATTCCCAACCCGCAGCAAAACGCGATTGTCGACACCAAGGACGTAACACTGCTGGCGCGGTTCGATCTCAAACCGTGGAAGAGCTTTCACGTCAGGCCGATGTTCAAAATGACCAACCACTCGGGCGCTCCGGCAGACAACGTCAGCGCCATTAAAAGAAAAGCCATCAATGGCTCTGTCGAGGCAACCGCAGGTGCTGTGATCGCGCGCAGCGGTGGTACTGGTTATTGGGGAAACACCGTGCTGGCCATGCGTGTGACTCCGGCCGGCCTGATCGGTCGAACCGATCAGGATGAAAACAAAGGCGACGAAAACTACAAGAAGTCGGCTCAGCAAATCAATTCGGAAAATGCGGCTGCGCGCAATGCCGCACTGCGTGGCGACGGAAACAATTACGACTCCACGTTCATACTGACCGACACGGCGAATATGGATTTCTCCCGCTGGGCGATGCTCTCCGGCATCTGGCTGGAGCACGATATTTATAACAGCGCACGACCACTCTGGAAGCTCTCGGGCGCAACGATTGTCAGAGACGGCGAGGCAACCACCAAACAATCCACGCGCTATTCAGTCGGCATTCAACCGGTTTACTTTATCAGCGATCAGGTCCACGCCGCGCTGGATCTCAATTACGCAGGTCGCACAAAGCGACTTTCAAATACCGATGCAAATGCGATCTTCGTCACACCGATTCTCCGCTACGCAATGAACAAATCCGCACTCGGCACGCCGCAAATTTACACTTCTTTCTCCTACGGCCGCTACGACGCGGAAACAAAGCGACAACCGGACGGTTCGTTCAAGACGACTCTACTGACAACGCAAACTGGCTTCGAAATCTGGTTCTAACGCTTCTCGCAAACAGGGTTGATGAGTGCAAAGAAGAAGGCCTCACCGGCGCACAACACTGCTCATAGCCTGCACATGGACGGCGTTCCTCTGCGGTCGTAAAGCTATTGCGCAAACTCCGGCTGATGCGTCTGCAAATCCCGCCCCCGAAACTCCACCGCAGCCGCCGCAGCAAGTGCTGCCCGCACCCGAAACTCCAGCGCAGCCTCCGCTGCAAGTGCCGCCCGCACCCGAAACTCCTCCGCAGCCGCCGCAGCAAGTGATGCCCGCACCCGAAACTCCAGCGCAGCCTCCGCTGCAAGTGCCGCCTCCTCAACCGGTCATTTCAAACTCAGTCTCACAGGCAGAAGAAGAATTTCAATTTTCGGGATACTGGCGAGCCGGATTCGACACAGCATCACCTTTCACAGGTCGCGAATTCGTTGACGGCACTGGTGGAAATTCGTTCTATAACTTCGTTGAGCGCCTGACCAGCGAGGCGCCCGATGTTCAAGGAGCCCCTAATCTTAAAACATCTCGGCATGCGCGCGATCCGAATTATTTAAAACTCCAGCTCAGTAAAAAATTCCCGAACGACGTCAGAATTTCATTCTCTATCGACTCAAAAAATGCTCCGGTTCACGAAACCTCAACGAATCCGATCAACTCGAACAACCAATCATCGTCCATCAGAATTTCTAACAATCTGCGGATTCGCGATCTCTACACAAGCCTGCCGACTTCGTCGAATCTGCGCGTGTGGGGTGGTTCGAGGCAGTTCGAATTCGAAGATCTGCGTCTGTTTGATTCTGGCAACCCGTTTGATACGAGCGCGCTGGGAATCGGACTGGAATCCGACAGAACACTGTTTGCGATGGGCTATGCAAAAGCAAAGCGGGAGGCTGTTGTTGCCGGCAGGCCAACGCGCGGCCGCGCATCGGCTTCACGGCAGGAAGTTCTTGTCGACACAAAGGATGCGACCTTTCTCTTTCGCAGAGAAGTTCCTCTCGAAGCCAATTACTCCATTATTCCTATCTTCAAGCTCATCATCCACGGCGCAACTCAGGCAGATGCGACCACGGGCGGTAGACGGCAAGCCATCCGTGGCTCTCAAGAGCTGTATGCCGGAGCCATCATGTCGAGGTTTGACAACGAGACCACCAACAGCGGCCACTCGACGATGGGAGTCAATCTGCGTCCACCTGATGGCACCGAGGCATCATTGCGCGGAGACAACAAAGGTTATGACGTTCGCGTTTTTATCGAAGATGCGAACATTCTAAACATGGAAGGCTGGGGATTAATCACGGCGCTCTCGGTTGAGCAGATGTTTTTTAAGAACGAGCAAAAGCGCTATCTGGTAACGACCGACGGCGCGATCATTCCCTCCGGTGAAACATCCAAGAATCAAAGGACCATAGCCTTGGGGGTGCAGCCCGTCCTTTATATAACCAAGACACTGCATCTCGGAATGGATGTCAGTTATTCGTTCCGAGATAAAAAACTACAAAAAAACCAGAGCAACGCGCTGCTTGTCACACCGATTTTCCGCTATTCGCTGGCAGCGAACCCGCTCGGCTCACCGCAATTTTACACGTCGTTTACATACGGCAGATATGACTTGGACTTCAAAAAACAGCTCGACGGCTCATTCAAGCGAACATTGAGCACCATGCAAAGCGGAATTGAACTGTGGTTTTGATTGTTGAGCTATCAACGCAACTCAGTTTTGAATTTCAGCCACGCCCGAGCGTGTGACGCAATGCATCTTCAAGGCGAGCAAAACGGAATGCAAACCCAGCATCGAGCAAGGCCTGTGGCATGGCACGTTGGCTCGCAAGCAGAAGGTCTTGAGCCATTTCTCCCAGCGCCAGCCTGAGCGCGAACGAAGGTGCCGGCAAGACCGCAGGACGCTGCAGAACCCGACCAAGAATTTTGCTGAATTCAGCGTTTGTCACCAGCTCTGGCGACACCAAATTCACTGGCCCCGCGACATTTTCATTCTGTAATGCAAACGCGATTGCGTATAGAACATCATCGAGTGCCACCCAGCTCATCCACTGTCGGCCGTCGCCCAAGCGACCTCCGAGCCCGAGCTGAAAGGGCAAAAGCATTTTCTGCAGAGCCCCTCCGCGTGCAGTCAGGACTGCGCCCATGCGCAATTGCACGCAGCGGGCAGAAAGCTGCGCTCCGGCTTTTTGTGCGGACAGCTCCCATCGCTCGGCTAACTCTGCAAGAAAACCTTCACCACGCGGTGAGGCTTCATTGAGGACAGTGTCACCGGCATCGCCGTAGTATCCGATTCCGGATGCAGAAATAAACACACGCGGAGCGAGTTTCATCGCCGCGAGTCCGGCGATAAGGTTCTCCGTGGCTTGCACACGCGATTTTTCAAGCCTCTGCTTTTGCGCTGCAGACCAACGCCTGTCGGCGATCCCCTCGCCCGCGAGGTGAATCACCGCATCGAGCGGACGACCATCCAACAACACCGACGCATTGCGCGGGCTGCTCTCGGTGAGGTCCCATTGCACGTTCGTCTTTGGGTCGCGCTCCTGCCGCGAAAGGCCAATCACCTGATGACCGCCCATCGACAAAAATGCCGCCAGCTCTTTGCCAATCAATCCGCCGCTGCCTGTCAGCAAAATTCGCATGGGTCGATTCCCTTCCTCAGTCTGCGAGGCACTTACCTTCAATGCAGTCAGAGATTGCCAGAAGGAGAGATCGTTGCACAAAATTCTCTGACGATATGCAAACATTCTCGAAAGCTGGCGGCGGGCAAACCAGCCGGCGACGACATCCGAAAGTGGAGACAAGGGCAATTCGTATTCGAGATCATCGTGCAATTCACAGGCATGTTCACCGAGTGCAACAAAGGAATGGCGATGATGCCAAGAGTGGAACGGGCCGCTCAGTTGTCTGTCTGAAAACTCCTGCCCGTGCCTCACATCAAAGTGCTCGGCTGTCCAAAGCAAACGGCCCCACGGAGCCGGCAACGCAATCACCGCTCTTCCACCCTCGCGGATGCCCTGCGTGGAAAGCATTTCGGTGCGGTCCCATGCCGGACTCAAACGATTGAAGGCAGAGGTGTGCTCATGCCAAGCATAAGCAACCTCTGCCTTCACAGGAAGACGGACGCAGAACGACAGCCTGCGTTTCATATTAGAACGAGTAAATTCCGACGATATACGTGCGGTTGGAGATCTTCTTAGTAGGAGCAGCACCTTGTTCGGTGTTCTTGTCGTTGAAGTTCTCACCCGTGGAGGTCACCAGTTCGTGGCCGAATTCGAGGTTGAAACCGCCGGATTGGTAACCAAAGCCAAGAGCATACTGAGTTTGGTCTTTTTTGGCTTCTTCTGCGTCGTTTGAGCCGACGGCATCACGATCGGCAATTTGTGCGATTGAACCGCCCAAGGTGAGCAGCGCGCCTTTCTGCAAAACATCAGTCACGCCAAGCAGAGAGGAGTCGGTGTTGAAACCCAAGCCGACAATGGTCGAGGTCACTTTGGGTGATGCCTTGGCGCCGAATTTGCCGTCGTCTGCCGTGATTGGAGCTGTGGTGAGCTTGTTGTTCACATACTTGGCAAGCTTCAGGTCCTCACGAACAATCGACTGGTACCAGCCGCCGACTGCATAGTTGTCGGCGTTGTAACCGAGCGAACTTTCAAAGTGTGACGCGTCGCGCGCAGTCATGACCTTCTTAAGTTTGACATAGCTGGAGTTGCCGTTGGCGTCCTTGATTGGTTGTCCATCCGCACCCAGAACAAGTTGCTCAGACGAGACTTCCTGCTGGATTTGGTTCTTTTCCATTCCGTAAAACGCAGTGGCGACGATTCCGTCGAACGACAAACGTGTGCCGACAATCACGCCGCGATCACTTTTAGATGAACGGCCGAAGGTATGCGAATCGCGACCGCCTGGGTTGCCCATCGAGTTACCGACACCCAATGACAGTGTCACGTCTTTTTTCTCGCCAAGGTTCAACTTTTGCACGACAGCCGCGCCGTCAATTGAACCGAATTGTTCGGGAGCTGCCGTTGCGTCGACACCCCAAGCATCGGAACCGCCCATGCGGATACGGCCCAACGATACGTTTGTGCCTGAAGACAGTGCAAGTCCGAGGTCAGCGCGGCGGATTCCGACACCGTTCAAACCGACAGCAGCGGCTGGCACCGGACCAGTTTCTCCGACGTTGCCGAAGATTGCAGTTTCAAATTGTCCGCGGGTGATTCCCTCGCTGACTTTTACGCCAAAACGGAGGATTGCCATCGTGAAGTCGGGTGCGCTGCTGTACTGCGAATCTGCGACGTTTGAATAGGCCTGAATAAGTCCATATGGTACTACGGCCTTCTGGATTTCTTTTTCAGCTTTTTCTTCTGCGAAAGCATTTGACTGCGCAGCGATAACAGCAAGGAGAGCAATTTTACGATGGGAAATCATTGTGTGGTGCCTCCGCACGAGAGTATGTGTAAACCGGCCACAAACTAAATTGATTCGCCGGTAGCGTCAAGACTGAAGTTTGCAACCGAGAGGGAAGGATCCGCTCCATGAACACGCCGTCACTACTGCCACTCGCTCACACACTGCCAGAAATTGCATCACCGTCTGTGCGACAGATGCAAAACATTCTTGAGGGCTGGTGCGACGAAAATAAAATTGATGCCGTTCTCGTGACCGCGCAAGATGCCTTCCTCAGCGAATACACTCCGCTGTCGGCAAACTTCCGCCATGCACTGTCAGGGTTTTCGGGTTCCACGGGCGATGGAATCTTTGTCAGCAGCAAGCTCGCAGAAAAAATTTCAGCACCCGCCCGTTTTCAATTGTTCGTGGACGGCCGCTATCACCTGCAGGCCGATCAGGAGACAAAGCAAGATGAAGTTTTGGTGCACAAATTCGGCCTCGCCAGCGGCCTCGATGAGTCTTTGTATTCTTGGATGCGCTCGGCATTGCCGGCCGGATGCAGAATTGCCGTTGATTTGCAGCGTGTGAGTTGGAACCGCTGGCGTGCGCTTGAAGTTTTGACTCAGGAAAGTGCGCTTACACTGGTCGGCATCGCCGGAGGTGGACTGGCATCCGCCCTGCCTGACATGAAAGGTTGGCGCACAGATCGTCCGGTCCGATTCCTCGACGAACAGATCACCGGCCGCACAACAACAAAAAATCTGCGCGGCGTCCGTGCTGCCATCGAAGCAAAGCTCGGTCATTCAAGCTTCATTTACGCGACCTGCATGAGCGATGACGCTGCATGGCTGCTCAATGCACGCGGATATCACCTGCCGCAGCTGTCTTCTGTTCTTGCCTACACTTTTCTCACAAACGACCTGTGCCTGATTCACCTACCCGAGGAATCACAAGCATGTGAATTGCAGCTGCCAGCTGGGCTCAAGCAATTCGAAATCACCCGCGGCCCTCTCGAAAATGCACTCAACCTTTTGCAGAGTGCAGTTGCCGGAAAGCCACCGGCGACCATCGCATTCAGCGGCAGAGCGATGAACGCAGCGCTGCCGAAATTGCTCAAAGAAATTTGCAAAGATGCTGATCTGCGTGACGATGTTCACGTCATCGAAGAACTCCGTGCCACCAAAACGACCGAGGAATTGAACGCGATTCGCGCGAGCTTCCTGCGTTCGAGCAAGGCGATTGCCCGCACACTGCGCTTCGCCAAGGATTGTGGCCGCAAAAACGTCAGGCTTTCGGAAACTGATCTCGCCGAAAAAATCAAAGCCGAATACGCAAGTGAAGGCGCATTGGAGCTCAGCTTCAAAACAATCTCCGGATTTGCAGCAAACGGCGCGGTGATCCACTATTCGACACCTGACAAAAACAAAACAGCCAAGAGTGGCGACCTGCTGCTATTGGACAGCGGAGCTTACTACGCCGAAGGTTTTGCGACCGACTGCACGCGGGTCGTCCTTTTCACCGACGGCAGCGAGAAAGCTGCAGACTGGCAAAAGGAAATTTACACGCTCACGCTGAAGTCTTGCCTCGCCGGACTGCGTGCCAAGTTCAGGCTTGATTCTTTGTGCAAGGATGTCGACACGCTTGCCCGCGGTCCGATCCGCGACAAAGGATTCGACTACGCACACGGAACGGGTCACGGCATCGGCATCCACGTGCACGAGAGCGGAATCCGCATTTCTCCAGTTTCGCAGTACCAGTTCACTGAAAGCGCTGTCGTCAGCGTGGAACCAGGAATTTATCTGGCCGGAAAGGGTGGCGTGCGCATCGAAAACGTCGCCATCGTTGCTGCAAACGCGGAACAAGAACAGCAACACACTCACGGCTTTGAGAACGTCGTGTTTGTCGGCTACGACTGGGACTTGATTGACCTTGGCATGCTCAGCGAAGACGACAAAAAAGACCTTGCCGCCTATGAACGCAAGTGCAGGTCACTGGGCACGGGTGTTACGGATTGCCCGCTGCTGTAGGCGGACCGCCAGCCTCTTCCTGCGCAGCGGCCATTCGGTTGCGCTGGATAAGCCTCAGCGCAAACACCGAAACCTCGCACATCAAATAGAGCGGAACCGAAACCAAGGTCTGACTAAAGACGTCGGGCGGACTGATGAGTGCGCCAACAATAAACGAAAGCAGCAGGATGATTTTGCGGTTTTTGGTAATGTGCTCGGGTTTGACGATTCCCACTAGTCCGAGCAGCGAAAACACCACCGGCACCTCAAAGATCACCCCGAACATCATCACCAGCGTCGTCAGCGAACCGAAATAATTCTCGTAGGTCATCTCCACCGAAGCGTATTCGGCGGCCCACTGCAGGGTTTGCGAAAGAAATGCGGGAACGATCAGAAAGAAACCAAAAAAGAGGCCAGTATAAAACAGGGCAAGACTCGCAACAATCAACGCCGAGGCGATTTTACGCTCACGGTCATACAGCGCGGGGGCAATAAACAACCAGATCTCCCGCAAGATCATCGGTGCTCCGACGACCGCAGCGGCAATCATCACCATTTTGAAATTGACCCACATGACTTCGATGAGACCAATGGTCTTGAGCATTTTTGCAGCCGATTCGCTGGCAGCCGTCACCGACAGACATTCACGCGGCCAAACCATGAAGTTACTGAACTTCTCGAAGGCAACCTGCAGACTCTCACCCGCCCTGTTGGCCTCCGAAACGAGGTATCCGTAGCAGGTGTAGGGCAACTGCAAAAAGCGCATCAAAGGCTTCATAAAAACAAAACCGATGCAGACAAGCCCGACATACCAGTACAGCGAACGCACCACATGCTTGCGCAATTCCGAGACGTGGCCAACAAGACTCATCTCCGCACCCGGCAGAAGCTGTTCGCCGTCAGCTTTGGTTTTCTCTTGTTGTATTGTCCGCTGCCTCTCGAGCTTGCGTTCCATACCTTTACTGAACAGGCTTGAGAGCTTGCCAAACAGAGCCATGCTTTATTTTGCCTCCAACCACGTCCGGCCAAAGCCGACCTCGGCAACCAGCGGAATCGAAAACTCCACTGCGCCTTCCAAGGCATTCTTCAACAGTGCAGCAGTTGCGTCCACCTCTTCGCGTGGACATTCCAACACCAGTTCGTCGTGCACCTGCAAAAGCATCTCGGCCTTGAGGTCGCTTTGTGCGAGTGCCGCTGCCACGCGCAGCATACCGAACTTCATGATATCGGCAGCGGTGCCTTGAATCGGCGAGTTGATGGCGATGTTTTCGAGGGCTTTGACCTCTCCCGGGTTAAACGCCCGCGACAAGTCCACCGGCCTCGGCCGTCCGAAAAAGGTATGAACGACTCCCATGTCGCGCGCCTTTTGCCGCTGCGACTCAAGGTAGCGGTACACCCCTGCAAAGTTCAGGAAGTAACGTTCGATAAACGACTTGGCTTCAGAGAGCGGGATTTTTTGCTCACGCGAAAGCCTCTGCGCACCCATCCCATAGATAATCCCGAAGTTGATAGTCTTTGCGTTGCCGCGCTCTTCGGCCGTCACCTGCTCCGGATTTTTACCGAGAATTTTTGCCGCGGTTTGCCTGTGAATATCTGCTCCGGATTTGAATGCGGCAATCATCGCCTCATCGTGAGCCAAATGCGCCATCACGCGCAATTCCACCTGCGAATAGTCGATCGATACGATGACTTTCGAAGGATCGGAGGAGCAAAAGGCCTGCCGTACCTTTTTACCAAGTTCCGTGCGGACAGGAATATTCTGCAAGTTGGGATCGCTGCTCGATAGACGGCCTGTTGCGGTGCCGATTTGATGAAAACTGGTGTGGATTCTGCCCGTGGAAGATTTCACCAATTGCGGCAACACCAGGATATAGGTGCTTAAGAGTTTGGAAAGCTCACGATATTCCTGAACGAGAGCCACAACCGGATGCGCCTGAAACTGCTCGAGCACCGCGGCATCAGTTTTATAGCCCAAGGTGGTCTTGGCGAGTTTTCCCTTGAATCCAAGCGCCTCATGGACTTTCAAGACGTCAAAAAGGATGCCGCCGAGCTGCTTGGGACTGCCGATGTTGAATTCCTGTCCGGCGAGTGCATGAATCTGACGCTCAATTTCGCTAATTTTCTGCTGCACATCGCCGGCAAGATCTGCGAGATAATCTGAATCGATATGCACCCCGGTCCGTTCCATTTTTGCCAGAACACGCAAGAGCGGCATTTCCATTTCACGGAACAGCTGCAAAAGTTTGTCTTGTTCCGCGAGTTTTTTGCTCAACACATTCCACAGGCGCAGGGTGGCATCGACATCTTCGCAGGCGTATTCACTGAGCTGCGTGAGCGGCACTTGAGTCATTGACTGTCGTCCGGCTTCTTTGCCAATCAGTGCCGTTGTTGGAATCTTTTTGAGACCAAGAACCTTCAACGTCTGTGCATCGAGTCCGTAGCCGCCACCCGAGGGGTTGAGCATCCAAGCGGCTATCATGGTGTCGGCAATCGGAGCGTCACCCAAGTCGACACCCAGGTTCTTCATCTGGTGCAAATCAAATTTGAGATTGTGCGCAACCAGCGTTGCCGAGCGTTTTTTCAGCGCATCGGAAATCTGATCGATTGCGTGGCGGGCCGAGAACTCCGCACGCGGCAGGCCCGCGCACAAATCTCCTCCCTCAAGATGCACTTCGGCGAGCGGAACGTAATAGGCAACTCCTTCGGCAAAGCAGAAACTGCAGCCAATCGGCTTGTGCTCGATGAAGTCGAGTCCGGTGGTTTCTGTGTCGAATGCAATACAAGAAGTGTCTGCTGACGCAATTTTTTCAACCAGGTCGTTGAGTTCGCTTCTGGTCAAGATGCAAACATAATCGCGCCGGTTCCAGTCAGCGTCGGCGGCTTGTGTTGCTGCTGCAGGCTTATCGTCAGCCGAGGGAAACAATTCACCCGCTATCGCATCCGACGGCTGTGCGAACAACCCATCAGCAGGTTCGGCAGCGGACTTTCGCGTCGCAGATTTACTTACCTTTTTTGCAACAGGCCCCGTTGCGGCCGCAGCAAACCCCTTGAGCAGCGAATTCATTCCGAGCGCTTCAATCTCGTGCCGCAGCTGCTGATTGTGGGAGAGTTGTTCCCAAGAATAGCGCATCAGAGATTCATCGACATCGAGAGGAACAGACGTGTGAATTTCAACAAGACGGCGCGAGAGCAAAGCATTGTCGCGGCTCGTTTCAAGCAGTCCTCGCAGCCGCGGATTGCTGATTTTGTCGAGGTTGGCATAGATATTTTCAACAGAACCAAACTCCTGAATCAGCTTGGCCGCACCTTTGTCACCGATGCCTTTGACACCCGGAATGTTGTCGACCTTGTCGCCGGTAATTGCCAGAACTTCGCAGACCTGTTCAGGCGGAACACCAAAGTAGTCAAAAACGTGACCGCGGCCGAGAACTTCGTAATCGTCACCGGCCTTGAGTGAAAAGAGCTTGATGTGGTCGTTGACCAGCTGCATGAAATCCTTGTCGGCCGAGACAATAAACACGTCACCGTTTTGCTCGAAACGTCTGGCAATGGTGCCAATCACGTCATCGCCTTCGTAACCGGCGAGCGAGAACGTCGGAATTCCCGAGCGTTCAATCAGCTCTTTGATGACCGGAATCTGCGTCAGCAATTCGGGCGGAGTTTCAGATCGGTTTGCCTTGTATTCAGCGAAAGATTCATGCCGGAAGGTTTTTTCTTTACGGTCCCAGGTTACGGCGACATGTGTCGGATTTTGCTCTTTGACGACCTTCTGCAGAATTTTGAGAAAGCCATAAATTGCGCCGGTCGGCATTCCATCGGGCGACGTGAGTCCGGCCCGGCCCATCGCATAAAAAGAGCGGAATAAAAGCGCCATTCCATCGAAAACAAAGAGACGCGGCCGCTCGGTTCCGGGGTGCTGTGAATCACTCATGAGGAACAGGCCTCCCTGCCTTCCGGATGAATTATTTTTGCTCTGCTTCTGCCTGGGAAGCGGTTGCGGCAGGTGCCGGCCGCATCAACGGGAACAGCACTGTGTCCTTGATGTTGTCACATCCGCACAACACCATGGTGAGCCGGTCGATGCCAATGCCCACACCGGCAATCGGCGGAAACCCGTGTTCCATGGCAGTCAGGTAATCTTCATCCATCGGCATGGTCTCTTCATCGCCAGCAGCACGCGCGCGCATTTGCTCTTCGAACCGCTCACGCTGATCGAGCGGATCAACCAACTCGGAATAAGCTTTGACGATTTCTACGCCTGCAACAACAAACTGCCACATATCCACATAGCGCGGGTCTTTGGCGTTGCGCCGCGCAAGCGGTGCCATGTCGGCCGGATACCGCTCAATGAAGCACGGCTGAATCAACTTGGGTCGGGTCACTTTTTTATACAATGCATCGACCGTATTGGCCCAGTTCATGGAATCAAGGTCATCAAGGTGAATGTTCTTTTTCTTGAGTGCGGCCAGCAGTTTTTCCTTGCTGGACTCGACGCGGATGTCGATGCCGCAGTCCTGCAGCACGAGATCGCTGTAGTCGTACACCGGCCACTGTCCGGCGAAATCGACGTCATGGCCATGCAATTTGACCTGCGCGGTGCCGAAAACCCGGTTGATGAGGTTGTGAATCATGTCGGCAACAAAGTTGCGCATGACATCAGCATTCCAATACGCAGCGTAGAACTCCAGCATGCTGAAATCCTGCAGGTGTGTCGCAGAAATTCCTTCGTTGCGAAAACAGCGCGCAAATTCATAAACTTTGTCGAATCCCGCTCCGATGCAGCGCTTCAAGTAGGTTTCTGGCGCGATACGCAGTGTGCAGGCGATGTCGAGTGCGTTGTGATGAGTATGAAATGGTCGTGCAAGCGCGCCTGATGGCTGCGTCTGCAGAACCGGAGTGTCGACTTCAAGAAATCCCGCGTCTTCCAGCGATCGACGCAATGAACGGACAATCTCGACACGCTTGCGAAACACTTCGCGCGATTCAGTGTTCATGATGATGTCGAGATAGCGCTGACGGTAGCGGGTCTCGATGTCCTCGACGCCATGATATTTTTCTGGCAGCGTGCGCAGGCATTTGTTGAGCAGCTGATATTGCTCAACACGCACGGTAATTTCATTGGTTTTCGTACGGAAGATTTCGCCGGTGACTCCGACGAAATCGCCAACCGCCACATCAGCCACAAAGGAGTCGAACATCTCTGGCGATTCCTCAGTTTTGCGCACACAGATTTGCATGCGGCCGCTGAGGTCGAAGATGTGTGCGAACAGGATTTTCCCCATCGTGCGCAGTCCGACCACTCGCCCTGCAACAGCGACATCGCGGGTGCCCTCAGGAACGGCGAGCGCCTGTTCAACGGTGTGAGTCTTGGCGTAGCTGTCGGCCAAGTTGCCACGCTCACGTTGCTCCAAAAATTTATTTCTTTTGATCTCGAATACAGAATCAGACATGGGAAGCACTCCCGCTAGGAAACTCTTTGAATCTTTTGCACAACCGCACGATGGCGAAGGCTTACCACGATGGCTTTTATCAAAACAAGGATGAAGCCGAGCAAGACGATCGTGCTGCCGACGGGCCAATCGAGCGCAAAGGCAAAGATCAGTCCAAGAAGGGCTAAAGAGACGCTCAGCACGACGGTTCTCCATGAAAGTGCCGACTTTGGAGGCAATATCACAGCAGGGAGTGCCATCAGGGCCGACATCATCAATCCACCAACTGCAAACAAACCTGTCAGCACCGCCGCAGTGACCAGTATCGGAAACAGCCGTTCAATCAGCCGAACGCGGAAACCCACGAGCAGCGCGAACTCACCATCCGAAAGCCAAGCGTCCCAATCCCTTCGCAGAAGCCCCAGAGTCAGCGCCACGCAGCCAAGCGCAACAGCTATCAAGACGGCTTCAGAAACTGATAAAGTGAGCACATCACCGAATAAAAATCGTTCCAGATCAATGCGCGTCCCGCGCACCTTTGAGACCGCAACCACCCCGCTGGCAAAGAATCCCGTCAGAGTCACAACCGCGGCTGAATCTGGAGGAAGCGACAAAATTCTCTCGAGCTTTTCCACCAGCACACTGCCCAGCAAGCCGGTCACAGAGGCACCGATGATCAGCGACGCCCAGAGCGGAAGCTCGAAACCCAGTGACATGAAGTACCCTGCGACAATTCCTGGAAAGACCAAATGTGCCAGCGTATCGCCGGTATAGGCCCGCTGCTTGAGGACGATCGTCGGACTCAACAAACCGCACATCAGACCAACCAAAAGCGTGCACAGCAATGCCATCCGTGCGAAGTCCGCATCCCAGAATGCCGCCAGAGTGGTCAAATCGATCAGGGAGTCCTGCAGCATGTGTCGTCCTTGGGTTCGTAGCGAATCGAGCAGATCTCCTCGTTGTGCGAGCGCTCGAAGACAAATTTGGCAGAAAGAAATTTCTCGTACGCCTCAAAATGATGGTCCACCATCACCACACAGATGTTCTGCCGGTGAGCCAGAACGTGCAGAGTGTTCATGAGTTTTTCCTGACAGCATTGGTCAAGATTGGCGAGAGGCTCATCGAGAAAGATCATCTTCGGCTTGGAGAGTATAGCGCGCGCGACTAAAGCGCGTGTTTTTTGCCCGCCGCTCAGCAAGTGGAACGACTGATCGGCATCGGCGCTGAGCTCCCACTGCACCAGAGCCTCGCGCACTTGCTGCAGAGCATCGCTTCGCTCAGGCGGCCGTCGGCCGAACCCTTGCATGACAAAATCAAAAATGCTGATCTGAAAGTAGCGGTTGACCTTGTGAGTTTGCGGGACGTAGGTGAGGACGCCCTCGCGCGGACCAACCGGCTGTCCATTGAGACTGACCATCCCCGAGTGTGGTTGCATAAGGCCAAGCCACGTCTTTAGCAGAGTCGATTTGCCGCATCCATTGGGCCCTACAATGGCATAGATGCCGCCGTCTTCGAGTGTGCCGGAAAACGGCCGGTTGAGCGCCTCCCGCCCCGCGTAGCCAACAACCAGATTTTCCCAGCTTAAACTCATTCAGTACAACATCCGCTCAGGGTTTTAGTCCG
Organism: Pseudomonadota bacterium; assembly: GCA_039799905.1. Taxonomy (GTDB): domain Bacteria; phylum Bdellovibrionota_B; class Oligoflexia; order Silvanigrellales; family Silvanigrellaceae; genus RFOM01. Next base: position 10,864 of record JBDLRP010000045.1, on the reverse strand, counting down.
GAAACAATGGTTTCCGCGTTGGTTTGCCACAAGCCCAAGATAGTACCAGCAGGCTTGTCCGGAGCTGATAACCCATCCGTATGGAGTTCACCACCCACCTTAATGCCTAGTTCGGCAGCAACTTTCTGAACCGTTTCGGGAGACGAGGACGACTCTACAAAAATCGTCCGCACTCCTTCTTTCTTGATTGACTCAATGGCACGCCTGAACCGTCCGGGGGTCACGACAGCTTCGGTGGACACCCCGGCAATCGTGATGACCTTCAGCCCGAATGCATCGGCAAAATATCCGAGTGAGTCGTGGTTGGTCGCCAGCACCCGCCGCGAAGAGGGGATGGTCGAAATTTTTTTATGGATTTCGCTCTCTGCTGCTTTGGTTTTTTGAACAAATTGCCGCATGCAGGCATCCCACTCCATGCGCTTTGCAGGGACTTTTTGCACAAGAAAATTGTATAAATTGAGCGCAACCTCACGCGTGAGGCGGGGCGAGTGCCAGATGTGCGGGTCAAACCTGCTGACCCCCTTCGCATGTTCGTGAGCATGGCCGTGTGCCTCTGCCTCGAGTGCTGGAGCTTCACCAGACTCGTCTACTTTGCGCAGGTTGAGTCCTTTTGTCGCCGTGAATAATTTCTGCGCAGGACCTGCAGATTTCTCGTTCCACGATTCAAAACCTTCTCCGATAACCAAACGCAGGTCAGCCTTTGACCACTGCATCCGACCGCGCGGAGTCAACTGATAGCTGTGAGGATCACTGCCGGCAGCGGCAAGTGCGGGAAGCAACTCGATCCCCTGACCGTCGCAGGTCACCTCGCGGGCAAGTTCACGCAGCCAAGCGACACTCGCCGCGACCTGCGGTCTCTTATCTGCGGCCTGTGACACGTCAGGAAGAAGCAAAATCAAAAACGGGATTGCAAAGCGAACGGCGAGTCCGTCTGCGAGTGAATTGCGGTAGGCCCGCAGCGCCGGAACCAAGCCAATAAAAAACCCAGAGACAAGCACGGCGAGCAAAAACACCCACTCGAGCTGGCTGAGCGCACGCACCGGAATCAGCAGGCCAAACTTGGCTTCAATCAACGGCTGCAAAACGAAAAGAACCGAATAGGTGAATGCAATTCCAAAACCAATCCCGAGAACAGTGAGAAGAACGGCTTCCGAGACAAGCAATAAAACAATTTTTCCAAGCCCTGCACCGACACTGCGCAGGATAGCCATCTCACGCCGGCGTTCTTGCAATGACGTGTAGATCGCAATCAGCATGGCCAACAGTCCGACGATCAGAACACTCCAAGAAACAATCCTGAGTCCGTCTTCGGCATAGGAAACCACAGACCACAACTCGCTCAATGCGACACCAGGTATAATCGCCATCAACGGCTCATCAGGATAAGTATTTATTTCGCGCTGCAGGCTCAGGGTCTCAAAACGGTTCTTTGTTCGCACAAGAAATGCTGTGATTTGGCCAATCTTGATTTCCTCTTTGCGCAAACTGGCTGCGGGAATCTCCTCACCCTTGCGCGGCGGTGCGCCATCCTTCCAATCCATATGGATGGCTTCCAGTCCTTCGAGTGTCACATAAAGCGAACGGTCGATGGGAGTGCCTGTTTTGGCGAGGATACCGACAATCTTGAAGGGTTTGTCATCGTGATTGAGAAGCCCGATACCGTCTGTCACACCATGCGTGACGGCAATACTTTGTCCTAATTTGTAAGAGAGCTTCTCGGCAACTTCTGCTCCGAGTGCAACTTCAAGAACATCAGCCGGTGCCTGACCATCTGAAAAAGTCACCCGTTTGTCCTGACGGAAACGATAATGCTCATAAAATTTTTCGTTGGTGCCAACGACACGGAAACCTCGGTGACTGTCGCCCAACGAGTAGGGAATGACCCATTGCACTGCACCATGGCGGCTGAATTTTTCGAAGGTCTCGTGGGAGATATTCCCCGTTGCACTGCCCATGCGAAACACAGTGTAGAGCAGCAGCTGAACCGTTCCGCCCTTTCCGCCGACAATCAAATCCGTCTGTGAGATCGTGTTTGAAAAGCTCTCGCGCGCCCCCATTCGGATGCGCTCGATACCGAGCAAAAGCGTCACACTCAGCGCAATCGACGCGATTGTCAGCAGGGTTGTGACCCTGCGGTTCCACAGGCTCTTCCAAAGTATTTTAAGAAGAGTCATGCCTCTTTTCCTTTCATAACCTTATTGATTTCGGCCAGCGCGACGCTCCGGTCAAACAACGGCATCAGTGATTTGTCGTGACTGACAAACAGAACACCGCAGTTTTGACTGCGCGCCTGTTCAAACAGAACTTTTACAAACGATTCACGCAGGTCGGCGTCCAGCGCGGACGTCGGTTCGTCGGCAACAATCAACTCAGGACTGCCAATCAGGGCACGCGCCGCTGCAACTCGCTGCTGCTGTCCGACACTCAGTTCGTCGGCGCGGCGGTTCAGCAGATGAGCGATACCCAGCCGCTCTGCAAGTGTTCTTGCGCCAATCTTGGCTGCTTCGGAATCGGCGAAACGCGCAGCCTTGACGCGACTCATCTGCAGCGGCAGCAAAATATTTTCCAAAACACTCATGAACGGCAGCAGATTGAACACCTGAAAAATGTAACCCATGCGCGAAGCGCGCAGAGCATCTCGCTGGGCGGCGGAAACACCGCTCATCGGCTGCCCAAGAACCGAAACGTGACCTGCCTGCACAGGCAACACTCCCGTCACCAAACTCAGCAAGGTTGTCTTTCCGCTCCCGCTGGGCCCATGCAGGAAGAGCATTTCACCCTTGGCGACTTTGAACTCTTCCACGTTCAAAATCGGTGTGCCCGTCTGATAGGCATGCGTGAGATTCTGAATTTCCAAAACTGCACCGGACGAATTCATTTTCCAACGAACTCCATTCTTTGAGGGGCAAGCGGGCTCCGAATCGGGCCAGCGTTGCAGTTCAGGCAGGCTAGCACAAGCTCAATTCTCTGAAAACTCTTTAAAATCTCCGATTTTCGTGCCATCACGGCGCAGCGGAAACCTAGAAGTGCAAACGAGGTTTTATGAGCGGCGACGGGAATGCATACGTGCTTGAAGTACTGGACAGCGGAGTCGCCTCTTTCAGGCACCTTCAGACGGGAGAACTTCTCCACGGCAGCGTTGGTCCGGAAAAAGAGGCGCGAGACCTCTACATGGCCCACAGCGGCCTGCAGGAGAGCGGCAAGGAATCACTTGTTGTTTTTGACGTGGGAATGGGCTGTGGCGCCCAATTGCTGGCACTTCTCGACTTCTTCCATTCACCCGACTCAAACTTTAAAAAATTGCAGATATTCAGTTTTGATCTTGAAAAAGAAGGACTCCACGCACTGCTCTCGGCCTCGCAGTATTTCGACGGTGCGCGCAGATATAAGAGTTTTATCGAGCAAGCCTGCAGCGAGGATAAAGTTCTCGCACCGAGCGTGCGGGGAAAATCTCTCGAATGGAATTTCATCGGCGGGGACTTCCGCTCAACCATTTCCGGCTTCAGCAAAAACAACACGTACCCAAAGGCTGATGCAATTTTTTTCGATTTCTTTTCTCCGGCCAGTCATCCATGGCTTTGGACCTTCGACCTGTTCACAATAATCCGCAGCTGCAGCCACAATCAAACCCGCCTCATCACACATTCCAGCGCCACATGCGTCAAGGCGGCTCTTGCCGCGGCAGGATGGTTTGTCGGCCATACGATTGCGAGCGGAAAAAAAGCCAAATCCATTATGGCTGCGGGCAGTATGGATGAACTGAGTGACCCGTTGCCTGCCGGTTTTCTTGCAACCTTCGAACGCTCCGGAAAACCCTTTTGTAACGCCGAAACGGAAGACAGCAAAAAAGCCATCACGGCCGCGTTGCGCGCGCATCCGCAATTTCAAAAATAAACGCTATTTGAGAAATTCCATCAGCGTTGGACCAAGAACTTTTGCAGATGCATTCATGGTGTAGGACAATGCGGTTTCCGCTCTCTTCATATCGAGCGCAGTTGTCACGGGGTCGGCCGATTCAAGATTGACGTTGTCTTTCAATGAAAACTCTTCGAGCGTATCAAGCCGCTCGGCTGCATCACGAACTCCTGCCCTGCGCGCGCCAAGAGATGCCGTCATCTCTGCCAGCTGCGTGAGGGCACCGTCGAGCCTTGAAGAAGCCTTATAAATTCCCTGCACATCATTTTTTTGAAGAGAATCTTTAAAGTCTTGGACAATTTTCAAAAGCGGAACATCGCCACCCTGATCTTTGACCGAAATTTCAAAAATCCGCCTGCCTGGGATATTGATGGGTCTGAATGAGTCTTCGTCCAATTGCACGTATATCAGACCATCATCACCGCCGTAATGACCATCACCGGCAACGGGTGGCTGCTGGGTCTGAAAGCCGCCGAATATATACCGGTCGCCATAGGTCGAGTTGCCAAGCTGGACGATTTGTTCAGCCAGCTGCTGAATCTCATATGAGACGGTGTTGCGCGAACCGGCATCCCAGACACCGTTGGATTGCTGGACCGCAAGTTCTTTTGCTCGCATCACGGTTTCTGTAATACTGCGCAATGAATCTTCAGTCTTGCCAAGGAATCCTTCAACGTAATCGTTTGTTCTGCGAAACTGATTGATATTTTCGAGCCTTGTTCGGTTGCGGAAAACACGCACCGTTCCGCTCGGATCATCACTCACCTGGCGCAGCTTTCGTCCGGATGCCGCCTGATCCTGTGTGTCCACAGCGAAAGAACGCGCCTCGTTGACGCGATTCCGTGTGGCATCGAATTTCATTCGCTCAGAAACGCGCATGTGAACACACCCTCACAAATCTCAACGTTTCAAATCAAGAACCGTCTTGAACATTTCATCGACAGTGGTGATGATCTTCGAACTCGCCGTGAACAAATGCTGATACTTGAGCATGTTCGCAGCTTCCTCGTCGAGCGACACACCGGAAATCTGTTCTTTTTGCGTCTGCACGTTCGCCTTTACCACGGCGGAGGCCTTCAGTTCATTTTTGGCAGTCATCGTCGCCGAACCGATTGAGGCGACAAAATTATCGTAGAACATCGACGTGGTTGCCGATCCGTTGGAAAACATCGGCTCGCTTGTAATTCGCAACAATTCATTGATGACAACGTTGTCGCCCGGAGTCTTCGGTGTCATGGCCGACGCAATTGAGTTTGTGTCCTGCCGAATTAAAGTGGCGACCGTGATTTGCTGGGCAGGTTCCAATTCTGGATTGTCGATGCCTTCAAAAAAGTTGCGGCCGTTTGATTCGGAGAATTCCGCACGGCCAAAACCCATGCGATGGATTTCGTTGAATTTACTGCCGAATTTATGAGCGATTTCATTTAGATTATTTCGCACAGTTTGAGAGTATTTATCACGCACTGTGATCATTCCGGCTATTTTTCCGCCGACGATTTTGTCGGTGATGAAATTGGCCTTTGTGTTGGCGAAGTCTGTACATACGACCTGCGGCTGATCTCCTTTTGAGCTATACTCGAGCCGGATTTCCGCATTGAAAATCCCCTCGACGAGCAGCTGTCCTCCCGCGCCGCGGACCGTATAAAGACCACGGTCATCCTTATACATTTGCACGTCCATCAGATTCGACAACTCTGCAAGAGCGAGGTCACGCTTGTCCTCAAGGTCATGCGGACGGGTGTTGTCGCCCATCTGCAAGGCGAGGATTTCACGATTGAGTCCGGCAATTTCCCGGAGCTTTTGTGTAGCTACTTCACAATCAACACCAAGCTCCTGTGAAATATCATTCTGCAGACCCACGACATTGCTGTGTGCAAGGTTGATGGACGCGGTAAAAGAGTTGGCAGTCTCCAACAAATTGATTCGTGCTGCAGGCTCTTCGGGCATATTCGCAAAGTCGCGCAACGAGTTCATGAATGAATCCATGCGCGTACGAACGGTGGAGGTCAGGTCCGGATTGAAGTAGCCCTGCAGGCGGGACATGTTGTGTTCAAACGATTCAGCTTTTCCGTGGTTTTGGGTTTCGCGCCGCAGCGCTTCCTCGAGATACTCGTTGTGCGCGCGCGCAACACGCGCAACTTTGGCACCCTGACCGAGGATGATGTTGCCGTACCCGATTGGGTTGTTGGGTTCCATGTCCGGCCGCTGGCGGCTGAAGCCGGGGGTTTGCGCATTTGAGATGTTGTGGCCGGTGATTTCAATTCCCAAACGGGAGTTACCGAGCGATTCTCCACCAACGTTGAGTAGATGTTGTAAGCCCGTTGGCATACGTCAGGCCCTCACTCGAACAAACGAAACACCGTCCTTCGACAGGCTCGGTGCTTCGCTGCGACCACGCTCGTTGTAGCGCTTGTTTTGTCCGGCAGCCTGCTCAAGCACCGCAATCGATCGTTTGAAGTTTTTGGCAAGCGCCTGCAGGATGATTTTATTCTGATCAATACGCGGCTGCGCCGAAAGAAATGCATCGCGATAGGTCTTGGCAAATTCCCGGAGTGCTTCGAGTGAAGTCGACAGCTGCTGACTCGTTTCAGAATCGATGAGGCGTTCCACATTTTTTTGATAAGAGTTCGCAACGGTGAGGAATTCGTTTAAACTGGGCAGCTGCCCGCGCGCATCGTACGCCATCAGGAAGCAGAGTTTTTTCAGGTACGACAACCGACGCTCTTCGGCCGATTGTATACGCCGGACAATTTGATCTTTTTCGGTCACCAGCTTCTCGAACTCCGGCAGTGAAAACGACACGACAAGTTCTTCCTCGCGGGAAATCACCACGAGCAATTCCTCAAGGAGTGTCATTTGAATCTGCAGGCATTGAAAAAACTGGGCCAGGATTTTCAGGAGCTCGCTCATTGGCCCACCTCAATCCTCTAGGTCAGAGCAACCTCCGGTTCCTTGGAAAGCTCATCACGGATGGCTTCCGAAAGAATACCGTCGGCTATTTTTCCGGCATCCGGCTTGTACTCACCGCGCTCAATCATCGCTTTGAACTTGGCTACTTTGTCTTCGCGGACGTCAGGAGTTGATTCAACCACCTGGCGGGCGAGATTCAGTTCACGCGCCCGTGGTGAAATTTGCACGTTGGCGGCAGCCTGCTGGGCAGCCGGCTGTGCGACCTTTGCATACGCGTTGGCCACTGATTTGGTTGCCTGCACGCCCTCTGCTTTTTTACCCTCAACCGTGGCATTCTGGCCGAGCGGGAGAGTGTTCGAGGGTGCTGTCTGCGGCTGCTTGATATTACTGACTGCCATGCGAAACCCTCCTGTGAGTTCAACTTGCACACTAACACTGCTTTTACACAACTTGAGTGGTAAAGCTGTCCGTGCGCCAATCAGCCGACGTACCGACTAAAATGTTCATCGTCGCACGGTGAGTTCAGAGTGTCACAACAGCGCGCAGAAGGTGGGCTGAAATTTCAAAACCCGTCTGTGCACCCGCCGAAACACTGCCCCGCCGCCGATTCACTTTTTCATAATCGACCGCAATTCCGGAGGCGACTTCAAAGTGTTGCGACAATTCCCAAATCCATGACGTTTCCGCCGACAGTGCAAAACCCTGTCCGCGAGTGTCCTGCGAGGGGTCTACGAACGCCGTTTCCGAAATGTTCAGGCTCCCGCGCAGCTTGGCTTCAATTGTCTGACTCAGCAAGAGAAATTTTTGCCGGTAAAACAGACCAAAGGCCGTTGCTTCGATTTTCTTTGTGGGTGAGTCGTTGCCAAAGTCGCGTGCCTCCGAGAACGATTGACGTCTTTGAGCAACCACGAAGCCCGCTTCTGTGTAGTCTTCGAGGGTGGCTCCCAACCACACTTCACGCCTTCCATCCTGCGGAAAAGGATAAGCATATCCGACAAAACGACGAAAGCGCAGTGCCAGTTCCATCCACGGAAGCCCCTGTTCGGAGCCACTCAAACCGAGCGTGTCTGCGTAAAAAACTGTCTCACGGGATGACGGGGCGGATGGCGACTTCAGCTGCAATGCGGAGCGCCCGACACGAAACGTATTGAAAGACAGACCCAGCTGCGGTTGTCCCGCGGCAATTGCAAAGTCAGAGGGACACAGAAATGCACCCAAACAGCAAAGAAAAGGCAGACGCATCCGTGCAGAACTCCTTTCACTCGGTCTGATGTCGATTCGACGGTCACAACGGGGAGATTTCAAAATTGAAATTCATTCCGAAATTTGAGTCAAAGTAGCTCTGTGAATTGTAAAATGCCAAGAACCAAATTGACATGGTCTGCGCTTCGGCGGGTATGACAACCGTCGGAACAAATGACACCACACCGGTGGATAGTCCGCTCACGACGGCGACCAACGGATATTCTTCGACAGGACCATCGTCAAAGCGAACATGGGCAACCACACACCACGGAGCAGGATCGTTGCTCTGCAAGTTCATTTGCCGGATGATTCTCTGTGGATCGTAACTGAGTTCGAAGGAATCTCCGGCGACGAGCTTGCCGCTCAGTGATATTTTCCAATCGTTTTTAAATGACAGTAGACCGCCGGTCGACTTCGCATGGACGTACATGTTCAGCTGATTGGAATCGACGCGATCCTCGACAACATCGCCATTTTGCAAATAGAGAACAAATTTCAGCTCGAGAGCACCGGAATAGCCTTCCGGAAAGCGCAACTCTGCCGGAAAAAGCAGGAGCTGACCGCTGACCGGATCACGGAATCCCTCGCCTAGAAGCTCGCGCTGCCAGCCACCACCCCTCAATTTCCAATGTACCTCGACCCGCTCACTCAATCCCGCCCAGGCTGTCCCTGTGCTCCACTGGTAGTGAACCAACAGCTTACTTGCGGCGAATGAATTTTGAGGAACTCGCACACGAAAGGGCTGGTTCCTGTGCATTCCAGACGCCCAAAGAGCGGTCACCCTCGCAGGATGATTGCCGCGTCCACTTTGCACGTCCAATTCGTGGGCATCGGCTCTGACGATTGCCAGAGGATCAATTTGTGCGTGCGAAAAGTTCGGCTGCAACAAGACGAGCAGAACAGCAATAATTTGAAAAATTTTGATCAGACGCTTCGAATTCAAAGATATAATTTGCTCCATCGCACCCCGCCCTCGCCAATTCCAAGGATTCAATTCGGGTCGATGTTCATTAATTTTCAGAAGATTGCGATAAGGCAATTATTTAATGTCGACAGTTTCCGCTGCAGACATGCCGATAGGCCATCCGCGCAGCCCGTCCTGCTGGGGTGTCTGCTGAACTTCCAGATATAAGCTGGCGGCCCTGCGCCTTTTCTTCGGTCGAAGATGAATCTTGAGCGGCTGAAAGTCCGTCACCCAGTTTTTTAGCAACACCCTTAAGCGGATCTGCCGGTGCCTGCGCTGCCAAAGCAAAACTCGTCACCGCTCTGCGAATCTCTCCGCCGCATTCAGGACATTGCGTGAGTACGGCTTCATTCGACCACTGAAGAGTTTCAAAAAAGCAGCACTGCCGCTCCTGAGCATCGGCGGCGGCTCCCTCGGCAAAAACAGGCTCGTAAACAAAAATAGGCATTTTCTAACACCATTGTGGCGCTCAACAATGTCTGGAGCCTAACATCTACTGCCAAAGGTCGCAAAGCAGGCGATGAATGTCGGCACCGGCGCGACAGATATTGTCTTTAGGTGAACGTAAGGCGACACGTGAATTGAACCAGCGCTGGTGCGACTCGATTTGGGCAGGTTGGAATTTGCCGCCGCAACGGAGAAACTGCTCGCAGTGCGGACCAAGGACGCGGGCACTTGCCGACAAAAAGGAATTGTCCGCATGCTTGGGGAAAATGCCACACGAGCTCCACATTTCGCAGATTCGATCGGGTTCTTCGAGAAAAACCCGATAAACTTCGGAAATCTCATCACGCAATCCGCGCAGTTCTGTCGCATGATTTTTGACGCAAATGCTGTTTGAGATAAGGACGTGCGAAAGACCTTCCGGAATTCCGAATTCGGACGGGCGGGCCGTCGACCTGATGAGGCCGCGGCGATGGCCTATTACCCCTTCCCAAAAGAGATTCATTTCGAGCATCGAGTGACGGCTCGTCATCATCGCATCCGTCATTGCAGACAGGGGAACCTGCTCGACACGGTCGTAGCGACATTCAAGATCAAGAGCGCAGCTAATGTCTTCCCATCGGGCGTAGGCCGCGGTCGGATGTGCAGCACCCAGCGTTCTTTGAGTGCGGTTGGTTAGTGTGACCAGAGCGCGGCAATCGCCGCCCAGCAGAGGACCGAGGATTCTGACTCGCGACTCTGGGTGGTGGAGCGCATGGTCGAACAGATGGTCCAAACTGACAACGGCAAGCTGCAGGCGATTGTCTTCAACTCTGAATAGGAGCTCATCGGGCGCAAGTTCAGTATCCACCTCTAAACGGCTCTCGTGCGGCGGACAGCCGGTGCCGCCATTCTCATGGGCTGAAATAAGAGCCAAGAGACTCAAGTCGACACAACCTGATGTGCCAATTTTCATCGACCGCGCGATCATAACTCCGAACAAACCTCCAATATTCCGAACAAAGTAAGCCGCCATTTGCAACGCCCCATCGCTGGGCGCAAATTCCCCTTCGAAAAAAAAGATTACCAGTCCGTAAGATTAATATAAATAATCATTATTGCTTGGTTTTATGGATTTTATATTCAAATTAACAAAATCCGCACACGCGGCGTCTTTGTGTCATCTGCACAATGTCCTCCGACTTGCCCATCAGATCACGGGAATCACTGTGAGTTCCTGATCGCTTGACATGACCCCGCCAGCTGATTATCACTGGCCGGCGTCGGGGGAGATACCGAAGTGGCCAACCGGGGCAGACTGTAAATCTGCTGACTTTAGTCTTCAGTGGTTCGAATCCACTTCTCCCCACCACGAGAGCGGGAATAGCTCAATTGGCTAGAGCATCA
>JBDLRP010000044.1:0-37984 GCA_039799905.1 Pseudomonadota bacterium | reverse complement strand
CGATTCTTCTCAACGAGTCAGTGATGCGGCATGCGCGCTGATCCCCCGATTCGCAACCCTCCGCAAGGCGGCCGGCCTCAGCTTTCGAAAAGATCGAATCCCAGGCAGTTCTTGCTGACACAGCATCAAAACAAAAAAGCGCATCCCGCCGGGCGCAATACCTTTCGAGCCTCTTGACGTTTGACTCATGACTCTCCAGACGCCGTATCAAATCAAACTGATATTCTTTACGAATTTGTGAGTAATTGTGTGCAAACACTCCGCCGAATGCCAGACCACTGCAAACTGCTCCAAGATAAGCCAGTACTTTTCCAGTCAGTTTGAACCTCATGCCGCCCTTACCTTTTGAGAAGCATTTCAGCTGTCGGTGTGACGCCGAAAAAGATAGCTGGATTCTCACCTGTGACCCAGCGAAGCGGAAATGATGGTGAATCTTCAAAGTCTGTCGAAACGTACAAATGCCATATTGATGTGCCATCTGCCGATGCTCTTTGCATGCATCGTGCTGAAATTTTCGCTGACCCAGACAAGTGCAACACGGCTTCACCTCAACCTGCTGACAATCATCAACATTATAGGATTGTCACCGCTGGTGCTATTGCTGCTGACGAAGTTTCCTCTCAACAATGACCGCGAACGACGGCTTGAAATCCTCACTCCGGCATTCGTAAACATCATTGCAATATTCATACAGCTTAAAGTTCTTGCAGGACTACTGGGTGACGGAAAGTTGTCGAGTTTTGGCTTTTCGGCAAACGCCGCGCTGATTCCTGTGCTCATCTTGGGAGAATCGACATCGGTTGTATGTTCGACCCTGAGAGAACGCGCTTTCCCGCAACACGCCGGCCTTGCAATCATTTTTGCCTTTGCACTGATTCTTATTTTTTTGGCAATTTCCGAGAACAATATATTCGGAACCGAGGTCATTTACCGACTCGCTCTGATCCTTAATTTCATTGCAGCAACCTTCGGTCTTGTTATCTTCTATCTGAACAAATACGCTCGAGACAATGGAAAGATGCTCAGCATCCTTCTTTATTATTGCATCCAGTCGGGCATAATGTGTTTCTTTATTTCGACCTTTGATGCACAAATCAACAACGCAATTCTGGCACTTGGAGTGGTTTTCGCCCTCACACTCGACTCAGTTTTTTTGCGTCCGGATTCGCTCAATCAGAACGGTTTTTCGCTTTCACTTGCCAACAGACGACTTCGAGACGCGTACGAAAAACAGGCCTCTGACAGCGCCACGCTCGCTCAGGCGACACTGGACAGCCTGAGTGCGCAGATTTGCATCGTTGACTCCACCGGCATCGTGACGGAAGTCAACAGAGCGTGGCGGCTCTCAGCCATAGGCATTGTTTCGGCGGACAAGGACACAATAGTCGGACAAAACTATCTCATGCCTGCGAGCGGCGTAAATGACGAAGACTCACCCTTCTCTGCTGCGATTCGAAATGGAATCCGCGATGTCCTCGACGGGCGGAATGAAGAATTTTCCCAAACGTATTTTTTGAAAATTGACAACACAAAGCGATGGTACCAATGCAAGGTGACGCGATTTGAAACATCTCGCGGACGCTGTGCGGTAGTTGTGCATGAGGACGTCACTGAATTGAAGATGGCAGAGGAGCAGCTGCTCCTAAAATCTGCCGCTATTGAACGCGCCAATGACGGAATTGTCCTAACGGACCCTGCGCTTCCTGATCAACCGGTCGTCTATGCCAGCCCCGGATTTCTTAAGTTGACGGGCTATACCCAGGAAGAAGTGCTGGGGCGGAATTGCCGCTTCTTGCAGGGACCGGATACCGACCCTGCGACCATCAGAGAACTGGGCAAAGCCATTCGTGCGCAGATCCCCTACAGCTGCGACATCCTCAACTACACAAAAAGCGGTCAGGCATGGATCAATCGCCTCAAACTTGAGCCCATCCTCGATGAGAACGGCAAATTGCTTCGCTATTTGGGTGTGCAGTCCAATGTCACCGAGCAAAGAAGGCTCGAACGTGAGCGCAATCAGGCGCTCGAAAAAGAGCGTCTGGCACGTCTTGAAATGGAGAAGCATTATCGGGATGCGCAGTCTGCAAACAATCTAAAAGATGAATTTCTTGCAACTCTTTCCCACGAGCTGCGGACACCGGCGGGCGTTATTGGCGGATTTGTCGAGTTGCTCAAGTACGAAAGACTGAACGAGACAGAGCGAGATGAGGCCATCGATGCTATTGAACGTAATTCACGTTCACTTGTCACACTGATTGATGACATTCTCGATGTGAGTCGGGTCATCACTGGAAAATTTAAACTCAACCCCAAACCGGTTGATTTGGCCAATATTGTCGAGTCGGTCATTTCGGCGGAACTGCTCGCAGCGCAAAGCAAAAACATCCGCATCGTAACCGAATTTGAACCCAATCTGGGACCCGTCTACGGGGACGTCACGAGGCTTCAGCAAATTTTTTGGAACTTGCTTTCGAATGCGATAAAATTCACTCCGCGCAACGGTCGGGTCAAGGTAACACTAAAAATGGATGGCGCACGGGCGCTTGTCCGTATTTCGGATACGGGTGTCGGTATCAATCCACAATTTCTCCCGCACGTCTTCGAACGCTTCCGCCAGCAGGACAGCGGCATGAACCGCATGTATGGCGGACTTGGGTTGGGTCTGTCGATTGTGAAGCACTTGGTGGAACTGCATGGTGGCAGCGTGTGGGCAGAGTCGGCTGGTGAAGGACGCGGCTCAGCTTTTACCGTGAGTCTGCCTGTTCTCACTTCATCGGGTTGACTTTTCATTAAGCACTTGAAAGTCTAAGGGCAACCAACGAATTTAGATGAGTTGCCATGACCACACAGCGTAAAAAGCCAATAAAATTGGAATTGCAGGGGAACCTGATTTCATCAGCTCCGAGCGATGCCGTTGCAGTGCAAATCCGCGGCGGGGAAAGCCACGGAACGACCCAGCCCTCTGCTACTACGGCATCGAGTGCAGAGCTCAAAAGTGGGGTCGTCAAATTGCGCAGAGAGGTCAAGGGCAGGGCGGGCAAGCCCGTCTCGGTGCTGTACGATTTCTCAGACCCCGCTGGCAAAAACTCATCGGCGCTCAGGGCACTGCAGGCAAAACTCAAACAGACTCTCGCCTGCGGTGGCACCTGCGACGAGGATTCAGGTGAGATCATTCTGCAGGTGGATGATTTGCAGCGCGTGCGTCAAATTCTTGAAAGGCTCGGTTTTACGGTCAAAGGTTGAATACGCCAGAAGATAGACTCCTCATCCCTCCGTTTCTCATGTAGAGTACTCTCAGTATTGCAAAGTACGTTTTCTGAGGAAGTCCAAGCATGCTTGTGAAACAAGAAGGTCAACTGGTGAGCCTCGAGGGTATTCTGAACGAGCATGTCGACCTGCAGGTAGTCGAGTCGGCAGTTGTCGAGGCATCAAAGTCAGCAAAAGGCGGAGCCGTCTCACTGGATCTTTCCAAAGTTAACCGCGCCAATTCATCCGGCCTCCTGCAATGGCTGAGAATGACCAAGCGCCTCAAGTGTCCACTCAACTACGTCAACACTCCGGTCTGGCTCGTTGAACAATTCAACATGATAGACGAGTTTTTCGACGGAAAAATCACAGTTGAATCAATTTTTGCGCACTTTTATTGCCCCGATACCGATTCAAGCGAAACCCACCTTTTGAAGGTGGGTGTAGAGGTTCCTATTCAGGACCAGTACAAATCGTTTCACCTGAAAGTCACATCCGCAGACGGCAAGCTCCTCGAGCCCGATTTTGACGAACGGTCGTATTTCCATTTCATCGCTCGTCATCTTTCCAAGGATGCAGCTGCGAAGTAACCCCCGCGCCTCACCTGACTGAAGCAACGCTCGAGCCACCCGGCAGGTAATTGAGCGTGTTGATGACCTCGTTCATCGCGTCGTCAATGGAGTCACGACCGGCATCCACCGTGTAGACACTGTCGCCCAACATCGCAAAGACAACCTGCCAGCCTGTCTGGCTGTCTGCATAACCTGCAAGGGCCGCCGTAGGGTCGTTGATGAGAGTTCCGGTTTTGGCAGCAACCGTACCTTTGATGTTTGTCATGCGTCCTGCAAGTGTGCCGTCTATTCCGGCCACAGGCAAAAGCGCCCTGAAGGCTTTCATCTTATCCGACTTGCGAATCTCTGATAGCAGCTGAACGAGATCATGAGCTGAAAGTTTGTTGTCATAGCTCAGACCACTTCCGTCGACGATGCGCAAATTGGCCGAGCGGGAGATTCCAAAGTTTGTCAGCATTTCATACGCCGCGCTGATTCCGCCGCTCCACGACAAAACATTGTCAGCCATAGTGTTGTCTGAATATTTCATCATCTCGCGAATGTAATTGAATTTCTCAGAACCGATTTGCGATGCACTGGAGAGCTCCTGAAATGCAGTCCAGCTTGTCAGTATCTTCATTGTTGAGGCTGGTTTCACCGAGGTAGCCGAACTTTTCGAATAAAGTGAAAGTTTTTGTCCGCGTGGGCCGTGCGCAAGAACCTCGACACTCCACCGCGTATTGCTGTCGCTGCCGCGATTGAAGTGGGAATCCATCGCGCTTTGAAAACGCGGGTTATTGAATGGCTCAAATTCATCTTTTTGAGCCGTAGCAGTGCTCAGGGTTTGTGAAACTGCCTGCTTGTCGGCTCCACCGCATGCAACAACAAACAGCGAGAGCCAAACGCACGAAAGAATCTTGATTCCCGTTCCGAACGTCTTGCGCATAACAGTACTCCTCCTCATGGTGCGCCCCGAGGAGCAAGACCGAGGCCACTTCATAAAAAACACAATAGACCGTAATTGTTAAAAAAAAATTTCGAGTGCTATTCAGCACCGCTGTTAAACAAGTAGACGACCTGCAAAGATGGTGACAGTTTCGCCTCAAGAAGTTTCGAGATCTCGCGCTCAATCCAGCCCTCCGGCGGACCATCGAAAATGGGAATGGCAGCACTGGTCAGTTGTCGCCTGCAAATCTCATCAATCAAAACCGCCAACCCCTGCCGGGCAACGTCAGGACGCATTTTTTCCTGCCAATGAAACTTAAGCGGAAGTGCCGCCACAAAACGGGTTCCGAAGAGCTCGCCGACCTCGTGCCACAGCGGCTCGGCTGGCTGCAACTTCTTTCGGATACAGGCGCGGGTGTATTCACGAAAATAATCCGGCCAAGCCTTCTTTACTTGTCGGGATACGATGTCTTTGCTGACTCCCACACAGTTCACCGGGTGAACAAAAACTTCCGGATAAACCGAAAAGACGTCGTCAACGCGAATGAATTCCACCCACCAAATCCTCCCTGAGAAAAATGCAGTGTCAAGACTTTCGCGGTTCGCTGATCTGTCACAGCCTGTCAATCTACCATGGGACGATGTCAGCAGACCAGATTCAAATGGGAGAAAGTCGATGTCTCAGAGTCTCAAACAGAGATTTTCATATCTCACGGCCGCAGCGCTTATGTCGGTTATCGCAAGCGCGTGTCTGAAGCCAAAGTCAAACTCGCAGGTCAGTGATGCTGGCGTGACGATTCCCAGCGCAGCAGCAGAACTCGGTATTGACACTGATTTTCTTATGAAAACTTATTCGAAAGAAAACTTGGACAAGAGATCCAAAGCCGGTCAGCTGGTTGTCCTGGCCAAAAGTGACTGGCGCGAGACGCTCCCGCTCAAGCAACGTTCGGGTGATGTGCGCAATTTCAAAAACAGCGGCGATGCTGCAAATGTGACAGCACTCGGAGCGGTTGAGATCAACGGCCTGACGATTGCAAAAGGCCAGCTGAAAATGAATTCGCTTAAGTCGAACACGGAAAACGCCTACGAGGTCATCCGTCTCGATCTGCGTGACATCAGCAAAAAAGGCATCACGAATGCAATAAACTCGCTGCACAACCTTGGCTCTGTGGTGCTTGCCGAACCCAACTTCGAGGCGAGAGCAATCGCAATTCCCAATGATGCAAAATGGCCTTCGCTTTGGGGAATGCAGAAAATCTCTGCGCCCACCGCTTGGGATAATTGGCAGGGTGATGCGAACTTCACGGTTGCCGTGATCGATACTGGCATCGATTATAATCACGAAGACCTTAAAGACAGCATTTGGAAAAACACCAAAGAAATTGCAGGAAACGGCGTAGATGACGACTCCAATGGTTACATCGACGACGTTCAGGGCTGGAACTTTTACTGGGTGAACAACAATCCGATGGACGGCAACGGACACGGAACACATTGTGCGGGAACAGTTGCAGGCAAAGGCAACAACGCTATCGGTGTTGCTGGTGTGAGCTGGAATGCCAAGCTGATGGCCGTGAAGGTTCTCGGCGATGACGGTTCTGGGTTCAACTTCGATATCTATGATGGAATCATGTATGCCGTGAATAACGGTGCGCGTGTGACAAGCAACAGTTACGGCGGTGGCGGTGCAAGCGCACTGATTGCGTCCGCACTGACAGCTGCGAAGAACAAGGGCGTGCTCTTCATTGCCGCTGCAGGCAATGAGTCTGCCGCCGCAGCCAGTTATCCTGCCTACTACAGTAAGACCTACGACAACGTTCTGGCAATCGCATCGACCGACCCCACCGATGGGCTATCGTCATTCTCTAACTACGGTGACGGGGTCAACATCGCTGCTCCCGGCCGCGATATTCTCAGTACTGTTCCAAACAACGGTTACCAGTCCTACAGCGGAACATCGATGGCGACACCACACGTCGCAGGCCTCGCAACACTTCTGTGGAGCAAGCAGCCTTCGATGACTTATCTGCAAATCAAAGACGCAATCATGACAACCGGTGACGCCGTTCCTGCACTGGTCGGAAAAGTGGATACGGGAACCCGAATCAACGCGGCGAAGGCTCTCGACAAAGTGATGGCCGTGCCAACAGCCACACCAACTCCAGCACCGACAACGCCGGCGCCCACTGTCGCACCGACCGTAGCTCCAACGCCAACTCCGGTACCAACAACACCCGCTCCAACGCCAACACCGGTGCCAACAACACCCGCTCCAACGCCAACACCGGTGCCAACAACTCCGGCTCCGACGCCGACTCCCACTCCGACTGTCGCGCCGACGGTGGCACCAACACCCACTCCGGTTCCGACAACACCGGCACCGACACCAACTCCGGCGTACACGCAGGGTATCCGTTACAACTACTACACGACACCTGTTGCGTGGTCTGACGTTCCTGACTTTCCAAAGATGGCTCCGGTCAAGGCAGGCACGATTACCAACTTCCTGCTCACACCGAAAACACAGAACACCAACTACGGGTTCATGTACGAGGGGTACGTTTATGTTCCGAGAGCTGGAACATACACCTTCTACACAAACTCAGATGACGGCAGCAGGCTGTGGATTAACGAAACTCTTGTCGTTGAAAACGGTGGCGTTCATTCGTCCCGCGAACGGGCAGGTACAATCAATCTGACCGCCGGTTACCATGCAATCCGAGTGAGCTACTTCCAAAAGGCATCTGTTCAGAGTCTGATCGTCAGCTACAAGGGCCCGTCGATCACGAAACGTTCAATTCCAAAGTCCGCTCTGTTCTACAAATAAAAAGACCGGAATACACGAAATCAAAAGGCCCCGGATCAGTTTTGATCCGGGGCTACGTGCATGAGGCCAGACAGACTCTGCAGAGAGAGAGTCAATTCTGGATTTGACAGTTGCTGAGATACTTCTTGTCCACAAAACCGTTGGTGACCTTCACAAGGTTGGTGCCAGCAACCGGTTCGAGAACGATGACAGTGTCGCCCTTGCTGTAGAACGTGTGCTCGTTGTCAAACTGAGCCGGCAGCGCCAGATAGACCGGCACAATTCCGCGGTCGGGATTGATCGACGACACAACGCATTTCGTCTTTTGCGGAGCTACCGGCGTAGCTGTCGCCTGAGGCGTGGCAGTTGGTGTAGCATCGGGGCTTGAAGGTTGGGAAGCCTGCGTCAGGCTCGGATCTTTTGCCCATCGGCCGACGACTACTTTCAAATCCGTTTTCGACAGACTCTGAGTCAGAGTCCTTTTGTCTTTCTCGGCCGCGGCCTCCAACGCCGAAACCTTCGGCTTGAAAGACGAAAGCTCTGGATAGGTGTCAATCACTTGGTGAAAGAGATCTTTGATTTTGTTGTTAGGGTTTCTGATGCAACCACCCGAAACACGCCGCTTCTCGGGATCAGGAATCTCGAGAATCCACTCAGCCGCGTTGCCATGTGTTCCATACGCACCATGAAACCAGACGACGTATTTTCCAAGCGGGTTTTTTGCGCCGCACGGTCCAAAAAGGTCGGGATTGGCCTTGATGATGGCCATGCGCTCCTGTTCGTTTGCAGCAACTTTTCCTGTTTTCGGATCGGTGGGCGAACGCGGCAACCACTCGGGGCAGGCCTGCATGTCTTCAGCAACAAAAATTCCAGTCGGAGTGTTCTGCGGTTCGTTGTCGTGGAATTCACCCGTCACGTCGGCACTGGCAATCTTCCATTGTCCCACCGCGCGGCCGTCTTTGTAGATGGTTGTCTTGTTTGTTTGCAGGTTTACAAGGATCGCCATCCTGGAAGAGAGTGCCTTCTGAACACTGGCGTCGTCCGTTTTGTCGTTTTGCATCCATGCAGGTTGAGCATCGCCGCTCGTGTCGAGCGAATTTTCAGTTGAACACGCACCAGCCACAACCGCCAAAGCTCCCAAACACCACAGACCCAGTCCATGACGAGAAGATTTGAAACTGCGAAGGATACTCATGTCACGACTCCTGAAATTATGAGCGCCAATGAGACGCGTTCGGAGCTGACTCAGCAAGTCCGAGGCCAAATAAAAGGCGATGAGTCTCGCAAACTTGGAATTAGAACGGATGACCAATGTTTGGACACTGTCGAAGCATGGGCCGCCCACGGAGCACCGATCTCGCGGCAGCAGAACCAAGATCAGCAGCCACATAGTTGACTTCAAAGTTGTCCCTATCGGCGACACACTCCCAAATAGCACCGCCACACATTGCGCAGGGTTCGAGTGTCACAACAAGCCGACTACCCGCAGGCAATGGGCGTCTTTCGCGCTGCCACCAACTCTTGAGCAGGTTCATCTCCGCATGCCGCATCCTGTTCCGTCCGGAGGTGTTTGCGGCGGTTGCCAGTAGCCGCCCCTGTGCATCGAGTAACCAACATTCGACCGAACGGTTGAATTCGGCTGGGTGAGCCGCGGGGCGGCTGATTTGTGCGGGCGCATGTGCAATAGACTGCGCAGGACTGTTGTTGGCAATTCTCACAGTCTGAATTCTATCCTTCATACGGGCTATAACATTGTCTGGAACTTGGGGAACGAATGTGCTTCGTTTTGCACAGACGACGACAGCGCCCCGACACATCTCCGTGAGCGGCTCCGAGGTGAAAATGCGCGCACGTAAAATAAAATGCGCCGAGTCGGGAAATCGTTGCCAAATTCCCTCGACAAGAAGCGTCAATGCCGAACAGGGCTCGTGAGGAGCGCGCCTATATTCGCTCCAATAAAGAACACCATTCCATTCGAGCCATGCAACACCCATTTGAAGTTCAGCCTGCCTGACGAAGCGCCTGACTGATGGTCATGCGCAGCACCTTGAAAGCGGCAAGTAGACTTCCCAGTCCTCCTGCAATGACGACCAGAACCAGAGCCTCAACCGCCATGGGAAACTGCAACTCGATGTACGTTTTAAATGAACGTGTGATTCCAGGTCCGGGTGGCATATAGAATCCGTCTTTTAAAATTGTGACGTTGGCAAGCCACACAAAAAATAAGCCCAGGCAAGCACCAAGCAGTGCAGAGATACAGCCTTCCAAAGCTATGAGTGAGAGAATTTCACGGCGCGACTCGCCATTCGCACGCAACATGCCGATTTCCTGAGTACGTTCAAGAATCGAAGAGGTCGCCGTATTGAAAATACCCAGTACCACGACAAAAAGAATAATCATCCGCACGATGAGATACTGCGCATTCAAAAAATCAACCGAATTCTGATAGTAAATTTTGTCGAGTATCTCGAACGGAGTCGCCTCCAGCTGAGGCATCATCTGCTCAATTTTTTTCTCGACTGCCGGCCAATCGTCGTGATTTCGCAAGCCGAGTGAAATTTTCTCTACCTTGGGTGTATCAAGAAGTCTTTGTGCTTGCGGCAATTGTATTTGAAAAAATCCATCATCCAGTTCGCGTGATCCTGTATGGAAGATTCCGACAACGTTGAAATCCGCTCCGTTGAGCGTTCCGTATATCGTGTTGGTCAGCAGAGTGATCCGGTCGCCGACCTTCACGTCGAGCGAATATGCCAATCCCTTACCGAGTACGATACCTTCGGCTTCACCTCGCAGCGGCTGTCCCTCGACAACATTGATTGTATAAAAAAAACCGCTTTCCGCAGCGCCGTCGATACCCACTCCGCGTGATCCGAGCGAACGAGTTCCATTGGATACAAGCGCGGCAAACTCCAGCCGCGGGAACACTTTTTCGACACCCTCAATAGAGAGCAATCCTTTGAGCGCCTGCTCGGGCTCACCAATCCAAGCCTCCCATGGCTTGGCCAAAACCTTGTCCCGATAGCCTTGTGTGTTGACCTGTCCATTCCCGTAATGGGCATGAACCGCATTCTCACGATATTCATTCAACAATCCAGTATTGAATCCGCGAAACACGAACAGTGCAGCCGCACCCACTGCAACGGTCGCAAGGGTAACGAGTGTGCGTCTTTTGTTTCTCATCAGGCTTCGAAGAGCAACTGTCAGCAACATTTACGCCTCCTCCACACAGCGGCCGTCACGCAGCCGGATCACCGTGTCGGCAAGGCCAATGGCCTGAGGATCGTGACTGGCCATGATCACCGAATGACCTTTTTCCCTGCACAGGCGTTGCAGGAGTCCGAGAACTTCAGAGCCGGTTTTTGAATCCAGATTGGCTGTCGGCTCATCGGCGATTATCACTTTGGGCTGCTTAGCAAGAGCACGTGCAATGGCGACCCGCTGCCGCTGTCCGCCACTCATCTGCTGCGGGCGCTTGTGCCGGTGATCTTCAAGACCGACCCAGCGCAAGGCCACACGCGCAGCCTCTGCGCGCTCGTCGGCAGGCTTGCCCTGACGAGCCAAAAAGTATTCGACGTTTTCTTCTGCCGTCAGTACTTCTATCAGATGAAAACTCTGAAATATAAATCCGATTTCATGCCGGCGGATGTGGTTCATCTGCGGCTCCGAAAGACTCCCGACCTGCGTGTTTGAATAAATCAGTTCGCCTTTCTGCATGGGCTCAATCAGGCCGAGCAAATTCAAGAGCGTCGACTTTCCAGAACCCGACGGGCCCGCAAGGCAGGTGAAACGTCCGCTGTGAATGTTAAAATTTACATCCGAAAGCGCCGCCACATCGACGTCGCCAAGCCTGTACGAGAGACAAATATTGCGTCCTTCAAATACAACACCCATTCCCGTGCTCCTGCTATTATGATTCGGCGACCGATTGCTCCGAAAGAATTTGCACCTCGCCGCGTCCGGCATCCATCCGCACGCGCATGCCGGATTTCAACCGACTGACGAGTCCTCCGCGCACTCCGACAATCGTCGGTAGTCCAAGTTCACGCGCAACGACTGCCGAGTGTGACAACAAACTTCCGCGCTCAATCAACAAACCGCTGCAGGCGGGATAAAGCGGGACCCAGCCGGGGTCTGTGCGCTCGGTCACCAAAATCTCACCGTTAAGCCCCTGAGCGTCGGACATGTTGACCACCACACGAACGACCCCCTCCACAATACCGGGGCAACAGGCGGTGCCCAAAAGCACATTGGGATCGGTCGAAACGGGCAGCTCTCCTGCCAACAAATCATTGGCAACCAGCAACTGCGGCCAAACCAGCGATGCTCCCACAGCTCCGCGCGTTGTGAATCGATCCGGCGGCGGCGGAGTGCTGCGGTAGTCCTCAAATTCAGCTTTTCTGATCGATGAGGACTGCCGTAAGAGCAAGCTAGAGGAACGGCCTTCCGTGTAGGAAATAATCTCATCGATGGTCAGATAAAAAACGTCATTAGGCTGCTCGATAGCACCCAGAGCATGCAAATTGCGACCAAAACCTCGAAACAGATGACGGACAATCCCGAAAGTCTTTGTGCGGTCGAAGCGAAGATTCTCACGATCGCGCACAGCGCTGCGCGCATTGGCCAAAACCCAATTGAACAACGGCCGCTTGATAACGCTCATCAGCCCGCCCAAGCGCGCATCCACCTCGGCTTCCGCCTTCTTGCGAATTTCGGCCTCGCGTTGCTCCATGGCCTCGATTGAATAACTCTTCATCCGCACATAGCTCGTCACCGCCTCGAGGGCGAACGAGGGGTCGTCGTGAAGATCGGGTTCCTCGAGCTTCAGCTCGTTGACGCAACGAAATCCATATAAATCTAGAAAATTTTTGAACTTCAAATAAAGCTCGGGAAAAACGCCGCGCTCGGACATGGAACTCCACGCTTCTGAAGCGGATGTTGACATCAGCCAGCTACGCCTGTTCTCGGGCCCGTTGTCGACCTCATTGGCAATGCGCATGAGCATGCGTGTGGGTTCCGTACTCTCCAATTCACCCTGTCCGCACAAAAGATCGTTCTGCAATGTAGATCCTTCTTCTCCTTTTGTGATCCAGCCTCCGACCAGAGATTTGAGCAGTCCGAAAAAAACCATGCAGCGGGTGTCGTTGACGATGGGAGCCTGCCAGTGCTTGAGCACACGCTCGGTGAGGGAATGATAGTAGTCCACTTGTTCCTGCAGGGACATATTTTTGAAATTCTTGTGCCGTCCCTCTGCCACGATGCCATCAACGCGCTGTTCAAAGGAGTTGATGAGCGGGCGTATGTAAAAAAGTCGCGACAATAGTGTTGCGTATAGCTTGACCCGGGCGAATGCTCCGTACTTGACGGGATGACTTGTAAACTCGAACAAAGCAGCAATTTCGGGTTTGAGTCCCTGCTTCACTCCCATCATTGTTTCCATGAACGATTTACTCTGTGCCGTGCCAGGAAACAGATAAAGCAGTTTGTACCAGTTGGCGAGGTTATAATAGATGCGTCCGCGGATCAGACCGAGCATATTGCGGAAGGTTGATTCATTGTCGGCAATCACCTTCTCCGGAACCTGCATCAACCGGCAGAATTGATAATAAACCTCTTGATAGCAGCGGCTCACATGACTGAACGTCAGCGGGGTTGTGACACCGCAAAAACTTTCGATGATGTTCGAGTTGTCCCAAAGAATATAGCCAGCACCAGCGCATCGATCATCAAATAATCCCTCCGGAGGAACGGTTGTTATGGGCCTCGCCTGCAGCAGATGGACCTGGCCTCCGACCACGGCCCATTCCAGATCCTGCGGACCGCCGAAATGTTTTTCGACGTCCATCGTCAATCTTGCAATCTCTTTGATTTCAGGAGGCGACAGGCTCGACACCGAGACCTTGTCATCGTCCACTCGACATTCGCACAGTCCACCCGAAGCGGCGTGCCGCAGTGCGATTTTCTTCTCAGCCAGCTCGGACTTGTACTCCAGCGACTTCCTATCGACTTTATATTCGTCTGCGGACAATAATCCGCTCACAAGTCCTTCTCCAAGACCCCACACGCTGCTCAGCAGCAGATGGTCTCTGTCGGCAATGTCAATGGGATTTCTCGAGAAGGCGACTCCTGCAGATTCAGCATTGACCATCCGCTGGATCACCACACCCACTTTGATTCCGTTGAGCGGAAGATTGCGCTCCCTGCGGTAGGCAAGCGCGCGCGCAGACCAACCCGATGCCCAACATCTGAGTATGCTGCGGAAGATTGCCTCCGGCCCCTTTTGAAATAGAAAAGACGAGAACTGACCTGCAAAAGAATTGTCACCGGAGTCTTCATCCAATCCACTCGATCGAACTGCAACGAAACCCTCCAACAAGCCTCCGCGCTCCAATTGAAGACTCAATTCCTCGCACACCTTAAGCGGAATCTGCTTACCGAGAAAAAGCTCTTCGACGTTTTTCTCGACATCTTCAAGATTCTGAACATCAACAAAGATGTCGCTCGTCAGCGCATTCTGCTGCAAAAAATCGTCAAACGCCGACGCACTCAGGCATATCCAGTCGGGTACCGGAAAACGCGCCTGCGAGAGCTTTGCCAAATTGTAAGCCTTCCCACCGCCGAGCCGGCGGACGTCATCAAGTGCACTTAGAGGGGTAAAAATATAACTCACACTTCTATCCGCCATGAGAGTTTCTCCCAATTCTCAGAACCTGAAGACGACGAAAACACCCATCCAGGCCGACAACAGAACCACCAGCGCGGCGATTCCTTCGGACTGCTTGTGAAGTGAATCCTTGAGCATCTGCCACAAGAGCATAAAAGCAAAAATGATCTGCAAGACAAAAAGCGCTGCAAGACCAGAAAATCCTGACTGCTGGGCGGTATACACCACGCCCATTGCGGCGAAATTGAAAACCATAGCGATGAATGCCGAAATCTTGAGGCCATAAATTTGCCGGTAAGTGCGCGCGGCCGCATGCGCGTCGGGCTTCAGCTTTCGCGTGAATTCATAGGCAACCGAACTGAAGACATTGGCGCCGACGTACATCCACGAAAGCGGCTCGCTGGCAAAGCTGGGCGCAAAAAGCGTGACTCCAAACAAGTAGAGAGGAACACCGACCACCTGATGGGAAAGTGCGTACCAGAGAGGATAATTCGCCAGCCATGCGCCAACGTAAAATTCCTTGTACATCAACCAAAGGTAGAGTGTTGAAAAAATCATCAATGCGGCAGAAAGCGGAGCCGCAGTAAAAAAGAATGAGGATGACAAAGCCAGCAGGAGCAGAAAAAGATAAAGAATTGCCGAGGACATTTCCTGCGGCGAAATCAGACCGCGCGGGAGCGGGCGGTTTGGATTGGCAATTTTGTCCTTCTCAAAATCTTTGAGTTCATCCATCATGCGCGCCAAGACCATAAACATCACTGAGGCAATCACCGCCGTGATGCCCGCGGCAATTCCAAACGAAGACTGCAGGCAGACTCCGCGCGGCGAATCAGCGCAGCTGCCATGCACCTGACTTAGAAAATAGCCACTGAACAGCGGACCTGTTGCCAGCAGCAGCAGAATAAAAAGCGGACTCCGTTCTTTGAGATAAATCTTCCATCTTTGCATTCTCAAGCCTCGTTGCCATGTCGTTTTGCGATCGATTCGCGCACGGTGACGCCTGTCACGGGTGATGATTGCACTCCAGACCTCAAATTTTTCGGATGACAATTCAAGGCCGACTTTTTCCACATGTCTGCGGTCATCATCCGCAACAACGATTCCGTTATTGTTGAGATCGCGGTGCAGGAAGGCTCGTGCGTGTCCGAGTCGAGCGTACATTTTCTGCTCGAACAAAAAGTCTTGGGCTGGCTGGTCCACACGGCCGCAATACCATAGGCCGTCTTCATCGGACAAAATTCTGTCGCCCATACAATGCCAGAGCGTGCCATCCTCATCGCGCTTCTTGTGGCGAAAATTCTCTTCGCTACTGCCCAGATATTCAGGGCACACATTGGGTCCCGCCACCCACAAAGCACCACGCTCGTCCCAGCGGACTTTTATCTCAGAAATTGGAAATCCGACGTTGAGCGCATGCAGATAACCCTTTCTTCTCGAATTATTAAGGCTCTTCTGTGCATCGCAGAAGGCAACTGGCTCGACCTCGGTTCCACCATAGACCTGCTTGATGACAGTGCGCGGGAGAAGGCGAATCAGGGACTCCAACAAGTCGCACTCGACAAGAGCTCCGCCGATATGAATATTGCGCAGGCTCGGTGGACAAAGATTGTATTCGACGAGACGCCGTATAAAGGCAGGCCCGCAGGATAATGTCTGTGGCCAAAGCTCCTTGTCGAGCTCACGAACACGCTGCAGGGCATTGAGCGACCAATTGGCCGGAACGAGCAGTGAACCACGACCGTTACCAATATTGAACAGAACGAGGTTCGGAAAAATAGTCAGGTCGGGCCCCTTCACGCTCTCATCTTCACCATACTTGACCAAGATTTCATGCAGGTTCCACAGGTACTCGTGAGTGCGGACTACGCCCTTGGGATGTCCCGTGGTACCGCTCGTGAATGAAATAATAGCAGGGGTAGAGGGAACAACGGGAAGTATCTGCAACTGCCCGCCGCTTGGTATCGAGCCGGCGGTCTGGCTGACGTCGAAACGCGGCAGCGCACGCAAAACATGACTGCGCAATCGCCAGAGCTGCCCGAATGCGTCTGTGAAAATCGCCTTGGGATTGCAGTGGGACAATGAAGCCTCGATGTGCGCAGCCGGCATCCAAGGCTCGATGAACACAATGGGGCAACCGAGCCCCATCATGGCAATCAACAATGCGTAGAGCTGTGGCGAGGGAAGTGCCATGACGACTACAACATCGCCGGCATTCAGCCCACGCCGCAAAGCCTGGCTTTGCTGCAGCGCGGCCATTTCGCCGAATCGGGCGAACGACACACTGCCATGCCGGACCGACCAGAGGCACAGCGCGTCCGGATTTTGCCGCATTTTAGTCAATGCACGTATGCTGCAATTCCCATTCGCTGACGGCACCCCAGCCCTCCGACTGTGCGAATTTTCTGGTTTTTCGGGCAATTTGCCGAAAAATTTAGTCAAAATGTTTTTTTTTGAACTACACTCCAGTTTTCTCGGAAAGCGGCCGAAAAGCCGATAGTTTGAAGACTCGCGGGGGTTTAGGGCCATGAGTCTACCGGATTTAAAGACAATCGCTGACAACGCTGCGAAGGATGCATACAGCATCGAGAAAATTGCGTGGCACAAAGGTGTGGATGACAAGTTGTACTTTTTTCCGGAAGTACTCACTCCGCTCCACTACTGCCCGTCCTACCGAAACGTACTCGATGAGGATGACCGCAGGCACTACAATCAACTTTTTGCACAGTATGTGAGTGAACAGTTCATTTTTCTGGAGGATCGCTTTCTCTGTAAAGTCGTTGAAAGCCTGCTGCCATGGGCAAAGAATGTTTCAAGCGACTTGAAGCGTTGCCTTGACGTCTTTTTGGAAGAAGAAGTCAAACACACTGAAATGTTCAGACGACTCAACCGCATTTGCAACGAAGAACGCTACACCCGCAGTGATTATTACTTTCTGCGACTGCGGAGCCACGAGGACAGACTCATCAGCCTGATGTCTCAGCTGCCGCGACAACTGAATTTCTGGATTTGGGTCGCACTGTTGTTTGAAGAAAAAACCATCGACTACTTTGCTCACTACAGAGCGCAGCAGCGAGACGAGAAAGCCAACCGGCTCGACGCGCTGCATTACCAGGTCCACCAGTTTCACATGCTCGATGAAGCGCGCCATGTTCAGATTGATGAACACCTGCTCAGGCACATTTTCAACCAAAGCTCATTTCTTGTCCGACAACTCAACATTGGCCTCCTCCGGCAGGCGATGAAGAGCTATACGACTCCCAAACGTGCCAATATTTTAATCATCGAAGAGCTCTGCAATTCAAGACGTCACCTGCGCAATCAAGTGGAACGACTTTCTGAGGAAGTACGCACTCAGAAAGGGCAAAGCCCGTATCAGCTTGCTCAGTTTTCTCGGCGAAACTTTCCAAAAACATTTTCCTACTTCGACTCCTACTCAGATGTTTCAGATGCGATGCGCGAGGTGATTCTCACCTACAGCCCCGAACCGATGAAGAAAACGGCCTAGCGGTTCTGCGTTTGAAAGGAGTCCAATGACAACCGGCCTGCGCTTTGAGCAACGGAGTTCCTGCGGCGACAGCGAAGCCTTCGACGAGCGCTTCGCCAACCTGCCAAAACACATCAACGAAATTGAAAAGCGCTCAAAGTCGACTTCATCAGCTGAACTCTGGAAACAACTTCTGCGCTACGGTCAGAGCCGAAAATGCGATTTTTGGGTGGCGTACAGTGTAAATACCGGCAACTCCGTGGCGCGCATCGGCGCGGACGTTCCGCACGGAAAGAACTGGGACGGCTCGATCGGATTTTTTGAGTGCACAGAAGATGCCGATGGAAAACAGGCAGGCACCGGGCTCATCAGGTGTGCGCAGAATTGGTTGAAAGCCAATGCCGCAAAGAACGTTTATGGTCCGATGGATTTCAACAGTTGGTTCAACTACCGTTTCAAGCTGCGCAACGCCGGTCAGCCGACAGAATTGGACAAAGCTTGGGAGCCGGCAGCACCCGATTTTTACAGGCAACTCTTTCTTGATGAAGGTTTCACAGATGACCTGCAGTTTGCCAGTCTGTCGTATGAGGTTCCGAGCAAGGCACATTGGCAAGCCTACATGCACACGCTGCGCGCTGAATACGATGCGGTGACCAGCCAGCACCGTTACTCCATCAGACCTCTTCATTCCGGCAGCGAGCTCCTTCAGGATCTCAGGCGGATATTTGACCTCTCCAACATTGCCTTTGCAGACAACCCCATGTTCGAAGTGATTCCATTCGAGATATTTTCGGCGATGACCATGGCGATGGCACGTTCAGCAAACATTGGCGCATCGAGGATTGTTCTCTCGTCGAGTGGCGAGGCTGTGGGATTTGCATTTTGTTTTGTCGACAACGATGAGCTTGTGTATAAAACCGTAGCAGTGCACCCTGATCACCGATCCATGGGAATCGCAAATTCACTCACCTATGAAATCTCGGCTTACTGTGTTGAACACTCGCTTCTCAAAACGACAGGCGCATTGATTCGCTCTGGCAACGCGAGTGAGAAAATTGGTCGCAGACATGGCAATTTTGCTCAACCGACCAAGATCAATCAGTACTCATTGCTCAGGAAGGTTCTGTAATGAAACGTCTCTTGCTGTATCCGGCGATTGCGACACTATTGACTGCCCCGAACCTTGCAGCCGCTTCATCAAGCGGATTTTCACACCCCACAAGATTCGGTTTGTCGATTGGCACTCTGCGCGCCGGCGGAGCTGCCATCACTGCCGACACGGGCCCTATCATTTCAGACAACATCACCCTCGGCGGCGAAATCTTCGGCCTCAGTCTGATCTCTTTGCGCGGGCTACTCTGGGAAAGGCCCGAATCTATGTCCGGGTTTGTCGGAGGGCTGAAACTTTTTGTCGGATTCAAACCTGCATTTGTCGTGCAACCTGCAGGTGAGTTTGGCTGGATGCATCGCTTCAGATCAAAGGTAGATGCAGGAATTGGTGCAGAGCTCGTTATAGGTGAGTATATTGGCGGGACTTTAAAAATTAGCGTCGGCTATCTTTTGCGCTGAAAATTTTTTTGGTCTGCGCTCATCAAGGAGCGCGCCGGTGTGCTCTTTCCGCGCTCCTTGATGAGCGGTTTGGTAGACTCAAAACAAAGAGCCGGAAGCAGCGCAAAAACTTTTGCGACTAGATACGATTCAAAATATGCGACTCCGTCAACCACAGTCGCTTTTCCAAAACTCCTGCAGCCTTGATACAAATGTCCTGTGAAACAGGATCGTTGTTCTTGTCGAATGTATCATTCGCATCGCGCAGCATTTGCACATAATATGCAATCCTGTCGGCGCAGAGTTTAACGAATTCGTCTTGCGACTTCATGCCGGTCGGCGCATCAGCCAACTGCGGAACCACGGCGAGCTTCTGAATTGTTGCAAGCGGCTCGCCGCCCAGAATCGCGACTCTCTCTGCCATGGAGTCGGCAATTTCCGCAGTGTCTTTGGCAATGTCATCGAAAAGCGTGTGCAGTCCGCTGAATCCATTTCCGCGCACGTTCCAATGGGCATTTTTCATCTGCAGATAAAGTTCAAGTGAACCTGCCTGCAGCGGTTGCAGAGCACGGACAACCTCAGAGCGCTGCGATTCCGGAAGCGGATTGCGGGTACGCTGCAGAACGATGACTGGCTTTTTCTTGGCAAGCGTTTTTGCAACTGCTGGCATAAGGGTCTCCTTTTTATTGCGTCAGCCCGCACCGGCACCCGCCGGAGTCGGACGTCGGACGTCATTAAAACAAAATCCCGACGGCGAGCGCAGCGGCCTTCATTGAAATCCCGAATGTTTTCCAATTTACAGAGCAAGTCTTTCGCAAAAGGCGGATTTGTGAGACAGCAAAAGGCATGTATCAGCCCTGGAGGGGGCACAGGAGTCAGCCCGTGAACAAAAGAAAATTCGACATTCTCATTGTTGATCCGGCAAAAAATGAGCCCGAAACCGTCGCGTACAATCGCATTTCCATGTTGTTCGGCGAGCTGGCCGAGCATCCTGAATTTTCGCTGCGCTCAATCATCATCAAGTGCCCTGCGTTGTCTACCGAAGACCCTCTTTTGACGGCATTTCAAGAGCACCAGTTCGCCGGAGTTTTCGGCTTGGGCAGCACCGCGAACGTGACTGAGAATCCGCCGTGGCTGCCGGAAATGAAAAGTTTGCTGGTGCAGAACGTGTTTGCAAGGAATCTTCCCTTTCTCGGGATCTGCTTTTCACACCAAATGCTCGCAGACATGCACGACGCCAGAGTCGACTTCATCGACAATCGTCACGAGCTGCCGACACGCCGGTATCAGGTGCCGCGCGGAAAGCAGGTTACGTCGCCCAAAATGGCGCTGCTGACAGCAACACTCTCTGATGCCGATTATTTCTCGGGCAATAAAAAGGACCTCGGTTTCCGCGAGGCGGTCTGCACGACCGCAGTTTGGAGTGAATCAGACTGGAACAGAACTTTTGCCAGCGGACAGGCGAAAAGCGCGTTACTCCCTTCCCACGCGCGCGTGCGCAAGACGATCGAAAACCTCTGGCCCAAAGATTATTGGAGCCACACTTGGCACGAGCAGGAGGTCAAAAAGCCAAAATCCAGTTGGCCGCTGCAAGTGGCAATGACAAGCCCCGAATGTGAGGTCGACGCACTCGTGCATCCGGACAAGCCGATTTACTCCGTTCAGAGTCATCCCGAAACTCCTCATCCGACCCGCGACGGTGACAGGCTCATCAAAAACTTCATCTACATGTGTCATTGGCTGCATTTGGTTAACAACTCATCGCGCAGCCACTGATCGCTTTCGACCTTCAAAGATTTATTGTTTGCAGCATCGCATCCAACGGCCTTACTGACATCTGCCGGACAGGGAGGTGTTATGGATTCGACTGCTGGTTTGACAGTTGATGTTGTTCTCAGTTCCCGACGCGAAACACTGCATCTGGCACCGGTCATTCATGCACTGCGTGCCGACCGTAACTGCAGGGTCAGGGTTGTCGTTATCAAAACTCAGCGCAGCGACGTCGATGAAACCCTCGACAGTCTTTCGTTGCGGGCAGACATTCTATTGAATATCCACGGTGCTCAAAAGAATTCAGGCACGTACTTTGGCGAAATAAATGTTCTGCTTGCAGAACTGTGGGCACAGCGTCAGACTGACTTTCTTCTTAGCTTTGGCCATTCGGGAGCCACCTTCGCCGCCGCTGTCGCTGCATTTCAAAACAACGTTTCCATCGCCCACTTGGATGACCTCGGCGGTCTGCATCCTTACAGACATCTTCCGCGTCAGGCGCAGCAATCCTGCCGGTCGATAGCGATACTCTCGCAGCTGCACTTCACCGTTTCCAACGAAGCAAAAAAAATCCTCCTGCATGAGGGAATCAGCGAGGAAAATATTTTTTCCGTCGGAAGCACACTGGGCGATTCTGCAAGTCAGATAAGGCGACAACTCAACTCGCAATCCTTTGTCGCAGAACTTTTCATCAATGGATTTTCGACACTGGGCGACCGCATTTTACACGGGCAGTTTTTCTACGTTGAAATTGAGTCTGAAAAATCACTGGCCATCCTCGCCGAGGTTTTGCCCTATTACGCGGTCAGCCGAAACTTTCCGGTTCCGGTTCTGCATATTCAAAACAAAACGCTTTTGGAGAGGATTGAATCCGACAAGGCCTATCAAGCCACCTGCAAGATCTCTCACCTCCGCCATTTGCAGCGCTGTGCGCTCCTTCTGAAGGCTAGCCTTGTGATTACCGACAGCGAGGACACACTCGAGGAGAGTGTTGCGTTCGGCACGATGGGAATTCTGCTCAGAGAGCAAACCCTGCGTGCGGATCTCATCAGCTCGGGACTGGCAAGTGTGGCTCCGCAAGGCTGTGAACTGGTTATCGCCCAGATAGACCGCTATCTGCAGCAATCACGGTCACGAAATTCACTTGGGGAAAATTCGGCCCTGCCGGCCGCGGAGGGTGGCGCGGCAACAAAAATTGTCCGAGCTATCACCAACCGAACAAGTGAAAGCGTTCGAAGAGGGAAAACATCACTTCTATCCCGACAAGCAGGATGATGACAATTTCAAGACGCTGGGCGAGTGAACTGTTGCGCGCTTCGAGAATAATTCGCAGAGTTTCTTTGATCGTCTCTATTTTGTACTCGATGGCCTTGAAGCGTTCTTCGAGGTCAAATGCATTGCGCAAGTCGACATAAATAGACTCCATCTCGGCGTCGTTCCAGAGGATATCCGGCTTGTCGAGCAAATGCAGAACTCCCACCACCTCTGCCTGCGCCATAGAGGCATCGGCAATCTGGCTGTTGAGCTTCATTGCTGGAATAGCAATGCGTCCTTTGCGACGCACACGGTCGAGCATCGTCAGCACATGCAGCTTGGCCTGAGTGACAACCAACTCATAGTATTCCATTGCCACACTCTGAGCGAGGGTCTGAGCGACCGCGCCAAGGCGTTCCTGATTGATATTTGGCAAAACAAGACGATTGTACTCAACCTGGGCGCTGCGTGTTTTATCCACGAAAATAAAAAATTTCTCGGCCGTGACGCGCGGCTCCTTGAGCGATAGCCCCAATGACTTGCGGAGAGCTTCCACCTCACGATGGCGCTGTTCTTTGGGAACCTCGACAAACACAATCGCCCCAAAACGCCACGCAAATGCGATGCCCGAATCGCTGTAAAGCTTGGCACGCACATCATTTGCATCCAGAGAAGGATAAGCCCCCCACTCTTCGGGAAGTCTCTCAAGTTCAAAATCTTCTTTGTAGGTTTCAGCGTGAAGTCCAAGATCGGAGGTGCGTCCGGAGCATATTTTATTGAGCCAGGCATTGACCTCATCAGCGAATCTCGAGCGCTGATGAAGGCTCATGTCGGCCGAGTGTATCGACTCACTGATGACGACGTTGTTTTTTTGGGGGTCGAAGATATTGAACATCCGTTGCATCCTTTGTGCGGATTCTGCTGAACCAGCTTACGCACAACAACAAGAGCTGCAATGGCCACAATTGGAAATACGAGCAAATCCAAAAAATTCACACCTCACCCCGCAGCAGATTACAGCAATGCTGACGCAATCCGAAAAGTGAAAAACGCAGCGAGCCAGCCAGCCGCAAGAAGCACAGTAAAACTCAAAAGAGTCAGACGCCATGACCTGGTTTCACGCTGCATCACAGCAAATGTTGCCAAACACTGCGGGGCGAAAATATACCACGCGAGCAGAGCAAGTGCGGTCGGCAAAGTCCAGTCGGCCTTCAACCTTTCTGCCAGAGCCGAATTGTCCTCCGAGTCGGAAGACTCAACCGCGTACACCGTCCCCAACGCGCTCACCAAAACCTCGCGTGCAGCAAAACCAGGGATCATCGCTACCGAAATTTTCCAGTCAAACCCAACAGGCTCGAGCACAGGGGCGATGAATTGGCCGAGTTTGCCCGCCACGCTGTAGCGGATGGGAGAATCCGTCGCACCTTCAGGAGGGCGCGGGAACGTCGAAATAGCCCACAAAAGAACCATGATCGAGAGAATCAGAGTTCCAGCACGAACGAGGAATTGCCGCGCGCGCTCGTACAATCCGCGCAAAACGGTACGCAAGGAGGGCACGCGGTAGGTGGGAAGTTCGAGTAAAAAATAACCGCTGCTGCCAATCAGATTGAATGATTTGAGGAGGTAGGCAAACAGCAGTGCGCTGATGGCTCCGGCCAAATAAAGTGCCGTAAGCACCAAACCCTGAAGATTCACGAAGGCGAAAATTTTCTGATCGGGGATGAAGGCAGCAATCAGCAAGGTATACACAGGCAAGCGCGCGGAACACGTCATCAGCGGAGTCAGCAGGATGGTTGCGAGCCGCTGCGGCTTGCTCTGGATGCTACGCGAGCCCATGATTGCCGGAACCGCACAGGCGAAGCCAGACACCAGTGGCAAAACCGAACGTCCGGAAAGCCCAACCCTGCCCATCAGCCGGTCGAGCATAAACGCGGCCCGCGTCATATAACCAAGGTCTTCGAGAAACAGCAGTGCGGCAAATAGAATGATGATCTGCGGCAGAAAAACCAACACCGCTCCCACGCCCGCAATAATTCCATCGACAAGCAAACTGGTGAGTAGGCTCTCCGGCAGCTGAACCTTTACAAATTCTGCAAGCGCACCAATTGCGGAGTCAATGGCGTCTGCGGGAATCGAACCAAGTGCAAAAACGGCCTGAAAGATTGCGACAATCACGGCAAGAAGCAGCAGCGGTCCAAAGACAGGATGCAAAGTGAGACCGTCGATTTTTGCCGTCAGCGCTGAAGGATTCCCCGGATTTTCGATCACCCTGCGCAGTATGTCGTCGACCTTCCCACGGCGAGCAATGATCTCGTCGCGGGTGGAGGGTTTCCATTGAACAGAAGCGTCTGACTTTTGCCCGCGCGCCGAATCGGCCGCAGCCTGAGCCAAAGACTGCAAACCGTCCTGCCGGGTGGCTGATGTCGGCACGACCACGCAACCAAGAGCGTCCTGCAATGCGCGGATGTTGATCTGCATTCCCGAGGACGCAGCCAGATCCATCATGTTGAGTGCCACACACGCAGGATATCCCAGCTGCAAAACTTCTAAGGCAAAAGGCAAATGAAGGCGCAAATTGGTTGCATCCAAAACGACAACCAGAGCATCCGGACGATTTTCGCTGGCGGAGTCGTCCGTGAGAACGTCGTGGGTCACCCGCTCGTCTTCACTCTGGGGATTCAAGCTGTAAGCTCCGGGCAAATCCAACACCCGTAGACGGTGACCCAAATCTACGCGCAAATCTGATTCCACCCGCTCAACCGTCACACCCGGATAATTGGCAACCTTTTGCCGTAAGCCCGTCAGCGCATTGAAGAGTGCTGTCTTGCCGCAGTTGGGATGACCAACAAGGCCTACCAATGGAATGGTTTCAACGTTCATGAGTTGGAATCCTTACCCGACGATGTCATCTCGGAAACGAAAATCAGCTCGGCTTCACTGCGGCGCAGCGCGAGGCGGGTGCCGCAGACATCAACAACAATCGGGTCTCCCGAAAAAGGTGCCTCATGCACGATCCTCACGAGTTCGCCGGACTGAACGCCCAACTCCAGCAGCCGCTCCGAAAGGGGATGCCCCGAGACCACATCGACAACCCGACAGACATCGCCTTTTCTGGCTGACTTCAGCGTTTTAACCGTCATTCTCCGCCCCTATTCCAGAACCACTGATAGGCTTATCGGTATTGAGAATCATTTTCAATAGCGCATTGCAGTGTGGCTGTGAATAAGGTACGAAGTGAGCTGTAACCACCGAAAACAAGCAATTTTTTATTTGGAGACGTCGAGATGAAGAATCAGACATTCGCGAGACTACTTTTGTCATCGGCTTCCGTGATTGCCACCAGCACACTGCCCTTGCATGCTCTGGCCAAAGCACCCGAAACTGTTGGGACTGTCGAGCTCGGCTACTCCGCCGTCATGTCACACAAGATCCAAAATTCGACCAACGGAACCAAATTCGATTACGTTAAAAACGGCGGTCAGGACATTCTCTTCCCCTTTGCCCGCGCCGACGTCACGCTGCGCACCAGTGAAAAAGATCGCTTCGTCTTTTTGTATCAGCCGCTCGAAATCAACACGCGCGTTGTTGTCTACGATGACCTCAAGGTGGATGACGTCACATTTGCCGCCGGCACACCGGTTGATTTCAAATATTCATTCCCATTTTACCGTTTCAGCTGGCTGCGCGACACGTGGTCCAATGAAACAACAAAAATCGCACTCGGCGCGAGCCTTCAGCTGCGCAATGCGCGCATCGAATTCACCAGCGTCGACGGCAAGCAGCACCGCAGCAACCGCAACGTCGGGCCGGTGCCGATCTTCAAATTCCAAACACGCACTCAGCTTGAAGACGGTGTCTGGTGGGGAACGGACGTCGACACGATCTATGTTCCGGTCAAATATCTCAACGGCGGCACATCAGACGTCGAAGGTTCATTCCATGACGTTGCTCTCAAATTGGGATTCCCCGTTGTTTCGTGGCTAGATGCCGCTTTCGTGACCCGCTATATCGGTGGCGGCGGAAAAGGCACGAGCAAGAGTGCCAAGCGTGGCTCGGACGGCTACACGGACAATCAGATTCACACACTCAACTTCTCGCTCGCGCTGAATCTCAAAAACTGATTCAAAGCAAACTCGGGTGAACTCTGAAACCTGCCAACCGCTCACAAAAAATCACCGGAGCCGCCCTTCAGTACGGACTATCTGTGCTGAGCGGGCTTGCAACCTTCGTTGGACTGAAAGTTCTGCAACACACTTCCGAGTCCGACGAGGTCTTCTCGCGCCTGTCTTTGTTGATCTTGTCGTTCACAACTTTTCAGCTGATTTCAGATTTCGGCACTCACACGCAATTTCTTCGCTCGTATCAGCTGGCAGATGACCAGCGCAGACCGGCGTTGTGTCTTATGCTGCTGCAATCTCGCCTTGCGCTGGGCTTGTTGATAGTCGCTCTGGCAGTGGCTTATTGCTTGTTTGCAGGCTTTACGCAAAACATGCTTGCCGCCTTCCTGTGCTATCAACTTGCTTTCATTCCTTTTGCCCTCATCAGCACAGCTGATTCGATTTTTTTTGCGCGCCATGAATTCAACAAAGCGATTGCTGTGCGAGTTGCTCGGCTTATGGCCATGTTTGTTTTTCTCGCAGCTGCAGCTGCGGCACCGTCGCATGGCGAAATCTGGGTCGCAATTAGTTCCACTCTGACGTTTACAGTGATTGGGGCTTTGAGTTGGTTTTTGATTCTTCGCCAGCATATTTCGCAGTCTTCCGAAAATTTCAAAATAACCTCAAACGTCTTTAAGAATCTCGGCTCCGACGGCAGAAGTTTTTTGAACGGCAGCGCTGTTGCCGCACTAGTCATGAGTGTCACCACGGTACACGGCATCGTCTCACACTCGTTGCTTGTCCGCTCCGTGGGTGAAAATCGACTGACAGAACTCAATACAAGTATTGCGCTGGCGACTCCGGCCGTGCTTGCATTTCAAACACTTGTGCAAATGGTGGGCACAAACCTGACCCTCTGGAGCACACTCGAGACAACAGAACGCCTCAAGAATTATCGCCGATATGCCTCGCGCACCCTGTTGATTCTCGCACTGATGTCGGCAGGACTTTGGGTCGCAGGAAGCCTCGGTATCGTCGGTTGGTTTTTTCCGCGCTCAACCGCCGCGGTCATCCCCATGTCACAAATGTTGATTCTTGCTCATTGGGCGCTGAATCTTGCCGCTCCGACGGTTGTGCTCTGCCAGTATTTGAACCGGCAAAAGTCTGTGTTTACAGCACTGGCTGTGTCAGCATTTGCAGCGCTGGCAGTGCAGTTGTGGTGGGTCCGACAACTGCAGGAGCAGGCCTATTTATTGAACCTGTTTATTTTGGGGTTGTTGACAGTCTGCGCAACATTCATCATTTCCATACGCGCGCGCCCGGCTTCGCGGGCAAGCTCCTGAGCACGTCTTCCGCAACCCGCTCTCCTAGCTCGAGTGCATAATTTGTACCTCGGTCCCACGGATACACGTGCGCCATACTGGCGTGAAAGAGCCGCGACACGCCGTGTACATGAACAGATGGTACAAACCGTGAAGCATTGAGCCCCATTATTGGCTGAGCGTATTCTTCACGAAACACCCTGCTGCGGATGAGCCACTCGTCCGAGAATTGGGCGTTGATCAGCCTGCAGCCTTGCAGAGCCAAATCAACCAACTGCTCGTCAGTTTGTTTCCATTCCTCACTTCCAGTGGGAACGTATTTTGCGAAGTAGACGAGAGTCTCGTTGTCATACTCTTTAGCATCAGCGAAATTTGTATGTTCAATGGCTGCCAAAAACGGCTGAAACGGTGGATTGCGTTTTAGACTGTACCAGTAATGCTTTCCGAGCCTCTGATTGAGCGCAAGTATGATGACCTGCACTCCCAAGGCGGGCTGACCGAGTGTTGATTTGACGTGCTCAGGTGCATACTGACCTACGAGCGATGCAAATGTACGCGGTGAGGCAGCCACAACAACGGCATCGTGCTCCTGAATACCATGACTCAGTGCCGCAACCGTCCAGCCGTCACGTGTGCGCTCGACATTGATTTTTTGCGCATTTTTCAGCACTCGTACGCCCTGACTGAGCAGGAATTGTTCCGCCTTGGCAACGAATTCATCAAAGCCGCCGCGAAAAGTGCCAAGCTCAGGTGTTCTGCATTTGAGTCGCGCCCACAGCCACGCCATGTTGACCTGTGAAGCGTGATGCTCACCGAATTTTCCGACGAGCAGCGGCTTCCAGATCTTCTCGTAGCCGTCTTCGCCCATGTAGCGTGAACACCACTCCTCAGCGGTGAATTTTTCCAGCTTCTTCCAGTGTGCAATAAACTTGAGGAATGCAAGTGCGGCGCCCATGCGCAACTTGTCGGCCAGATTCAAATCAGGATACTGCAAAAGCGATCGGGCAGAATCAAGCTGTACGAATTCACCCGAGTCGATTTGAATGACAGTGGACGGTCGACGGAACTGCAGTCCGTCGAGACTATTCCAGAGTTTGCTGAATTTGAAAACGTGCTTATCACTGCGAAACCAGTGGTGGTAGAAGATCTCCAGCGAGGAGCTCCACGTCATCTCGCGGAATCCGGCTGCGAGGCCTCCGAGTTTTTCATTTTTTTCGTAGAGGACGACCTCAACGCCGCGCTGTGCAAGAACACTTGCACAGGCGAGTCCGGTAAAACCGCCGCCAATCACCGCCACACGCATTTTCGACCCCAAGAAGTTTATCTGGGAACGATTGTACCAATTTCAGCGCTGTGTGCATGAGTCCATTCGTCGAGCGTCAGATGAAAAACACGCCAGCAAGTGGTCGGGTGTGCGGCAGCTCCCCGTTCGGGCCGTGGCGTCGGCAGATCCTGCTTGCGGTGTGCTTTTATCAGAGCCTCACACTCATCACGGGTTTCGCCTCTTTGGCCGCGGGCACTCCGCCAAAGTATTTCAATGTAGTCTTCTGGATTAAAACCCGCGCGCAGAAAAAATTCAGCTCCGACGTCGTCTGCTTCCTGCTCAATCCAATTCATGTGCGCGTTTTTCTCACCATACACTTCATCGATGCGGACGTTCATGCGCCGCAGGACATCGGCAAACTTGTCGTTCAGCGCAAAAATCTGCTGCGGATCTGCCTTGGCTAATGCCAAGCGGACAATTTCGGCCTGAACGTCACGTCCCTCTGACTGCAATTGCGTAAAGTTCGAGTCGCTGCCCAGCACCGGTGGAGTCTCGGCAAATCCTCTATGCTGCAAACTCAAATGAGCCAGCTCATGGCTCAAGACGGCGGCAAGCTGGCCATCGTTTTGCGCGAGATCCACGAGGCCCGATGAAAAAGCAACGCGCAGCTGTTCTGGTGTGCTGCGTGCATCCGCACCCTTCAACGCCGTATCAATACCGATGCACAGATGTGCTGAATCGAGCTCACCATAAAATGTTTGCGGGTTTGCCTCTGCAATGCGCGAGGCCAATTGCTGCAGACGCATAGCCGCTGTACTGCCGGAAAAAATCGATTCACAAACGCGGGACGAGCGCATGGGCAGCTCACCACGACGCGTTTGCCCCCAAACGTGCTGGATACGCGAGTCAGACTCTCCTGCGCCAGAGCAGGCAGTGCTCAGCAGAATGCATGGAAATACGAGAATATCAGCCAGACGCATAAGATGAGGGCTTCCCAGAGCGGTGCATGGGTCAGCTGTATGACAAGTCAAGCCCATTTCAAAGACACCAAACACTTCCAAAAAAGAAACGACTGGCCATAATCAGCGGACGGCAGATCTGGTATATGGTCTCAACCAACCGGATCGGCTGATTTTTATCGGGAGCTAAGAAACATGGATTGTTTCAGGGCGTCTGTCAGGGCGCTGCAAATCTTGGAGAAAGCCCGTCTGGATGATGCGATTGGCACACGCTGGGCGCTCCTTCATGCGGCTGGTCTCAACGTACTGCGACAGCTCCACCCTCGACACATTTCAGATGAACTGATTGAGAACAAGATCAACTGGTCGGCGGTGCTTGATCTGTCGGCCAGCGGGCTGCGCAAGCTCCCGCAAATTGCCCTGCATGCCGACACGTGGGCAGGCGAAGCGGCACGCCAACCAGAGACCTTCAATAACTTCACCAGCTGGTACGGTTTTTTGGGAACGCCTGAACACCTGTTTCTTGATGAACAGATCCGCATTGGGCTTCTCTCGGTCAGAACTTCCAACAATGCACTGATGTGTTCCTATCAGCTGCATTGTGAACTGATGGACAGCGAGTCCGCCGCCGCATTCAATGCATCTTTGCGGGCCAGTGGTTGCTCGTTCAAACCAATCACCCAGCAATTCTTTTTGGAACTGCTGGGCGAAATGCAAAAATACAACGCTGCGTGAATCAATTTTCCTCGGCGTGGCGTTCTGTCAGCATCTCCCAGCGCTCGGGTGAACGCCAAAGGCTGGACAAGAGAAGTTCACGCATATGACCGAATTCACGCGGCAGGTGATCGTAGAGTTTATGGAAAAACTCCTCATGGCCGAGCATCTCGGTTTTCCACTCTTCACGATCGATCGTCATAATGTTGTTGAACTGCTTTGCAGTGAAATCGAGCCCTCGCCAGTCCAAGTCTGAAAATTGCGGCATCCAGCCGAGCGGACTTTCGATGGCTGATGTCTTGCCCTGCACTCTTTCGACGACCCATTTCAAAACACGCATGTTCTCGCCGAAGCCCGGCCAAAGAAATTTTCCGTTGTCGTCCTTGCGGAACCAATTGACGCAAAAGATACGCGGCGGATTGGAAAGACCGCGGCCTACCTGCAGCCAGTGATTGAAGTACTCGCCCATGTTGTAGCCGCAGAAAGGCAGCATTGCGAAAGGATCGCGGCGCACTTCGCCGACCTTTCCAGCAGCTGCGGCGGTGGTTTCCGAGCCGATGGTGGCTGCCAGATAAACACCAAAATTCCAATTAAAAGACTGAACGACAAGCGGAAGTGTCGTCGCACGGCGTCCGCCGAAGACAATCGCGCTGATCGGAACGCCCGCGGGGCTCTCCCAGTCGGGGTCGATAACGGGGCACTGTCCGGCCGGTGCAGTGAAACGTGCATTGGGGTGTGCAGCCTTGCGACCACAGTCGGGTGTCCACGCTTGCCCCTGCCAGTCGGTCAGTTGTGGCGGCGGCGTGTCTGTCATGCCCTCCCACCAGACATCTCCTTCGGGCGTGAGCGCAACGTTGGTGAAGATGGTGTTGGACTCAATTGTCTTCATCGCATTGGGATTGGTTTTCATCGAGGTGCCGGGAGCAACACCAAAAAAGCCGGCTTCGGGGTTGATTGCGTACAACCGACCATCCTCACCCGGGCGCAGCCATGCAATATCATCTCCAAGTGTCGTGATCTTCCAGCCCTGCAACTCCTTCGGCGGAATCAGCATCGCGAGGTTTGTCTTGCCGCAGGCGCTTGGGAACGCGGCAGTGATGTAGGTTTTTTCTCCGTCAGGAGCTTCGACTCTCAAGATGAGCATATGCTCGGCAAGCCAGCCTTGGTCGCGTCCCATGGCCGAGGCAATGCGCAACGCAAAACACTTTTTACCAAGCAATGCGTTGCCCCCGTAGCCGCTGCCAAACGACCATATGGAGCGCTCTTCCGGGTAATGAACGATGTACTTTGTGTCCTTGTTGCAAGGCCACGCGACGTCTTTCTGGCCCTGTGTCAACGGTGCACCGACGCTGTGAACACAACGGACGAATTCACCGCCTTGTGCCAAAATCTTCCAGACCGGACGGCCCATGCGGGTCATCGTGCGCATGCTGACCGCAACGTAGGGTGAGTCAGAAAGTTCAATGCCGACCTTGCTCAGGCGAGAGCCCACAGGCCCCATACTGAAGGGAATCACATACAGAGTGCGGCCCTTCATACAACCCTTGAATAAACCAGCGAGGGTTTTTTTCATTTCACTTGGGTCAACCCAGTTGTTGGTCGGACCGGCGTCTTGTTTTCTGAGGCTGCAAATAAAAGTGCG
Source organism: Pseudomonadota bacterium (assembly GCA_039799905.1). Lineage (GTDB taxonomy): Bacteria > Bdellovibrionota_B > Oligoflexia > Silvanigrellales > Silvanigrellaceae > RFOM01. The sequence continues at coordinate 5,721 of JBDLRP010000044.1, read as the reverse complement.
GTCTTCGACGCGCGCGACGTCATTCGGATCGGATAATGCAAGGTAGCTATTGGGGCGCAGCTTCTGATTGAGTGGTTTGAGAGTTCCCTGCTTGACCATGCGGGCACACAGGTTGTCGAACTCTTCACTGCTGCCGTCGCAAAAATGAATATCAGAAGGTTCACACAGGTCCACCACGCTCTGAATCCAGGCGCGGATATCCGGATGGCTGACTTCGTTAGGAAATTGAATTGCGTGTTTATTGGTCATGTTGTTCTCCGCTTGCTGCAGCACTTCTCTTCTCGGCGACACCTCAGTTTACCAGCGTGCCAACAATAAAGGTCAGATCTACATCTAACAAGGAACCTGCAACATACGATACGCGGACATGATCCTGATCATGTGCAAAGAATACTTGGACTTTCAGGTTTCTGTAACTTTTTTAAGCAAAGGTGGCGCATCCGGACTGCGGCCCATTTGTCCGCACAACGACAAACAAGTCATCTGAGCCAAGGCGATCAGCGCAAAAACATCGGACCAGTCGTTACCGGTGGTGGGCAATTCGATGACCTCAAACAACCCTCCCATGCCCCGTTCAGCAAACAGCTGCGAGAAGGCAACCGAGGGGTTGTTCGCCGCAACTCCGCGAACCACGAGCCGCACAGGAACACCGCGTTCAGCAAGACTGATGAGCAGGCGCTGCTCCAAATCAGTATCGCCCGAAGCAAAAATAATCGCGCGATCGGACTCCGAAACACAGCCGAGCGGCCCATGAAAAAATTCCGCTGTTGAATATGCGAACGACGCCAGGCCGGTTGTTTCCTGCAATTTCAGCGCCGCATCGTGCACGGCGCCAAGCAGATGTCCGCGCCCAAGCATGATCACAGTGCGTGCACCGCTGATGAACTGAGCCAACTGATTGCTCGCCGGACTAACAATCGTCTTTTCAATACTCGTGGCAATGGCTCCCGCCCGTTCGTGCAATGGCAAGCCCGAAAGTGCAGCCGATGCGGCCATTTGACTCATAAAGCTCTTCGTCGCCGGGACCGCTTTTTCGATACCGCAATTGAGAAGAAACAATTCATCGCACACCGTTCCCAGCCTGCAGCCCGCATCTGCCGCCGCCGTCACACCGACCACAACAGCTCCGCGCTGTTTGAGCCACGCACACGCCCTCACCACATCGGTGCTTTGTCCGGATGCGGAATAGGCAATCACACCGCAATCGGAATAATCGCCTGCAGAGTTTCCGTCCTGCGCAACCCACAATCGAAAATCCAACGGCTGGCGTCCCGATGTGGTAGCCCAAAGATACGTAAAATAAAGTGCCGCGTTGCCCGAACTGCCACGGCCGACAAGAATGATTTGCCGACGTGTGAGCAGCAACTCACGCAATTGAGCGGCTCTGTTTTTCCAAGCCTCTGCCTGTCTGCGCATGATGCGCGGTTGTTCTGAAACCTCACTGAGCATGTGCGACTGGGTCATAATTCATCCTGAATGGCAAAAGGTGTTCGGATCAGTTTTTTTGGATCCGCCAAAAGCGTTCCAGAGTGCGTCCATGATGGGAATTCTTCAGCAGCATCGGACGGACGTTGTCGTGACTGCCAAAGATCGTGTCTATCTGCGATTCGTAATGCAGAATCCAGGCGATCTTTTCATCGACATCACATTCCTGCTCGAAGCGCTGCACGCCGCGGATACCCAGCCGGCGCAATGCTTTCTCGGCATCGTCGGCTATTCCGACGTGTGAGCCCTGATCAACCACGTAAGGAAAGTCTTCATACAGGAGAACATGATCTTGCGATTGGGCAATCGACAAAACCACCTGTGTGCACAGAATGTGATCGATATGATGACCGATTCCGAGTGGCGACAAAAACAACGTCGGACCGTCGGAAGACTGTCCCGCAAGGGTGAGCAGGCGGTTGCGCAGAGCTTGCCAGTGCGGTTCGTCTTGTTGCAGGGGCATCGTCCATATCGACTGCATCGTAGGGTAGATGGGCAAATTGCGCGCTGCATCGGTCCGGTAGATTGCATCCAACAAATCCAACTGGACCAGAGGACAGCCAAGGGCTGCGAGCGCTGCGACTTCTTCGTTTCTGCGCAATGAAGGCAGAGCGATTCCGTGCGGCGGATTTTGCGTGTCCACGTCCACCGGATCGGCCGTACAAACGGTCACAGTCAGGCATTCCACCTGGCCCAGAAGCTGTTTGAGAAGTCCCCCGCAACTCAAAATTGCATCGTCCATGTGCGGAGAAACCACGATGACACGCCCGAATGTGCTCGGTATCCAAGGCATCGATAAGACAGGACGCGACGAACTCAAGGGATGACTCCTTCACAATGCTGTTTGCCAAGCCATTCTGCCGGTCGGGACTTTTGAGTTTACCCGTGCAGGCTCGAAGAGGGCAACAGGCGCCATTTTTATGTTTAAAACGCAGAAATGCAGCGGCTGAGGAAATCTGTCTAAGGAATAAACATTGTCCAAACACTCACACTTGCAGGCCCATCCAAATTGCCATAGCGACGTCATCGAAGAATTTGCCCGCAAATAACGCTTGCGGTGCAGAAGTGCTCGATATGGAGGCCAACTCATGCGCAGTTTTTCGGTGAACAAATCCCGTCCCAAAAAAACTTTGTTTCTCGCTGTGGGCGTCTTTATTTTGAGCGGAATGGCAGCGCTCGCAAAGGCAGACTGGAGCGACACAACACTGCCGCGGATTGAGTCGGAATTGCGCGAACAATCGCGACAATTATCGCTCATCGACGACACATGGGCGCGCGCCGTGAGAGGCCGTGTCGACTTTGCCTTGCAAAAACTTCAGAGCGCACGGGCTGTCAGCTCACCGGCAATTGAAAACACGCACATCGAACACGCATGTCAGGCGATCTATGACGAACGCATTCTGCTCATCCGTACGACGATGTCGCACGAGCTGCTGCTGATTGAAAAACTGATTGAGCAGACGTTCGAGCACAGAGAAGCCCTCGGCTGCCGCGACTGACGACGACTCACAGCAGTTTTCATCCGAGTCATTTGAACGGTCCCCAAAAGGCGAAGTAAACCGCTGCAAAAATCAGTGCAAAACTGACAATAAAAATGACCGACATCGGCTCGCGCAGATTAAACACTGAAAATCCGATGAACGACAGAAGTGTAAAAAACTCAGCAATCACCCGGAGCTGAGAATCAAAGTTGAAGTCAATGCCGGATTCATGTCGATAAATAAACTCCGCAGAAGGTGTCACAAAACAATCGATCGTTCGGCACACACTCGCTTGATGAGTTGAAAACATCCGCCGTTGTGAAAATATCGAAAGTCACCGCACGGAGGAAGCCGCTTCATGGAATTCAGATACAAGCGCATCGTATTTCTGACAGGAGCGGGAATATCTGCGGAAAGCGGCGTGCGTACCTTCAGAGACTCACAAGGACTTTGGGAAAATCATAAAGTCGATGAAGTTGCGAGTCCGCAGGGTTTCAAGCGTGATCCGACCTTGGTCTGGAAATTTTACTCTGTTCGCCGCATGCAATCGAGCGAAGTGCAGCCGAACAAGGCACACACGGCACTGGCCGACATCTTGCATGCGATCGATCAGAGCGGTTCATCGCGGGCAATGCTCATCACACAAAATGTCGACACTTTGCACGAACGTGCCTTCGGTGCACTTCCCAGCAAAAATTTTCTCGACATCCACGGCACACTCTCGCGCTCGCGCTGCATCAAATGTGACAGAGTCTTTTCCGATCGCTGGTCGTATTTTGATGCCGAGGGCAAACCCGTTGAGCGGCATGCCGACAACCTGTGGTCGAATGCAAGTCTGCAGTGTCTGCTCACCATACCGCGGCGCAATGCGCAGGGACTCCCACTGTCACCGTGCTGCTCCGATCTGCTGAGGCCAGATATTGTCTGGTTCGGGGAAAAGCCACACGGTGTCGAAAACGCGATCACACACCTCACACAGTGCGACCTTTTTGTTTCCATCGGAACCAGCGGCAATGTGTATCCGGCAGCCGGTTTTGCAGCCGTGGCGCGCAAGGCGGGAGCCCACACCGTCTGCATCAACCTCGAGCCACCCGAAAACGCACAAACTTTTCACGAACATCTGCGCGGACTAGCCAGCGAAAAGGTTCCGGAATTTCTCAAAAAATTCTGACAACCGTTGACCATCAGCTGAAAAAAAACAATAACGCCACCCAACACCATTAGTGGGGATTTGTGCAGTGCTGGGATTATCAAACGTCACGAAAAATCAGGGTGGACGCACACTTTATTCAAATGCGAGCTTTCAGGCTCAGGCAGGTGAGCGGATCGGCCTCGTGGGCCCCAACGGCGCAGGCAAAACAACGATTTTTCGTCTGCTCACCGGACAAGACACCGCCGACGGCGGACAGTTGATTCGCCCCAATTCTCTGACGCTCGGGTACTTCTCTCAAGATGTCGGCGAAATGCACGGCCGCTCGGTGCTTGAGGAAACGATGGCGGGCGTTGAAGATCTTGCTCAGCTCAAAATCTCGATTGCAGAAATGGAAAATCGCCTTGCAGAACCCATGAGCGACGACGAAATGGCGTCACTTCTGGAAGCATATGGCGATGCTCAGGCGACGTTCGAAACACGCGGCGGCTATGACCTCGACGTCCGTGCGCAGGAAATTCTCAGCGGACTTGGCTTCACCCCAGATGATTTCAACCGCTCGGTAGAGCACTTCAGCGGTGGCTGGAAAATGCGCATCGCACTCGCGCGGATTCTACTCCTCAAGCCCGACGCGTTGCTGATGGACGAACCGACCAACCACCTCGACCTCGAGTCGATCATGTGGCTTGAGGAATGGCTGCTCAGCTACAAGGGCATCCTCATCATGACCAGCCATGACCGCACATTCATGAACCGGGTTGTCAACAAGATCGTTGAAATCGCGAACGGCTCGATCACGAGCTATTCAGGCAACTACGACTTCTACGAAAAAGAGCGCGAGATTCGCAAAGAGCAATTGCTCGCATCCTTCAAGCGTCAACAGGAAATGCTCTCCAAGGAAGAAGAATTCATTGCCAAGTTTGCAGCGCGCGCAAGCCACGCTGCACAGGTGCAGAGCCGGGTCAAAAAACTCGAGAAGATCGACCGCATCGAGATTCCGGCCGAAGAAAAATCGGTTAAATTCCAGTTCAACAAACCACCGCGCAGCGGTGATGATGTGGTCAAAATGGCCGCCCTCGGCAAAGAATGGCAGTCAGGTGACGGACGCTCCAAACGGGTTTTCTCGGGTGTCACCGGCCTCGTCAAGCGTCTCGATAAAATCGCCTTGGTTGGAATCAACGGTGCAGGAAAAAGCACGCTTTTGAAGATCATCGCCGGACAAACCGACCCAAGCGAAGGCGCCTGTTCATTAGGAGCGAGCCTCGAAGTCGGATATTTTAGCCAGCATGCACTCGACGTGCTCAAGCCGCAGTGGACCATTCTCGAGCAGCTTCAATCTGTGGCGCCGAACGCCTCGATTGGAACACTCAAGACATTGCTGGGTGCATTTTTATTTTCGGATGACGAGGTCAACAAGAAGATTTCGGTTCTCTCAGGCGGAGAGAAGAGCAGAGTTGTATTGGCTTGTATTTTAATAAGGCCGGTCAACTTCATCATCCTCGACGAACCGACCAACCACCTCGACATTCGCTCCCGAGAGATTCTCACCGACGCGTTGAAGGATTTCGAAGGTACTGTCATTGTCGTGAGCCACGACCGTCATTT
>JBDLRP010000043.1:0-31476 GCA_039799905.1 Pseudomonadota bacterium | reverse complement strand
TGTTGCCGGAGGTGGCAAGGCGATCTGCAAATAACTCCGATTCAAGCACCCAAAATCAATAACAAATACGTGCATGCAGCTTTTTTGTTGCAGACGTGTGGAGTTGATCTTAGGCCTGCCGAGCCTGCAGCGGCCATTTGCGGAGGGAGTGTTTCCACCGTCAACCGCTGCCCCATGCTTGGCCGGAGTCTATTCACATGCAAAGACGCGATTTTTTCAAGTCCCTTGGTATTGGCTCGCTTGGCTACACGGTTTTGAATGCGCAAAAAGCAGAGGCCTTTCCGCAGCCCCCGCGCATCATCGCTCCGCGCAATCCTTCTGCACCCAGGCAGCTGGCACGCGGGCAGGAAAAGTCGGTCCTCATCATCGGTGCAGGTCTGGCCGGACTCTCGGCTGCACTTGAACTCGCTGAACGCAAATACAAAGTCACGGTGCGCGACGCGATGCCGATTGTTGGAGGCAAGCTTGCCGTGCGGCAAGAGAAAAATGCCGCGGGTACCTTCTGGGTTGAACACGGCCTGCACATGTGGTTCGAAAATTATCACGTGTTCCGCAACATCCGCGACCGGCTTGGCGTCAACGGCAGCTTCCGGCCTTACAACTCGGTTGAATTCAAATTCCGCGACTACAAAAAGGAAGTGATCAAGAGCGAGCCGCCGGTATACCCGCTCAACCTGATCAACATCCTGAAGAATTCGCCAAACATGAATATTCTGGACGCGGCCGGCACACTCAACACAATCCGCGAAGTGTTGTTTTACAACCACAAAATGAACTACATCAATCTCGACGACATCACCTTTGTGGAACTGGCGAAGAAGCGCAAAGTCAACAAAAAATTCTACGACATCGTCATGGAGCCGGCCGCTTCCGTCACACTCAACGATCCGAACACAATCAGCGCCGCCGAAATGTGCATGTACATGCACCTCTATTTCCTCAGCCATCCAAAGGCATTCAACCGCGAAGTGACAACCACCGACCACTACAACGGCCTGTTGCGTCCGTGGGTGGAGCGCCTGAAGTCTTTCGGGTGCAAAATTGAACTCTCAAAACCAGTGTCCGGCCTGGATTTCTCGGACTCGAAGGCCACCGGAGTTGTCGGTGAGGGCAAAAAATACGATTACGTCGTTCTTGCGACAGACGCCGGTGCAACGCAAAAAATCCTAGCAGGTTCGATTGCTGCAGACAGCGCGTCTGTCGTCTCACTCGACAAACTGCGCACACTCGTTGAGCCTCTGAAGGTTGCGCCGCCGTATAAGGTGTTGCGCGTTTGGTTCGACAAGAAGCCCAACGATGACGTTCCTGATTGTCTTGAAACTCCTCAGCACAGACCCATCAACCTGCTGGCTCGCTTTGAACTGCTGGAGGAAGAGTCACGCCGTTGGTCCGAAAAAACCGGCGGATCAGTTCTTGAGTTTCACCTCTACACCACGCCCGAATTGGTCGGACTCAGCGACGATGAAATCTGGCCGGCAATCCGCGACACCGTGCTCGAAATTATGCCCGAAATGGCGGATGCCAACGTGATTGCCAGCAGCGTCGGCAGCTATCACAACTTTACGTCGTTCGAATGCGGTCAGGGTACAATCAGACCAGCAGCCACAGAACCGCAGTCGCTGGGAATTGAAAATCTCAGTTTCGCAGGCGACTGGCTCAAAACCGACTATCCGTCGGCTCTGATGGAACGCTCGGTGTGCACGGGCCGCGAGGCTGCCAACAGCATCTGCTTTGCCGATGGTGTTCGTGAAGAAGGAATGGTGGTGACAAGCGACTACGGTCCTGGTTTGATCTAATCCTTTTTGAGCGCCTGTGCGGCGGTCAGGAAGGTTTGAGCGTGAGCACGGGCGACAGCCCCGTGATCACGCTGATAACCACCGCCAAGGGTGATGACGCACGGAACCCCCCGCGAAAAACACTGCTCAAAGACGAATGCATCCCGCTGATACTGCCCATCCGGACTGAGCCCGAGTCGACCAAAGCGGTCGGAGTGAAGCACGTCGACGCCACTCTGAAAGAAAACCAAGTCAGGCCTGAATCCATCAAAGATGACGGGAAGATTCTCTTTCAGGAGACTCTGATAAATGTCGTCCGACGCTCCCAGCGACAAGCCGATATCAAGACTCGAACGCTGCTTTTGGCGCGGATAATTTTCCTCGGCATGCATGGAAAACGTAAAAACACGCGGCTCGCGCGCAAAGATGGCTGCGGTTCCGTTCCCCTGATGGGCGTCAAGATCGACGATGAGGATGCGGTCTTTTGAGTGACGCAGTGCATAGGTTGCCGCAACTGCAATGTCATTGAAGGTGCAGTAACCTTCACCATGATCAGCAAATGCATGATGAGTACCGCCGGCCAGAACGCCCGCACATAAATCCTTCGATTGAAGGATATGGCGGGTCGCACAAAGTGTTCCTTCAACCGATGCAAGTGCGCGTTCCACGTACGATTTTCTCTGAGGAAAGCCGATCCGGCGGACTTCCTCCTCGCTCAATTGCATATTCAAAACACGATCGACGTATGCAGGACTGTGCACATAGGTGAGAAAATCAGTGTCGACCTGTCCGCAGCGCGTTATCCGTTCGGCAAAACCATGCCCGGCCAGAAGTTTTTCCAAGAGTGGATACTTGTGATTTGGAAACGGATGACCGTCCGGAAGCTCGAGCGGAAAATTCTCGCAACTCCACAGAGAAAAAAATTCTTTGTCCGCTGCCATCAAAACTTCAAGTTTGTTCATCGTCTTTTCCGGGTGATTGCGGCCATGGTCAGGTTCAATCTCAGAGAGTTTGCAGAAAGTGAACCAAATCCCTCACATCCTGTTGACTGAAGCGCGACACACCGTTGGTCATAAAAATACCTTCGTCATGCCCCTGATTTCCCATCCCCTTGCGACGAGTGTCAAATCGGCCCCAACGGTTTTTCTTCCACTCGGCAGGCGCTTTTTCGCCCAAAGGATAGCCATTGCATTCCGCATCAAAATCGGTTGCCGTGGAGCGCGCCTCACCGACATCCCAAACAACCGGACGCTGAGCGGCAGGTGTCAGCACAGCGCACAAATTGGGGATTGAATTATTATGCATATAAGGCCACCGCGCCCAGACACCGACAAGCGGCGGCGGCACATACCCTTGCTGTACTTTGACGACAATCCCGTTCTTTTTTGAAACTGCAAGATTGTTGAGTGGTTCTGCCAGTGCCTGCATGCCCTGCGCACGCAGCGGGTCGGTGCCGACATTAATGACCGGCGTGTTCGAATGAAATTCAACCCGCAGAGTAGAGAGCAATTCGCGTGCGTTCATGAATCGGGCACTCGAACTCTCGTATCCCTTTACGTACTGGCCATGACAAAATGAACAATTTTCGTTGAAGAGTTTTTGTCCGCGCCTGACCCTATCGATGTTGAAATGCGACTGAGGAAAGAAATCGAGAAACGCCGGTGCCTCTGAGGAAAAGACAGCTGCGGTCAGCTCCTTCACCACCGTGTCGTTGCGCTCAAGCCAGTCGGACAATTCACGTAAGTCCGTACCACGGCCAATTTCATTCCATAAAATGTTAGTAAAAATAGGATTTCCCGAAATCACAGAGCCGTCCAGCAGCCACTTGTTCTTGTATTTAACGTTCCACCACACAGCCGGCTTACTGTCGGCTGGCTCATGTCTGAGCAAAGAATCCCGCGGATTGACGCGAGTGTCTGGAGTTTTGGAAGCAAGACCATCGTCAGCCCGCCGGCTCAGGCTGAGCGCCACATGCGCCAACGATGTGTCGAGTCCACGCACCAAGGGTTTGCGGCCGTCAATGTACTGAGCGTTTTCACGCAGCCGGCGATACATTTCCAGCTCCTTTTCGTTCGCTCCAACACCGGCTTTAAACAATGGCGGAGGAAGCAAAGAGGTAGCCGTTCGCCCGAAGAGAAAAAACTCGTTCGCCCGAGGAAATCGATTGTTCAATCCGATGACTTTGCGCCCGAACAGATCACCGGCATGACAGGTGGCACAGCTGAATGTTATTGCAGGACCTTCAGGTGCAGCGACAAAACTGGTACCCATTTTGAACCAAGGCTTTTGCCCATCAGGCATCGGAACAAAATAGACTCCCTCACCTTGGGTTTGCGGATAATCTATCAGTCCGACCATTTTTTCTACATCAGAGAACGATTGCAGCCGTGCGACTTTTTTGAAAATCCCATCCAGCAAGGAAAAAATAGCGACTCGATTGTGATCAGGTTTGAAAAATCGCAGTGCAACGTCGCGCGGAAGTACCTCGCCGGTGATTTCGACCGGATAATTCAGCGAGTGTTGCTTTCCGCGCAATGCAGCTGCCGAAAGCTCTTGATCACTCAATTCAAGCGGATTGTTTCGGCCTTGCGGAGAAATCTGCTCGTCTTTCTGCCACGTCGCAGCAACACCGACGAATGCACAACTGCCAAGTGATACGGGAAGAACAAAAAAAATAAGCCGGCGTTTACCGAAAACCTTCATCATCGACTCCTTCGCCGGCTGCAAGAAAAAAGGCCGTTCGTCACGGCCTTATCAAGGACTAAAATCACTCACATCATCTAGCGCGGCATCAACGGTGCCAGTTGATGTGGATGTGGTTGTCATGGCCGCCGGCACTGTGCACATGACCGGGGAATCGGCTCTGCACAGCAACATCGTTGAAGAGCATACCGGTCGAACCACCCATATTCAACACTTCGTTGACCAGAGCCATCTGCGCACTGCGCACATAACAGCCTTCCCAGATTGTGTAACAGCTCACTGTTGGCGTGTTGCCCATGATGGCGACGTCAACCTCAGTACCATTATAATGCCCTGCATGGCGTCCGCCGTTGCCGCCGCCTGAATTGGAAAGGTCGCCGACGTAAAGTTTGTATCCAGTTTTGTTGTAGACTCGGATGGCAAGTTCTTTAATGCGGGCAACAGTCTTTGGCTGACCATAGCGCATATACTCGACGTCAAATGTTTCGTATCCATAGCCCTGTGCAGGCAATCTGACCAGTCCGCCTGAACCGTTGGACGCGTTAAATGGTCCGCTGTGGACTGAACTGTTGCAGTGCTTTTGGTAACAGGTTGTTCCGCCCTTGCTGTCGAGACATTTGCTCAACGTCTCCATCGCACAGAAGTTCTCGCTCGGCTTGAATCCACAGCGGCTGAAGCACGAGAGTCCACCGCGAGCATCCGTGCAGTCAGAAATATCTTTCACGGTGCAGCGAGCCTCGCCCGGATCCAGCGCCAGAACAGCCGATTGTGTCGGCTGCGGCTCGTTCTTGGTACACGCAGCAAAAACAGCCATCCCCATCAGCACCGAAGCAAAAAAGATTTTCATGACACGCCCTCAAAGATTTGACCGAGCGTAAAGACGCCCAGCGACGAGGCGTTCTCAGCACCGTCCATGCCAAAAAAAAGCTCCAATTTTTGAGTATTTGGGTTTTTAAAAGTGTCTAATGATTAATCACTGTCAACTCACGTCGAATAAACTCCGATATGACGGAAGTAGCGAGGTGACCGAACTATGAACGCAAAGAAACGTCCTTTTTGGGGCTATAGTCCACTTCGGAACGGTTTAGTGGCGTGCATGTTCACTGCTGCCTCGCTTTCCACCGGTTGTTCCGAGGGAAAATTCAGCCAGAGTGAACCTGACAGCAAAGCCCCCTCGCGGTCCATCGATGCTGCAGGGGAATCTACGGGCAAGTTCGTGCAGCCAGGAAAATCGTTGGACCTCTATGTCATCATGGACAGGTCGGGATCACTTTTCGTGGACCCCAGCACGCGTGCAGCGGGTTCGGGCAGCGACCCCGATTGCAAGCGTTTTGATGCATTCCTGCAACTCGTGGACGGACTCCGTGGAGTCCTCAAGAACAAAGAGCAAGTCAGGATGACTGTCGTGACGTTCAACAATTATGCGATGACCTTGCCTGTGTCCGACAATCTCCTGACAATGAGCAACGCCGAGATCGAGTCACTGTACCGAAGAGGTGTTTGCTTCGAACCCAAAGGTTTGCTCGGAACAGAATACGCGCTGGGAATCAACCGCGCCCTTTCCGAATACCAAAAGCTCAACCTCACAAAGAAACTGGACTTGCAGACAGTTCTTTTTTTCTCGGATGGGGCGGCCCGTGACGAATCGCCGGAGCAGCTGAAAAACGCAATTTCGGCACTGAATCAAACGTTCAGTCAGCGGATCTACGGAGTTCTGCTCGGTGCAACAACCGACAAATGCACTCTTGAAACAAACGAAGGCGAACAGATGAGCACCACGCAGTGTATGCTGGAAGTGACCGGTGGTGCGACCGAACGAGTTGTTCAGGTGGAAACAGCCGATGCACTCGCTGCCGCCATCGCAGGGCTCGTCAAAAAGTAACACGCGTTCCTGTCCGTTCTGGCAGCCGCGCACAAATCGCCAGTCATAAATTTATGACCTGACCGCTTCATTCCTCGCCTGCGCAGATGTAATCTATAATGAGGATACATCGGAGCGTGCGTGGCAGAACAATCTTTTCAAATCCCGATGGAGCTTATTCCAACTTTTCTGCTGTTGGCGGAAGAGTTGAACATTTCGCGCTGCGCGAGACGACTCGGTATTTCTCAGCCTGCACTCACCCGACAGCTGCAGTCGCTCGAAGAGTCATTCGGCACCCAACTCTTCGTCAGACAGAGCCGAGGGCTGGCACTCACACAAAACGGACGCACACTCAAAAATGAACTTCAGCCGGCTTTTGAAAGCCTGCGCGGCGCGGTTGCCAGACTGCGCGAATCAAAAACTGAGCTCAGCGGCCCGCTTAACTTCGGGTGCTTCTCCGAAATCGGCACAAACCTGATTGCTCCGCTCCTCTGCGAATTTGCCCAGACGCATCCGTCTATCAGAACAGACGTTCGCTATCTTTCAGAACTTGAAATTATTGCAGGTGTGAGCGGCGGCCAACTTCATCTTGGCCTCACAAGTCATGCACCAGCAAGTGAATCACTGCGCTCCTACAAACTGCTCGACGAGCGAATCCTGCTCATCACTTCCAAACACAATCCAGATTTAGACAAAAATCCTCACCCTCGCTTTGCCGGTTTTCGGAATGCCGATCGCCTGCTCGTCAATTTTCTAAAAAAACAAACTGAGAAAAAGCTCGGCTACCAGCCAGATGTCGTCTTTGCAATCAATTCGCATCAGGCAATGATCGAAGCCGTGTGCCGACTCGGCCTCTATGCTGCTCTTCCCCATCACAGCATCAGTGCGGCACTCAAAAACGGGAGCATCCGCCTAGCAAGCCGCAAGGAGCTTGTGAATCAGGTTCACCTGATCCTGCCAGATTCAGATTACCCCGAACGGAAAACAATTGAACTCGTCAAGCATCTTCGCAGCAAGTTCAAACTTATTGAGGGCGCCGGCGCATGATTCAAATGAAAACTCTGCTGAACCTCGGACCCTCGGCCGAAAAGGGCCGCATCTGGAGCGGTGTGGAGAAGGTGTTTTTCGAATCGTCGACCAAGAAAACCTTCAAAACACCCGAAGAACGCGAAGTATTCAAGTTCAAATACCTCGACTGGTACAGCAAGCACCACCCTGCATGCTTTTTTATCGCATTCGAGAAAAACAACGATGTGCTCGGCTATATCTGCGGTGTACCGGATTCGCGCATTCACCCTGAATTGCAGGAGCTGCATCCTTGGTTCCATAATTTTGAAGACTGCTATGACACCTACCCCGCGCACCTGCACATCAACTGCAGCGAATCTGCACGGGGACGCGGGCTCGGCAGTACACTTCTCAACTTGTTTGAGAACCACCTGCGGGCACAGGGAACTTGCGGGGTTCACCTCGTAACCTCTCCGGATGCTCGCAATGTTGGCTTTTACGACAAAAATGGCTATAAATTCACCAAAACCACGATCTGGAAGGAGAGCTCTCTGCTTTTGATGGGAAAAGCACTCTGATCCATATCCATTCTCACAGAAAGACTGGCACATGAAGATTCAGTTTCAGTTCGTCACTTTGTCGGCTGCGTTCATGTCTCTGGCCTGCGTCACCACTGCCCATTCTGCACCGTCAATCTTTTCCGGCCGCTACAAGATCAACTGCACCAACAGCCCAGACGGTTGCGCGTGCACCTCGTCACCCGAATCTTCCGACAAATTCGTAAGCGTGCTACATGCACAACCGGTCGTCGGCACATCCGGCTCCGACGCCACCCTCGACAAGCCCGCTCCGGTTGAACTCAAAATCAACGGCAAGACCTGCTATTATCCGTCACAAAAACTCAGACCCATCTATTGGGAATCAGAGCTCTGTCCGAATCCATCATCCGAAGCTGCAGTCCCGATGCGCGCGATGGGCGAAATGCTTTCTCAGGGCAACGAAAATGGTGAAAAAACCTCTCTTGGAATGCTCTTTCCGACGTTTTACAACATCGCCGATGAGGCCTACCATCCGGGTCCGAAAACTGTTCCACTCATCGAAGCAGTCACAGGAAAAGTGATTGCCTACGTCAGTGAGTCGTTCCACGAGGATCTCGACATGGAAGGAACGGGCAAACTCAATGACGGTCGCGTTTTGAACGTCGCAAATTACGTCAACGGAGTTTGGGACTACAAAGTTCTCCCCAGCAATGCGTTTGGAGTGGGAATTCTCGGACACAGCCTGCATCCCTACCGTTCAGTTGCCGTCGATTTCGTTCACCTGTGCCAGCAGGCCAAGCTCGACTTTTGTTCGCTTCCGGTCGTTGAAGTGAGAAAGCGTCTGATCGGTGCACTTCTCTACATGCCCCGCTTGCGTGGCATTGCTCTTCCAAATGGAAAAGTTCACGACGGATACGTGTGCGCCCAAGACATCGGCGGCGCCATTCAACTTGACCGCGTTGATATTTTCGTCGGTCCGATGGGCGGCGGAAATCCGTATCTCAAAGAGTGCCGTCAGCGGAATCCGCTGATCGATTCAGGTGTGAACGGACTGGTTCCCTATGACTGGCGCACGTATGAAGGAAACGGCTACGACAACCTCGGACAGCCCAAGTTCCGCCGCAGCAAAGAATTTGAATATCGCACCTTTGCCGCAAGCAAGGCGTTGGAAACATTCCTCGTGAAGGGCGCGTTCTGCAAACCCTGAGCAGCGCCCTCAAGATTCTTGAATTCTCATATTCATTCCACATCAGGCTGAACAACCATGCGCAATCATTTTTTTAGCAGTGCACTGACTTCGGCAATCTTTCTTGTTTTTTCCACTGTGCCGGCCATCGCCTTCGCAGGGCGGAAAAAGTGTCTCGACGAAAATGCACTTGCTCAACTTCTGAAGAGCGCCGTCAACAGAATTGATTTTGAAAACGTCGTTGATTTGGGTCCAAACTTCGCAGAATCCGCCTGTCCGGCATCGGAACCCGCATGCAAGCACGGACGCAGTGCGATTGGGAAAGAGCGTTTTCCGCAAATCGATCTCGCGGTGATTGCCTTCCAGCCCAATTGCAAAAATCGCGTTGTCGGGGGCAACGTTCTTTTTTCACGCGATTTCCCCGAAGGCATAGCGGCCACATTTGACAAGAAGTCAGGCGCGGTTTCGAACATCCGCCTGCAGCGCTGGACTCAAGAACGTTTTGACGGCGGTAGAACTGCTAAAGCAGCTCCGTATTTTGAACCGACTCCAAACGTTTGGAGAGCGCCTTTTCCGCCGCAGGATCTCATTAATCCCGAGTCCGAGGACGCAGTCACCAACTTTATGTCCCCCTATCCTGCAAGCATCTTTAAAATGCTTGTTCATGCACGGGTGCTCAAGCACCTTAAGGAAAATGGTCCACTTGAAAAACAGCTGACACAAAAGTTCACCTACGATTTTGGAACCGCCGATGTGCAGGACGATGTGACGCTTACAATCGGTGAATATCTGGACGCCATGATTCAGTGGAGCGGCAATAAAGCCACCGCCGCAATGATTCAGTTTCTGCACAAAAACGGCGAGATCCTTGAGTCTGAATTGAAAGACGAAGCAGGCTACCCTGCTGCTCCACCGACTGTGAACAAGATCAACGACCTCTTTTCAGAATTGGGCCTCGCCTCGCTGCAGATGAACCGCACACGCGCTAAGGATGGACTCTGGGGTAACCGCGATACAATGTATTTGAAAGACAGCTCCAGCGTCAGTCACATCTCGATGCCCTCGTGGGATGTTGCCCGGATGCTGTGGGTCATGCGCACCAACCGCAAGACTCCGATTGCCGAGCGCCCACGCTGGACCAGACAAGACGGCCTCAACATGAATCCATTCAGCATTTCTGATGACGTGAAGACCGCTTTTTGGAAGAACCTCGACAACCAGCTTTTCCATGAAGTTCTGAGCAACACGCTGCACTGCAACCAAAAGGATGGCGGCGTATTTGGCATTCCTGCACGAGTTCCGGAAAAATGGATGAATGCGCAACAACTCAGGCTCCCCGTTGGCACGTTTCCGTTTGTGTTTGAACCGGATGAACTCAAAGGCGAGTATAATTTCAGTAAGCAGATCGCCGAATGCCAAAAGAAGGCAGAAGTGACGTTTGCCTCGAAAACAGGCTTGACCTCAGTTTCAGGAAGTCACGCAGGATTGGTCAAAGGATTGTCGGAGCGCGGCTTCGAGCGCGAGTATATTGTAGTTCTGAATTCAAGCCTCGGCAGCCGGTTCACCGACGCCGAGCGCCTGAGCGGCGAACGTGTGATACCGTGTTTTGACAACACGCTATGCTACACGAAACGGATCAATCAGCTGGGTGCAAACATCGACAGCTCGCTGAAGGAGTGGTTGGAACACAATGAAAACAAATCAGCAACAGCAGCTCGTTCTGAACGCAAAGCAAAAAGCAGATGATTTTCTTGCCATCGCCCCGCAGTTCAGGCTGGGCGATCTTCCCACCGAATCGCAGCATCCCAAAACACTGAGTTTATCTGATTGGGCACACAACAACCTTCCGCATGCACTGAGAGTCATGCGCGAGGTCGACTGTGATGCTCTACGGCTCACACTCAAGCGTGCCGGTGAAATTCTCAAACTGGCCCTTGCAATGCAGCAGACGCTCAGCAACGGCAAGCGCATTTATTTTGTGGGCTGCGGCGCCACAGGCCGACTTTCGCTCAGTCTTGAAGTTCTCTGGAGGGAGCAGCTCGGGGAGAATCATCCATGGTCGGACAGAGTCCGCTCGCTGATGGCCGGCGGCGACGTCGCATTGGTGCGCTCGATCGAGAATTTTGAGGACCATCCAGAATTCGGCGCGCGCATGCTCGATGAAGCTGGATTTGAGCAGGGCGACCTTCTCGTGGCCTCCACCGAAGGTGGAGAAACTCCTTACGTGATCGGTGCCGCTTTGCGTGCTCCTGAATTGTCCGAACAGAACCACTGGTTCCTGTTCTGCAATCCCGAAGAAATGCTTGTTGAAAAACTCGAGCGCTGCCAAAAGGCAATTTACAATCCGCGACTCACCAAACTAAACTTGACCGTAGGCCCAATGGCGATTTCGGGAAGCACTCGCATGCAGGCCAGCACGGTGCTGATGCTTGCCGCCGGAACGGCACTCTTTGAAACGCTCAAGCAGCATCCATCCTTCGACTCCATTGAAGAATCCATCGAAGCACTGCTGGAACATCAGGGTGCCCTCGATGTCGCGCAGCTGGCTCCCTTTATTATTGCGGAGAGCGAGTCCTATAAAAGAAGTGAAACGTTGATTTATTCCACCGACGAATATGGCATCACGGTTATTACCGACACGACCGAGCGCTCTCCAACGTTCAGCCTTGCCGCATTCGAGAATCGTGCCGATCAGGGAGCTCCTGCGAGCCTCTGTTACCTTTGCATTCCCTCGACACAGACAGCTGGTGCCGCATGGAATCATCTGCTCAAAAGAGCACCACGGCCGCTCGTCGGCTGGACGGACTACAACACCATCGGCGGGCCGGCGCGTCTTGAAGGATATGACTTTTCATCGACACTCCCTGCATGGCGGCACTCCGTCAGAGCGAACGTTGTACAAAAGAGCTTCCGGATTTTCCGCTCCCAGCGCGGCGTTGAGTTCGAATTCGAAAATTTGTCGGCTGCTTTTCCGCAGCAGGGAATGTCTTTGCTCAATGAACATCTGATGCTGAAAATGCTTCTGAACATGCATTCCACTTTGGTCATGGGACGGCTTGGCCGTTATCACGGCAATGTAATGACCTGCGTGCGCCCGAGCAACTTCAAGCTCATCGACCGCACCATCCGTTACGTACAGCTGCTGCTCAACCGTGAGGGCATCAAAAATTTCAGCTATGACGATATATGTTTGCAATGCTTTGTGGAGCTCGAAACCGCCGAGGTCAGCGAACCTGTGGTGCTGAAGGTTTTTGAGTCGCTCAAACGCACGGCAGCCTTGGCGCACGACAATTCAGTTTTCACTTCTGCCCATGCCACCAAAGGTTCTTACGAGACACGTGCCTACACACAGCGCTGACGATCGGTCGCCGCCTGAGGAGGTCCCATGAGTGCATCATTTCTTTCGCGCATCTTTTCCCGACGGATGTTGATTGCCTTTGGCATGGGTCTGACTGGTGGTCTGCCACTCTTGCTGACCGGCTCGACTCTGCAGGCATGGCTCAAGAACAGCGGTGCAAATCTAACTACTCTTGGTGCGCTCAGTCTCGTTGGACTCCCCTACACTCTCAAATTTCTCTGGTCGCCGCTTTTTGATCAGCTGCGCCTTCCATTCCTCGGCCGCAGGCGTGGCTGGCTGCTGACAACCCAGCTGCTCTGCGCTCTGGTTCTTGTGATCATGTCGCAGTTGGATGCTGTCGAAGCAGAAAGCAAATTTTTGGTCATCTCTTTTGCTGCGCTGGTGATGTCGTTCTTCAGCGCCTCGCAGGACATCGTCATCGATGCCTACCGCCGCGAATCGATGAGCGAAGATGAATTGGGTCTTGGCAGCTCACTTTATGTTTCGGGATACCGGGTGGGAATGCTCATCTCAGGCGCAGGCGCACTGGCACTGGCCGACATCCTGAGCTGGGGGCAGGTCTACCTGAGTATGGGAGCCGTCATGGCCGCGGGCTGTGCAGTGACACTCTTTGCCTTTGAACCCAAAGAAGTCGTCGTCACCCGTCCGAGCATGAAGGAAGCAGTGATTGCGCCGCTCGTCGATTACTTCAAACGCGACGGAGCTATTATCTGCCTGTTGTTCATCTTCTTTTACAAAGTTGGCGATCAGGTCGCCTCCAACATGACGATGCCGCTCTACCTGGATCTCAAATACACAAAAAGTGAGATCGCACTCATCGTCAAAGGCATCGGCTTCTGGGCAACCATCGGTGGAGGAATCCTTGGTGGAATCATGATGCTCAAGCTCAGTCTGATGCGCTCGCTGTGGATTTTTGGAATTCTGCAGATGATTTCTACCCTCGGTTTCTCAATTCTGAGTGTCTACGAGCACAATCTGACGCTGCTGGGCGTTGTGATTGGATTCGAAAACCTCTCGAGTGGATTGGGAACGGCCGCCTTCACGGCATTCATGGCATCTCTGACGAACATCCGCTACACGGCCACGCAATACGCACTGCTCTCGAGCTTCATGGGAATTCCGCGCGTGATTGTCGCGGCTCCCGCCGGAGCTGTTGCCGAGAGCACTGGTTACACATGGTTCTTTGTCATCTGCACATTGGTCGCGTTGCCGGGGATGGCGATGATTCCGCTGCTGCTGCGCAACAGAGCTCAACCTGAGGGTGAAGTGCGTGAAGCTGTTTCCAGCGCGACGTAAACCGATTCAAAATTGATTCCTGACTGAGACAGTGAAATTTCGCAAGTGCGGCTCGTGCAGTAGCCACGGGTTTCGCCCTCTCCTGCCCATTGCATTTTCGCAGTCGCATTGGCGCTGAGTTCGGGAAACCACAAGCCGCGGTCGCCGGCCATTCCACAGCACGAAGACTGCAAAGGGAAAACCGGATTTTTACAGAGCATGCGCGCCAGTTCTTCGAATCGGTCGGCTCGGCCGGACTTGGTTTGTGAACACACCGGAAAGAAGCGCATCGCCTCTATCGAGGGTGTCAGAGGCAACCTGCGCGCAAGATGCAGCGCGAGGTCAACCGGATCCCAAATCTGCAAGCGATTGAGTTTTTGTCGTAATTCCTCGCTGAGTCCGTGCGCTTCTTCAAAAGGTGCAAATGCGCACGGGCTGTTGTCCACAACCAACGGCAAGGCACCTTGCTGCGTCAACTCAAAACAGCGGTCGATCCATTCGCCGAGTTTATTTTGCGCTTGCTCGGAAAATCCTTTGGAACTCCAAGGCTGGCCGCAGCATATGCCAGCCTCGCTGACCACAGTCAGGACGACTCCTGCCCGCTGGGCACACACCAGTAGGGCATCTTCGCCGCCACCGCCCATCGTGCGGGTCACACACGAGCGCAAGAGAACAATCTCACCCTCAACGGCGGATTTCTCGATCAGGGCTGGCGAACCTCCGGCCATGTGCTGCGACCACACCGGCAATCCAAGCGCGGAATTCAATGCCCTCGTGGCTGAGGAAAGCCTTGTGGCGCCCAATATTTCGCCCGTTTTCTTCAACGTCTGAAGAGAAAAACTCATTGATTTTTCAACGGCCGGCAATTCATCTGCAAGCAATCCTGCGAGCATTTTTTGAGCGCGGCTCGCGTTCTCAGCGCGCACTTTTTTCACCCAAGTACCCGTGTTGATTCCGACCGGACAGGCCTTTGCACAGAGTCCATCCGCCGCACAGGTCGAAATCTGTGAATATTCGACAGCCTGCGAATCGGCAGCCGGTCCGGCAGGGTTCATCATTTTTTCACGCTGCAAGACGATGCGTCCGCGCGGCGAAAGTGTCAGCCCCTGACTCGGGCAGACAGGCTCACAAAATCCGCACTCTATGCACGCATCAATCTCCGGATCAGCAAGCGGAGTTTGCTTCAGGTTTTCCAAATGCACTCGCGGGTTGGAATTGAGCAGAACCCCCGGATTGAGAATGTTTTCAGGGTCGAGCAGCGTTTTTATTTCACGCATCACGCAGTAGGCCTCACTGCCCCATTCCCTTTCAACGAAGGGTGCCATGTTTCTACCCGTTCCGTGTTCGGCCTTCAGTGCGCCGCCAAACCGTCCCACAACACACTCAACCATGTCATCAATGAAACGCTCGTATCTGCGTACTTCCGCCATTTCGGCAAAATTTTGCGACAGGATAAAGTGCAGATTGCCGTCGCGTGCGTGTCCATAAATGACAGCATCCTGATAATCGTAATGGTTCAGAAGCGAGCGCAGAGCCTTTGTTCCCTCGGCAAGATCACGCAGCTGAAACGCAACATCTTCGATGATGACGGAAGTTCCACTCGCACGGCGCGCTCCGACGGCTGGAAAAATCCCCTTACGCAAGTCCCACAGTTCAGCCTGACGCCGGTTGTCGGAAAAAAAATCGGTGCGATTTTGGATCTGCCGCCATGCGGATATTTCTCCGGCATCTGCAAGCACAGCCTTAAGCGCACCGTCGTCGTTCTCCTGTGCCTGCACAAGCAAACAAGCGCCCTCTCTTTGCATCTCGGCAAGGAATTTTGGCAGCTGCGGATAGTCGCGGATGGCCTGAATAGAAGCGTAATCGAGAAGTTCAACAGCGCTGAATCCCAGTTCGCGCAAACGAGGAGTCACTTCACAGGCAGACTCAAGCGAATCGAACGACAGCAAGGCACTCGCGCGGTGTGGACGCAAAGGCACTGTTCGCATAGAGATCTCGGCAATAAATCCGAGCGTGCCCTCCGAGCCGACAAGCAGATGAGTGAGAATGTCGCTTGCCGTGCTGTGATCCAAAAAAGCCTGTAGGGTGTAGCCGGTTGTGTTTTTACCCGATGCCTTGCGGCGGATGAGGTCGACAAGCGGAGCTGAGGCGCGAATCTTGTCGCGCAAGCGCAGAAGGCCAGAGTAGAGAGCGGGTTCAGACGAGCGAAAAACTTCCTCGCAATCCGCTCTGCGCGTATCCAAAAGTGTTCCGGAAGCAAGCAACACTTTCATTCCGGCGATGGTTTGATAGGAATTCTCTTCAATCCCGCAGCACATTCCACTCGCGTTGTTGGCGACAATTCCGCCCAGACAAGCGGCCTGAATGGATGCGGGGTCTGGTCCAATGCGGCGTCCGTGACGTGCAAGTGCCGCATTAGCAACTGCTCCTCGCAGGGCGGGGCCACAAGTTAGGAACAAACCATCCTGCTCGACCGAAAACTTATCCCAGCCGCTCGCAAGTACAACGAGAATTCCGTTGGTGACAGCCTGCCCCGATAAACTCGTACCGCCAGTGCGAAACGTCAGTCCGGTGTGTTCTTCGCGCGCGGCCGTAAGCAGGACCCGCACATCATCGATCGACCGCGGACGTGCCACAGAGCGCGGAATCATGCGGTAAACGCTGGCATCGTGCGCATGTACAATGCGGTCGGCCCAGTCACGCGAGATGAGCTGATCGAACATCCAACGACCCTCACAAAACCAAGAATGAGAAGAGTTTGAATGGTCTTGAGCTGAAGTACAACCGCCAGCAATTCTTCACGGACTGCGATTCAACGTCGCCAAATTGGGCGTCACTTGACCATTACAAATTTTTTGTGTTATCTAAAAATAAAGTACGCAACTTTTTGTGTACATCACTCCCTTGGAGGTTCGTATGAGCGCATCGGTTAGACTCATTGCATCTGTGATAGCAACGTTTTCCGCAGCCTCTGCGCTCGCGGACGTACGTCCCGTTCCCCCCGGCCATGGTCCGGGCTATCCACATCCCGGCCCTGGTTATCCGCATCCCGGCCCTGGTTATCCAGCACCTGTTCCGCCACCCAACCATCCTCATCCACGCGATCCGCGTGGTTATCCGCAACCTCCGGCATTCGAATCGTTCGAATGCCGCGACATGCAGGGTGGATACGACTTCTTCACCGTGACACCAGCTGCCTACACCCGTGGCGGTTACGTTGTTGACATCAACGCTCAGCACATCACCGCAAGCGGACTCGAGGCTTACGTTCTCAATCGCAGCTATGACTCAATTCTTTTCCGCTTCAGCAGCCCTTATGGAAACTCACAAATCAACATCGGTTATCTGAATCATCCGTATGGCCCAACAGCAGTTTTGTCGCTCGGCGGCGGACATCACCAAGAGTTCAAATGCCAGCGGCTGAACAGAAGACACCCGAACCGTCCTGCCCCCATTCCCCCCAGCCCATATCCACCCAGTCCATATCCGCCATCACCTTACCCCTACCCGCACCGCTGAAAAGCGGTGCGAGCCCACCACCCTCAACAGGCGTTCGACGTCTTCAAGCCGGTTGTAAATTTGAGCCGAAAGCCGCACATACATGCGGCCCTGAAAACTCACAGCAGGCACTTCAACCTTGTCCGAACTGTAAAAGTCATCGGTCAGCGAGCGAGCAAGCAGGGCATCGGCAACGATGCCCTCTTTGAGTTTGAGTGGAAGTGTCACCATCGCAGCAAGAAAATTCACCTCCGGCAGACTTTCGACCGCCGAAGGAAAAGCGTCAGAATAGAGTTGCAGAGCCTCGCAAAGCAATCTTTTTCGTTCCGAAAAAACACGCTGCCAATCCAAAGCTTCGTGAAAATCAAGAGCGGCGGGAACAGTCAACCATGATGCAAAATCACTTGTCCCCGTCCAATCAAAATATCCCGTGAACGACGTGTCGTAGGCATGATGTGTGATGCCGCTTGAGTAGCATATCGACTGAGGCCTGATGATTTCTCGCCATCGCGGCAGTACGTGCAAAAAAGCAGCGCCGCGCGGTGCGCACAGCCACTTATGAAAATTGCCAGTGTAAAAATCCGCTCCAATCGAAGATAAATCGAGCGGAAGTAAAGCGGGTGCATGTGCACCATCGACGAGAACCGGCACGCCAGCTTGACGCGCCAGTGCAACAATCTCACGCACGGGAAACACCAGTGCGGTCGGCGACGTCACATGATCACATACAATCAGCCGCGTCTTTTCATTCACCAGCGTGGCAAACGCAGAGACAATTTCAGAGTTGGAGCTGGGTACTGGCTTAATCGCTGCCTCGCGGATCACGATGCCTTTCGACCGTGCAAGGTTGTGCAGACCCTGACGCACCCAACCGTAGCCATGATTGTGAAAAATAATTTCATCGAGGGCATGAAAAGGCAGCGAGTTCAGCACAGCTCCAACGCCGGAAGTCGCGTTGTTCACAAATGCCAAGCCATCCGCGTCACACCTCAGCCAACCAGCGATACGTTCCCGCACGGATGCCAAGCGGGCGGGCAAGAGGCGCCCCAAAAAACGCACCGGATTTCTTTCAATTTCAAGCTGAACTGCGTGATATTCGTTTTGCACCTGGCGCGGGACTGCGCCGTAGGAACCATGATTCAAAAAAGCTGTGTGGACGTCCAAATCCCAACATCCACGAATTTTTTCGGCACCATATTTCCACATGCGAGTGCCCTGTCACGCTCGGCGGTTCACTTCGGCCTTCGGATTGCGGACTGCGACTTTATCATAACGGCCGATGCAGAAGCGGAAAAATCACCCTTAACGCAAACTTCTGTCAACGAGGCCGCGTATTGTTTCAGGAGGTTTTCGGTCGCACCGTCCTGCGGGTCGAGTTCCCGATCAACGTTGTTCTCAGAGTTGTTGCCGGCAATCTGCAGAACGATTTTTCCCGCAGGGCTCATCATCAGGACGCCGCACTCTTCGGTCACGACTGTTTTCACGACGGGCTTGCGGATGGCTGTCGTCGAAACTACGCTCACGGGGTCTGCGCCGCTCCAATCTCCCCTGATACACACGAATTCCTTTCGCGCAGCCACATCGCTGAGAACATTGAGTGTTGAGCCGTCCTCCGGCTGAAGTGCGCGCAGGCTGCCATTCTTGTCGAGCAACGCGAATTCTTCACCGTTCTTTTGGACAACTCCACACTGCTCAGAGCCACTGACTGCGTCTCCCACACTCGCAGACCGGGCGGTGAGGTCCGTCTGCTTGCACGCCACGCTCGAAACTGCCAATCCAAAAACGAACGTCAGTCGTAGCATCATGTACTCACCCCTTTTGCGAAGTTACCGTCATATCGGAAAAAAAAGAAATTTCTTAAGTTTTCTTTGATAATTGTCAGAAGAGTTGTCGCTGATTCAGACAACTGTACAGTCCTTAGGCGGGTCACAAAATCCCAATTTTTTAAAACATTCGAAAAATAAAAGATAATTTACTCCTCCAATCTGGCATGCAACCTGCTGACCTCCCGCGCAAGGCAAACACTTCAAGCCGACCAGTCATCAAATGCGGGGGAAACCATGCGCCAGACACTCCTGATTTCTTCACTCCTAATGTTTTCAGTTTCATGCGCAAAAGTAGGTAAAAACACTGCAGCTACAGCCGATTCGTTACCATCATCAGAAATAAAAGCACCAAAGACAGCACGCTGCTCACAGGTCAGTGAGGTCGAAAAGCTGCAAATCAGGGAAACGATTTTCGTGCAAATTCTGGGCGACAATTTGTCCGGAACCTATCATTATGCGACAGGCGACCGCAGTTCACTCACCGACACCGGTTTTCAACATCTTGCTGGAGAAATAACCAAGAGTATCTCGGCTGACGGCGGCAAGATCACAGTCACGCTCGGCAACGGCACGTTGTCGACGTACTTTGATGAGGACTTTGCGGCCAGCAAGGAGTTGGCAGAGGTGACCTACGATCTCAAAGAGAAAAAAGTATCCTTCGCGCTCGGCAAAGATGAACGGGTTACGACAATTGGCAGCTGCCAGTTCGAGTGACGCATTCAGGAACCAATCATCAGTTCTTTTCAGCAAAATTCTGACGGAAGCAAAATAAGTCCTGCACCGTCAGAATTTTTTTATTCCCCGAATCACCACATGACAATTTCTGGCCGTGCGCAATGTTCAAAAAGCGCGCTTTGGGTTTAAATATCAGGGAATCCCAGACCCATCAGCGAGGCCTGCAACCATGCTTTACCGAATTCAGGCGACTCATGTCGCGCTCATATTTTCGGCGACGTTTTTCCTGACGACCGGATGCAAATTCACTAAAACCACGTCCAGCGGTACACGCGAAATTCCCTTTCGGGAAAATGCTGCACCAAAAGTTTTTAAAAGCGGTTACGCTCTCGACCCCGCAGACACCAACTGCGGAGGATTTCCGACGTTGCGAATCGAATCGATGAGTGGAACATGTGTCGGCATAGTCAAACAATCCGACGACACAACCTTTCAGCCACGCGTGATTTTGGAGATTCCGGGTCGCAAGAACGAATTCCTCATCACAGACTTTGCCAACTGGGATTATAAGAACGGAAAAATTTGGTATCTGAAGAGCAGCGGAAGCCCGAGCGGCACTGTCATGGCGCCGGTGCTCACCGGACTTTCTGTGCCGCACCAGCTGACTGTCGGACCAGAAAATCACATATTTTTTGCAGAAGACGGACGGATTCGCGCGTTCCCGATTTCCGCGATCAACGGCACACAACCGATTCCCGCAAGTGCCGTCATCGACGCCATCAGCGGCTTACCTGCGATGATCAGCAATGGCCAAAAGAACAGCATGCATCCACTCAAGCACTTCGTCTTCGACAGTCAGTTCAATGCATACGTCAATATCGGCGCCTATACGGATCATTGCTCCGACTTCAAAGGCAAGGAATGCCTTGAAGCCGACATTGCGTTCGGCACAGCGGGTTCCACAGATGTTCGTGAACACGGTGCAGTCATCCGCAAGTACAAATACAACGGCTCGTTGAGCAAGAAATGGGATGCTCAATATTCAATTGTGGCGCGTGGACTGCGCAACTCCATGGGTCTCATGTTCACCGCTGCGGGCGACCTAATTCAAGTGGAGAACGGACGCGACTTCAACGAGTCGACGCGTCCCTATGAAGAACTCAACGTCATCAGAAAAGCCGACCTCGAGGGATTGGGAACGATCCCGCACTTCGGCTGGCCCTACTGCTACGACTACAACTCAACAAGCGAGGAATGGGCAAAATACTCGTTCGTCTGCGATCCGGCGCGCAATCCGGAGTACCGTGCGCCCTTTGTTTTTCTTCCGCCACACAGCGCACCGCTGGGCATCATCCGCTACACTGGTTCGATGTTTCCGCAGCTCAAAGACAAAATTCTCGTTCCCCTGCATGGCTACCGTAGCGCCGGCCATCGCATCATTGCTTTCAAAACTGACCCTGCGACCGCTTTACCCATCCGCTCAGGCAGGGGGTCATACCGAGACGATGACAACTCGGGAGGAACAACAGCGTTCGTACGCAGCTATCCGGAACTTCCATCGGCAGCCGAGTCGGAAGAAGTGATCGGTGGTTGGTATGACGCACCACGCTACCGCCCGCGCGGAGCACCTGTGGCAATCACACAGGCCAGCGACGGCAGCATCTGGATTGCTGATGATAAGAGTCATGCAATTCTCAGACTTGCAACGCCGACGCGGGAAATGCCTTCGCCGGGTCCGGCCCCGCGTGCCAACTTTGCGAAGGCATACACGCAGATCATCGCAGAGACTCCACAGTTTAGAAACGCCTACGACACAATGGTCAAAAAGGTGATCGTCTCGCCGCAGTGCGAAGGGTGTCATGACAACTACACAAATACAGGCGACAACACTACGGATGGCTTGCACTACCTGCGCTACATTCTTGCAATGGGAAATTGGGCGATTCCGGGCGACCTGCAAACCAGCACGCTCTACACAAAGATGAGCCCGCCTATGAAGAGCGCCATGCCACCCATCGACAAGCCGTATCCCAACCTGCAAGCAGCGACCGAAGCACTTGAGACTGTGAAGGCGTTCGTCATGGCAATGCCCAAACGGGAAAATATCTGGAAGGTTAAAACAGGGCGCACCGCAGCCATGAAAGGACTCAAAAAGGGCGCACCAGGCAACGCAGTGTGCGGCAAACTTGCTGCGGATACATATCTCTTGGCAGCCAGCAACAACGCTGCCACACTCGGCGGCCAGAAGATGATCGAGATGGTCGTCAAGGCGAATTCGAAGCTGGTGAGTGAATCGGTGTGTTCCGCCTATGACACTTTTTATGTGGCGAAGGATGACATAGAAAAACTGCTGGACTGAAATTCACCGGCAAAGATTTGGTGCTATGAAAGATTTTTTTGGAAAAATTCCGTGGAGCCTGCTGATCACCCTTGCGCTCTTTGCGTACGTCCTTTACCGGCGCGCGCCCGACGTTGTTAAGAATTATCAGCTCGAACAGCAGGAATTCCCCACACGTCAATTGCAAACAACAGAAAATTCAAAGATCAGCTTTCCACCCAAAGACGGCCAGCGCACCGTCGCACTTTTTTGGACCACATGGTGCGGCCCCTGCAAGCTTGAGATGGATCGTCTGCAAAAATCCATCAATGCAAATAAACTCAATGCCTCACGCGTCCATGCCGTGCATATCGGCGGCTCGGCGGACGAGGTCAAAGCACACATGCTTAAGCACGGCTTCAGCTTTCCTGCGCTCGTCGACACCAACGGTTTGCTAGCTTCCGCGGTGGACGTCACCATGACGCCCAGTTTGTTTCTCATCGATGAAAACGGACGGATCGGCTGGGCCTCATCGGGACTCGGTCTGTCGGACGTGTGGCGAATTGAAAGTTTTTTGAATTAACAGTCCGAATATTCCACTCCCGAATCACATCTGAAAAAGAACCGAAAACAACAGGGCGCAGCTGAACTGCCCGTCAGCGCCACGTTGGACGGGCAACCCTCAAATCCTGTCATCAGCCTCAGTGTTCCTTAAAAATTAACGTACAAAATTACCAAAACTAATGACCAGACGGTCGTAAAATTCAAACATTTGCTTGGCTCGACAGATTCAAAAAATCAGAAATCGACTCATGGCTGAATGTCTGCCATTCGTGGCTGACATCCAACCAATCGAATCTGTGAAATGGAGCTCAGAATGGAGTGGAAAGACTGAGTAGCCGACCCACTCCCAAGTTATGCAGCCAAATAAAAAAATTCTCTGTTTTGGAAAACTTGGCACTTAACTTGCTCAAGTATCCCCGCGCAATGGAGCGCAGAGGAAAAAAAATTGTGATTCAAAGAATGATTCTTGCGCTGCCCGCCACATTAGGCTGCGCTTTTTTAGCATTATCCTCGGCCAGTGCGGCCACCTGTACACGATGGGTCACCCAATGCACCAATACCTGCACACAGCAGGATGAGTACGGCAGCTGCACGGCATGGTCCCAAGACTGCACTCAGGTGTGTGGAGAGTGGAGCACTGAACATGCCGTGACAGAAAAGGGGGCGATGTCGAATGACGATGCCGCGCTTCACAGGCTCTTTACCAAGGCTGTCGCTCACTATCCCAAGGACGCGAAGTCGATGACTTGGCGCTTCAACAAGCAAGGGCAAATTGTCATTGAGGATGTGCAGAGATGACAAAGTACCTCAGAATTTCAGCACTAATATCCATTTTATGTTTTGCAGGAACCGCCAGCGCAAATCCTGGAATTTTCCCGGGAGAAACCTACTCCGATAACTCCGGTGGCTCATACCAAGTTGTCAAAGTGGAAGAATGCCGCGACGCACCGTTGTCG
The DNA here is from genome assembly GCA_039799905.1 of Pseudomonadota bacterium. Classification (GTDB taxonomy): domain Bacteria; phylum Bdellovibrionota_B; class Oligoflexia; order Silvanigrellales; family Silvanigrellaceae; genus RFOM01. The sequence continues at coordinate 7,935 of JBDLRP010000043.1, read as the reverse complement.
TTTGTTGAGGATTGGGAGGCAATGAGCTGCCGCACCCAACGTGCATTCCGAGCTGGCATTGAAGCAACACAAGTCACGCTGGGAATTTGTGCTCTAGGAGCACCACTGCCAATGCAGGCCAAGGTTGCTTTCGGATTTACAGTATCGGTCGTCGCACCAATCGCCAGCTTTGTGCTTAACCACATCCCCTGTGACAGCACAGAAGATGACTTAGAGATCGTTACAAACATGTGCGCCATGTTGGCTAAGCAGGGTGTGAAGTGTGACCCCTCCAAGGTGACAAGAAGAAAGGAACCACTCCCGTGATCCCACTTGCAAGTATGTTTGTTTCTTTATTTGGAATGCTTTTTTGGGGGCTGACTCTTGTTATTGAATCTTTGGAACGCGCCCAATTGGCAAGCAAGGAGAAACCCTATGGACCCCAATAATGGCCTTGAACTCGTCGGCCTCGTCGTTGCAGGAATCTTCTGCACGGTTCATGGATATCGCTTTATGTGTGCGGCAATTCGCTTCTCGAAACTATGAGAGGTCCAAAACACTGAAGCGAGGCGAGCGGAGTTTAAATAACTGAATGCACGAATCCGACAGTCGACTCTGTGAATAAAAACTAGCACCAAGTGCGGAGCTGGTTGCCTGGGTGTACTTGAGACTAAAAAGGATGGGGTGGCTGACGGGATTTGAACCCGCGCATGATGGAATCACAATCCATTGTCTTAACCGCTTGACTACAGCCACCACGACGGTTGGCGAGGCTTTAACCAGTCAGGCCCCATTAGTCAAGACCTCTCTGCTTGCCCGACCCTCTGAAATCAGGCATGAACTCCAGACGTTTTTCAGGACTTTGAGCACTTAGAATGTCGATGCCGCGCCCACACGGGAGTCCTGCCCGAGCGCGGCCGTACGGAGGGTCTGACGGGTGGCTGCAACTTCGGCTTTTCATTCTGCAACGGGAACTAGCGGACAATCCAAAACAAAACGCAAGGTTTCGCTCTACGGAGTCGGAATCGTTTCACCGGGGGCCGCCAACTTGCGGGAATTCCTCGCGTTGGTTCAGGAAGGCAAGCCCGCCCTCAGCCCCATCGAAGAGCTTCAGGGCGCGTTCCTCGTAGGAAAGCCGAAATTTGATTTTGAAGTCTATCGCGACTGGATCACTCAACGGCACGCCCCCAACAAATTCTCACAGCTTTCCGATAAAGGCCTGTCGCATGTGCGCATGGCGATTGGGACGTCGATTGACGCGCTGGAAAGCAACCCCGGTCTCGAGCAGGCGCTCAAGAAGATCGACCCGCGGGTTTACGTTTGCTACGGCAGCGGATTTGGCGACATTCAAGCCTACTTCAACGGCCATGACGAATACAAAGCCGCAGAACGCGCATGGCACAAGTTTTGGGCCCACCCCGAACGCTGCAAACCGCTGGCACAACACATCAACGGCACGCGCGTCGATGCCGAGGCACCCGTTTCACCGACCACACTCGAAATCGACAGCCCCGAACGCGCTGCCGCATGGGAATCTTGGAATTCATATTGGTGTAAGAAGTCCGACGGCTTGCAGGATTACCTGCGCGAGTTCAATGAAATGGAGTCGATTACAATCGGCGCCGACGTTGCCAACGACAAACTGAACGTCATCCGAGCCAAAGCGAAAGCGAAAAAGGCACTTCAAGATAAGTGGAAACATCCGCTGCCACCTTGGGAAGCGGTGAATGCCAATATGCTGTGGAATCTGCCCAACGCGCCGGCCGCGCAGGTTTCGATGCTGCACGGAATTCACGGAGTTTCGTTTGCATCGATTGGTGCGTGCGCAACTTTCGGTTTGGTACTGCGGCAGGCCCTCGACGGCATCCGCTGCGGCGATTACGACGCGGCGATCATCGGCACCACCGACCTTGCCCCGCCGCCTGAACTCGTTGCTGGTTTCAATGCAGCCAAAGTGCTTGCAGCCGGCTGCGATGTAGGTGTGCCATTGTGCAACTTGCGCGGCACGCACGTGGCCGGAGGTGCATGCACTTGGATACTTGCCGCCGATGACGTGATGGAAAAACTCGGACAAAAGTCGTTGGGCGTTGAAATCATGGGTGTGGGGCTCAGCTCTGATGCCGAGCACATCATCACGCCGTCAATGGAAGGGCCCAAGCTGTGCATACGCGATGCATTTACCCAAGCTGGCATTTCGCCTCAGGATGTCCACACGTGGGACATGCACGCAACCGGTACGCCAGGGGATTGGTCTGAGTTCAAGCTCATCGACAATTTGCCTGCATCAACGGTTGTCACGGCCCGCAAAGGAATTTTCGGACACGGCATGTCCACCTGCGGCGGATGGGAACTCACCGCACAACTTCTGACAACTCGCAAAAACGGCAAAACCTACACCCTCATCGGCTCGGGAATTGCAGCCGACCGCGTTCATCCGAGCATCCGCGACGTGGGTCGACAGCTGGCAACAGACAAGCCAGTGACATTGGAAGCGCCAAACGGACTGATTTGCGGCAAACTGAGCATGGGGATTGGTGGGATCTCATCATGCGTGCTCTCGAAGATTCAATAAATTCAGAACTTTCAACTGCCAGCGGCTTTCTGGACAGGATGCAGTTTTTCTATGAACTGTTCCCCTATCCAAACAGGCCGTTTTTTTTGCGGCCGGACCCCGAGGGCAGCATCGAATCCCATGCCGGATTTGCCAGGATTCTCGCTGAAAAAGGTGCATCAATGGGTGCTGCAGCGATTGCAGACCTGCACTTGCGCGACGTCCGACATGCGTTCGCCAACAACAAAAAAATCGCGCTCGTCGGTTGCGGCACCGACGAACCGTTGCTCTTTCGCCTTCTACATCCGCACAATCCGATCGTCGGAATCGACCTCAGTTTGAAATCACTCCGTCGCGCACAGCGAAAAATCGGCTGGCACCGGCTCCGGCCTGTACGCCTCATTCACGGCGACGCCTGCGCCGCCTTGGGCGAAGAAGGTCTATTTTCGCACATCCAATGCTTCGGCGTATTGCACCACCAGCCGCAGCCGCAAAAAATGATGAGCGCCATGGCGCAATCGCTCGAACTCGACGGGACCCTGCGGTTGATGATTTATTCACGCACCGGACGACGTTTGGAGCGCGGGTTGCAGAAGAAATTCTTGAGCTTGTGGGGAATGGGTCAAAGTGCGCCACAAAGTGATGAACAAAGCGCAGCAATCGGTCGCTTCGCCAAGTACTCGCTTTTTTTGACCAGCTTGAAGCTTCTGCTTTGGCGGATGAGCATTCCCCTTCTTGCCCGTAAAACGCTTTCGCTCAGATTCCGCTACGTAGGCTTTTCACTCGCACGCATCGCCGACGCCTTCTTGCACCCCTCGGATCATCCGCTAGGCGTGAACGATGTGCTCAATTGGGCAGAAAAAGAAGGCCTGCAGCTTATTGCGCACGAAGCAAAAAGCTATGACTTGGGCACACTTTCTTCACATTCATCCAAGCCTGCTCCCGTTCAAACCCTTGTCAGCGAGGAAGAGCGTGGCAATATCTCGTCCAACATTGTTCTTGTTTTCAGGAAAGTTGGCGCAGGCGAATGGATTTCCAGATAGTTCTCAATTCAAACCCGTGGTTTTCTGCGGTCACAGACTACAGCTTGCAGCTGGCGCAGTACGTTTCGTCGCGTCAAACAAGCAAAGTTCTGTACTGCGCGCCAGCGGGAAGCATTGCCCTTCGCAAGGCTGCGCAGATCTCGCTGCCAACAAACGCAATTCCGCTCTTTCCATTTTCATTGACGAGATTTTTGGTGACTTGGCATGCGGTCGGCGAACTCGTCAAATCCCACAAGCCTTCGGTGGTGTGGGTGTTTGAGGGTCGTGAACACACACTGTGCGCACTTCACCGCCTGCTCCACAAGAAGTTATGGGCTTCGACGCGATTGGTGCGTGTGCGCGGGCAGGCGAATCCGGTCAAGGCGAGCGCGCTCAACAAATGGGTCTACAAAAGTGGAGTTTCGGGCGTGGCGTTCGTCGCACAAGTTGTTCAAAAACGAACACCGTTCAGCCTGCCCGAGACCATGAAATTGGTACATCCGTATTGCACCGCCAAGCTCGCACAACCGGTCATCGAACTGTCAGCACCCGCTCAGCAGGTCGCAGTTTCGCGCCAATATTCGATTGATTTCTCGCATCCGACCTTCACTGTCGTCGGACGCTACGATCCTGTCAAAGGACACAAAGAGACTATCGATGCGCTTTTTTTGGCCGACTTTTCGCCTTATTTGCGAAAAGAACAATGGCTGCAGGTGGTTTTCATCGGCGAATCGCAGAATGTTTCAGCCGAATCGCTTGTCGAACATGCATGCGCCGTTTTTGCCGTGCGCGAGCAAAAACTCACCGAGAAAAGCCGATTGATTGAAGTTCCTGAAAAAAGATTGCGTCTGTTGATTATCGACGAGCGTGTCCGCAACGTTGCACTATGGATGAGACAATCGAGCTTCGGCTTGATTCCGAGCCTTGGCAGTGAAGTGATTTGCCGCGTGGCGGTCGAATTTTTGCAACAGGGGACACCGCTGGTGAGCAGCGATGCGGGCGCATTGGCAGAGGTACTTCCCGGCAGCTGCGCACTTCTGTATCAAAACGGCAGCACCGCAAAGCTCGCCGAGACACTCACCAAAGCGCTGGTACTCTGCAACCAACCGGACGTCCTGCCAGCCATGCGTCAAAATGCGCTACAGCACGGAAAAAGATTTGGCCCCGAGGGGTGGAACGGGTTAGTAACGTGGGCGCGCACCCTGACTCCGTTTGCACAAGCCTGAAGGTTCCCAACAATGCACCAGCCGCAGGAAGAACACAGCCCCTGGTATCGGCATATTTTTTTCCATTGGGTCTCGCCGCTGATCGAGATCGGAAAAAAACAGCACATCGCTGATGAGCATCTTCTGAAGCTCAACAAAGCCGAAGACTCTGCAATGTGCGGTGAGGCGTTCGCAACGGCATTCAAAAGTAACGCCGGCACGCAACGCCGTCCGGTGATTGCAACTCTCTGGGCACTGCACAAGAGAACTTTTTTCAAAATCAGCTGTCTTGCGTTTTTCAACCTGATTTGTGTGACTGCAAATCCGCTGATCATCCGCGAACTGCTACAAACGCTCAACCGAACAACTCCCATCGGTCGCACAGGCTGGCTGCTTGCCGCAGCACTGGCGACTACCGCATTGGCTGCGAACATCAGCATTCATCACGTGTATCATGCGTCACTCAAGCTCGGCATGCGGATTCGCGCTGGACTGGTGGTTGCAATCTACCAAAAAGCTCTGCAACTCAGCCATCGCTCGCGTTCACAGTCGAGCACCGGCGAAATCGTCAATCTGATGGCCAACGACGCGGCGCGCGTTTACAACGTTGCAAGCATGCTGCACTCCGCTTGGGTGCTTCCCGTGCAAACGATCGTCATCATCAGCGCGCTTTTTTACATTATGGGTCCGGCAACACTCGCGGGCCTCGCGATGATGGCGGTTATGCTTTATTTTTCATCCCGGCGTGCAAAAAAGATGATGTCCGGCAGACGCCGGCTCATGGAACACAGCGATCGCCGCGTCAGCCTGATGAGCGAAATTCTCAATGGCATCCGCGTCATCAAATTTTATGCATGGGAAAAAAGCTTCCTCTCACGGATAGGAAAAATCCGCGGGCAAGAGCTACTCGAATTGCACAGCCTTGCCCGTGAAAATGCGCTGGTCAATATATTGTTTCTCAGCACACCAATCCTCGTCGGACTTGCCACTTTCAGCGCACGGCTGCTCGCGGGTCAAACCCTGAACGTGGAAGACGTCTTCAGCGCTCTCGCATTTTTCGGTATCCTCAGGCCGATTATGTCGCAGCTGCCGATGACATTCTCCGGATACATCGACGCCAACATCGCAACTAGCCGCATCGAATCTTTTCTTGCGCGCGACGAGCTGCCGCAAAAAAATAGCGACGCGGCGTTGCCCGTCGGAGCAATTTGCATGCGCGCCGGCAGCGTTCACTGGGGCGGCCAGTCGGCGCATCTGCAGCTGCCCGATATGAACATCCGCAGCGGCGAGTTCATCGTCGTTCTCGGTCCTGTGGGCGGCGGCAAAAGCAGTTTTCTGCAAACGCTCATGAATGAACTTGAGAACTCGCATAGTTTGGTGAGTTCGCACGGACGCTTTGCCTTCGTTTCGCAGCTGCCCTGGATTCTCAACGGCACGGTGCGCGAAAACATAACATTCGGTCACACTGAAAACGAATTTTTGTATCGCAATACGATTGCTGCGTGCGCTCTTGAGGATGATTTGTCGCAGCTGGCGCAGGGCGACGAAACTGAAATCGGCGAACGTGGCGTCAATCTGTCGGGTGGCCAGAAACAGCGCATTTCACTCGCACGGGCGGTGTTCTCCAACGCCGACATTTATTTACTCGACAGTCCGCTGAGCGCCGTCGACAGCAAAGTTGGAAAAAACATTTTTAAACACTGCCTGCGCACGCTTCTTGCGGGCAAGACGCGCATTCTAGTGACCCACAACGCAGAGCACGCCGCCAAGGCGGATCGTGTTTTGTGGATTCAAGATGGTGCTGTGCGTGAATTGTCGAAGGAAGAGATCAACGCACTGCGCGAACGTGATGCGCAGACACTGCAAGTCGCAGGCTTGCGGCTGGAGGCTCTTTCGCCACTGGCGGTGAAAGAGCTCGCCAGTGATGCTGCCGAGGGTTCGGCCACAAAAATTCTTGCAGTAAATGACGACTCAATCCCAGTTTCATCGGTGCCTCCGCAGCATCCCATCACAGGTCTGCCAACCCAGTCACCGGCGCGCATCGTCAACCCCAACGCAGGCAGACTTGTCGTCGACGAAGAGCGTCAGGTTGGGGCTGTGGAGAAGGCGCTTTATTCGAAATACCTCGCAGAACTCGCCCCCGGCAGAGCGCTTTTGATACTCGGCGCGCTGTTTATTTTGCGTGAAATATTCAACGCCGGAGCCGATTCATGGCTCGCATGGTGGACTTCCCACAAAAGCTGGTCGGTTGAGATTTTTCTTTCCGGCTTGGCGTTTTTGGGTTTCGCCGCGACAGCCATGACGTATTTACGCACCCACATGGCAGCGCGCGGCGGTGTGCTGGCAGCCCAATCGCTGCACGAACGGCTGCTCGGTGGCGTTCTGCGCGCGCCGATGGGATTTTTTGAACGCACACCCAGCGGACGTATTTTGAACAGATTCGGTAAAGACACAGAAGCCATCGACCAACATATTCCCAACACACTGATGGAAGCGCTGGGCTGTCTGTTCACGATTGGTGCCACTCTCACGATCGTGACGCTAGCCACTCCTGTGGCGATACTCGCGCTGATTCCTTTGGCATTTATTTATTTCAAAATTCAACATGCCTTTCGTGTCACCTCACGCGAAGTCAAAAGGCTTGAGTCCATTTCGCGCTCGCCCGTCTATGCGCATTTCTCCGAGTCACTTCTGGGCGTGAGCACAATCCGTGCGTTCAATCGGGAGAGCGTCTTCGTGCGCGAAAGCATCCGCCGGTTTGAGGGCAATCAGCGAGCTTTCTACACAATGATCTCTCTCAACCGCTGGCTTGGTACCCGACTCGAGTTTATCGGCTCCTTGTTGATTGGCTGCACTGCTGCGTCGGCACTTCTGTTGCATGGCAAAATGACAACGGCTTTCGCAGGCGTGTCGATCACCTATGCGCTTCTTGTCACAGGCGCGCTCAATTGGGCCGTGCGAATGGTCAGTGAATTGGAAAGCAGCATGAACGCCATCGAGCGGGTCACCCACTATGCGGACACTGAGAGCGAAAAATGGGCCGGACAAAATCCGCCCGCTCAGTGGCCGGCAACGGGAACTGTTGAATTCCGGCAGCTCACGCTCCGCTACCGCAAGGAGTTGCCGCCTGTTTTGGAACGGCTGTCACTGAGCATTTCAGCCGGCGAAAGAATCGGCA
>JBDLRP010000042.1:0-110727 GCA_039799905.1 Pseudomonadota bacterium | reverse complement strand
CCGAACTCCGAAGTCAAGCCCGCCTGCGGCAATGGTACTGCAGTTTTAACTGTGGGAGAGTAGCTCGGTGCAGCCTTTTTATTCTGAATCCCCGAGGGAGAAATCCCTCGGGGATTTTTTTGATCGCTCTGTTACGATAATTGCAGAGTTTTTTTTCCGTCAATTTTACTATTTCAGCCATTGGTCGTTCATTTGTGCCTGATGAATGTTTTAAAACAAGGGATTCAACATGAAATTCTCGGTCATAGTTTCGAGCGTCGCGGCCGTACTCTTGTATGTGACACAGGCTTCAGCCATTGAGGAACCTGTCGTGATCGAGAAAACGGTTTACAAAGAATTTGAGGTCCGTTCTTATGGACCCATTCTGGTCGCACAAACAGAGGTTAAAGAAGAGTTTGCTGACGCTGGTAATAAGGCATTCCGCGTTCTGGCAGATTTTATTTTTGGCAACAATTCGGCAAAGAGCGAAATCAGCATGACATCGCCGGTTATACAAAAGCCCGCGCAGTCTGAAAAAATCGCAATGACCGCACCCGTAATTCAGTCGGGTGGCGAGAACGGCTACACGGTGCAATTTACCATGCCGGCCAAATACACCATGCAGACCCTTCCCGTTCCCAACGATCCGCGCGTCGTCATCAAAGAAATTCCAGCGCGTCGGCTGGCCGTTTATACATATTCGGGGTCGTGGTCGGAGAAGCGCTTCAACGAGAAATTGGCTTTATTTAAAGCGGCATTGGCTCGCGAAAATCTCAAAGAAAAAGGCGAGCCTTCGTTCGCCAGATTCAATTCGCCTTGGCAGCTGTGGTTTCTCAGGCGCAATGAGATCTGGCTTGAGCTAGCTCAGTAACGCGTTACAGATATCTGTTTTTCACAAATTGACCCCGGATGTACTCATACATTGTGACTGTGCAGGATTTGGTGTCGAATGAATTGCGACAAGCAATCACTGGGGCATATCCGAGTTTCATGATGTCTTCGCAAACGAAGACTGGCTGACCGTTTGCAAAGACCAGCTGAGGCAGCCAGTCGTCAACAGCTGCCGCTGCCTGACATGCACCTGCCGGTGCAATGGCCGAAAAGACCGGAGCGGGCTGCGAAGGCTGCGAAGGCTGCGAAGGCTGCGAAGGCTGTGATGGCTGTGATGGTTTCGGGGGAGGCGGCAACCCACCCCTCGAATAGAGCGCGTTGATTGTTTCAACGTCAGCGTTGCTCAGCGTAACAAGACGGCCACGATTGTTTCTTAAATGACAATAATTCATCACTGAGCGCGGATCATATTCCTGTGTTCCTACCGCGTTGTCATAAAGGGCCTGCAGGGCGTCGACGTTCGCCCAAAGTCTCATGTGCGTCTGAAAATCTTCAGTTGGAATTTCGCATCCGTTTTGCGGTTTGTTTGGGTGCGCGTGTTCGTGCAAGAGCCCCACGGCGTGGCCGAGTTCATGCAGTAGGGTTGAAGCCATTGTGTCAATGGCGGCATTTTCACCGAGAGACTTTGCAAATGTAACGAGACTGTGGCTGTTAAGTGCCAAGGTTGGTGCTGCCTTAAACTTGGAAGGCACAATCTGCGGGAGCTTGAATAACTCTGACTTGTAACCAGGAATTTTGAGTCGTCCAATATCGCTCTGACCGTTAGTTTCCGGAGTTTCCTCGCCTACATCCCACCAAGTAATCCTAATTTCGTTTGTCTTGCCAGGGTTTCCGCAGTCGCTCCATCCCACCAGCGAAAGGCGGGTTCTTGCAAATTGCGATTGAGCAAACCGCGAGTAAATGGCTCTCAGTGGTTTGAGGTCCAAGTCGGATTGGCTTCTATTTTCCCAGCAGACGTTCACGACGTTCGAGGTAAACGCCGCAGCTTTGACGCCCCAGCCTGCCGTTTCGCTGTCGTTTGTTTTGCCGCAGGAGGTCATTGCGAAAGCCGATGACAGCAAGAAATATTTTACAAACTTCATTTTATTTTCCTTTGAATTTGCAAAAAACCATCAAAATATTATCGGAGTAATTGATAAAATTTGTTAATTAAACCGAAAAACACTGTCATCATCTGACTTTACATTTGCTTAATTTAACTGTTTCAGAGCGGTTGAGCTTGAATCCGGTCGACCAGCATTTGAACGCACGCGTCGCTGTGCTTGCTTTGGATGAGATTGAGTTGATTTTTTAGAGTCGTGTTTCCGATAAGTTCACATATGATGAAGCGAAGTAAGGCAAGCATACAAAATTTGGGAACATTTTCTGTTCTGAGCTACGCGCTGCTGTGTGGCTGCAGTAGTCAGGCGCCAGTTGCAGTTGTTCCGTGCAAGAAAACAAGTGAGACTTCGCCAACAAGCAAACCTGCTACTCTGGATTTGACAGCTCAGGATGAAGTTCTTGGTGTGGGATATCTCGACGTTCGAGTGGACAATCCACAGGGCGAGGAGAAAACCCGCCGCTGCACTATGAAATTCAAACCCGAAAGCGAAGATTCAAGCAGACTTCAGGTGTATACGGCAACCCACTGTCTGTTTCCGGTTGCATCCGATGATTTCAAAAACTCAAGTTACACTCTTCAGATTTACCACAAAGGTGGATACTTTCCAGTCGCCATCGAATTCGACGGTTTGTTGAATCTCAACAGGTTGGCACAGCGTTACGATCCGATGTTGGACCTGATTCCCTCTGAGAAGAGTCGGTGGAGTTTTGCTGCAACGGAGAATAGCGTTGAGCCCTGCAAAAACCAGACGGCATTATTTGCGCAGGAAATGGGTCAAGGAACAAAGAATATTGCATGTTTCTCTAAGAACGAACTGCGCATGCTGGTGGGCAAAATTGCTGTGCAACCCAAGTACCAGAGTCTGTGGAAAACAATATTCGATTCCAATCTCTCCCATTCAACTGCTATTTTTAATGGATTGAACGAACGTGAAAAGACTGTCCTGAGGCTGCGCGAGAAAACTGGACAGTTTACCGGAAAGGTTCCCGCTCACCTGCGACGGATAGGTTACTGGCTGAACCCAAAGCACTGTTCGCTTCCGGATGATCAACAACCGAGGGATGCAAGTGGCGATATCGAACCAAGAACATTGTGCGATTACAGGGATGATATATTGAAGAGTTTGAGAGAGTCGTTTCCAAGCGAATACGCTGCTGTCTCTGCTGTCGCAGATGCAGCGATAGCAACGCCCACGGAGCTTGCACAACTCCATCAATCGGTGATCGCTTGTTCGTTTTCGACGATCGGAGAAATCGATCTCAACATGACCGACGCCAAAAGTGTTTGCGACATCGAGAAACTGTCGCGGCTGATTTGGAACCGTTGGGTGAAGGGCGGCGTGCCGCAGACGATTCCCGGCTCCTCTGCAAAAGGTTTGTTTGGAGTCGGGCCAGAGTCTTATTTCTCTTTGTCGTACAACGATAAATCTGATCAGACTGGGCTCTCTTGGGGAGCTGTTTCCGCCATCAATCCTTCGCTCGGACAATTGAGTAGCGAAAAGTACAATTCACAGGCGATTATGTTGAATTTTGAAAATGGAAAAGACCGTCTGAAGTTGATTAAATCGGACAGTGGTTCGCTATTGACGGTCTTTGGAATTCTGCCAGTAGCCACTCTCTCGACGCTGGATGGTGAGCCGACATCAGGTGGGTCCAGCATCACTCCACTTCCTGAGGTGAGTTCAGAGTCTGATATCGCGAGTGGCAATGCTTCCGGAGCCGCAGTTCAGGCTTGTAAATAGGTCGACTTATCCCGCTTGTGACGAGCCATACCCCCTCTGATATTTCGTGTCATCGCAGCTCGGCTGGAGCTCGTAAATCAAAAACGAACTCGGCCCGCCGATGTTCGGCAGGCCGAGCGTTGTTTTGAGGAACGAGCGAATCCGACGGAGGCCCGTCGGTGCTCAGTTCTACAGTCTCAGATCTCGTTGGCAGGAATTGGTGCGAGTTCTGCTGGATCGACCGCCGGAATAGCCTCGTCGCAAGGTGCAGGAATGACGGGTGCAGTCGGAGGCAGGGAGGCTGCCAGATTGCGCACTTTACCGCAGCTTGTAATGCCGTTCACCTGGAGCAACGCTGCACGTTCGGCAGCCAGTGCTTGTCGGAAGCGGGTGCGCAAGCCATCAAACGGGCGAATGCCAGGGCTGTTTGTTGACTTGAGAAAAACCACTGCTGATGAAAGCGAGTCGCATTTTGCTTTTGCCTGCAGAAGGCCTTTGCTCGGTAGCGCTCGTGCTGCACGCAAATCAGCTAATGCCTTCTGAACGTTTGCTGCTCGCTTCGCAGCACTGGCAGATTGTTTTTTCCCTGCTGCAATTTTATCTTTGGCAACTTGTCCAACAGGCTTCTTTTTGAGACCAAGTGATGCCAATTCTTCATCGCTGGCCAGTTCTGACAGCAAATCCTCGCCTACAGAAACTTCATCTGCGCTTTGTGCGCTCAAGTTGCTGTTTTTGCTATTTCCGCACGCTGCAAGAAAAACAAATGCGACAGACAAGAGGACAGACTTGACTTGCTTGCTAAGAATCATTCTTTCTCCTTTATGAAGTTGTTGACACACAACTTTCAAAATACTTGTCGGAGAAGATTATCTCGAGCTTGAATGATCGAGACAGATGTCGAGAATTGCTGCGGTTTGTATTTGGGGTAAAGGTTATTCTAGTCCGAGAATCCAGCCTTCGAAGCGCGCAATACTCAGTTGGCTCTCGTTGAGTCTGTGGTTTTTCCAATGATGCGGTGTGAACCAGTGGCTTTCTTGAGTTCCAGAAAATTCGAGCTGAAGGGCGCGGCAAACAGTCCATGCATCGTGCTCATCTTGACTTTTTTGCTTATTTTCGAACTGCTTATTCCAGATTGATGGATAAACCTCCGAAATGACGTGAGTGTGCAACTCAGGTATCCAGCCGTCAAAAGGCCAGAAGTGGAGCCTGTTTTGCAACGCTGGGTGCCGTCGCAGCCAGCGGAGCCATGGAATTCCTGCGTGCGTTGAAGAAGCGACTGACCCGGGCACAGAAAAATGAAAGACTGACTTCGCCCCCTTTGAATGCTGCTCTGTCAAGCGCCGCCACCGCGATTGACCTATGCGGCCCTCAGCGTGTGTGCGGTTGTACAAAAGCAGTTCGCGGACCGTTGATCCCTTTTCGTCGGAGGGCCAGTGCAAGCAAAAGTCATCCAAAAAAGAGTCCCAGTTGTTTTCGAGTCGGTAATGGCTGAAATAGATTTCCGGGAATGAGAACGCATGATCTATGCCAACAAGACAAGGCTCTTGAGCTTTTATAAGAGTCTCGCTGAGCCATTCAGCAAGCTGTGCCCGACTCCAAAGTGCACCTGCGTTTGCCGTATCAGAAAAGATTTGCTGAGGTGCGCCTGAGCCTCGTGCACTGAAGACTCTAAGGCCCGTCAGAGAATGATTCGGGCCTTTTGCGCCTGAATAGTCTATGCCGATGAACTGACCAAACCGGTGCACGTCAGGACATCGCTTGCGGAAGTATAAATAGATTTCCGGACAGTGTGCAGCGGTTGGTGTTTTCACGCTGCATGGTCACCCCATGTCGCAGATGGCTAGGGAAGACTATGACGTCACCCTCTTGAACTGGGAATGGGTTGAGTTCGCCAATGTTGAGGTTCTCGCTGAGTTTGAACACATTGTGCAAACCCGCTGCGGAATAGTGGCTGGAGCGTTCATTGAGGAAAAAGAAATGCCCGTCTGTTTGTGGATTGTAGTTTAGGAAGTAGACGAACGACAGATTGTTGAACGGAGTTGCATGATGGTGCAGCTCCTGCCATGAGCCCTTGTTGTAGAGATTCATCCAAATGGATTCGATGCGCAATTCGACGTTGCCGCGTGTCTCGATAGCCGAGCACATGTCCGCGACAATCGGCTTGAAGGCCGATAGAAACTCTCCGTAATCTACATCCCTTGCTCCGCGCGAGGTGAGCACCTCACAATTCCAGTCGTCCGCCTTGTTGACACATGTTCTAAGTGCATCTGCGAATAGTTTACTTTTGATTTTTTCATGAATGCCTAATTTGTTGTGGTAAACAAAATCAGGCGAGATGAGTTTGAGCATGCGGCGCCTCGGCGAAAGTGCGTCTTCGATTTGTTTTGCGTAACTTTGCTTCGCTCTTTTGAGCTTAAGGTTGACTTGTAATTCTGTCTATTTGCAACTCAGGTTTGTACACGTCCGTTTGACAAGATGATGACCAGACGGTAGGCACACCTCAAATCTGTACCCGTCAACTGATTAACCTGCCGAGGAGCCTCTATGCGTGCGTTAAGGTCTGTTGCTGTGTTTTTGGGAATTGGTGCTTTCTCTGTTTCGGCTGTGACGACTGCGAATCCGACCGAAGACAAACTTGCCCGTCAGCTGATGAAGTTCGGTTACCGTTACAATCAGCCAGCAAAGTTTATCCAGCGGGACAACGTCACCGAGCCAACCCGCATTACGAGTGCCAAGCCCCGTGACGAAAAAGAATTCGTCGACATGAACGAACTTGTTGCGGTGACCTCAACTGGCTACGAGTTGAGCAAGACGATGTCTGCTGAAGAGCTGCGCGCTATTTCAAAAATTCTCCTTGGATACGAAGATGCATTTGATCCGAGCATCGGCCGTATTCCAGGCAAAGAGCCATCTGGTATCCCAACGCAAGATGGCATCAAGATCGACAACCCTCAGCCGCTGCCTCCGGGTGGACGTCTGCCGCGTCCGATTCCGGGACCTGTTCCAAACGACGAGAACAGCGATGACGCTCTGGAAAGTGTGTTGGGAGCCGACTCCCGCACTCAGGTGACTGGCACTACCGTGTATCCATTCCGGACGATTGGCCGCCTCGAGCTCGGTTGCTCAGGAACACTCATCGGTCCGCGTCATGTGTTGACAGCCGCACATTGCGTTTACGACACAGACACCGACACATGGAATAGCAACATCGATTTCTCACCGGCTCAAAACGGTTCAACCCGCCCGTATGGACGCATCCCATGGGCAATTGCGCTGACCAAAAAAGGCTGGACCAAGTATCACAACAGCGATTACGACTGGGCGATGATCGTTTTGGCTGAGCCAGTCGGCAACAAAATTGGTTGGATGGGATACGGCTACAATACGGCTGACAGATCCATCAACCTGAACTTGTCGGGCTACCCTGCAGACAAGCCATACGGAACCGAGTGGCGCTCCTACTGCACCAACGTACCGTTCGACTACTCGCGCGACATGATTTCCCACACATGCGACACATACCCCGGCCACAGCGGCTCCATGATGTGGAAATACATTGCACCCAGCTACCGCAGCATTCGCGCAGTTCACACTTACGGTGCTTCCGGCGGTTATTACACCACCGACAGCGAGCGCAACGGTGCTAATCTGATCGACGCTTTCGTTTTCGATACGCTCTATCGTTGGAAGCGCGAAAACCCCTAATATATGCGGCTGAAATTGAACGCGGACGATATCATTTCCCCTAAAAGCCTCGCTCAAGGATGGCAAGACGTCCTTGGCGGGGTTTTTCTCACGCCCGAATTGCAAAAATTGAAAAATTTCCTCGCCCAAGAATGGAATTCCTCGGCAGTCATTTATCCGCCCCGAGAGGATACCTTCCGTGCACTCCGTCTCGTTGATTATTCAAAAGTCAGGGTTGTTATTCTCGGGCAGGATCCCTACCACGGTGAGTCGCAGGCCAATGGGCTTGCATTTGCTGTTCATCAGGGCATCAAGTTACCACCATCGTTGAAGAACATCTTTAAGGAAGTTGCCTCGGACCTGCGAACGCAGGCTCCGCGCGGAAGCACTCTTGAGGGGTGGGCTGAACAGGGAGTTTTGCTCCTCAATACGGTTCTGACTGTGCGTGCAGGCGAGGCATTTTCGCACCGCGGACAGGGCTGGGAGGATTTTACGGAATCCGTTGTCAGTGCGCTCAACCGACGCAGTGAACCTGTCGTTTTTATGCTCTGGGGAGCACCTGCTCACAAAAAGGAAGCTCTGATTACAAACACCAGCCACTGCGTTTTGAAAGCTGCTCATCCGTCGCCGCTTTCGGCACACCGCGGATTCTTTGGCTGCGGACACTTTTCCAAAGCCAATGAGTTTTTGTCGGCCTGCGGGCAGACACCCGTGGATTGGCTTATGACAGACACCTCTACTGCCCTTAGATAAGCACATTAAAGAAGTGAAAATTCCAAGTCTGCCCGTGACTTCGCACGGTTGCAGGGGTACTATAAATGCGCTTGTGTAGGTGCAACCGGAGGCAACAGTGGAAGCGTTTCCCTTTTTGGGCGATCTTGTTGTTGTGGCAACAGTGTCTGCGACAGTTGCGTTGCTGTTGAACCGGTTGCGCGTCCCCACCATCGCTGGTTTTCTTGTTGCAGGAGCGCTGCTCGGGCCGCAGGGGTTTGCGTGGGTCCGTTCGCAGGAGTTTATTGAGAAACTTTCCGGTGTGGGAGTCGTTCTTCTTCTTTTCACCATCGGTCTTGAATTTTCACTGCAGAAAATCCGCGATATTTTCCGTCAGGCAGCGCTTGGTGGTCTGGCTCAGGTCATTCTGACCCTGTTGGTTGCTTATCTGATTGCCCGAAGCTTTGGAGTTTCGCAGGGGCAAAGCGTCTTTTACGGTTTTTTGTTTGCCCTTTCGAGCACGGCTGTGGTGCTGCGGGTTTTGGCTGACCGCGGCGAAAGCGATGCTCCGCATGGCCGCTTCATCATTGGGACTCTCATCTTTCAAGACATCTGCGTCGTGCCCATGGTTTTGATCGTGCCATTGCTGGTCGGGGGGCAAACATTTGCAGACGGGACAATTGCGATTTCGATTGCATTGCTGAAAGCCGCTGCGATGATCACGTCCACATTTGTGATCTCACGTTTTATCGTTCCGCGTATTTTTGCTTGGGTTGATGCCAGCCAGAGCCGCGAGATATTTTTGCTGACGGTGATTTGTTTGTGTCTCGGAACTGCGTGGCTCTCCGAACAGGCCGGATTGTCGATTGCCTTGGGTGCCTTCCTTTCGGGAATGATTGTTGCTGACACCGAGTATGGCCATCGTGCTATGGGCGATGTGCTTCCGCTCCGTGATGCATTCTTGAGTTTGTTCTTTGTCTCACTGGGCATGCTTTTTGATTATCGTCTGCTCATTGAGCAGCCGCTTGTTGTGGCACTTTTGCTCGCGGGCTTTCTTTTGCTCAAAGGTTTGCTTGCGACTCTTTCTGCAATGTTTATGCGTTTTCCGGCGCGAGTGGCTTGGCTTGCCGGTGTCGGGCTGGCACAGTTCGGAGAGTTTGGTTTCGTGCTCACGCAGGTCGCCGTTGAAAGCAAGCTCGTTTCGCAAGCCGAAGTGCAGCCCGTGCTCACAGCTGGGGTCATGAGCATCTGTGTGACTCCGGTGCTGCTCAAGCTTGCTCCGCATTTTTTAGCCGGCGAGCGCATTCTTGCGCCGCTTGAGCGTTTGCTCGGTGTGCGCGGGGTCGATTCGCTGGATCGCTCACATGCCAATATTTCTTTGAATGAGCACGTGGTTCTTGTTGGATACGGTGTTGCCGGACAACGCTGCGCCGAAGAGCTGCAGGGACGCTCGGTTCCGTTCATCGCCATTGAGCTGAATTCAAAAAATGTGCGTCACGGAAAAACGAAGCACACTCCGGTTTTTTACGGTGATGCGTCCAGCCCCGAGGCACTCAAGCACGCGCATCTGCAGTCCGCCAAATTGATGCTGATTATGATCAATGATCCGCAGGCCGTTTACAGGATTTTGGATTCAGCGCGCAGCGTGGCGCCTCATCTTCCCATATTGGTTCGCACTCATTATGTCATGGACCGCGACAAACTTATCAAAGCTGGCGCGACGGATGTTGTTGTCGAAGAAATTGAAGCCGCACATGCGATTGTCGGACGCATGTGGTCGTATATGAGTTAAATGTGTTGAATTGTCCGCCGGGTTTTTATTGCAGGCTCCTGCCGGCGGATGCAGTCAGCAAGGGAGGATGCATTGTTTATTCCGTTTGAACGAGTTTCCGCACACGACGGTCGGCTGGGCGGCAAAGGTGCTGTTCTGGGCTTGCTGGCTTCACAGGGTTTTCCCGTTCCGGCGGGTGGCATCCTCACGAGCTTTCCTGCTGATGAATCGGAATGGGGAACAGTCCTCCGTTGGTGGCACGAACGAGGGCGGCCTGTTGTTGCAGTGCGCAGTTCTGCGCTGGGAGAAGACTCCCACGAGTTGAGCTATGCGGGCCAGAATCAGTCGTTTCTCAACATCAAAGACGAAAACGCCCTGCGCGAGAGTGTGCGCCGCTGTTTTGAGTCTATTCATGGGGAATCCAGCCAGACGTACAGACATTTTTTTGCCCAGCAGCGCGCGCGCGATGGTGAAATGAATGTTGTCATTCAGACAATGGTGAATCCGCGTTTCTCTGGAGTTTATTTTTCAAAAGATCCGCGCGGCAAGGTCGCGTCGTGGATTATCGAATTGATTGAAGGTTTGGGTGAGGACTTGGTGTCGGGCCGCAAGACACCAGTGTTCATCACGGCAGAAAACAGGGCCGGTATCACTGTTCAGGGGCTCGATACATTCAATTTTGAAAAGGTGCTCGCACTGGGCGCACGGGTGCGCGAGATACTCGGCTACGAAGTCGATATGGAATGGGCATTGGACCAGAATCTTGAAGTACAGCTTCTGCAAGCACGTCCGGTAACGGCACTGCGGAGTTTGTCGACTCAGGCGCGCACTGTGGAAGATGAAATCAAGCGGCTGCGGACCATGTATCCGGACAACCCTGTCTGGGACGGACAAACGTTTGCAGAATGGACCGGGTTTCCCAGTTACCTGACTTTCAGTTTGTGGAGAAAGGCTTTTTCTCCGCGCAATGCTTTCGGTAATGCGCTGCAAACTCTCGGCTACCGCAGTTTTGCAAATCAGCCTCTCACACAGGCAGAAACTCGCAAAGATTCGCTTCTTGAACGCGTTTTCGGACGCGCCTACGTAAACCTCGAAAAGTTGTCGACTCTCTACTTTGGTCCGATTCCCTTCACGATGGTTGCCAAGCCGCGTCCTCACCTGCGTTTTTCGTTAAAGAAGATTACACTCGCAGCACTCTTGAACGCCCCTTTTGCGTTTTTGATGATGCTCAGGGTGGGTTGGAACCTGAGCACACGCCGCGCCGCGTGGCTGACACGCTGCGGACTGGAACTGAATGAATTTAGAAGTGCTTCACAGTCGCAATCCGCGGGAGTCTCGGCCGACACCTACCGCGAATGGAGCAGCGATATTCTCGTCAAGAGGATGATGGACGAGTCGCAGAATTTTTATCGTTCGACGTTGCACTGGCCGCTTGTGCTGATCATTCTCACTGAATCATCGATGCAGACCATGACGTCCATTTTGACAACAATTCTTGGAAAAAACGAATCTGAAAAAACTCTGCGCCGGTGGATGGGGCGCGGATTGCAAACCGTGACTGCGGAAATGACACGCCTCTATTCCGAGGCATGTGCGGATCCGCTGCGCCGTCCGTTTTTTCTTGCGCAGTTTGGTCATCGCGGACCGGGCGAGCTCGATTTGTCGAACCCGCGGTGGATGGAAATGGGTGAGACAGCGTTCATCGAATCGTCCCGCGCAGTGCGCGACCTTCCGTCCAAACCTGCA
Source organism: Pseudomonadota bacterium (assembly GCA_039799905.1). Lineage (GTDB taxonomy): Bacteria > Bdellovibrionota_B > Oligoflexia > Silvanigrellales > Silvanigrellaceae > RFOM01. Next base: position 99,123 of record JBDLRP010000042.1, on the reverse strand, counting down.
TCCACAGCGGGTCAGTCGCAGGAGGTGGAGCAAGAGATTGCCGCCTTGAGTTCATTCAAACGCGATGTCCTTCTGCATGAGTGGAAACTTTTGAAACAGATGCTTGAACTTCGTGAACGCTGGAAAATGGAACTGCTCAAGCCCTATGCGCAGGTCCGCTTCATGGCAGAAGAGCTGGGCCGCCGATTGCAGCTTGGCAAAGACGTCCACTGGCTGCGGCTGAGCGAACTCGAAGATGTTTCGCTCAAGTCGCAGCCTGACCTGTTGCAGTCACTGCGGCAAAAGATTGAGGAACGCAAAGTGCGTTTCGAGGCATTCAAGCAGTTTTCTTTTCCTGAGTTTGTCACGATCAGCGAAATCGAGTCGATTATTTCAGGCGGAGCCGACTCCGCGAGGCAGCAGCTGGACGGTCAGCCACTCAGTCCGGGGGTGGTTTTCGGCGAGGTGGTTATTGTTGAAAATCCCAGTGATGCTGAGCCCTCCCGCTGGCCTGAAAACGCCATACTTGTAGCCGAGGCCACAGACCCTGGCTGGACCCCGCTTTTCGCACATGCCCGTGGAGTTATCGTAGACAAAGGCGGTGTTTTGTCGCATTGCGCTATTGTCGCCCGCGAGATGAATATTCCCGCGGTGAGCGGCATTCGTCAGTGCCATCGGGTGCTCAAGGCCGGCAGCAAAATTTGGTTGGATGGAAACAATGGACGTCTCTCTCTTGAATCCTGAAGTTCTCCCCGAAGTGCAGAAATTGATTATCCCCACGGTGATGATTCCACTGACTGCCGTGACTGTCGCGTTGTCGATGCTTGCGTCGCTGATTGCGGGATTGTTCGGAATCAAACTCAAAACCGAGGGTCCGCGCCGGTTGCTTGAAGTGCTGCTCAAGCCGCGCGTTCTGCTCGGAGCTCTTGCGCTCAATCTTGCGGTGCTTGGCTCTATTCATGGCTACAACTACGTTAAAAATTATCCACGTTTTTTGTTTACCATTGAACGGCGTCAGGCCGCAGAGGCGAAGCCCTCGCAGCGCGATTACGGAAATCATCATTCAGTTCGTGGCGAGTATTCGCCGTCAGCCAGTTCGGCTGTAAAAGGTACTGTTTCCGAGCTGCAGCCTGATTGGCAACAGAAGTTGCCCAAAGGCGCCTTCCGTTCGCCGCTGATTGCAGGAGAAAGCGTTTTTGTTGGTTCTATGGACGGGCATGTGTACGAACTGGATGTTCAGTCCGGCGAGACATTGAGAAAGTTCTACATTGGAACACCCATCACTCCGGAACTGACGATCGACGAAGGCGTACTTTATGTTGGCGAAGGTGTGCATGACACCCATTCGGCTCGTATTTATGCATTCGACCTGCGCAGCGGACAATTCAAGGGTGCTTATCAAACCAAGGGACACACCGAAGGTCAGCCGGTTGTGGGCGTCCACGGCAGTGAGAAATTAATTTTTGCGGTGGCAGGTTCAGATGGAGTCCACGCCATCGATCCAAAAACCATGCAGGCGAAGTGGACGGCTAATGACGGTCACATCGATGCCTCGGTGCGTGTGCACAACGGCCGTGTCTTTGCTGGCACCGGAAGAGAAAAGGGCGATACTGAAAAAAATCGTTCCTATGCCGTCGCCTACGACTTTGTGAGTGGCGAGAAGCTCTGGAAAATGGAACTGCCTGCGTCGAGCTGGATGAACCCCGTTGTATGGCGTGAATTCGTTTGTTTTGTTTACGGTGAAGTCTATTTTGAATCTGGTTTGGGCGGCGTGCAGTGCTTTAGGCAGGACAACGGCATGCCAGGCAAGTCTTTCAATCTGGCGTCCCCTCAGACGACCTTGCCCTTGGTCATCGAAGACTCGATGATCACGACCGACAGCAAGGGAACGGTCTGCTCGATCGATTTGGCATCACAGCAGACGCAGTGGTGCCACAAGGTCGCCTTCAAAAAGGGAATGAATTTTGCATCACCTGTCTATTCCCAAGATCGTGATGCACTGGTTTATGCATCTATGAGTGACGGTTTGTATTTTTTGGACCGTCGCACCGGTTCGGTGCTTTTCAACACACAGCTTAAAGATATGAAGACTATTTATGCGCCGGTTTCCGTATCCGGCCTCCAATTTGCGGTGACGGACATCGTCGGACAGGTTCAGTTTTTCCGTTGAAAATATTGGTATTTTGAAATTCTTCCCGTTCGTCCCAAGGTTTTTCTACAGTCGCAGTCCTAGTTTGCCGAACCTCGTAAAAAACAGGCTGCGGATGAATAATTGCCTAATTCACAAAATAGCGGCTTCTGCTCTGGTGACAGTGCTTGTCACTGCGGGCTGTTCGTCATCTACTTCCGCCCCGGTGAATGCAGGCAAAGACAATTGTAAAAGTAATCTGCTTCACCGATTTTCCGAACAGCCCCGAGAATCTTACAAGTCTGCGTCTCTGAATGTAGCCTCCTCTGACTCCGTCGAAGGTCTGCAACTGCTCCGCGGTTATTTCGATACAGAATGGGAAGACGCGAATGGGCGACAACAAAAGCGCTGCGTGATGAGTCTTCTGCCCGCAGTCGGCGACGGCTTGCGAGTTCGGATTATGACCGCTGGGCATTGTCTTCCGACGTTCGCGCGCAGCGAGGACAAGCTGTTTTCTGTCAGATTGCAGGTACTCCACAACGGCGGATTTATTCCCCTGGCTGTTGAAATTCCCGGTCTGCAAAAGATTCTTTTGTCGGGCGATTTGATTCAAAGACACCTGATCCCGCTTGTTGGTTCAACGTCGCAACTGGGTTTGTGGCTACCCGAATACGCATCGAGCAATTGTGAAAAATGGACGAACGTCTTTAAAAAGGACACTCCTGCCGGATATAAGACAGCCTGTTTCTCACGTCAGGACTTTCGAATCATCGATTCTCTCATTGTTGAAGGCGACGCAAAGCGAGTTGCGCAATACAATTCGGCAGTGACTGACTTGAACCGTGTTTTGGGAAAGGCGGCTTCCGAAGCCCCCGATTTGCTCAAGTCGGGTTTGGAATCATTGTGGCGCGCCCATAACTTGGATGAAATGCGCAGAAGAAATTTGCGTGCTCTCGCCTTTCTCTCAAATATCCAATACTGCGCCGAAAACGTTGTTACGGTAGATCCGGAGACGAGTGAACCAGACACCAGGGCTTTGTGTCAGTTGAGCTCGGAAGTCCGTGAAAAATTCTTTGACTTTGCGACTGGTCCCGTCGAGTATGAACAGCTCAAATCCATTCGCCTTGATGCCACAACATCGCTGAGCATACTGCGTGAACGCTATTTGGGATGCCGACGGACTGCCAACAGCATTCCGAATGAATTTACGGCCTGTCAGAGCGGAGCGCTTGCGCGTTCGTTTTTCGACAAATGGATTCGCGATGGTGAACAGAGCTTTTCAGCACTGAGTGAAACTGAAAAACGCGGAATGGTGTTTCCTGATTACTTCAAGATTGTTTCCGCCGACAAAGACAACCGTTCGCTTGGGCAGGTGGTTGTCCAAAAACTCGACGGGAACAATTCAAGAAACAATTTGTCTTCGGCTTCATTCAGTGGTGGGTTTATTTTTGACTACGATCCAGCGGTTCACAAGTTTGCGTTTGAAAAGGGTGACAGCGGCACGGTTTTGAATGTTTTTTCGGGATATCCCGTCGCGGTTTTGTCGACCGTCGATGGTGAACCGACCTCCGGCGGAGCGAGCATAACACCATTGCCGGAGCCCAATGAGGATGCGCCGGCGCAACCCGTCAATTCTTGCCGTTGAGTTTTGTGTTGTTCAACAGCCAGCCTGCCGCAATTGGGAGGGCATGGCTGGCAAATGAATGCCAAGAAAAAACAATCCAACCAATGCAGAGCAAACCCAAAAACATCAGCGCGAACGTCTTCCCTCTTGTGGCGAGCACTGGCACGGCCGCCGCCAGCAGTCCTCCGCTCATTCCGGCAACCAAGGGAGGCTGTGAGAGAAAATAAAAGGCAAATGCAGCGCCCAGAAGTCCGGAAAGATGCCCCGACAAGAGCGCAAGACCTGTCATAAGCTTACCAAAGCGTAATTCGAGCGGAATCAGGACTAACAACGCAAACACAAGATTTGTGTACAAATGCGTCGCATCCGCATGGACAAAAAAGCTGCTTATTGCGTTGAGGGCGAGATTTTGCATTGGAGCGCGCAGGTCAAAGGCTCCGCCCAGCGCCCCAGAGGAATCTCCGGTTTGCAGCGAGAAAAGCGTCGACCGGTCGTCGGCAAAGGCAGCGAGCATGAAGAAGCAAATTTGTCCGAGTATAATAACCAATGAAAACCACGGGAGTTTTGAAAGAATTTGGACGACGAGTTGTCGGTCGGTGCGGGCTACCTGCAAGGCGTGGGGTCTCCGTTGTTTGGGCTCTCAATCTTTCAATGATAGAACCCGAAGTGAATTCTGAAAAGGCAGACGACCTGTTCGAGCGGAGTGAAGGATGAGCGATCAGCAAGATTTGAAAGATTTGTTCCTGAGTGAGGAGCTGCTGATTGAACTCGCCAAGCGCGAATTGAAGGGCAAGCGTCCGCCTTCGTTACGCCAGCAAAACTCAATGCAGCCCAATACGAGCGCAGTTCAGACAAAGCTGCAGAGAGAACTTGAGAGCAGAGGTTGGACTTACCGTGACCTGGCAATGACTGTCGGAATACCCGCCGGCGAGGCGCAGGCCATTGCCCGCGGCGGGCAGCGTGTGACTCGCGAATTGGCCGAAAAGCTTGCGCGTGTGTTTGCAACTTCAGCGGATTACTGGTTGCGCTCCGAGGACTGACTCCTCTCTTCCTGTGCCCTGAGGCTCAGCCCCATCACGGTCTTAAAAATTTCAGCAAGCCGGTCCGACGGAAGTGTCGGCTGGTGCCGTTGGTTGAGAAGCTCCACGCGGCGCAACACCTCCTGTTCACGTTGGGTGTCACGCAGCGAAAGCTTCTCCGCATTTTTGCAGTCGGCCATTTGCAGCACAAGTTCTAGTCTTGTGCGCAGGAGCTCAACTATTTTCTCGTCGGTTTCATCAACCCGCTGACGAAGTGATTGCAGTCGCTCGCTCACCGGTTTCACAAAAGTGTCCTGTTGAAGTTGGCGCTGTGAGTTTCTCCGATGGCTTCATCTGTGAGAAGTGCTTTGACAATTTTCTGCAGCGATTCTTTGTCATAGAGCCGGGTGAGGAAATCAGCACGGAAGTGCTGCGCGCCTGTGTTTCTCAGTAGATTAAGCTTCTGGCTCAGGGCAAAAGGCTTCTTTGCATAGACAATGGATTTGCAGGATTCATGTGCGACGTAGAAAATCTCACCTTCATCGTTCTGAATTTCAAGTGTCCGGTATCCGCAGACTTTGTTCGTCGGGCAGCCATTGTGTAGAGCAGTCAGACTGCAGCTTTCTGCGATGAACAGGGGTGTATCTTTGTACAGAATGACCTGCGCACTCGCGCTTGAAGGAAACCCAGAGAGCAGCGAAGAGATGTTTTTGAAATCATCCTCAACAGACAGGGTGATTCTCTCGACCCCCCGCTCGGCCCACTCTGCGGCAGCCGCCTGATTGAGCGAATAGAGAGTGAAATCGGAAGAGAATGAGGTTACTTTTTCTTTAAGATTCCAACGTTCGAGCATCGAAAAATGGCCGACGTTGCCAATCTCAACTGCAGTGAGCCCGGCAGCGAAGAATTCCTCGGTCCAGCGCTTCATCAGCGGTTCGTCCCATGCACGCAAGACGGTTGGGAAGGCGAGCCGGATGGAGATTTCGTTTAATTGTGCAAATGTCTTTAGTGTCTCCGCAAGCTTGGCGGGCGATAGCTCGTTGAGAAACGCTCTTTTTGGTTCAAACACAAGTTCATCGACGGTTATTTTTTCGCTGCCCAGCGACGGACTGCTGCCACCGAGCAGTTCTTCGATCCATGGTAAATATTCACAGCGATCAATCTTCAGTGAAAGGGTTGAACCCAATCGCGCAGGTGCTCTCTGACCCGAACTGCTGAATGAGGCGATGTGCTCAACCGCAACGGAAAGGCGTTCACTGAGGAATTTTGCGTGAGCGGTTGGCAGATGACTTTCAAGAGTACGTTTGAGCTCTTTAAGACGGCTGCGCGGCACAAACCACTCAGAGTCGCCCATGAAATCAATTTTATCTGCAGCGAAGTTGATATTGCCCAATGTTTTGAGCAGGTCTCCAAGGTCGTGACACAGGCTTGAAGAACCCGCCTGCGGACGGATGGCTGCGAATTCTGCAGATGTTTTGAAAATGACCTTCTCGAGTTTGACTGCCGAAACACCAATTTTTAAAAGCTCGCCATTGGTCTCAAAGTCCACTTTAAATTCGACATTCGTGTTGGGCTTGAGTCGCTCTTGTCCTTGTGGTGCGCTCAGTTTCTCGACCTTACGCCGCAACGCATCAGAACGCGTCCGATATATGAGGTCGCCTGCGCTTGGCATTTGCAGATCGTCGGGGATTTCGATTTCCACAGTGCGTCTTGCTTCGCTCGTGGGTGTAAGACGGCCGTCCTGCCACATAGTCCGCAATGAAAAATGGCAGACCTTGTTATCGTATCTCGATTTTACATCCGTCAACTGCGAATTGCTTTGTAAGCCATGCTGCGGCGTCGAGTGATAGAGTTTGTTGCTGGGGTCGATGCGAAGACCATCGAAACGCTCGAGCGCGCATTCACTGGTCACCGTTACCTTGCGTCCGACAACCTTTTCGACGGTTCCGACGAACTGGCCTTTGTGAGTCGGATTATCAAGGTCGATGACGTTTTCGTGATAGCGGCCCTTGAGAAAGAAGGAAGTGTCGTTGCGGTGAAAGGTCAGGCTGAGCTGCTCGCGGAGTGCTTCGTCTTTGTTGCTTCCCTCAGAACTCATGGCGTGTGCAATTGCAGGAGCCTCGGGCCTGAGAGTTTGCCGGCCAAAGAGTTTATTGAGTTGGTTGCGATAGGCTTCAACGACTCCTGTCACATACTGGGCGTCTTTTTTTCGTCCTTCGATTTTAAGAGTGTCGACTCCGGCGTCCAGCAACAGGCCGAGGTTTTCGACCGTGTTGAGGTCCTTCATGCTGAAGAGGAAACCGTGTCCAGGCTCGTTGAGAATCTTGTACGGTTTGCGGCACGTATACGCGCATTCACCGCGATTTCCGCTGCGGGCGTCTTCAGCACCGCTGAAAAAGCATAAACCGCTGTATGAGTAGCAAAGACTTCCATGACAAAAAGCTTCGAGCTCGACATCTTCGAGCGGAATTGCAGCACGGATCTTTTTGATTTCAAGAGCTGTCAGTTCGCGCGCAAGAACAACTCGTTTGAAACCCATCGCCATGGCTGCCCTAACACCATCTGTGTTGTGAACAGCCAGCTGTGTCGACGCGTGCAGACGCAGATTCGGAAAGAACTGCCGACAGAGACGCGCCAAACCAACATCCTGAACGATGATTGCGTCAACACCAATATCCTCAAGTTCAGCGAGCGTATTGACCAAATCAGTCAATTCACAGTTTTTGATGAGGATGTTCATTGTCACCAGAACCTTCATCGCATGTCTGTGCGCCAGAGGAACCAGTTCGCGCAAATCGTTGCAGGTGAAGTTTTCTGCGCGTGCACGCGCATTGAAGTTCTTGAGGCCAAGGAAGACTGCATCGGCACCGGAGTTCAGTGCAGCAAAGAATTGCTCTCGTCCGCCGACAGGGGCGAGGATCTCGGGAACACGTCGTTCAACAGAAATATCTGGATTTTGCTCTGACATGAATAATCCCGTCGGCTTTGGGCAGCTGGATTGCTGCCTGAGCCGAGGGTTTTATCGAAATTGCAACCCTCAGCAAGCGCTATTTGGGGATGTAGGTGTACGAAACATCCAGAGTAATATCGTATATTTGGGAGCAATCGACAGGCGGGTTGTCGTCGCCGGTCAGAACCATGCTGAAATACAGTGGTTGTCCGGCAAGCGACTCGAATATCCGCTTGTTGGCTTCTTCACTCAACTTGAAGGAAAAGGTGCCCGTTGTCTGCGTGTTTGGAATCGAACACGTGACGCCGTCTGCGCATTTGGATTGCCCTTCCGCCTGTGTTCCTCGGATTTTTGCCCAGTCGTACAGGTAAAAACCGTTTGCAGCCTTGTTGAATTTGTCGGTCGGAATTCTGCGGCTTGCTATCAACACATGGTTGTTGAGATTCAGGAAAAGATGGTCGTCGTACTCAATCTGTTGTTGTGCGCTGCTGGCCTCAAGAGTGCAGACCTGTCTGTCGGCAGGGATCGCGATGTCGAAACGTCGTTCAATACGAGCTGTATATTTCCCGCCGCCGTTGGTCGTCGCGTTGTTGTCGTCTTTTCCGAAAGGACATTGTTTTCCGCCATTTTGCGGATCATTTTTGGGAATCAAGACCTTGATGACGTCGCTCTTCACCGTTGTTTTGTCGTCACATGACGGACGAGCAACTGGTTTGGGTTCTTCAGGCGTCGCATTTTCGCCCGGCGGCTGGGCTTGTCCTACGTTTTCTTCCTGCGCCGCGCTGGCGCCTTCGCTCCCGATAGCCTCAGCGTTGGCGCCAGCCTTAGATTTAGTCACGGGTGGCTTTGAAGTCGCTTTGTAGGTTGGTGCGCTCTCGCACCCTTGAAACAACAAAACAGCCACGGACACGTATGGCAAAATGTGATTCACGGCACCCCCGAATGCAAACACTCAGACGTATCGGAAGATAAGCTTGGGATGTTTAGACGGTACCTTTTACATGCCGAAATGAATGGGCCATTTTCTATTCCTCAGGAATTGCACTGCAGGGGACGTGAGCAGCGCAAATTTTGTATCTAAAATTACTGAGTTTTATTAGCTCCTTGAGATTTTCTATAAATATTCCCTCAACTCTTCCGAGCCTCTCTGATGTCAAGACTCGATTTTATTTAATCGCAAGGGGGCGTGTGATGAGAACAAACAGGCGCAAGCAAGCAATTCGTATGACTCTTTTGTCATTCTCGAGTCTCACCTTGCTAGCAACTGTTGGGGGATGCGGACGCAATTCCGGGGGCAGCGATCAGCAGCTACTCGATTTGGCTGCGCGTTCTTCCACCCGCCTGAAAGCGAACAGCTCTGGTGTTGCGGATTCTCTCACCAAACGAAACGCCGAAGCGACTGAGCGCCTCTTGCGTGGACTCATCGACAAAGAGAGAGACGAACGTATTGCTGAGGACAAACGTCTGAGTGACCGCATAGATGCCCTCGAGCTTGAGCTCAGAACATTCAAGGAACAAGTCGAGAAACGCTTCACCGACGTCGACAGCCGAGATCAAGTTCTGCGATTGTATATGGAAGGTCAATTCGACAAACTGAGAGAAGCGGATTCACAGTTGGCATCCAGTATCAGCGACATCGACAAAAAATTTGCAATGCGGATTGGCGCAGCAGAACTGGCACTGAAGGAATCTCTGAAGGCCCAAAACGACTCCCTGACAGACCTTGTGCTTGCGGAAGCTGGAAAATTGCGTGGTGAACTTGCCGACCAGGATGCGGCACTGCGCGCAGAAATTGCAGTTACAAACGCTGCGACGCTCGATCAGCTTGCTGAAGCGAAGGACGAGCTCGATAAGAAAATAGCTCAGAACACAGCCGATATTATCGCCAACAAGGAACTGATGCTGCAGAAAGAAGAAGCTCTGAAGGCAGCGCAGGAACTGCTCAAAAAGGACATCTCGACAAACGTTGCAGCATTGAAGGATAGCTTGAATGTTTTGGAAAACAGCCTGCAACAGCAGAAGGCGGAGCTGCTTGATGAAGTGGCCAAGGCAAATGCACGTATCGATTCCTCCAACAAGTTTATCGCCGACACCAAATCGCTGCTGGAAGACGCCGCCAACAAGACGAAGGCGGAACTTGTTGCAAGCCTCAACGAAACAAAAACATCACTTCAGTCGTCAATAGATGCGAACGCAAAGGCTATAGCGGACAACAAAGCTGAGCAGCTCAAGGTCAACGACTCGTTGAGCAAGGCAATAGCCGCTGGCAATGCCGAGTTGACGGAGTCACTGAATTTAAAAGCTGCAGAGCTCGCTGCAAAAATTGCAAGCAACTCGGCAGCCATTGAGGAAACAAAAAGTCAGCTGAAGTCGACTGAAGTCGCCCTGATCAATTCAATCAGTCAGACAAAAGACCAGATGGTTGCAAGTTTGACCGATCAACAGGTCGCCTTCGAGGCAGGCCTTGCCCAAATAAAATCTGACCTTAACGACACCAACAGCAACCTCGAGATTGCGAAGTCCAATTTGCAGACAGCGATTGAGGCTGCGAGTGCAAGTACTTCTGAGCTGATCAGGTCGAAAGTTGCTGCTCTGGAATCCAGCATGACTGAGCAAAAGGCCGAGCTGCAAAAGCAAATCGACGACAACACAAAAGCGATTGCAGACAACAAGAGTGCATTTGAAACCAAGGCTGCAGATCTCGAAGCAAAAATTGATGCAAATGAGCAGAAAATCATTTCAACAACAGCTGCACTCGACGATTTCAAAACACAAGTGGCGCAGGAGAGGGCTGCACTTGAACAGGCGATTGTCGACAGTAAAAACTCTCTTGCTGCAGAGATGAAGGCGCTCATCAAGAGCACTGATGAGGCTAATCGGCTAGAAATGCAGAAGAAGCTCGATGCGGTTGCAGCGGATGCAAAAGCAGACTCCAACAAGAACGCCGCCGCGATTGATGCACTGAAGGCGCAATCTTTGGAAATTATCGAGGAGATCGCCAAAACGAACTCAAATCTGGAGATGACGAACTCCGAAATTGCCCGCGTTAAGAACCAGATGCTTGCAAAGATCGAAGAGGCTTCAAACAAATCTGCGGCAGACCTGAAAGCGGCGGCTGATGGGCTGCTCACACAGATGGCCGAAGCTGACGCCAAAGTGCGTGCAGACCTTGAGAAGCGCATTGATGATGCTTCGACTGAGTCGGCAGACGCGTTGAAAGCGGCGACAGCCGACATTACCGATAAAATGAAAGCAGAGTCGGTTTCCACGCAGCTGAAGATGGCGGCATTGACTGAACAAATCGTCAAGGTCGATACAGAAGGAAAAGAACGCTCCGCGAATCTTGAGAAGAAAATGGCGGAAGACATAGACAATATCCGTGGAGAATTTACTGCAAAAATCACCGCCCTCGATGCGTCGGTTAAGGATGCCCGCGACGTGCTCAGCGCCAAGATCAACGAAGGTCTGGCAAACGTCAGTGCGGCAATGGACTCCAAACTTGTTTCTCTGGAAGGTAAGATTTCAGACAAATTGAAAGCGGAGGTTTCTGCGATCAACGGCAGTATTGCCAACCTCGAAGGCAAGCTGGTTGAAACTGAACAAAAACTGACAACCCAATTAAATGATTCCATGAACACTCTGCGCAAAGAGTCATCCGATGCGTTGACAGCGTTGAATACGAGTCTGACAAGTAAGATTGATGCAGGCAACGCAAACCTCAAGGCGCAAATTGACTTCCTTGTCGAGGCTCAGAAAAAGGCCGAGTCGGATGCCGCAAAACAGGTCGCCGACCTGCTGGAGAAGATTGGTCAACAGGAACTCGCCAACGCTGCTCTGGATGCCAAACTGGCTGCTGCCAGTGCAGAACAAGCAATTGCGCTTGAGCTTGAAAAGCAGGCGCGGGCCGCTGAGTTGAAGCAGTTAAGCGCCGACCTTACCTCACTCAACACTGCACAGTCTGATGCACGTGCAAAACTCGAGGCTGACCTGAAGACTGCTCTTGCCGGACAGGCAGCTGCGAGTGCCGACGAACTCGCCAATCTTCAGGGTGCTCTGAAGGAAATCGACAAGAAAACACTCGCGACCATCGACGACCTAAAAACTGGTTTGGCTGAAGAGCGCAAGGTGACCGAGGCAGCAATCATTGCTTCGGCACAGGCAATCGAGAAAAAGTTGGCAGACGCCGCCATTGAAACACAGAAAGTCGCTGCGCGGGTTGAGGCAGTTGCGCAGGCGCAGGAAGAATTCAAAGCCTACGTCGCACAAAACTACGCAACCAAGGGTGAGTTGCTTGCGCTTCAAACACGCGTTTCTGGCCTGGAAGATGTCACGAAGATCATGAACGCAGACATGGTCCGCTCGAACGAGGAGATGAAGACACTTATTTCGAAAGAGGTGGAAGCTGCCAAAAGCGCACTGACGGAGCGGATACAGAGCGTCGAGGCCAACGTTGCAGACGTTCGCGACAAGCTTGGTGGCGCGATTGATGATTATCAAAAGCAGATATCGTCGATCAAGGACAACATGTCGAAAGAGCTGGCCTCGGTGCGTTCGGACATGAAGACTCAGGATGACGCTCTGTTTGCTTCGATTGCGGACAATAAAGCGAAACAAGAGGCAGTTAATGCAGACCTGATGTTGCAAATTAAAACTCAGGCGGCAAACTTTGAAACGATGAGTCAAAACGTCAAGAAGGAACTGAGTGAGAAGATTGTCGCACTCGAGAGCCAGATCGACAAAACCAACACCGACTTGAAGGCCGAGCAGGAAGCTGTTCAAAAGAAGTTTGCCGAAGTGGTAGCTGCGGAACAGGCCTTGAAGGATCAGATGACCAAAGAGATCTCTGCCCTCAAGGATGAGATCAAGGCGGTTGCACAAATCGCCAATCAGTCTTTGGCGATGGCACAACAAAATGCAGAGCAGATCAATCTTATCAAAGCCGATGTTGAAGCCCAGAAAGAGCACGTGGCTAAGCAGTTCAAGCTTACTCAGGGCCAGATTGACGGGCTCAACACGAAAATGGATGAGATGAAAGCCGACTTCAACAAGCGTCTTGCTGAAGTCGCGGCGAATGCGGAAAAACTGGTTGCAAATTTGGGCAGCGAAGTTCAGGAAAACTTCAAGAAGGTCGCGACCGACATCGCTCAAATGAAGGCACAGGACAAAGCGATGGAAAGTGCACTTTCGAGCCATCTCGTCGAGGTCGTTGACCTCAAGCTGGATGAAGGTTCGATGACTGCATTCTCAGACGGAGTGACGTCTGATTTCAGTAAGGTTACAAAGACCATCGTGAATGGAAAACCAACTCGCGGCCCACTGGTCACCACACTCGAGCTTTTCGGTGAGGTAAGAAAGGCATTCCTTCAGGCCCTGCAACCGAAGATGCCGACCCGCGACGGAGCCAAATTGACACGCAATGAGGGTTTTGATGCGGAATTTGTTCCTATCATGGCGGCATGCGGCGGCCGTGCAGATGCCGATTTTGCCAACGCATTTGGCCGGGATTCATTCGACTTTCTTGCTGACGAGTATGTTTCGGCACTGATTAACTCAAATCGCGGCTCCAACATGGATGCAGTCTTCTTCAAGCAGCCCAAGCTGAGTGACGGCTCAAACCTTCATCACTACGTGTTGCTTGAGGCAGTGCGCAAACTTGAAGGTGGCGCGGACGACCCGAATTGCATGAGCCGAGTGAAAGCATGGGCAACAGGTATTTTGAATGGCAAATCGGCAACGTCGAAGGACGTGCGCGCGCGTCTTGCCGGCAACGACAACTTCAAGCGGGTTGTTGCGGATTTTGCCAAGTCGGTCAACGATTTGAAACCATCACTGGCAGCCGTTGAGCTTCGGTTCGCAAAGATGATCAACAACAAACACACGACGATTTCACAGGCTATGGTGAATATCAGCAATCCGGCGGAGAAGCTGGGCAAGGTGTCGCCGGCAGATGCTGCTAATAATTTGTTGGGCAAAATGGCTTTCACGATTGCCGACGGTGTCGACGCGACCTTTGACGCAATCCAGCGTCAGGAAGAGTTCGACGCGATCGTCGAGGTACAAAAACGCTTTGCTCAGAACGAAGCCACCGATGCAAAGCAGACAGCGCGCATCAATAGTCTGGACAAAGATGTCGCAGCTATGAAAACTCAGCTTGCCCAGTTTGGAAAGACTGCAAACGATGTCAAATCGCTGCAGGATAAAACTGGAAAAATGGAAGCCGCTTTAAGCAAGGCGCTCGATGTGATGCTCAGTTTGGCCATTCGTTCGGGTGAGCCTTCATTGGTTGCTGCTACGAAAGCAGCGGGCGCTGCAATGGGTTATGCGCCTAAGGAAGTGCGTCCGGTTAAACCCGCGATTTCGGAAGTTCAGCACTTCTTTGCGGCACCCGCACTGGCAAACGGAAGCGACGCCTGTACCGGCAACAGCATCCGCCGCGGAGCAGGCGTTAAATTCTGGACTGCGGGCGGACAGTGTTGGGTGAACTTCCGCGGTATTTCGAGCAGGCAATGGTCAAGTGCAGCGAGTACGATTTGGTTCCGTGTGTTCGGTGCCGCCGACAAAATGCGCGTGCGTTCGAATTTGTGCGACAAAGGCGCTAACTCGACCTGTGATGCCGAGTTTAGTTATCAGTTCAGCTCCACAGCTGCTACGACGAGTGTCGCTGGCATCAGTTCCAAGCTCACCGGTCAACCTGTTGAGGGTGTGTTCGACTTTAGGATGCCGTTGATTCTTGACCCCTACATCCGCAGGTCAAGCAACTTTGGCTATGGATACCTCGATTCTGCCTGGTGGGGTGAGGTGATCAGTTTCACGCCATTTGGAGATGGCAAAGCTGGAGCAACCTCTGCGTATCGGGTTCAGCTCTATTCACCGATCGTCCTCGACTATACAAACATTGGGCGGCCACAGTTTACATCCATTGACCAAAGCAAAGTCCGCTTTGACCTGAACGGAGACGGAGTGACGGAGCGGACTGGCTGGATCGGCGGATACGGAGGCGTGGGCATTTTGGCCATGGACCTCAACCGAAATGGCAGCATTGACAACGGGCTAGAGCTGTTTGGCGAAGGAACGAAACTGGTGCGTAACGGAAAACGCGCACGCGACGGTTATGCCGCACTTGCCCAGTATGACGACAACGGCGATGGCATGATTGATGCCAAGGACGCTGTCTACAGCAACCTTTTGGTGTGGTTCGATAAGAACAAGGATGGCAAGACAGGAGAAGGCGAAATTGTGCCGCTTGCTGAAACCGGTGTCACCAAGGTATCCCTCAAGCATAAGTCGTTGAAAGACGCGGGCCGCTTCATCAATGGCAACGAGCTGCGCACTACGGCGAAGTTCTGGGGACCACAGGAGTGCGGCAGTCAGGGTTGCAACAGCTATGATGTTTACTTCAGTACCGCATTCACAACCGTCATGAAGGGCAAATAAACGGAACGGTTCTTTGCGCGTCAGTCAGTAATGCGAGCGGCGAATCCTTTGGTGGATTCGCCGCTTTTTTACATTTTGTGTAAACGGCACCGGAAATCGGGCAAATCTGGCACCACCTCCGGAGTCGAACAGAACCCCAGACTCGGCAAATTAAAGCAATGATTCGAGTGATTTAACAAAAGTTATCAAGCTTTTTGAAAACCCGCCGAGCATACCTCTTGGAACTTCCCGGGCAAATTTTTCATCCCATGGGGGCGTGGCATGAGATCAAACAGACGCAATCATTCAATCCGTATGGCGCTTTTGTCATTTTCCAGTCTGACTCTACTGTCCACCGTTGGTGGTTGCGGACGCACTTCAGGCAGCAGCGACCAACAGCTGCTTGACTTAGCTGCCCGCTCTTCGACCAAACTGAAGGCCAATAGCGCTGGTACAGCTGACTCACTGACAAAGCGCAACGCGGAAGCGACCGAGCGTCTGTTGCGGGGCCTCATCGATAAAGAGAAATTGGAACGCGAGGCAGAAGACAAGCGTTTGGGAGCTCGCATTGACGCCCTTGAACTCGAGTTGCGCGACTTCAAAGTGCAGGTCGAAAATCGTTTCAAGGATGTGGACAGTCGTGATCAGGTTTTGCGATTGTACATGGAAGGCCAGTTCGAAAAACTCGCCGCAGCTGATGCACAGCTGGGTGAGAGCATCAGTGAAGTTGACAAAAAATATGCTATCCGCCTTGCCGAAGCCGAGCTCGGCCTTAAGAATTCGCTTAAAATTCAGAACGACTCCTTGACTGACTTGATCTTGGCTGAGGCAGGCAAATTGCGTGGTGAGATGGCAGTGCAAGATGAGGAGTTGCGCGAGGCCATTGCTGTGGCCAATGCTGCTACCCTTGAAGAGCTGGCTTCAGCCACTGATGAATTGAACGAGAAGATTGCAGCGAACACTGCCGAGATTGCAGCAAACAAGGAACTGATGCTGCAGAAAGAGGAGGCTCTCAAGGCTGCTCAGGATCTGCTCAAGCAGGATCTGGACACCAATGTTGCTTCCTTGAAGGACGGACTCAACGCTCTTGAGAACAAGCTTCAGCAGCAGAAGGCTGAGCTGCAAGATGAAGTTGCTCGTGCAAATGCGCGAATCGACTCCACCAATAAATTTATTGCGGATACCAAAGCAGTTCTTGAGGATGCTGCCAACAAAACCAAGGCTGAGCTGGTTGCCTCCATCAGTGCAACCAAGACTGAGCTACAGTCAGCTATCGATACAAACTCAAAAGCCATTGATGCAAATAGAGCCGAACAAATTAAGAAAAACGAGGAAATTGCGAAAGCCATTGCCGACGGCAATGCTGAAAACGCTGCGAAACTGTCAGAGGAGGCCGCTAAATTGTCCGCAGCGATCGCGAGCAACGCTGCGAAAATTGACGAGACAAGAGCTCAATTGGCGTTCACCGAGGCTGCTCTACGCGAGTCAGTGAGCCAGACAAAAGAACAGTTTGTTGCGAGTCTTGCTGCTCAGGAAACTGCGTTGCGTTCAGAGTTGACCCAACTGAACAGCGATTTGTCGGCAACAAACAGCAACCTGACGTCGGCAACTGCAAATCTCAATGCGGCAATCGCTGCTGCCAGCGCAGCATCTGCAGACGAGCTCCGCTCACAAGTTGCTTCGCTTGAGAGTTCCCTGTCCGCACAAAAGGCCGATCTGCAGAAGAAAATTGATACCAATACCAACGAGATTGCCTCCACCAAGAGCGCCTTCGAAACAAAGGCAAACGTTCTCAATTCCAAAATTGCTGACAATGAGAAGAAGATCATTTCTACGACCGCGGCGCTTGCAGATTTTCAGAGCCAGGTGGCTCGTGAAAAGGCTGCCCTCGAGCAGGCCATTGTTGACAGCAAGAACTCGCTTGCTGCTGAAATGAAGGCTCTCATAAAGAGCACGGATGATGCGAACCGAGCTGACATGCAAAAGAAGCTTGATGCACTTGCTGCTGAGGCGAAAGCTGATGCCGGAAAAAATTCTGCAGCAATCGAGGCACTCAAGGCTCAGTCGCTGCAGATTATCAATGAGATTGCGTCGACCAATGCTAACCTTTCAATGACAAATTCTGAAATTGTCAAAGTAAAGAATCAAATGTTGGCCAAGATCGAGGAGGCGTCCTCTAAATCTGCAGCAGACTTGAAGGCTGCAGCAGACAGCTTGCTTGTAACAATGGCTGAAGGTGATGCTAAAGTCCGAGCCGAACTTGACAAGAAGATCAATGATGCGTCTGCTCAATCCGCAGAAGAACTAAAAAAGACAACTCAGGACATCACGGAAAAATTGAAGGCCGAATCAGTTGCCACCCAGCTGAAGATGGCCGCCTTGACCGAGCAAATTGTCAGAGTCGATACAGAGGGCAAAGCCCGTGCGGACAATATTGAAAAGAAGATGGGCGAGGACGTCGAGAATCTGCGGGGTGAATTCAATGCGAAAATTACCGCATTGGACACAACCGTCAAAGAAGCGCGCAGTGTCTTGGATGCCAAGATCGCCGATGGCCTCGCAAACCTCAGTTCCGCAATGGACAACAAGCTTGCCGCACTCGATGGCAAGATTTCTGAAAAGCTGAAAAATGAGGTGAACGCAATCAATGGCAGCATCGCAAGCTTGGAAGGCAAGCTGAAAGATGCGGAATCACGCCTCACATCCACGTTGAATGAATCCGTTGCGACACTGAGGAAGGAGTCGGGCGATGCCCTGACGGCATTGAACAGTTCCCTCATCAGCAAAATTGACGCAGGTAACGCAAATCTGAAAGCACAGATCGACTTCCTGATTGAAGCCCAGAAAAAGGCTGAGGCCGATGCCGCAAGAAGAGTTTCAGAGCTCATGGAAGCTATCTCGAAGCAGGAACAGGCAACTGCGGCACTCGATGCCAAGCTTGCTGCGGCGACTGCGGATCAACGCATTGCACTCGAGCTCGAGAAATCGGAACGTGCCGAGCAACTCAAGCAGCTCAGCGCCGATTTATCTTCTCTCAACACTGCTCAGGCGGATGCTCGGCAGAAACTTGAAGATGACTTGAAAGCCGCGATGGCCGGACAGGCCAACTCGAGTGCAGAAGAGATTGCCAAACTGCAAGGAACTTTAAAAGCCATCGACCAGAAAACCTTGGCGACGATTGATGACCTGAAGACCGGCCTTGCTGCTGAGCGCAAAGTGACCGAAGCCGCCATTATAGCGTCGGCTCAGGCAATCGAGAAGAAACTCGCAGATGCTGCATTGGAAACCCAAAAGGTGGCGGCACGCGTCGAAGCCGTTGCTCAGGCGCAGGAAGAGTTCAAGGCTTACGTTGCGCAAAACTACGCAACAAAGGGAGAGCTGCAGGCGCTCAGGGTACGTATCGATGGCCTTGAGGAAGTGACCACGATCATGAAGGCTGATGCGATACGCGAAAGTGAAAAAATGAAGGCATTGATTTCGAGTGAAGTCGACGCTGCAAGTTCATCACTTGCTCAGCGAATTCAGAACGTAGAAGTCAGTGTTGCGGGCGTGCGCGACGGACTCGGCGGTGCAATTGCTGATTACCAAAAGCAGATTGACGCCATCAAAGAAAACATGACCAAAGAGCTTTCCGCTGTGCGCAGCGATATGAAGAATCAGGATGACGCTTTGTTTGCCGCTATCGCGGACAACAGTGCCAAACAGGAGGCCGTAAACGCGGACCTCATGTTGCAGGTCAAGACGGAAGCAGCCAACTTCGAGTGGGTGAGTCAGAATATCAAGAGAGAGTTGAGCGACAAGATCGTTGCGTTGGAGAGTCAGGTTGACAAAACCAACACCGAGTTGAAGGAAGAGCAGGAAAAAGTGCAGAAGCAGTTTGCAGAAGTTGTGGCTGCAGAGCAGGCATTGAAAGATCAGATGACCAAAGAGATGACCTCTTTGAAGGACGAGATTAAGGCCGTTGCACAAATCGCCAACCAGTCGTTGGCCATGGCGCAGCAACATGCTGACCAAATCAATTTGATCAAGGCCGACGTCGCTGCACAAAAAGAACACGTCCAAAATCAGTTCAAGTTGACTCAGGGGCAAATCGACGGCCTGAACAAGAACCTTGAAGAAATGAAGGCCGACTTCAACAAACGCCTCGCAGAGGTTGCCGCGAACGCTGAAAAAATGGTCGCTAACCTCGGTGCAGAAGTTCAGGCAAACTTCAAGAAGGTTGCTACCGATCTTGCTCAGATGAAAGCGCAGGACAAGGCGATGGAAGGTGCTCTTTCGAGCCACCTGGTTGAGGTCGTCGACCTCAAACTTGACGATGCTTCCATGACAGCTTTCTCCGATGGTGTATCTGCCGACTATGGTGCGGTCACCAAAGTGATGGTCAACGGTAAACCCACGAAGGGTCCGCTTGTCAACACGCTGACAATGTTCGGCCAATTGCGACGGGCGTTCCTTGCGGCTCTGCAGCCAAAGCAGCCAACGCGCAATGGAAATAAAATCACCCGTGTTGAGGCATTCGACGCTTCCTTTGTTCCGATTATGGCATCGTGTGGCGGCAAAGCCGATGCCGACTTCGCCAATGCCTTTGGCCGTGATTCGTTCGACTTCCTTGCGGATGAATATATTTCTGCGCTGGTGAACTCAAATCGCGGTTCGAACATGGACGCACTCTACTTCTGGCAGCCCAAGCTGACAGACGGCAGCAGCTTGCATCATTATGTGATGCTTGAATCCATTCGCAAGGTGGAGGGCGGGGCCGATGATCCGAAGTGTATGAGCCAGATCAAAGCGTGGGCAATGGGCGTTCTCAATGGCACTTCAGCGACGTCGAAAGATGTTCGCGCCCGATTGGTTGCCGACGATGGCTTCAAACGCGCCGTCACTGACTTCGCTAACTCCGTTACAGCATTGAAACCGTCGCTGGCCAACGTGGAAGTGCGTTTTGCGAAAATGATCAGCAGCAAGCACACAACCATCAGCGCAGCGATGGCGAATATGACCAGTCCGTCCGAGAAGATTGGCAAGGTTTCGCCGGCAGATGCCGCAAATACGTTGCTTGGAAAAATGGCCTTCACTATCACCGAGGGGGTCGACTCGACATTTGAAGCTATTGAACGTCAAGAAGAGTTCGACACGATGATAAACGTGCAAAAGCGCTTTGCTGCGAATGAGGCGACAGACGCCGCTCAAACTGCACGTATCAGTCAAATCGACAAAGATGTCGCTGCTATGAAAGATCAGCTGGCACAGTTCGGCAAAACAGCCAAAGACGTTAAATCGCTGCAGGACAGAACTGGTAATATGGAGTCAGCTCTGAGCAAAGCGCTCGACGTGATGATGACGCTTGCCATTCGCTCAGGAGAGCCGACACTTGTCGCTGCGACAAAGGCTGCGGGTGCCGATATTGGCTATTCTCCACGTGAGATTCCGAAACTCACACCGCAAATTTCGGAAGTTCAGCACTTCTTCACTGCGCCTGCGCTGGCAAACTGGAGTGACACCTGTACCGGCACTAGTATCCGCCGCGGCGCCGGCGTGAAGTTCTGGCACTCTCACGGAACAACACAGTGCTGGGTCAATTTCCGAGGAATCCCCGGCTCTCAATGGGCAAGTGCAACGAGCACGATTTGGTTCCGCGTCTTTGGTGCGGCAGACAAAATGCGAGTCCGTGCAAACTTGTGTGATAAGGGTGTGAACTCTGCATGCGATGCAGAATTCAACTTCCAGATGAACGTCAGCGCTGCCACAGCAAGCGTCGCCGGTACCAGCGCCAAGCTAACCGGACAGCCTGCTGAAGGTGTGTTTGATATCAAAATGCCCGGTATTCTGGAACCGTTCATCCGCCGCTCAAAAAGCTGGTACGGTGAATCGATTCAGTTCACACCGTTCGGCGGACCAACAGCCGGTTCAACACGTTCCTACACGGTTCAGCTGTTCTCGCCTATCATCCTCGACTTCACAAATGTAGGTCGACCACTGCTCAGCTCGCTCGAAGAGAGCAAGGTTCGTTTCGACCTCGACGGAGATGGCGTGAAGGAACGCACTGGCTGGATTGGTGGGTTTGACGGAGTGGGCCTGCTCGCGATGGACCTCGACGGCAATGGTGCGATTGACGGTGGTCGGGAGCTGTTTGGTGAGGGAACCAGACTGGCTCACAGCGGCAAGAAGGCGCGCGACGGTTATGCCGCACTTGCTCAGTACGACTCAAACCGCGACGGCATGATCGACAGCAAGGATGCCGCATATAGCAAGTTGCTTGTTTGGTTCGACAGGAACAAAGATGGTCAGTCGAGCGCTGGCGAATTGGTTTCACTGGCGAGCACGGGCGTGACGAAGGTTGCACTCAAACACAAGGCACTCAAGGATGCCGGCCGGTTTGTCAATGGCAACGAACTGCGCACGACTGCCAAGTTCTGGGGCCCAGCGCAGTGCGGATCATCGGGATGCAGCAGCTATGACGTGTACTTCAGCACTGCTTTCACAACCGCGCTCAAATCCAAGTGAGCGCCTTGACGGAGGACGGTAGCCAAGGATGGTTATGAGAGCTCTCCAAGAAAGTCTGCAACGGGCCACAGGTGCAATCGCCTTGATTGCTGCCTGTGGCTGGCTGCATTCATGTGCAAGGCCGTCTGGCGGACGTGTCTATTTGGTGGGTGAATCTCGCGTCGTTTCGGGAATTGTCGGAGTTCAAAAGGGAATCGACCTCAAGAACTTGCAGCTCTCACTCATCGACACCGAGGGGCAACGGCAGGTGCCTTTCGACTTGAAATACAACAGCGAGCAAGGACAATTCTCGTTCCAGCTGCGCGACAGCGATCTCTATGAAGCGAAAAAGGCGACACAACTCGATCAGTTGCTCTCGATGGGTGGTGCTTTGCCATTCGTTGGCACAGGCCGGCCAGACTTGGTAGAGAAAGTCGACAAGTATTCGCGCATCGAGATCATGCCTGCAGTCAACTCAACTTTGGATTATCAGGCTATTCCATATTTTCAGGCGCCGTTGCCACTTTCACGGCGAAATTTGTTTGCCGGCAAAGATACCATTGGCATTGACGGACTACTGTTCAACAAAGCTGGATTTGTGCGCGTCAAAGTGGTCAACGAATCGGGTCAGCCTCTGGCCGGAATTAAGGTCTCGGGAATTTCTGACGGCAAGCTTGAATCCGGTGTACCGCTTTGGCATGACTCACTTTTGCGGCCTGTTTTTGTCAAAACAGGAGAGGATGGCACAGCATTTATCGGTCCGCTCGATGCGAGCGTTGAATTGACCCGATATCACATTCTTGCTCTGGCAGATGGCTATTGTACGTACTTATCTGCGCCATCGAATAATTTTTCGCTAATCGAAAAAACGCCTCCTGTTGTTATACTGCGCACCTGCGCCGACCAGTCGGGAGGAAGCAACGCTCTGGTGCCAAGCTTTCCCGAGAAACTGAAGTACCTCAAAATTGATGGACGTGACGTCGTTCATACAAAAGACGACTCTCTGTTTTTGCGGATTGATTCGCTGACCCCGAATTTGCGCGGTGCGAAAGTTGAAGTCTTTGAAACCGACAATAAATTCGAGCCCTCTCTTGAAGCCATTGAGGGAGCCAGGGAAGTCAGTATTTTTCAGTCCGAATTTAGCATCCCGTTGCCCAAGATTTTTAAGAAAACGGACTCGACTGAAGGAAAGTTTATAATCAAAGTGTCGCGCTCAACTGCGTCGTCAGACAATGCCGATGCTTTTCCGCCGTTGGTGATTTTCGGGCATAAAAAGGTTGGTCCGCCCTCGCGTGATTTATTGATGAAGGTGAATTTGGCGGTTCCCGTCGAGGTTGAAGAGGTCGGTGGAACGATTGACGAAGTTGACGACTGGACGAACGTGAAGATTGTGAGCGTTTCCGGACACACCAATGTTGTGCCGGGTCTTGCCGGCAGCACGTTCACAATGCAATCACCGATATGCAACGACGGCGACTCTTTGGGATTCAGCATACCTGCCTATTCCATGATCGAACCTGTCTTCAAGGAATGTGTAAAGGGTGTTGCCACATTCACTGCCGAGGAAGCAGGATTCATCCAGCGGGCCGCCAAGATCGCACAGGCCGGTGGTCGTCAGCGTTGGAATGTGTTCATGAAAGACAAGTTCGGCAACGTCAGTGAGTCGCTTGACGATCCGAACGCAATCTCACCCAAGCGTTTGAATGTGGTAACGGTCATTATCGATACCGGTCGACCGGTTATCACAGACGATGATCAGTCGGTTTTGCTGGGTGATATTGATATGAAAATCAACGATACAAACGCCCCGAGTACCCTCAATCCATTAACGATGCAGGATTTGAGCGCTGGTAAGGTCACAATGCATTTTGACGACTCGGTACCAGCTGCTATTTGTTTGCCCTCGGGAACTCCGTCCGAAGAAGAAATGAATCTCAATGGAAAGAAGGGCGGAAACGCCACTTTCTTGCAGCAAAGTATCGGCTCGTATGTGTACCGTGACGATCTCAACCGCCTGAGTGTGAGAACTTTGCCTCAGGATGCCGGTGGCAAGTACGAGGAAATAGGAATGCTGATTTACAAGTGGGTCATTGGTGGCACGGCGGATGCCGTGAGCACCGCGCCTCTCAGCGACTACACCCGCTGTCGTGAGTCTGATGGTGGAACACCCGCGGCGCCGGTTTCTGTGCGGCGAACATTGAAGTTGAGTGATTTTACATTCAAAGAAGACGATACAGCTGAGTTTTACATGAGGTATATGGACGTCTCTGGGTTGCTCTCGAAGCCTATTCGTTACTCAATTCCCAAGTGTTCAGGGGGGAGCGGTGTCTGCTGGGACGACGACCCTCCTCCTCCTTGAGCAAACGTCAGCGCTTCATGGGCTTTGAATGTCCTCAATCCAAGCGACGGGTGCGATGCCACCCTGTGCATTGGTGAGCTTGATTTGCACGGGAGCCTTCATGCGGAATCGCTGGTCGTAACCAGCGCGACGCGGGCCTGCAAAAATCATTTTCTTGCCGTTGCCGTCGATGGCCTCAATGACCGAATCCAGACCATTGTGTACCCCGAACGAGACGGTCGACTCGCCAGCGCGCGCCTGAATGCGGGCAACGGTCATCTGGATGGGCTCTGCAATTCCGGTATTGAAAACCTCACCTGCAAAACCGCCCACCCGAATTTCATTGGGCAGGGCATCAGGCAGACTGATGGCCTTTCGCACATCAAAATCGGAGATGACCTTGGCATAATGAATTTTTTGCGACGACGCACCGTTGGGTGACGATTCCAGATCCGGCAGGAGGCTTGTGCCCTGATGCAGTGCTATCAGTTGATTCGTTGCCGAATTGATGAGCGGAGAGCCGCTGGAGATCTCGGAAAGGTCGCAGTTATGCCGTGCGGTGTCCGACGGCTTGGGTTGTGAGAAGATATTCAGGATCGGACCAAAGACAATCCTGCAGGTAGCCGAGGTCATCGTGGCGGGATTTCCGTTGAGTGTCGTTTTGGAAATTGCTATTGCATCAGCACCCGCATTTTGCAGTTCCTGAACGATTGCTGCAGGCGCGAGGTTGACACTGGCCTCAGGGTAGCGGTCGACCTTGAATACAGTCAGATCGTTTGAAATCTCCCGTCCTTTGGCGTGGGCCTCGCTGGCATTGCTGTAGATGATGTGCTGACAGCGTGAGACAACCGAATCGTCATCCCAGTGAACAACAGCTTCGTTGCAATCATAGGCACCCAGGAAACAGTGGCCCGCGGTGACGACGATGCCGTTTCCGACGTGTGATGCAGCGCAGCGTTGGGCAACGTTTTTATTCTTGAAAAGAAAGACTTCAACAATTCCCACGGCTCGTTGGGGCCCGCCGCTGCGTGTGAGTGACTGAGACGGACGTCTCTTTTTCTTTTGAGCCGCTTCAGCATCTGCATCCGCAGAAGCGAAAATCCCTGTTGCAAGCCACAACGCCAGATGAGCTGCTGACTTCATTGTTGCCCCACACTTTGACATACTGCTTTGTTGATCATTCCTGCCATTTGGCGCGCACCAAAGACAGACGGATGCATTGTTTCGGGTTTGAGGAAATAGGGAAAGTTTTCGAAAAACTTGTCGACGTTCACAAGGTGGATGTTGTTGTCGGACTGCGAGGTCGCGGCCCGCGCTGCGCGGTTTTCGTATTGCATCGCTCTTTCAAGCGACTGCATGAAAAGCGGAAGGTCTTTCACCGCCTTCAGTATGGCCCAGTTTGCCAGCGCTGAAATCAGCCCCGATGCAGACTTGCCGATGACTGGTGCTTTTCTGGGTTCGGCCAATGAGTTGAAGTATACCGACGGAGGAAGACCATTTTCTTCCAGTGCCGCGCTGAGAATTTTTTGGAAGTCGTCATGGGCGCTGCGCAGTGTCTCGAGTTCTGCAGCCGTGTAGTGAGTATTTGTTTCTTCATCAAAATAGGTTTCTTCATCGGCACTGAGTGAATTTATGCCGACTGTCGACATCCGGCGCAGCCACTGGGCGAGCTGATCGGCCATGTTTTGTCCGGTCATACTTGCAATGTACTGTCCGAAAACTGCACCGAGAATCGGCTCGTACTTCTTTTGTGCAAAGACGGTCAGCGGATCGTTGATGAGCCGCGCAAGAAGGATTGGAATTGACGGACCATATTGGTTGTCTTGCGAAATGCCGGCCAGCACCTGATAAAAATCCTGTGAGACGTTAAAACGGCGGGTCTCGTTGAAGTTCATTCCGTTTTTATCTTGCAGAGCCATGACGTTGAGCAGCAACCTGACAATAAGGCTGTCGGGCT
This sequence comes from Pseudomonadota bacterium, assembly GCA_039799905.1. Classification (GTDB taxonomy): domain Bacteria; phylum Bdellovibrionota_B; class Oligoflexia; order Silvanigrellales; family Silvanigrellaceae; genus RFOM01. The sequence continues at coordinate 73,232 of JBDLRP010000042.1, read as the reverse complement.
TGGACTCGCGCATGTAGGCGAGAGCATGGGAAACCGAATCCCAGAACAGCGCGTCGATGGCCATGATCATCGAAGGATTGAGCGATTTGACATGACGGATGGCCGCATCGACCGCCTTTCTCCGCAATGCCACATCGGTCCATTTTGATTTCTGCAAAGGCACCATGATTTCCTGCGGGACGTAAGCCTCGAAGAAATCGTGCATGCGCCCGCCGTCGAGTGCGAGGTCAATCACCCGCGGTGAGTTACGATCCTGAGTTCCGCTTGTGCGGAAGGTCTGATAAATGCTACCGCGCCGCAGCCCGCTGCGAGCTCTCGACAAATCGTGAACCTTCTGGGCATCACCCACCAGTGCTGCGGTTTCGCCGTAAGCTGTGTTTTCACGCAGCCAAGTCGAAAAGTTCGGATCTGTCAGGTGTGCAATGTCACGGCGTACGTCATAAATCCACTCACCAGTGTACCCTTCGCGGCGCAAAGACCACTGCGGGATGAGCGCTGCAGGACGATTTTTTGGGTCATTTTCAAGAACTGCAATTTTGTCTGCGATTCCGTATGACGGATCCTTCCATTGTACATCTGCGAGAAAGTGAATCAGATAATTTCTGCGAAACCAGAGTTGGTCGTTTGTGAGGTCTGTCAGCGATCGCAGGTTCTGGTTTTGATCGCAGCCGATGCACCCATGTGTGTAGCTGGCACCGATGTTGGCAATTTTAGAATAGTATTTAATTTGGTCTTCTGCGCTCAGTTTAGGAAAGCAGTATTGCGAGGCGTCTTTCACATAGCGTGTGACACCACCTTCGGATGCTCTGACCGCCGTTGTCGCGAGCATCGATGTGAGAAAGAGTCCGAAGCCAATTCCAAATTTGTGAATTGCCGACATCACTGGTCCCCAATCCGCGGGCGGTTTCCCGACCCACCTTTATTGTCTGACAGTCATGTCGGAAAAAGAAGGACTTAATCAGGACTGATAAAAAGAACCGACGCGTTTTTGTCGACGGATACAAGACCCGATGCAAACTTGTGCATCTCACCCCCGTCGGGCAAGGAGGTGTAGTAAATTATGCCCATCAATGGTCTGACATTCTCGGCAAACAGTGTTGTCGGGCTTATGTCATTGACGAGCTGTTGCGGATGTGTTGTCAGAATTTCTCTAATCCATTGAAGATACGTGCTCATCTGCCTGATGTGTTCCTGCGCGGGAACACCGGTTTTGAAGTCGATGACCAAGTTTAAATGCGGATCGATCTGCAACTGAGATTGCAAACGCTCTTTGACCGTTTTTAAGGATGACTCTTCAATCGCCCGCTCTGTCTCGAAATTTCCACACAGGCATGGGCTCATCCAAAACTCTTTTGTGATGTTTTTCTGGTGGATGACGCAAAACAAGTCGATGATCCGGCGTTGGGTTTGTGCAAGGCCACGTTTGCGATTGAATTCGGATTGTGTGACGTCTGCGCTGCTCCAAATTTCCAATTCATGCTCGCGGACGGTCGCGGCCGAAAGTAGTTTTTGCAGAAAGCCACGTTTGTTGAGTTGTCTTGGTTCGGCGTGTTCCATGTAGGCATGAAAGCGCAGACCTTCTTCAGCCGCTGACACTCCTTCTGTCAGAGGTCGCGAGACGATCAAGGGATTGGCGTTTTCTTTTGCGGTCGAATCGCTTGGTGCGGGAGTTTCATCAACTGGTTTTTTCCAAGGGCTGCTGATTGCCGCCGTGTGTTGAGCATTCAACCATTCTGAAATCCACGCGCTTTGCACACCCGATGCGGTGTCGCCGTGCTCCGTTTCAGCTTCAACGGCTTTCACATAAGGCAGCCATGCAGGTGAATAATCACGCATGGCGACAAGCCCCTGCCAGTCGGCGACTTTGCATTGGGCTTCGTATTCAAGTCCATGCCAAGGAGCCGGCGGACGCGCACCGCGCTTGGCCTCTTTGCGCAAATCAAAAGCCAGGTCTGCAAACATCGCCAGTACATTGTATTCAAGTCCATTCAATTTCAGGACTTCCGCGTCGAAGGAATCGCCCTGTTTAAGCGGAGCGAGTTTGTCGCGCAGGTTTGAGCGTGTTCGGGCCTGTACGGCCGGCGACATGAGGACAAGAAATTCGCGCGCTCGAGTGAAGGCTGTGTAAAATACCCGCTGACGTTCAAAATCCTGCTCGAGCCTGTCCTGCAGGTCTGTGCTCCAACGCACGACCTGCTCTCCACGTCCCGATTCAGACTGAATGGACACACGATCTGTGGGAGTATGCGGATTCTCGATCCAGCGCACCAGCGATGCTGATTCTTTGTCCTCGGCAAGCCATTTGACGAACGTTGCGTTTTCGTGACTCTTGAAAACAAAATTTTCGGGCGAGCGCTCGCGGGCTGCATTCGGCCAAAAAACCACCACCGGCCATTCTAGACCTTTGGCGCCATGAACTGTGCAGACTGTCACGGCATTCTGATTGGTTTGTGTTTGAGTTTGAGCAAGGCGCAGCTGCTGCAACTGTTGGTTGAGAAACTCCTCGGGCCAGTCGGTGGCCTGTTCGAGCTGTTGGCGCAAAGACCAAACTTCCAGCGCATTGTGAAGAGCAATCGCCGTGTTCTCCATTGCCAGATTGTGTTCAGAGCAAACAAACCCCCAGCGCAGCAGCTGCCATGCCGCAAAGAAATGTCGTGATGCCAGCGTGCGGCAGTGCAGAAGGTGTGCAATCCAACCGTTCCAAGCCTCAGGAAATTCCGGTCTTGCCTTTGGGTGAGTTGAATCTTCTCCGGAAGAGTTGGAGAGGGTGAGCACCTGTGGGTCCAGCAGACCATTGTTGGCAGCCTTAAGAATCATCGATGTCTGTTCGCGCGTCAGACCCAGCCATCCGCTCCAGAGAAATTGTGCAAGCTCGCGGATGTTGAGCGGACGACAGAGCCATTTGGCAAACAAAAGTCCGAGTTCTTCGCTGTGCTGGCTGCGCAGGGAGTCTGAGTTTGCCGGCCGGCTCAGCTTGGCAACAGCAGGAATGCCGAATGAATTGAGATGCAGTTGGGTTTGAGCAACCAGATCGTTGGTCTCGCACAAAACGACCATCTCCGACCATTGATATCGCTTTTCATCGGGGGCTGTTTGCGCCTGCTTTTCGCTTTCGCTGAGCAGTCCATCGACCGGTTGAGCGGCGAAGCGCGCCAATTCGCGCGCCAGCGCCCACACCGCAAATGTGTTGGGTTCAGTTGTTGCTTTAAAATCATCAACGTCACTGCGCTGTTTGCTGAGTGAGGCTCCGAGCAAAAGCACACGCGGTTGGGGCGGCAATTTCTCCAGTGGCATTTCCACATGATTACGGCCGGCATCGAGCGACTTTGAGCCGACGAAAGTCTGTTGGGCCGAAAGAGCAAAGGTCGTGTTGTGAAACTCAAGCGGAATGCGATTGTTTTTGTAGGAAAACGTCATGTCTGAAAGCAGGTTGATGAAGGGCAGCAGGTCCTGATGGCTGCGATAGTTGCGGGTCAGTTCAACGAGCTGCCAGATGGGGTCTGACTTGAGCCGCTGAAAAACACCGACGTGAGCGCTGCGAAAACCATAAATACTCTGTTTCGGGTCGCCGACCACCACCATCCGTCCCTTGTTGGGCTCGAGCAGCCGGTAGAGAATTTCGTGCTGCAATTCGTTGGTGTCCTGATATTCATCGACGATCAGTTCTTTGCAGCGCAACGGCAGGGGCTGCCTGCCTGCAAGCGCAAAAAAGCCACCCGTTTGCAATTTTTCGTCATCAATGCACAGCAGATGATACAAAAAGAGCATACGATCATTGTGCGTGAGTCGTCCGTGCATCAGCCTGCGGTAAAATAGCTCGCGTGCCTTGCTGCGAATGAGCGTCAGCAAAGGCTGAGAAGACGGATGAATACGCTCGAGTGCGAACCGCAGCGGCGGCGCGTTCTCACGCAGAAAGCTTTCATGCAGCATGGCGGCGGCAATTCGCTCAAGACCACGCAGTTCAGGGCGAACCTGTTTATTCGCAGAAAACGCTCCTTGTGACTGAAATGCCCCGGCAAGAATAAAATCCAGAGTAGCACATTCACTCACTGGATCCTGCGAGTGCTCCTGCAATACACGCAGCAGTTCATCGCTGATCTCGGGCAGCAGCTCGCTGTCTGACACGAGTGTCACCGGCGGCGGAAATCGCTGTTCTTTAAGCCGCCATTCATGGAGTGTCTCTGCAGGAAGCATTTTTTTGGTCTGTTCCCACCAAGGTGGAAAAAGATTGTTGACAATCTGCATAAACAGACTGTCGATTGTGGAAATATGAAGACGGCTGAGAATTCGCTGTTTTTCTTCGTCGCCGAGCTGTGCGCCGTTGATTTCCTTTTCCACACGATGCCGGAGCTCCTCGTCGGCTGCCTTTGAAAAGGTCACAAGCACAAGTTCAGCGGGGCTCAATCGGAAATTTTTTGTTGAGGTACAAAGCAGCCAGTGAACACGATCGGTCAGAACCCGTGTCTTTCCTGCTCCCGCACCAGCCTCAATCACCAGATGCCGTTTACGCGAAATATTCTCTTCGGCCAGTCCTGTTGGGAAAAATGCGGCGAGTTTTTGTTCACTGCTGAGTTCGATTTTGCTCATGCCGGCTCTCCGCCCGACTGTCCCTTTGCCGGACAAATGCTGTTGAGTGTGCACCAAGTGCAAAGACTTGCAGTGATCGGCCTGGGCGAGAAATCACCGTCTGAGAGCGACTGCCCATAGCGGGCGTACTCTGTGTGCAGAGTCTGGCAGCTTTCATCCTGCCAGCTCATCGGTTCTTCAAAGGCGAAGGTTGCATAAGGCTCACGCGACATGTCCATTGTTTTGAGTCGTAACAGTGAAAACGCGGCAACAGCGTTGCGGCGTCCGTCCGATGCTTCTCCTTGCCCGCGTTCTTCGGCAATTTTCCTGGCCCATGCCAAACTATAAATCCCGCCTTGGACGCTCAGTTTATTGGTTGTCTTGACCATCCGCGGATCGATCACCAGCGCAGGGTCTTTTTTAGCAACCTTGCTGGTTTTGTAGTCGATGATTCTGTCGCCTTCGGGATGAGTGTCGACACGGTCGATGCGACCTGTCAGGCGTAACTCGCCGTGCAGCAAAAAGTCGACAGGCTGTTCAACAAATGCTGCTCTGATCAAACCTTTACGAACAGCGGCACGATCCGACTGTTGCAATGAGGCGCCCGCATCGTGAAGTTCGCTTTGGATGAGCTTGCGCATTGCGCGCCGCACAGTCTCGCGGACGAGCCGCTGTCTGAGTGGGCTCAGTGCACTGTCACCCTGTAGCTCAGTGCCCGAAAAAATAACCTCTGTCAGTTCAACGAGCAGAGCCCTGACATGAACCTTGTGCGTTTGCGAAAGATTTTCACTGTTCAGACTCTTTGTCAGTGCGTCGAGCCATTCATCCGCGGATGTGGAAAGAAACAATTCCGTATCAAGAAAATTATCATGCAGAGAAACAAAAAAATGAAGCCAACTGTTTTCCGTGCGCTGAGACTCTGTCTGCTCGAGCAAACAGATTTGTCTGAGCCCGCGAATGAGTTTTTCGGCCATGGCGTGGGCCTTTTGCCCAGTGATAAGAGCGTCGGGTTGCAGAACCGGCTGTGCATCCTGTCCGAGCCCGTGCAAACCCACCCAATAAAACTGCAGCGGACACTCGACGTAATCTTCAAATGCAGTGACACTCAGGCTGTTTATTTTGCCTTTGCGAGCAGATTCCTTGAGCAGTCGTGGCCAATTTTCATCCTGAAGTTGAAAGGGGCGCGCGCTGCCAAGCCAGCGCAGAAAGGCCGACTCGCGGAGCAGTGAGTCGCTCCACATCCTCTGTTCAACGGGCGGCAGGCACCACCGCCGTAAGTCAGCAGGGAAGTCTTTCAGCTCCCTGTGGCTGCGCATCAGAAAAACAACGTCCGCATCCTTGTTCAAGATCGACTGCCAGTACCCGCGGTAGGATTCCTCGGATGCAATCGGATCGATCGCCACCTGACGGCTGCGCAGAAGGTGAAATACGGAGTTGAGGAGCCGAAGATGAAAACTTGGCGCCGTCTGCGAATGCGGTGGCCCAAGCACGACAAATTTTTGCGCATGCATGACACCCGCAAGCAACGAGAGGGCAGGGGGCAGCTGACTGATAAGATCCGTGTTTGCAAAATTGAACGACTCGCTGTCGAAAAATCGGTGCAGCATGAGTTCAAACGAGACACCATGTTCGCGCAGCGACGGGCTCAAATCATACATAGCGAGCGCTTCGCCGATGAGATTGTCAAACCTGTGCAACTTGTCCCAGTAACTCTGAAATTCCTCGCGTAGTTGTGCAACCTTTTCTTGCGCCGGTGTCTGCCATGCGTCAGCTCCGTTGCACGCTTCTGTCATTTCTTTTTGCGGTAAAAAATCGGCGGGTGTGAGTGAGTGCACACCTGAGCCGTCGGCACGCACTGTATTGAGCAAGCGTTTGTCGATGTCACCCAAAAGAAACTGGGTTTCTGCGCCCGACGAACGAATGTCGGATTCAAAGCGGTGCGAAAGAGCCGCATAAGAGCCAAGTATTTCGATTTTTGCATGCGGCACTTCTGGGAGAATTTGAGCGGTGGGAATCTGTGTGCGTGCCCACCACGTGATGCCACTCGCCGTGCGATGTTCTGTCCATTTGCTCCGTGCAGAAAACAGACCGTCTCGAAGAGAATCAATAAATGCGGCCTGAAAATTCCCTGGACGGTAACTTGAATTTTTGTCTTTGCAGAACTCAGGAGCAGCAACCCAGAGCAGCGGTTCCGACAGGAATCGAACCGGCAGAAGAAAGTCCTGATAGAGAGGATCCTGCTCGAGAAACTTTTCAAGATGCTGATGAAAATGCGGCGACCAATAGTTGCCGACAAATGACTGCAGTCTTCCAAATGAACCGAGAATTTTCTGCGCCAGCTGAAAAGCGACGCAAATTGTGCGCAAGGAACAGTCGGGAATGTCGCCGATGCTCTTCTGCCCCTGAGGGCTGTTTTGCACTTCTAGAAGCAGGTTGAGAAAACTCTCGTCTGCGGGCAGAGGAGTGTCGGCCAGTGTGAGAATCTGTTTGGCGAGCGGCGCAACGTCACTTAGGCTGTAGCCGAGCCTGAGTAGCAGCAAACGCACCAGTTTTTCCTGTTCAACAACGTCGGTGAACGGCCTGCGAAGCTGCTCGTAGATCTCCTGTCCGAGCGTCAACGCTGAGTTGTTGGAGAGCGTGAGGGCAATATTCCTCACCAACGTATCGGGTGTGTACAAACTGATGCCTGCCCACGCCCTGAGCTCTTCGTCCGGTTTTTTTTCTCTGTGAATTTTGTTGAGCAGTGCAAAAATCTGCGCCCTGACGGCAAGCAAATCCTCTTTGCGCTCACATACGACACTCCAGCGTTTGTGCGCCGCTGGAGTGCTGTCGTCCAAAAGCAGACGCGCAAGGTTTTCGTACACTGAATGTTCAGCGAGTAGAAATCCTTGCGCGTGGAAAGTCTTTATCATTGCGTCCGTTCGGGCAAATCAGCTGTTTTTCTGCTGCGAGGCAAGAAACTCGGCGCGCAGGTCCTTGCGGAGGATTTTTCCAATCGGAGTCTTCGGCAGCTCTTTTCGGAATTCAACAAAGCGCGGAACTTTGTAGGCGGTCAGCATGTCCTTACAGTGCGCGCGCAGTGCATCCTGAGTCAGTGATGGTGAGCGCGGCACGACATAGGCCTTGACGGCCTCGCCGGATGCTCCGTCGGGAATGCCAATGACCGCAACTTCAACCACTTCGGGATGCTTCGCGATACAGTCCTCAACCTCGTTCGGATACACGTTGAATCCTGAGACGAGAATCATATCCTTCTTGCGGTCGACAATCTTGAAGTAACCGTCGTTGTCCATGACTGCAACGTCGCCCGTATAGAGCCAGCCGTCTTTGATTGTTTTGGCAGTTTCATCCGGACGCTTCCAATAGCCCGGCATCACCTGTGGACCACGGGCAATGAGCTCGCCGGGCTCACCGGCTTTCACATCTTTGCCGTTGTCATCGACAAGGCGAATTTCGGTTGAGGGCATCGGCACACCGATGGAGTCTTTCTTCACTTTATTGCCAATCGGATTGAAGGTCAGAACCGGACTCGTCTCGGTTAGGCCGTAGCCTTCGATGACAGGAGTTCCCACCACATTCGCCCATTTTTCGGCAGTCGCCGACAGCAGCGCCGTTCCACCCGCAATCGCCATCTTCATCTTCTTGGGCGGGTTTTGCACAAACCACTGCTCGTTGCACAGGGCATTGAAGAGCGTGTTCACGCCTGTCATCCAAGTGACTTGATGTTTGCCAAAGGCCTTTTTCAGGTTCCCGATTGGACGCGGACTTGGAATCAGAATGTTTGTCGCGCCTTCTTCAAAGAACGACAGGCAGTTCACGGTGAATGCGAAGATATGGTAGAGCGGCAACGCCGTGATGATTGTTTCCTGGCCGGTCGTGATTGCGACCTTCGCGAATTCCAGAATCTGATAAACGTTGGAAAGCAGGTTGCGATGCGTGAGCATTGCACCTTTGCTGACTCCGGTTGTTCCGCCTGTGTATTGCAGGGCAGCAAGGTCATCGAGTGTTACGCTTGGCAGAGCAAGTGCTGCTTGGCCTCTGTTTCCTGCGCGCGCCCATGCATTCTCACTCTGCGCCATGCGTGCCTGTCCCGCTGCGAGGGCTTCGCGGAAGGGCAGGTGCGGAACGTCGCAGTTAGGAACCTGTTTTTTGACCTTGAGAAGGGTTTTGATGAGCAACTTGAGCGGCAGCGGGAAGAAGTCGGCGACGCTGACGGTGATGACATGCTTGATGCCTGTCTTGGGCAGAACGCGCGGCAGCTTGTCGGCGAACATATCGATGATGACCAGCACAGTTGCGCCGCTGTCGTTGAACGCGTGTTCCATTTCACGATCGGTGTAGAGCGGGTTGACGTTTACTACAACGCAACCGGCTTTCAGGATTCCGAAAAGAGCGAGCGGGTAGGCAATGCAGTTGGGCATCTGAATCGCGACGCGGTCGCCTTTCTGCAATTGCAGCTCTTTGAGTAGAAATGCAGCAAACTGATTTGAGTAGAGCTCTGTCTCTGCGAAAGAGATTTTGCCTTCCATGCCGTTGGCCAGGCAGGTGATGAACGCGTCGCGATTGCCAAAGCGGCGGGCTGAGCTCGACACCAGCGCACCGATATTTTCGTATGGAATATTGGGGATGTCAGCACGAACGCCCTTGGCGTAGAACGGAACCCAAGGCTTGTCTGAATAATTGAGGCTCGACGTCGACATATCTGAGAACTCCTTCCATGGGTACTTCAGTTTCCTGTTCCGACAGGCTATCAAAGCCTGAGCGTCCCGCAAGGTGAGGTAGTGTCATGAGAGTGGTGCACAAGCTGCCCGAACATGTGATCAATCAAATCAAAGCTGGCGAAGTCGTCGAAAGGCCTGTCAGTGTCGTGAAAGAATTGCTCGAAAATGCACTGGACGCTCAGGCGCAGGAGGTCGAGATCGAGCTCATCGACGGCGGTCGTCAGTTGATTCGAATCTCAGACGATGGCTGCGGCATGAGCCCAGAAGACGCAGTCATGGCGCTGGAGCGGCACGCGACCTCGAAAATTTCTCGCGCAGACGACTTGCTTGATCTTTCTACATTTGGTTTTCGCGGTGAGGCTTTGCCGAGCATTGCCGCCGTTTCTGAATTCTGTTTGCGAAGCCGGCGGCGCGACGATTCGGTGGGAACCGAAATTCACGTGCGGCATGGCATTCAGAGTGGGGCACAGCCATGCGGAATGTCTGCCGGCACTGAAATTATCGTGCGTGATCTGTTTGGAACGATACCTGCGCGACGCAAATTTCTACGCTCAACAGCCACGGAGTTTGCCCATATCCAGGAATTGGTTCAGGCGATGGCACTTGCCTACCACAAGGTTGGTCTTCGTCTGACCCATAATGGCCGCGAAGTTTTCAAAGTTGCACCTGCGCAATCGCTTGCCGAACGCTTTCGTTCTTTACTTGCGGGCGAAGCCGATGAATTTATCCCGCTCACCTATCGGAAGGGCTCCTTCTCGCTGGAGGGATTCGTCCAGAAGCCAGATTTGGCGCGTCCCGTACCGCGTTACTTTATAACTTTTGTGAACGGCCGGTTGGTCAAGGATCGCATTGTGCGCAACGGAGTGTTGTCGGGATACACGGGCCTTTCTATGAAGGGCCTTGTGCCTGCGTGTGTTTTGTTTGTCAGCGTTGATCCGCAGATTCTTGACGTCAATGCTCATCCCAACAAAACCGAAATTCGCTTTACTGACTCCGCTTTGGTTCAGGATCTTGTGACCATTGCTCTGCAATCCGATCTTCGTCAGAGCACTCAAAACGCGATGTTGAGCACCTTGCCGACCGCGGAAACAATTGTCAGGGTCTCGGCAGATGCGCGGCGCGGCGAATGGTCTGGTGCGGAGCAAAAGGCACCTGAGCTTTTTTCGCCGGCCAAAATGACAAGCACATTTCAGCCATCCGTATCTGCACACAATCCTGCCGGAGCACCTGTCTCGCAGCGCGGTGGCAGTCATTTTTCATCTCTGCCGCGCCCCGAAAATAACGTCCGCTCCACGCCGATTTTTGTCGATGAGCCAATGCTATCTGCGCAGTCATCGGTAGCAGCTCCCCGTCAGGTCGGCGAGTCTGAAAATCGCCCTCCGCATGACAGCCCACTCTTTGATGCGTCGTATCTTGGCCAGTACAAGAATTGTTTTTTACTTTTTCAGGCCGGCGAGGATTTACTGGTTGTCGATCAGCACGCCTTTCATGAGCGAATTTTGTTTGAAGAGCTTGCCGTGCAAATCGAAGGCGAGCATGGTCTTGCGCGGCAGTCCTTGCTCGCGCCCCTGACCCTTCCCATCCCTCAGGCTCTTTCTGAAATTCTGCAGGATGAGGAAAAGACACTCGAGCAGCTGGGTTTCGAGATTGAGGTGTTGCCTTCGGGGCGCAGTGTTGCACTCCACTCGTTGCCCACTCAGGTCGATGCCGCAAAGGCGACAGAGCTGTTTGACGATATTTTGGCACGGCTACTGGCTGTGCGCGGCTTTCAGTCTGTCGACGCTCATCCTCTTATCCGCCGCGCACATCGGCTAGGACAGGAGTGGTTGGACGCAGGCTTACGACCAGCGAATCTGACCCGTCGCGAAATTTTCCACCTGCACTTGGCAACTGTGGCATGCCATACGGCGGTGCGCAGTGGTGACCCGCTCAATGCCGAGCTGGTCAGGCGTCTACTTCTGCGTGGCGTTGATGTCGATTTTTTTGCGCATTGTCCGCATGGGCGTCCTGTCTGGCGACGGTGGACTGCGCACGATGTCGCACAGTGGTTTTCACGCATTTAAAAAGGTGCGGAGCATGGGAGTGGAACAGAAGTTCGCGCAGGCAGTGTTTGTCATCGGACCGACCGCGAGTGGAAAAACAGCGTTGGCTCACCAGCTTTTTGAGCAACTGCAGAGCGAACTTAAAAAACCGTGTCAGCTCGTCAATATTGATGCCTTTCAGTTCTATCGCAGCGTCAGCATCGGGGTTGCCAAGCCGACCTCGCAAGAAATCAGCAGCTATGGGTATCGCGGAATCGATATTCTTGAGCCCTTGGGTAGCATGGATGCGGCGCGGTACGCAGAGTTTGTGTGGGGTGCCTGCCGCGAGATAAGCGACAACGGACGCTTGCCGGTCTGCGTGGGGGGCAGTGGTTTGTATTTGCGTTCCGTGTTGCACGGTCTTGATCCGCTACCGGAGCGCAATGATGCATTGCGACAGATGTTTCGAGCCTCGGCGCAGGCTTGGGGGTGGCCGGCTCTCCATGGCTGGTTGAAGACTCTTGCACCCCTGCGCGCAGCTCAGCTGCATCCTAACGATAAAACACGCATCGAGCGCGCCTTGGAGATCGTCTTTCAGCTGCCTGAGGGCGTGGCTCCCGAGTCTGTCTTCCAGTCAACGCAAACGTTGGCCAAACAGGAGTTGCTCGGTTCAAGTTACGTTATCAGAGTCGACTGCGACGACGATGTCCTTCGCCGCAGAATTGCTTCGCGTATCGACGCGATGTTTGCCTCCGGCTGGCTGTCCGAGGTCAAAAATCTCCAGCAGCAATTTGGTGCTGAATTCGCATTGAGTCAGGCAGGAAAAGCCATCGGATATCGGGAAATCATTGCTGCTCTCGCTGAAAACGAAGCGCCTGATGCGCCTCAGATCAGCGAGCTGAAAGCAAGAATTGCGACTCTCACATGGCAATACGTTCGTCGGCAGCGGACTTGGAACGCAAAGGAACGATTCGACTGGGAATTCGACTCAACCGACGGTATTGCGAAAATACAATTTCCCGCCTCATTTTTAAGCTTTTTAGATCACTATCATGCTTAATCATTTCAGCTATTTATAAATTTTATGTGAATTCTGATCATCTAAGTCTGGCCGACAGTCCAAAACTGATCTAGTGTCGTCTTCACACTTGTGGAATTACCGCTAACAATAGGGAATTGTTAGTAAACTTAGCGAGGGGAAGACTTTGACGAGCAGATGTTGGTCAATTCGAGCGATTGCCTTTGCTGCTGCCTGTTCTTGGTGGCTTCTAAGTTGTGGTCCCGCATCAAATTCAGATTCCAGCCTCTCGCAAACCCGCGCTACCGAACGCTCCACCGAACGCTCCACCGAACGCTCCACCGAACGCTCCTCCTTCACAAGAATCCGCTCCATTCCTGAAGTTTCCTCCTACGTTCACCTGTTTGAGTGGACGTGGAAAGACGTGGCTCGCGAGTGCGAATCCGTGCTCGGTCCGGCAGGTATTGATGCTGTGCAGATATCTCCGCCGCAAGAGCACCGACTGATGCCGAACGGCCCTTGGTTTCAGAGGTATCAGCCGGTCAGCTACAAACTCGAAAGCCGCAGCGGCACGCGCGCTGAATTCGAGAATATGGTGCGTCGCTGCAACGCAGCTGGTGTTATTGTCATTTCAGATGCTGTCATCAACCACATGGCGCAGACTCTTCCCTACAACCAATCTGAAGCTGGTTCCGCAGGTTCTCAATACCAGCGTTACAGCTACCCCGGTCTCTTCTCATTTGCTGACTTCCATCATTGTGGCCGTCACTCCGACAACGTCATCCGCAACTACCAAGACCGTTGGGAAGTTCAGAACTGCGAGCTTCTCGGACTGGCTGACCTCAACACGGGCGCCGAGCCTGTGCGCCGCACGATAGCTGATTTTCTCAACGAGCAAATTCGCATTGGTGTGCGTGGTTTTCGAATTGACGCTGCCAAGCACATGGCCGCTTCCGACATTGGCGCGATTGTCTCGAAGTTAAGCAAGTCCTCGTTCATTTTTCAGGAAGTGATCGACCAGGGTGGCGAGCCAATTTCGTCACGTGAATACATTGACAACGGTTCGGTTACGGAATTCCGCGTCGGCCTGACTCTCGGAAATCTCTTTCGGCGTGGCAACCTCTCGCCGCTTTCTTCAATGGGCGAGGGCTGGGGTTTTCTGCCGCCCGAGAAAGCTATTGTGTTCACAGACAACCACGACAACCAGCGTGGCCATGGTGGCGGCGGATGGGTGCTGACCTACCGCGACGGTTCGCTGCATACGCTTGCGAATATGTTCCTTCTCGCGTTCAACTACGGAACGGTTGCTCTCATGAGCGGCTATCAGTTTCAGTATGACTATGAAGGCCCGCCTGTCACTTCGAGCGGCGACACGTTGCCAGTGTGGGCTGAAGACGGAACAACGCGCTGCGGTAAAAGTGGTTGGTTGTGCGAGCACCGTGAATCAGATGTCTTGGCTCTCGTGAAGTTCAGAAATGAAGTGGGAGCAGCCGGAGTTTCTGACTGGTGGAACTCACAGCAGGGCGGACAAATTGCATTCTCTCGCGAAACGAAGGGCTGGTTCGCTCTGAACATTGAACCCAAACCGGTGTCGATTCGTGTGCCGACTTCAATGGCTGATGGCACATATTGTGACATGGTCTCCGCTCGCCGGCGTACTTCGCCAAGCATGTTTGGCTGTAAAGGCCAGTTGGTCGAGGTTAGGGGCGGCTTCGTTGAGACCACCCTGCCGGCAATGTCTGGTCTTGCCATTACTGAAGGTACTCGGAAGAACTGAGTGTTTTCCCGTGTTTTGAGGTGCACCCGCAGTTTTACCCGCTCTTGTGAGAGTCTCGGGGTTCTGATTGAAACTCTGAAAACAATTTATTAAAAATTTAATTCATTGAAACTATTAATTTTTTATGACTTGCTCTGATTACGTTTAAGAAATGTCTTTTTTCCTCCGAAGAATAAACAGGCGAATGTGTCGGAGGTTCTATGCTGCTTCATTCCCTGTTGTTATCAGCTGTGATTCTGACTGGTTGCGGTTCTTCCGGGGACGATAAGTTTGTGAATTTGCCGACAGGCGCGCCAGAGCAAAAGAAAACAACTCCAAACAGCGGTTCGACTAGCACTTCCGATGTAGGCGGCAAGCCCGCTGAGCCGACTGGAATTCCTCTCCAGCCCGTCCCCGTCCTCGGCAGCTATCTTGTTGCAAGCCTCGACAATCCTGCCAACATTCCGCTCGACGGTGCGCAATTGAGGATCACCGAATCGGGAAGTGTCTTTGCAACTGTCTTGGGTGTGTGGAGTTTTTATCAGCTGCCGGTTGTTGATGTTTTCAAAGTCTCGAGTCTTTCTGTCGTGCGGCAGAGCGGTGAACTTGTCGCAGAGCGCATTTTGACGGTCGATGAACAGCGGATGCTGGAGCCGGCGGTGGTGAAGGCTAACGAAATACTTCAAGCCCGATTTGTTGTGCGCTTGGCAGTTCCGGCAGTTGGAAATTTGTTGGGAATTTCGGTCGTCGATCAGCAGGTATCGCCATTCGCCGACAATATTCTCAAGAGTGACCCTGTTGCGCAGACTGATGTAACACCTCCATTGATACAGGGAATTTCAAAGGTAGATGAAAGTTTGCAGACGGAGGTTGTCATCATCAATGCAAGCGACAGTGGAGTAGGTTTGCATGAGCTCGCCTACTCGTTTGATTCCGGCGCAACGTGGCAGCAGTCAAATAAAAAATCTTTCAAATTACGGACAACCCTTGCACCCGGTTCGCTTAAGGTTCGCGACAAGGCAGGAAATGAAAGTGCCTATGAGTTTGGTGTCTATATTGAGTGAGTGTTGCATCTGCTGAATGGCTGTTTGTCAGACCATCATCCCGTGTTGCGCAGGCCGCCCGCGATTGCATTGATGGTTGCGAAGATCTTTGCCAACAATTGCTCGCGTTTTTCAACATTTTTTGGGTCACTCTTGCGCCATTCTTTCAGTTGGAAGATTTGCAGTCCGTGCAGCAGTCGCAGGCTTGGTTCCCGCAGTGAAATCGTCTTGACTACTGTCGGACGGCGTTGCTCGATAGATGATCCGAAGACTCTGACAAGCATCTGTCGTGTGCGCCGGAATTCGGCGAGAATTACTTCCATATACGCATTCCTGATGTCCGCCTGTTCAATAAGCTCTGCATAAGCGAGCATTATGTCTTCGCTGGCCGAGGCCACGGTTGTCTCGACGTTGTGGAGCACGTAATTGAGTAACGGTAGTTCTGTGAGGTGTTTACACAACATTGAAAAATGATTTGGATCACTGGTCTCAAGTTCGCAAAGCGCAGTTCCGACTCCATACCAGCTCGGTAAATAAAATCTTGATTGGTTCCAGCTGAAGACCCAGGGAATTGCGCGTAAATCTTCTAGAGTTGCCTGACCTGTCCGCTTGGACGGACGACTTCCGATTCGCAAATGTTCAAGCACGTCGATGGGAGTGGCCTGACGAAAAAAGGTCATGAAATCATCACGTGTGATGAGTGAGCGATAAGCTGTAAGACTGACGGTCGAGAGTTTGTTCATGACCTCGTCGGCCCAGCGTTCCTGAGGCTTTTTTTGTTGACTTTGCAGGCTCTCAGCGCTGGCGCTTGCGAGCAGCACTTCAAGGTTGTAGACGGCGGTCGCCTGATTCGCGTATTTACGCGCGATTGTTTCGCCCTGTTCAGTCATGCGGAATGCTGAGTGCAACGCTTTGGGTGGTAGTGATTGCATGAAGCGGTGAATCGGCCCCGCACCGCGGCTGACTGTTCCACCACGACCATGAAAAAAGAACAGATCCACTCCATGTTTTTCTCCAATCCGTGTGAGCTCGGCCTGTGCCAGATACAGCTGCCACTGGCTTGCGAGAATTCCTCCGTCTTTGCAGCTGTCGCTGTAACCGAGCATGATTTGCTGCCGCGGGCGTTGCAAACCCTCCTCCTGTTTTTGAAACTCGAGGCTTGCACGGGTGACAGGATGAGCGAGAAAGGTATCTAGAATTTCGACACTGGATTGAAGATCTTCAATAGTTTCGAAAAGCGGAACAACCGCAATCGGGCAAATCAGCTGTTGATTGCGAACTTCAGTGAGTCCGACCTCACGGGCCAGAAGATAGATCGTCAACAGGTCGAGCGCGGAATGGGTCATGCTCACGATATATGCACCCAAGCCAGAGCCTCCGTAACGTTGCCTATGTTCGAGGATCACTTTCAGGCATTCCATCACGTCGTGCGTTTGCTTCTCAAATGTCTGAGTGCGCGTTGTGAATGGCCGCGTGTTGCGCAACTCCTGCATGAGGAATTCGCTCTTCTCATTGTTGGTCCAATTTTGATAATTTTCAGCATTCGGAACACCTGCAAGAACCAGCAGCTGCTGCATCGCAGCCTCGTGAAAGCGGCTGTTCTGCCGGATATCGAGACGCGCGCTGTGAAAACCGTAGGTTTCCAGCAGGCGGACGACTTCATGCAGATCGGCATTCATCAGTCGCTGCGCACCGATCTCATTGAGTGCAGCTGCAAGGATTCGGAGGTCATTGAGAACCTCATCCGGGTGACGGTAACTGTGCGGCCTTTCGGTCAGGTGTGTGGCATGGTCACGCACCACCTCGATGGGCAGCCGGTCGATCATGATGTGCACAAGATTGCGCAGCGACTCATGTGGATTGCGCGAGACGGCGCGTGCATGCAATTCGGGATAGTCTTTTTGGCATTCGGAGAGTCGCTCGGCAAGTTGCTGCGGCATGCCTTGCGCAAGATCCGAGATGCTGAGTTTTTTTGCCAGCTCGATAAGCTTGTGTCTGAGAACAATAAGAGCATTGAGCCTGAGTTCTTCAAGTGCGCTTCGTGTTATGTATGCTGTCACCAGAGGGTGTCCATCGCGGTCGCCGCCCACCCAGCTGCCCAGTCGGAACTTCGGATATTCGCCGGCAAGAAAATTCGGCTGCTTCGTAAAACCCACTTCCTGCCATGCAGCCTTGAAGCGTTTGTCGAGCCACGGCAGAAGCTGCGGAAATACGTTTTTCAGGTAGTGCATCACGTTGCGGATTTCTGATCCGACATCTGGACGTTCCAGAAAAATCGACCCAGTCCGCCAGAGTCTTTCAAGCAACTCCTTCATTTCATCGTAATGCCAGGTTTGCTCAATTGAAGTCCACATCTGATTCTCTCGTCTGACGAGCAGAAGATAAAAATCGCGGTGGTGCTGGAGGATGGTCGAGCGTTTCGCTTCCGTGGGGTGTGCCGTTAGCACGGGTTCAACGTGCAGTTTTTTGATTGCCTGACGGACAGACTCTTCTGAGAAACCCTGAGTGCGAAGATCACGCAAAGTTTGTGGCCAGAGTCCGGATTCGCTTTCGAGGCTTGACTCGCTCTGGGCAGAACGCCGCCGTTGAACGTTGACGTTTTCTTCGACCATGTTCAAAAGTTGAAAGGACAACGACAGAAGCTGAACAAGCTGTGTCGCGTGCGCAGGAACGGTGTTGTGTGCCGTTGCGATCTCTTCCTCACTTCGCTCAACGAAGGGAATGAACGGTAGCAGCTCCAGATGACCCAACTCGCGCAAAACGTCTTTCAGTGCCTGCATGACGTAGGCGAGGTCGCGGTTGAACTTTTCCGACTGTATTCCCGACATGAGCTGGTGCCTCCGTGGATTCGCATCTGTGAGGAGATTTCTAATCAACTGCGCAAAGCAGGGCCAATCTGCGCGCGACAGAACTCGCTCGCAGAGTCGTAAGAATCAGAGTTTTCATTGTTTTTGGCTCATCATTCGACGTTCTGTCTGGTCCAGCTGGCAGACATCTGAATGGCTGTTTGTCAGGAGCTGAGTGTTGTCAATGCACTCAGAACTTCACTCTCTGTTCGAGAATCGACATGAATTCTGGCATGGCAGCAGGCCTTTGGCTGAATCGTTCAGCCACTTTTGGGTGAATCTCAGCCGCGTGACCGGCGCATTTGCGCGCGAGACGTATGTTTTTAGATGATAGACAAAAAATGCCGTCGATAAACTGCAAAAAATGTATCTCAATGACGTAGTTCTGTCGGCTATTGTTTGATTAACTCTCTGTAACTACTACGTCAGACTGTTTGGCTTTGTTTTTGCTCAAGAGGCTGCAGTGAGCGCGCCGGTGTGGCCCGACTCGCAGAAATCGTTCAAAGGAGTCTTTCATGTCTGCTGCCAAACTTCGCCTTCTCAAAGGCTTCACTCAGTCGGTTCTTCCACTGTCACTCTGTGCATTCGCATTTCTTCAAGGCTGCGGAGTCTTAGAATCCAAACAACAGCCATCGACGGAGCTAGGTGCGAGTCACAATGCCAATGAACGCGGTGTTCCGGTTGCAAATGAATACACTGAAGCCGCCGCCGACGCGATTGATGGAACATGGCAGCGTTCATGTGTTCCAGACGGTGCCCAAAGCGAAGAGAAATTGATTTTGAATGATGGAACTTTCATCCGTGAATTTGTGACCTACGAAAACAACTGCAGCGTAAAGAAAGATACATTCACCACGAGCGGAACCTTTGTGTTGGGTGACGCCGCCCTGAATACGCAGGAATTGGTCTATGTAAATGGAAATTTCACGCTGAAGCCCGCCTCGGTAAAAGGCTTCCGTAACATCGACTTCACCATTGAGGCATGGACGTTTTCCATGAGCTCGGACTTGTCGGGGCAAGATGACGCAGACATTGCCGCATTGAAAGCAGAGTGTCAGGCGCTCGAAGTTCGCAAGGAGAAAACAACAGTTGTCATTCAGCGAAACGGCTGCACTTTGAAGAACCTGCCGCATCACAACTATGAAATTGCATCCGTGCAGGACGACCGTCTCACAACCGGAATCTACATCAACGACCTGAACTCGTTCGACCCCGCCGGCGGCACTACGCCCGAGCTGCGCCACAACGTCATGAATAACACCCACATGACACGCGTTGGACCGCAGTAATGAACGCCGGCATGTAAAGCCGGCCTCAGTTCAACTTCAGAAGTGGGTCGCTGCTTTCCGGCACCCACGTTTCTTTCGGGCCGATGATGGTCAAACAGGGAGCTTCATTGGTCAGCAGGTCGCGCACTGCTGCAGAAACTTGTTCAGCGCTCACCTTCTCGATGCGCTCTTTAAAGCCCAGAAAATTGTCGAAGCCCAATCCATACACATCACTCATTGCAAGTTGTGACGATTGATAATGATGGTGCTGGCTGTCCAGGCTCTGCCCGCCGAGAAGAGTGTTTTTCGCGCGGCTGAGCTCATCCGCATCGGGAGCTTCTGCAGCTATTTTCTCGAGGTGATGCTTGATGCCCGCAATTGCCTGCTTCACCTTTCCGGCCGCAGTTCCGATGTAGCAATTGAAACTGCCGCCCCACAGCGATGGAGATTGCGAGCAGCCCAGACTGTAGGCCAGTGACTGTGCATCGCGGAGGTCCATGAACAAACGTCCACCTTGTCCGCCGAGCACGCCGCAGGCAACTTCCAATGCCGTGCGCCGAGAATCCGACAGTTGATAAGAACGCAATGCAAGACTGACGTGCGCCTGTTCGCGTTCAAGAACGTCAAAGCCGACACGCGCTGTGCGTGGCATTTGTGGCGCCGATTCGGGTGTACGCAACGGAGAAACATGATTGCCGCGTTCACCGCGCTGGGATGCTGCCGCGGCCAATTCTGTGGCCACTGTCTCGAATGTTTGGTCGGAGTTGAAATCACCCGCTCCCGAAAAGACGAATGACTGTGTGAGCAACAATCTGTTCCATTGTGTGTGCAGATCATCGAGACTGATGTTGTTCAACGTTTCAAGCGTGCCCAGCGCCGGGCGGGCGTAAGCATGTGTTCCGTAAAGAAGCGGACCGCTCAGACGGCTCATGCGTGAACCCGGACTGTCTTTTTGTGCGGTCAGGACCTCTTCGGTTTCGCGCAGCACGCGTTCAAACTGGTCCTCGGCAAAAGCTGGTCGGAATAAGCAGTCGGTGAGCATCTTGAGTGCACGGGGTTGCACTTCGCTGAGTGCGTCGAGCCGCAGTCCAAACAGATCGCGGGTTGAGAACGCGCTGAGTGATGCGCCCATGTCCTCAAGCTCCGTTACAAAACTGCGATAGCTTTGCCGTGTGGTACCACGGGTCAGCATTTGAGCAAGAAACGCATTGAGGCCGATTTTGTCTTCGGGTTCTTCATGCTGACCCCAGCGCCAGACAAGCACATGACTGGCGACGGGAAGGCGGGTTGAATTTCTGGTGTTGAAATTGAGCCGGACACCATCGCCAAGCTGCGCTGAAATTTGCCGTATCGCCGGATTGCGTTCTGAGGTGCGGGACACGGCACCCATTCGCTCTTGCGCGGACAGAGCCTTGTCGTTGGTTGAGCTCTGTGCGCGCAATTGTTCGGAGACGCTTGTGAGGGTTGCGGCGAGCGAGGACTCGTTGAAAAGCTCTGCATGTTCCTGATTGCAGGCGGCAACGCAGATGACCTGACCTTGTGCAATGTTGTCGCAGACCGCCTGTGCACACGCCTGAACCTGCTCAATGCTGACTCTGCTGAGTTTTTCAAGAAAGCGAGTGTCGAACTCAAGGCGCGCTGCGGTCAGAAGATTATTACCGATGTTTCGCACATGACCTTCGATACTTTCACTGGAATAAATCTTCTCGGCCTTGGCTGCAGTCAGCACGCGCTGAAGCTCGGCCTGGGTGGGTCCCTCTTTTGCGAGCCGGGAAATTTCACCGACAGCGGCGCACAGTGCATCGTGTGCCGTGGCAGTGCGGGCATAAAAGCCGAATCCGGCAAAGCCGTAGGGAAAACGCGGCGTGTACAATGTGGAGTCGATGGCTGTCACGAGTTGTGATTCGTCTTTCACCGCATGGGCCAGCCGCGAGGAATCACCGTGTCCGAGAATGCTCGCGAACATGTCCCACGCAGGTGTTTGATCGTCTTCCAGACACGGTGCGGGAACTGTAAATTGCAGCCGCGTTTCCTGATACGGTCCATGAATCACATGGCAGGTGGGTGCTTCTTTGCGTGCTGTTTTGTGCTGACGGCTCCAAACTCGGTTGGGCACACTGCCTGCCGGAAAGCGGAGCGCAAGAGTTTCCAGGTGAGCGTCCATTTCGGCCGGGTCAAAATCTCCGGCGCCGACAAAGAACATGTTATTCGGAATGTACCAGCGTTTGTAGAACGCCGAGAGAGTCTCGCGTGTGAAGTTGCGGACAACCTCCTCGTAGCCAATCACCGGTCTGGCCTTCGGATGGCCTGTGAAGATGTTGGAAAAAAGACTGTGGCTGACGCGTGCGGACGGATTGTCGCGGCTGCGGCGGATCTCTTCTATGACGACTTCCAGCTCACGCGAGAGTTCCTCGCTGTCGAGCAGGCTGGAACCGACGACGTCAAACAAAAGTTCGGCGCCCTGAAAAGCAAATTCACGTGGAGCATTAATGTAGAAGACTGTGTGGTCGAAGGTTGTGTACGCGTTGATTTCACCGCCGGCGGATTCAACGCGCTGGGCGATTTCGCCGGTCTTGGGAAAGCGCTCGGTGCCTTTGAACAACATGTGTTCGAGCACGTGCGCCATGCCAAACTCATGTTCGCGTTCATCTAAACTTCCGGTTTTGACCCACATCTGCAGCGTCACGAGCGGCGCGAAGTCGACCTGTTCAAGGTAACATTCGCATCCGTTGTTAAGGAACTTATGGCGTATTGTCGGCTTTTTACCGCCCGTGTGCATCGCTTTTTGCATGTTTCAGTGTTTCCCTGCTGTTGGCTTGCTTTTGTCGTTTGCGGCCGGAGCCTGCGTGCTCTCCGGAATCTGCATTGTGTTTAGGTTCGCTACTGCGCAGCGGATGCGCCGCCGGACCATTTCCTTGCCGATGACGGCCATGGAATCGAACAGCGGCGGTGTTTCTCTGGCGCCCGTCGTTGCAACCCGCAGCGGCATGTAGACATCCTTGGCCTTGAGATTTTTCGCGGTGAGGAATGACTCCATCGCAGCCGTAATGTCGGCGACGTTCCATGTTTCAAGAACTTCGAGAGCGTCAAGCGCGTCGCTCAAAACCTGTGCCGTGTCGGCAGGCGAACGGCCTTTGGGCAGCAGAAGCTGTGCGTCGTACTTCAAGTCGCCCGAAAAGAAAAAGTGTGTTGCACCAATAAAGTCTTCAAATTTTTCGATGCGGTCGCGGATGAGCGGTACGATCAGTGCAAGATTTTCTTCCGAGAAAATTTCTTTGCGCAGATGTCCGACGTACTGATTGGTCGGCAATGAACGCATATAATGGCCGTTGAGCCATGCGAGTTTTTCGAGATCAAAAACAGGTCCGCCGAGGGTCATGCGCTCGATGGAGAAGTGTTCAATCATGTCCTGAGTCGAAAAAATTTCCTTGTCGTCGCCGTAGCTCCAGCCCATCAGGGCAAGGTAGTTGCGCAGCGCGTCTGGAAGAATACCTTTGCGTCGGTAGTAATTAATGCTGGTTGGCTGTTTGCGCTTCGAAATTTTGCTTTTGTCTGCATTTCTCAGCAGCGGAAGATGCGTGAATTCAGGACGCTGCCAGCCGAACATGTCATAAAGGACAACGTGCTTGGGCGTTGAAGAGATCCACTCCTCGCCGCGGATGACGTGCGAAATTTGCATTTCGTGGTCGTCGACGACGTTGGCGAGATGGTAGGTGGGAAAGCCGTCACTTTTGAGCAAAACCTGATCATCGATGCCGTCGTTCTCGAATGACACAATGCCGCGCAGACCATCATTGAAGCTCGTACTTCCGCCCGTCGGCATTTTCATCCGGATAGTGAATGCGGCTCCGCTTTTCAATTTCTGCTCGACAACGTCCTGAGCCAGTTCGCGGCAATGACGGTCGTAACCACCTTGTTGCTTTTGTGCCATGCGTTCCTTACGCACCTGATCGAGCCGTTCACCCGAGCAGAAGCATCGGTACGCGTGACCCTTGTTGAGCAGCACCTGCGCATATTCGCGGTAAAGCTGAGTGCGTTCACTTTGCCGGTAGGGTGCATGCGGACCGCCCACGTCGGGGCCTTCATCCCAAGGCAGACCGACCCAGCGCAGACAGTCGAGAATCATCCCTTCACTGTCTTTGCGGAAGCGTGTTTGATCGGTGTCTTCGATTCGGACAATAAATTTTCCGCCATGTTTTTTGGCGAATACGTAGTTGAAGAGCGCAATGTATGCGGTGCCGATATGAGGATCACCGGTCGGACTCGGGGCGATACGGACTCGGACTGGTCGTGTGTTGCTCGTGGTCATGCTTTCCTCGGCAATAAAATCATAAGAAAGCTGAACTATTGCACGCTTCAGAGCGCTTTGGCAACGCGAGCGGGCAGGAGTCATGAATGCCACACCTGTAACCCATTGCGATGCGTGATCGCGTACAATCAGAGCATCGACTGGTCCGCTGCCGCGGTTCGGTTCAAACTGAGGGGGCGCGTCCGGATGAATCAGTCTAGGCTGATGTGGTTACTGGGCGGAACGGCTGGAATTTTTACCGTCGTTGCTGGCGTTGGCGCGAAGGTTGCGCTCATGCCTCACACCCTGCAGGTCCGTGTCGTCGACAGCGAAGGTCCGATTGCGGGCGTGTGGGTCGCTCTGGATGATCAGGACGTCTTGTTGACCGACGCAGCCGGAGTGGTGCGGCTGGGCGGACGCCGCTATGAGCTTGACGACTCGTTGGTAACAGTGTCTGACCCTTCGCTTGAACGATTGCATTTATCGCAGACTTTGCGCGCAAACGTGAGCTGGAATCCGTTCAAAAAAACCACCCAGCTCGATGTTCTATTGCCGATTGTCAAAGATGGACCGCTGGACACAGCAGGCGGCTCTGAATTGCGTTCACCAATCGATGTTCCGGTTGGAGATCAGCAGGCAGGCGCGCCTGCCGAGATTGCGGGCGGTGATGCGCCGTCACTGCGTGAAGAAACCCTCGCGGCCAGCGATGAGACGTCTGCACCGCAGCGCGATGAAAGTGCACCAAGCGAACTCTTTGCCACAAGCCCTCAGCAAATGCGCGCGTATTTGAGTTGCAATATAAGCGGATTTACTGATCGCTTCTGTGCGCTCGATGGCCTTGATGCGGCTCCTCCGCGAGTTCGTATGCAGACTGCCGGGCCATGGAAGCAGCGCGAGCAAACTGAACAAACGCCAGTTGCACCTGCACTCACTGAAAGTGTCTTGAAAGCAGCTCCGTCACAGAGTGTTGGCGCTGAACCGTCAAACAGTGTCAGTCCGAACACGATGCTCAATCGCTTTGTCTTGAAGGTTGTTGCGAATCATGAAGGGAAGAGTTTGCCAGCAGCAAAGATATTCATGAGCCGTCTGCGCGACAACCGCGTGCGGGAACTCGGTGACACGGCTGCTGATGGCACATTCGAGACGCGTATTCCGCGCGAGTTTATTGGTGAGAGTCTCACCGTTTTTCATCCCTGCTGCGCGCCAAAGTCTTTCGCGGTCAATTTAAACGGACAAACGGGCGCGGGGACGGTGCGTGTCGATTTGCAAAGCGGCAGCGGCCACGGGGTTTTGGTTCAGCAGGAAGCTTATGGAGTGTTGCGTAAGGTTGAGCACTTTGAACTCTTTTCTCCTTTGAGTAAGTTGGCAGTTTCGGCTGCCGACGGTTTCGCAATTTACAACAATACGAAAACACCCTCGCAGTTCGTCTCCGCCGTCCGCGTGCGCGGCGCGCGGCCCAATGAATTTGCCGTCTCTCCGGACGATGCAAAATCTGCAAATGCCGAACCGCTCACTTATTTTGTTTCTCAGGAACAAACGTATTTGCCTGCCTTGGCGATAGTTGAGCGTTCATCGGGCCGAAGTTTTCAGGGTGTCGTCAAGCATCCTGATGTGCGCCGCTGGCGGCGTGATTTCATCGCGCGTCTGATGCAGTTGCAGACTGTGAGGACTGTTGTTTCTGCCGAGTCGGAATCGCGCATTGCCGCGGCCGGTGAAAGTTTGTCTGAAGTCGTTTCGCGGGGCTGGAGCGGAACTCATCTCGATGGTGAGTGGGATCTGCTGCTTTCGCTGAATTACGACGAGCAGAATGGGACTGTTAAATTATCGGCGATTGATTCACTGGGGAGAGAGTTTTTTGAGCAAAAAGGACTTCACGACGCGGCCCGTTCGGTGGCTCCTGAAAGTCAGGCGCGCAAGTCCTTTGATGCGCTGATTGAGTCGCTTCCTTTTGAAGCCTCGCTTGTTCAGCAGAAGGAACAGGTCGTGACGCTTTCCTTTACCGGCGGGCGGCAGTTTGGTCTGAAAGCTGATATGCCGATTGCGTTCTATCAGCAGGGAGAGGCTTTCGACGATGGTGCCCGACTCACTGAACTGGCTGCGCTTGCTGTTGTGACCGAAGCCGCCGACGGAAAAAATGTGAAAGCGCGCATCACACATTGGAATTCAAAAAATCGTTCGACCGAAGTGCTGCCCGACGTGGTTCGGGCGGTCAAAATCAGTCGCGAGGCCTATCTCAGGGACACATCGCGCAAGGGAATCGTCAAAGCCGGCACGTTGCGTAATGCATTGACGCGCGGAAAAGCTCTTTAATCCAGTTAGAATATTTCTTCCCGATTGCTGCGCGGAGCGAAGTCGAACCAGCGCAGAAAAACGTCTTTGCAGCGGGCAAGAATTTCGCGGAAATCGTAGAAGTAGGAAGAACTTTTAGAATCACACGATTCCCCGCTTGCCTGAATTCCAAAACTGTTTGCCAGCCAAATAGCACGCTGCAGGTGAAAGTCCTGACTGACAATCATTGCCGAACGAATGCCGAACACCTCGATTGCCCTGCGCAGGGAATCATAAGTTGAAAAGCCCAAAGGGTCGGTCAGCAGAGCATCGGCGTTGATTCCATTTTGCAGAGCAAATTTTCGCATCGCCGTGGTCTCGTTGTAGTGCGGATCGGTGCCGTCGCCCGAGAGCAGCACGCGTGTCGAGCGTTGGTTGTTGTACAATTCAATGGCCTTGAGCATACGGCAGCGCAACATTCCCGAAAGCTCCCTGCGGCGGACACCTGCTCCAAGCACGATAACGGTGGGGCGTTGGTTTGGGTCCGTGTTTGAGGAGAATTCAGGCAGCACAGGCTTTGCGAAGATTGGTAATTTAACAATAATTATAAGATTGGTTAATAATACTAAACCAATAACAGAAAGAGCAGTCACGGTGAGCAACCGTCTTATGGCCTTACCAACTTTCAAAGCGGGTTCTCCGGAGACATTTCTATCATCCTGCCAATTTTGCGTCGGCCCGTCAAAATAGCGGATTGATATGGATGAATGTTAATTTCTTAGTAAAATTCGAGGAACAAGAGGAGCTGCAATGATGAAATCGAAACTCGTTTTGCTGTGCGCAGCGGCAGCTGTCGTGCAGCTTGCAGAGCCCTCGGTGGCGCGCGCCTTCTCAGACAAATCGCGCTTTGACCGGCGCCCTGCAATGCAACCCGTCAGGCGTTTGGGACTTCTGCCCGTTGTGCAGAACGTGGCTGATGCGCGCCGCACACTCTCCGATCAAACTATTCTCCGTGGAATACTTGCTCAGCCGCTTGCAGCAGACGACTTTGCGCAGAAATTCAACACAGCGCTGAAGGCAGTCGCAGATGCTTCGGGTCGGTTTTGGACCATGGACGCCATCCCTTCGGAAGCCGTTTCCGGGCGTTCACAGTCGGGCGGCGAAATGTCTTCATTTCAGCGTTCTCAGTTGGTCAGTGAATACGATTTGGACGGTTGGCTCAAGGCGGATGTGTATTTTACCGCCGATCACACGGCAATCCGCTTGACGATGATGGGTTCTCAACTCAAGCCTGTCATAGCGCGCGAGGACGTTTTGTTACCTTACGGTGCCGATTGGGAGACACTGGCAAACGGTTTTGCACAGGCGGTCGGACGTTTGTCTGAAACCATTGGACACGACGGCCGCGTTGTTTTTGAAAACCCCGAAATGTTCGGAATTGATTTTGGCAGTGAACGCGGATTGGTCGTGGGTCAGCGCTTGAAGGCGGGACTCGTTGTTCAGTCGGCGGCGCATCCTCAAACCGGCGAAGTTCTCCGGTACCAGCGTCACGCACTTTATGAAATCGAGGTTGTGGATGTGAAGCAGGGCGCTTCGCTAGCGAGAAAGGTGTCCCTTGATCCTGATCTCATCAAACAGGCGGAATCAGCCTACGGCAGCGGCACTGATCGCAAGTTTCAACTTCTCGTCTGGCGTGATTCAAATGATTCAGCCAGCGTAGCGTCGGGTGTTTGGAAGCCGGTTTCAAATTCTGCAACTCGGGCTGATGCCGGTGCTGCTGGATTCACCCCTCGCGAATCGTTGGTTTCGCCTGCAACTGCTCCGGGTATGCAAAAGTCAGCTGGGGCTGCGGCAGCGTCGAAAGACTCCGAGGCTCTGCGCTCCGCTCCATCGGTCGCGATGGCTGCGCCGAGTTCTTTTCCGATGCCGTCTTTTAAGCGCGACAACGATACCTTCTTTTCGACGATGAAGATTGCAGCCGCCGCTTCAAACGGCACACTTGAATTGAGCAAGGGGCCGGTTGTCTCGACATTGCCGGATTATCTGCTCAACACCTTTTCCCTGCAAGACGGTTTCCGTTACGCAGGCGAATGGAATATTCGTTACGGTGCCGAGTATGCTGCATTTTCTGGTCCTATTGATGGCAGCAGATTCAGCTTTAAGGGTGGAGGCAGCGCTCCTGCAAGCACTCTTCAGATTCCCGAGTTCCCTATCAATTGGGGTGGCGAGGCACAATACAGCACCGGTTCAGTTAAAACTGAGAAGAGTAAAAAAACGTTCGACGCCTTCGAGTTGTTCGGAACGCTCTCGACCGACCGCGCTTTGGAAGGTGGTTGGGGATTGGGAATTGAATATAAACAGTCGCTCACCGGACTGCTTGCTGGCGCATTTGCATTCGAGGCGGCCATCGATGTTCACCCCGGTGCGCCCGCTCCGCGTGAACTGGGCGTGCAGTGGCGGTATATCAATGATGGAGACCGCTGGACCGAATGGCTGCTTGGTGTGACTTGGAAGTTGGGTGCCGCAGAGTGAAGTTTGTAAAGTACCGTGCAGCGCTCGGCAGATTGCTGCGTGCGACTGCGGTTCTTCTCGCGCTGTGTGGTTATTGTTTTCCTGCAAATGCCAATCTCAATGGTCAGGTCATTCGCGAAGCACGTTGTAAACTTTTAATTCGTGGCAGCGTCGACGCCAACATCGGCGACGTCGTGAATGTTGTTCGGAAGGGCAGCGGTGCCTCATCCGGCAACGTGATTGGGCAAGTCGTCCTCTTGAAGTTTCTGGAAAATCGCGTCACAGCGCGTGTGGTGGATTCCCGCTCGGATTGCCGGCGATTTTTAGGCGGCTTCATTGTTGCAAAGTCGAATGAGCCTGTCAGTCGTGTAGGTCGTCGCAGTGGTCCACCTCCCATGATCCGCACTGTCATTGCTGCGGGCGGGGGTATCGTTTCTTCTGCCTTGAAAGGCACTTCGCGCGCGACGACCATCGAATCGTATCCTCTCGTCCTGCAGTCCTTTGGGATGTCCGCCGATGTCTTTCCGTTTTCGTTCACGCTGCCGCCACGTAGCCCTTCAGTGGTCAATTGGAAGAGCATTTTTGGTCTTGAGGGCGGATTTCGCTATGTGACTTCTCTCACTGATGTCCGTGTCACAGCTCCATCTCTGACGTCGGGTCAGGAGGTGGGACTGGACCTGGGACTGAGCCGCTTGACGTGGCGTGGTGGAGTGCTTGCGCGTGTTCCTCTGTGGAAAGGTCGCTTATTTTTGGACAGCCGCACGGGGTATTATTATCACCGTCTGACGAGCAGCATCTCGAAGTTCGTTCAGACGCCCGAGAACGAGAGCAAGCCATTTGAATTGTCCCCGCTGCGCGATTTGAATCTGGGCGGTTTTTATTTTCTTGGCGGGCTTCAATTTCAGCCGGTTGATACATTTCGTGTCCGATTGAATGCAGGCACGCTTTTGGCACCCACCTATGTTATTGACAACCGTTTGCCTGACGCGGCGCTGAATGGTCCGAGTGCGACGGGCTCTGTGACTGCACCACGCATCTTTCTCATCGACACGAGTTTCAACTATCTGTTTGCAAAGCTGCAGGTCGGACTTGATCTCGCAGTGGAGAGTTTCTCTGGTCGCGCGCTGTTTCCCGATGGCAAAAACGAGGGCGGCTTGGCCGAACTCTATTCGACCCTTGGCTTGAATGTTGCATTCTTGCTCTAAGCCCGCCAAACCGTTACAGTAGAGCGCTTGCCAAAGGTGCGCGCTTGTTCCCTCTTACCTTGTGCTCATACTTGAAACGCGGAGAATCTGCATGGAAACTTTCTCTGAATTGCTGCAAACGATGCTGACATATCTCAAGGCTCCGCAAACACTGATTGCGAGCGCGGGGATGGTTGGGTTGACGGCGATAATCTTCGCCGAAACAGGTTTGTTGATTGGTTTCTTTTTGCCAGGGGACTCTTTGCTCTTCTCGGCGGGACTGTTCGCTGCTGGCGGGCACATGGAGATCTGGCCGTTGGTCTGGTTGCTGACCGCCGCAGCCATCATAGGCGATGCAACAGGCTATTGGATCGGCAAGAAGCTCGGGACAAAGCTTTATGATAGGCCGGATTCTATGCTCTTCAAACGCTCACATCTCGATCAAACGCGCGATTTTTACGATAAGCATGGTGGTAAAACAATCATTCTGGCACGCTTTATTCCCATCATCCGCACGTTTGCACCCACGGTCGCAGGAGTGGCTGGGATGCCTTACCGCAGTTTTGCGTTGTACAACGTCGTGGGTGCGTTTGTTTGGATTTGGTCGTTGCTATTTGCTGGTTACCTGCTTGGTCAGTCTGTCCCCGGCATCAAAGACTACATTCATGTGATCGTCGTCGGAATAGTCATCGTTTCTGTCATGCCAATCGCTATCAAGTGGTATCGACTGCGTGCTGCAGCGCGGGCTCAGCAGCTGACCGATGAAACGGCGAGTTCTTGATTTCCTGATAATTGACTCACTGCGGGATACTTAGATCATGTCACTGGACGTCGCAGCCGTGCCTTTTCTCACTCTGCTCGCACTCGGCATCTTCGCGTTGATGATCTCGGTGCTTTTGCGCTCACTGGTCGACAGAAAAATTCAACTTGCGCAGCGTCAGCACGACAGTCTGCAGGCCGCTGAGCGAACTCTCTCCGCAGAGCCGTTCTGGCTCCGTTACGGCGAACCAGTGAAACGTTCCATTCAGAGCCTCGCATTGCTGTTGGTTGGCCTTGGGTTTCTCAATCTCATTTCATATGGCTTGGGCGAGCTTGCCGATTATTTAAACAGTCTGCGAGACGGCTCTTACCCTGCGCGATTGTCAGACGATGTGCGCCGCCTCGGCGTGTGGATTCGCCAGGGAGCCGATATTCTGCTCAAGATTGTTGTAGTTGCAATTGGTGGTGTCTGGACGGCGCGGTTTCTTCACGGAGCGATGCGTGGGCTGCTCAATGGTGGAATGGCGAGTCGTGCCCTTCTAACAAATGCTCGCAGCAAAGTGCGCGCGGAAACACTAACCACTACGTCGAGCTATGTTGTCAATGCGTTAGTTTTAGTCATTTGTCTGCTCATGAGTCTGCAGATTCTCGGCCTGAGCGTCGCGCCTATTCTTGCAACCGCGGGTGTTGCTTCGGTTGCTATCGGTTTTGGTGCACAGTCACTTGTGCGAGATTTGTTGGCCGGATTCTTCATTCTCTTCGAAGATCAGTTTGCGGTCGGTGATGTCATCACCATCGACTCACGTTCGGGCACAGTTGAAACGCTCACGCTCCGGTGCACCAAACTGCGTTTGTCCGATGGATCTCTGCTTGTGATTCCAAACGGGGAAATCAAACGAATCGAAAATGCGACCTCAGGTTTTTCGCAAGTCGATTATCGGGTTTCTGTCGCCTATGGGGAGCAGGTCGAGCGGGCCATGCAAATTCTCGGTGAACAGGTCTTGGCGATTGCGCGCGAATATCCGCATGAAGTGATTTCCTCTCCCGAATTGCTGGGTGTCGATTCGTTGAAGGAATCATCTGTCGTGCTTCGCGCAAAAATCAAGACAAAGCCGGGCCGGCAGTATGCCATCGAGCGAGATCTCAATCAGCGAGTGTTGAAATATTTTCTCGAGGGTCAAATTCTACTGCCTGCGGGCAAGTAGTCCGTTTCAGGTCAGGCAACCTGGCGCTCCATGGCTGCCGGAATTGGAATCTTGAGATTGAGCATCCCGAGGCTGACGGCCAGCATATGTCCGTTGCGTGAGAGTCGAAGTTCGCCATCAGGGAGTGACATTGCGAACTGCCCGTCCTCTCCGACACTCTCGAACGGGAGCTCGAAGCTCAGTCCCGAGGGAAGCTCAACTGCCAGTTGATCACCCTCAAAGCGGATCGAGAGACGTCCACCTACCGGAGGTTGTGCCTGAAGAGGTGTTGCCCGTCTGCTCGGCTGTGATGTGGGCCTGCTTGTTTCGGCTGCGAGTGTGCGTGGCTTTTGGTGTTCAAGGTCTGCCGCTGTGTCGCTTGCAAGAAGCCCAAATTCATCGTCGCCCGAATCCGAGATTTCGTCTGTTTCTAGTATTTCCTCTGACGAGGATGATTCGATTTCTATGAATTCCGAACCTTCGGATGCAGGGTCAGAAATCTCGTCAAGCAAGTCCGTTTGGTGCGGCCGGATGGTTTGTTCAGGCGCAGCCGACATCGACAGTTCGGTGCGAATCGCGTCGCGGACACGTTCGACATCTTCAAGTGAGCCTTCTTCGAGGTCGCTGTCTGCAACTTCGAGGAGTTCTCCGGCCAGTCCATCGGCAATCTGTTCACCGTCGTTCTCCGGCAATGAAATGTCGGCCAGAGGTTCTGCCGAAATCAAATTCGGACTGGTCAGCGCGTCTCCAATTTCCGGTTCATTCTGCATGGGCTCAAGATTCAAATCCGCGAGTCCATCATTTGCCTGCGCAGAATCATCTTCCCTCTGCGCCGGTGCGGCCGCCGACAATGAATCCAACTCGCTGTCTGTGCTGTCGAGAAGGTCATCGAGAGCAACAGCGAGATTCTCGACGGAAGCGTCCGCCTGAACTACCGTTTCAGTTCCAGTTTCGGGGATTTGTTGTGTTTCCGATTCGGCGGATTCGCCGCTTTTAGACTCGAAATTGCCTCCTGCAGCCGGAATTTCAGATGGCTGTTGAATGTGCGGTGTCAGGTGTTCAGGAAGCGCATTTAAAAACGGGGTCAGTCCGATGCGCTCAATCACGTCGAAAATACGCTCATTCTCCTGACTCTCTTGATAAAAGACAGCGAGGATTTTTTCGATGACCTGAGGCAGATCTGTGCGTGGAACGTTTTCCAAAATGAGTTGCGCCTGCTGGGAAATGTCGGAGCCCTTGCCTCCAATTGAAATTTTGTATCCGCTTTCTTCGGCAACAACATGAACGTCTTCTGTCGACGATCCAAGACATGCTCTTTGACAGCCGTTGATCCCGATACTTGAATAACGCTTCGGGGCCGGAAACGATTTCAGTAGATGAGTCGTCAATTCGAGTGCGTCGCCAAGCGATGGCTGATGCGCAAAGGTGCACAATTCGCCCAAACAGGCGCGCGGGGAAGGGACACCAGACGATTTGTAGGATCGCAGCAACAGACCGCTTTTACGAACGTGAGCCTGAACATCGGCAAGTTTGTGCGGATCAACCATAAAGCCAATGCGCTGGTCTTCGGTGATCTTCAGAAAAGCAGACTCATTGTCGGCAACTTCGCACAGCACTCTCAGCTGGTCGCTGTTGTAGACACCCCCGGCGGCCTCGGCCAGAACAAAAATCTGATTGTTCTTGAGTGCAAATTGGTCAGCCACGTTCGACTCCTCGCGCAAAGGGACTCCCTGCGTGTATCGCCAGAACTGCGTTTGTATTGAGCTGACACGGGTCAAGAATCTGACAAGCCCTCAAGTCTTTTCGGGCTCAATGGGTCGGCTTTTCCTATTCTCCGCCCTTCAACCGATGTTTTCTTGCCAGCATCGGCCCAACGGCCTAGTGTTTAAGCGTGCCGACTCGAATTAAGTCCAGTTCGAATCGGGTAGCTCTGACTGGTATTTTGTAAATGAGGTGGGATGTGATGGACGCGGGCATGGGCAGCATGAAGGAGCTCATCGATTACATTGCGAAATCGTTGGTGGATAACGGCGAACGGGTGGAGATCAACGAAATCGCCGGAACGCAGACCAACGTGATTGAGCTTAAGGTCGCCAAAGAGGATGTGGGTAAGGTCATTGGGCGCAACGGCCGCACCGCCGATGCAATTCGCACAATTCTCAACTGCGGTGCTGCAAAATTAAACAAACGTTACATACTTCATATCATTGATGAATGATTACTGTGTCTTAAGTGACAAACATGTTTGTATCGACGACCCTCATCGCAAGATGGGGGTTTTTTTTAGTGCATCGCGCAAGTGCTCACGTTCAATAGGCTTGAGTAACACGTCATCCATGCCAGCCTGCCTGCAACGCTGGTGGTCGATCTCCAACACGGAAGCTGTCAGTCCCAAGATTGGCAAATGTGCGTTTTCCCCCAGCGAATGCTCATAGGCGCGAAATTTGCGCGTCACTTCGCAGCCGTCCATTCCTGGCATGAAGTAGTCCATCAATACGAGCGAATACTCCCCAGAATGCTCCTTCAACTCTGCCAGTGCTTGGCTTCCACTCTCGACGACCTTCACCCTGAATCCCTCGGCTTCAAGAAATCTTCGTGAGACAAGCTGGTTGACGGGGTCGTCTTCAACGATCAGTGCTGCAGGAGTATTTTTCGAGCTGCCTGCGCTGAATTCGCGAAATTGTGCGTACTTCTCAACCATCATGGGCGAGGCATCAGAAGAAATTTTAAAGGGTAGAACAACTGTAAAACGGCTGCCCGCGCCGCGCGCACTTTTAACCGAAATGTGACCACCCAACAGTTCTGTCAGTTCTTTGCAGATCGCCAAACCCAAACCCGTCCCTCCGAAAGCACGCGTTGTTTCATTTCCAACCTGTTCGAATGGTTGGAATAGAGATGAAATGGAGTTTTCTGGAATGCCGATTCCGGTGTCCTCGACCATGATACGAAGAATCGGAAGTTCCAGATCTGTCGGAGGGCTTGCATCGACGTCGACCTTCACACTTCCGTGTGGAGTGAATTTGATTGCGTTTGCGAGAAGATTGTTGACGATTTGCCTGAGTCGGACAGAATCAATCAGTATTTCCTGATGGGTTGAGTCCGACATATTTAAACTCAGGTCGAGTCCTTTACGCTGGGCGTCGGAGGAGTGAAGAGAGATAATTTCCGAAAAAAGATCACGCAGCTGGCAGCGTGTCGCGTAAATCTTCAATTTTCCCGCAGTCAGTTTCGAGAAGTCGAGGACATCATCAATAACGCGTTTGAGCTGAGCTCCCGAATTCAGAATCAGTTGCAGTTCATGAGCACGCTGTTCAGAACGTTCTGAGATAGCCCACGCCTCCACCAATCCCAGGACGCCACTGAGAGGGGTGCGGATTTCATGACTCATGCGCGCCATCAGACGCTCGCGCGACTCTGCTGCCTCGAGCAGTGCGCGTTGCTTGAGGTGCAGATCCGTAAAAAGAGCGCTTGCAATATTCACAACAAAGGAACGCTCAATGATGAAAAGTTGAATGGAAACGACGGTGACAACTTGAACATCAACTGATGCTGGAAATGGCTTCAGGAGCAGGATTTCCGAAAAGGGAGACATGTATTCCCAATGCGTTTCGCCGTGATAAAGGCGGAAGACACAGCCGACGGCCAGTGCGATTGCCGAATGAAGCACCCCGAAGCGGAATGACCATATCAGATACAGAATGTTTATTATAAAAATACCCCAGGGCGGCATGAGGGTGAACTGCACCAGCAGCACGATAATAAGATAGACGCTCCACAATAGGATGAGTTCAGTACGGTTACCGCTGAGTGATATCCAGTGATTCTTGAATTGGACCGACGGCTCTCTGTGGATGAGAAGAAAGTTGCTGAATTTCTGCAAGGCATAAAGAGAAATGATGGAGAAGCAAATGATCCCGATTGCATTTGAAGACCACCATGCAACCCATTTGAGCCAACTCGACGTCTGATTCCAGAAAAGTGACTGAAACCAGAGTCCAAACGATGCTCCAATCGGCGCTTGTATTAGCAGCCCGCATCCCAGAAAGATAAACATGTCTCTGAGGCGGTTCAGCGACTGTGCTCCCGAGAGCAGTCGCCTTGCAACGACTGCCGCGCAAAGTGCGCTCAGTGTGTTACTCCCGATAAAGCTGAATGTTACAACGAGCGTTGATTTGTGAATCAGAAAATCTGACACCATATTTGCAGCGGCGGCAGCTGCAATAAAATAGGGCGCATTCTTTTTGAGATTAGGAGTAAAGGTCAACGATGCAAAAAACAATCCACAGGGGGGCCAAACGGCACTGAAACTGAGACCCCCGTAACTCAAGAAGGCGCCCAGTTCGGCCAATCCAACCATCATGGCGGTGAAGAAGATCATCAGAAAAATGAGCGAACTTCTTCCTTTTAAACATTCCGCCAGTCCCTCCATAGCCCCTCCGCCATGAGCGGGAGCTACGGCATGCGCTGATTGTTTACAAATTTCAAATCATCATTGCTCGGAAGAATGAATCCAGAGCAATCCCTCAGGCGGGAATTTTAACGCTGCACAGATTGAAATCGGCACGCAGATTAGTTCTGCGTGCGATGAAATTCATTCAGGCACTGTGCTGCTGCTTGCCACTTTCGGTTGATTCGATGCGCCTCGTCCGGCGCCATCTGCGGCCGAAAGACTTTGTCTTGTGTGGGCTCAGGAAGTTGGCTCTTTGGACGAAGACCCAACAGAGCTGCAGCCGCCGCTCCGCGTGCGGTCGTCTCGAAATTTGTGGGTCGGATGAGTGTGGTTTGCAGCGAGTCGGCCTGGAATTGCATGAGTGTGTTATTTTGAGCAGCACCACCGTCGACACCTACCTTGGAAATCGTCTGGCCAGAGTCCTTTTGCATGAGTTCTAAGAGTTGCGCGTTTTGAAGTGCAATGCTTTCAAGAACCGCACGGGTGACCTGAGATTTGCTTGTTCCGCGCGAGAGGCCGAATAACGCGCCCTTGGCGTGGGGATTCCAGTAGGGGGCCCCGAGTCCTGCAAGGGCCGGAACAAACAAAACATTCGGGTCGCGTGGATCGCGATTGGCAAGCTGTTCGACTTCACCTGCATTGCTGATCCAGCCGAACTGATCGCGCAGGTATTGCACTGCAGCACCAGCAATAAATGCGGCGCCCTCAAGTGCGTAGCTGAGCCGTCCGTCCGGATGCCCGAACGCGACGGTTGTCAGCAATCCGGAGTGGCTTGGAACCGCCTTTTCTCCTGTGTTCATCAGCAAAAATGCTCCGGTTCCATAGGTGATTTTCGCTTCGCCGCTGGCAAGGCAACCTTGTCCGAACAGAGCGGACTGCTGGTCGCCCAAGATTCCCGTAATAGGAATGTTGTCCGGTAGAACAGAAAGATTTTTTGTGCTGCCGAAAGAACCACAGCTGGGAACGATTTTGGCAAGCGAATTTTTGCTCACCGTAAATAGAGCTGTGAGTTCGTCGTCCCAATCACCAGTCTGAAGGTTGAAGAGCAGCGTGCGCGAGGCGTTGGTCGGATCGGTCGTGAAAGACGCACCGCCGCTGAGCTTGTAGACCAAGAATGAATCGATGGTACCCAGACACAATGTTCCTGCATGATTCCACTGAGCCAGCTGCGGACGGTTTTTCAGCAGCCATTCCATCTTTGTGCCGCTGAAATAAGGATCACAGACGAGTCCGGTGCGCTGGTGGATCTTTTCTTTCCATGCACTTTCGCGCAAAGCCAAACAACGGTCTGCAGTGCGCCTGTCTTGCCAGACCAATGCATTGCCTCCCGTCTCGCCCGTGTTTCTGTTCCAGCCGAGGCAGGTTTCTCTCTGATTTGTGACACCAATCGAAATGATGTCTTGTTTGCGCGCGTGCGGGTGCTTGCTGAGCAGTTGTTGCCAGCCCTTTTCAATCGCTGAGAGTACGCTCTGCCAGATGTCTTCCGGATTGTGTTCAACCCAGCCGGGCTGCGGGAATATCTGCGGAAACTCAACCTTCTGATGTGCCAGCATTTCAAGAGAGTCCGCCAAAAAGAAAGCTGCGCTGGAGCCAGTAGTGCCTTGATCAATAGCCAGAATCAATTCTGCCATGTTAACCTCTGCTGCTGAAGGTGAGAACACACAGAATAAGGTGGCTGCCATGACTCTGCAACTTCGCGAATTACATTCATTCCTCGGGCGGCTGAGTGCTGAACAGCGGGCCGGTTTGTTTGTTTGGCCTTCTTTGGTCGCGGCAGAGTTGACGGAAGAAGAAGAATCTCTTTTAAAATTGTATAAGCCCAGTGGTGTCGTGCTTTTTCGGCGCAGTATGAAAACCCTCGCCCAGACTCGGGATCTGTGCGACCGTATCCGTGTGCTGACACGCGCCGACCATCAGCCCAATGGTGCTGTAATTGCAATCGATGAAGAAGGTGGTCGAGTGTATAGAATGCCGGCGCCGTTTCCGCGTATCGAACCGGCCGCTGCTTTTTCTGCGTCCGAGCGCGAGGGCGATTTGCGCTCGCAAGTCTTGTTGCAGGCGGCCACTGCACGCGGCTTGGGTATCAATTGTCTGCTGGCACCTGTTGCCGATGTGCTGACACGGCCTGAAAATCCCGCCATCGGTGATCGGTCTTTTTCGTCGGATGCAGTGACTGTTGCCCGTTGCGCGGCAATTGTTTGTGACGAAATTCACCGCGCCGGTTTGTTCAGCTGTGCCAAACATTTTCCCGGACACGGTCACACAGAAACTGATTCCCACAAAGGCTTTGCCACCACCGATGTTACGTTGGCAACGCTGCGTGAGCGTGAGTGGCTGCCGTTCAGGCATCTGATTGAACACTCCAAGATTCCCATGATCATGACCGCTCACGTCATCTGTCAGGAGCTTGATCCAAGCCGGCCCGCAACATTGAGTCCTTTGATTCTGCAAAACTATTTGCGCGGCGAATTGGGCTTCGACGGCCTCATACTTTCCGATGACCTGCGCATGAACGCGATCTCCGACTTCTACGGAGTTGCTAAAAAGGTGACCGCTGCGATCGTCGACGAAGGACAGAATTCTGTTGATGTCTCGGATGACTCATTTTTGAGGCTGGCTTCATGCGATGCATTGGCAGCAGGATGCGACATTCTACTGAGTTGCCAGACGATCGTCCGCGAAAAGACGGTGCTTGAGGCAGTTGGCAAGTTTATGGACAGCAAAGCTGACACGGAATGGTTTAGGGAGAAAGCATCACGTGTTTTGTCTCATCTAAGGCGAATGTGATTGCGGCTGCTTTTGCAGTGTAGAAGTTTGGGTCATGGCGCATTCCGTTTCTTATGCGCCGTGTTATTTTTTTAGACGATCGGTAATTGTTCTTTAGCGGAGACGAACACAATGAAAACGGCAAATATTCTTTGTATTTCTGCGGCACTTTTTCTTGTGATCGCAGCATGCGGAGCAGAGAGTACCACCCGAACCGGAACCGGTGCGGATACCGGCACCAACCCAGGCACCGGTGGAACAAACACGGGCACCGGAGGCACCAACACGGGCACGACCACTGACGGTGCTCAATACACGGCGACCTATAAAGCAGTCATCTTAACGAACTGTGCTTCGTCAGGTTGTCACGAGGGGAGTGTGTCGCCAAATTTGTCGACCTTTGCGGGTGTCAAAGCCAAACGTGACCGCATGCTGATTAGAATCAACGCCGGAACAATGCCCAAGGGAACACCCAAAGCCAACTGGAACAGCACAGACAAAGCGAACCTCGTCGACTATTTGACCAATAGTACCGACTTTAATTAAAATCAAAACCAACCCCAAAATCTCAAGTACTTTTTGATGTTAAGTTGTTGCGGCAAGCCGAGCTGTTGGTCGGCTTGCTTGTTTGTATTTCATTTTGTACTTTGCGGCGGATATTAACGATTCATTTTTAAATTTGCAGGCAGGGTTCGCCCGACATGCTCCCACGGAGGGGATTCATGCGTATTCGTCGTCCTTCAGTTCTTAATTCAGCCGCTTTAGTCGTTTCCATTCCGACTCTTCTGCTTGCCTGCGCAGGCGGGGAAGGACGCTTGAGGGTGAATAAAACCCAAGGTCGCAATGGCCCGCTCACCTTTCTGGCTTCTGATTCCACCGAGAAAATAATCGGCAAAAACGATCTCATCCCTGTGCTTAACGACGGCGGCAATATTCCTCAAAAATATGCACGTCTACTCGACGCCTTTGGGAAAATATCGATGGGCTGCACCGCGACCCACATAGGCGATGGATTGGTGCTTACGGCAGGTCATTGTTTCGAAGCGCCCGCGCGGCGTTCATCCAAGTCGTGCGAAGGTGTTTCAGTGAACTGGGGATACCGCAGGGATAAATCAGCGTACCTTGTATCACAGTGTGTGAAGGTTCTCGCCGCGGAGCACAACGACAACCGCGATTATGCAATTTTCCAGGTCGACAAAATTCCCAGCGAGAAAGTTGAGTTTGAATTGCAGTTGAGACCGAAACTGGGAACTGCCCTGACAATTTTCGGGCATCCTCAAGGAAGGCCACTTGAATGGTCGCAAAATTGCATTTTGGAGACATCCTCTCGTGGAGGTTGGGGGATCGATCAATTCAGTCATCAGTGCGATACGGAACCGGGCAACAGCGGAAGTACAGTCCTTGATGACAGCTCACTTAAAATTATCGGCATCCATGATGGCGGTCGCACTCCATGGAATTATGCGACTTATCTTGTCGATACGCCGCTGGGCGAATTTCTTGGTGACGATGCAAATCGTCCACAGCCTGATCTTCCACCCGTGCAGACAATCTCGCTCCCGGATATGAAATTTGGCCCGTTCCAAAATGATCAAGTTATTGAACTTGCGCGCTTTGGGAGCGATCTTGGTCGCAGTATTTCATTCGACATGTTCATCGATACGGAAGAAAAAAAAGATTTTGTGGTCATTCGATACGGCGAAAATCAGGTGATTGAGGAAACAGGCTTCGGGAACCGGAGTTTCGACAGTTTGGTTTTGCCGGTCGAAATTTCCTTCCGTTCAAGCAGATTCATCCGTTCTACAACGGTCAACCTGAATAAAATCAGGGTCTACCGGTGACGTGAGATTTGATTTCTAGGTCAGCCTTAATTCCTAAACCTTCGCTTTGCTCAAGTTCTCCAGCTTTCCAGCAGACGAGAGTCTCACTGGGCAAATACTGCTCACGCTGCCCGGAATAGCAATGCGACGGCAATCGGAGCCAATCGTTCAGAGCGGCTTCCACAGACTAATCCCTATATAAATCAGCAAGATCAAACTTAGGCTCTGAGACTGAAATTCTTTTTGCCTACCATGCAGTTTTTTGGTTCTTTTTTTCTTTGATTCAAGGGGTTTCCTACCGATACAGGAAGATTGAGGTAGAGGTACTCTCATGCCTTTTTGGGTCAAATGTCTTGTCGTGCTTTTGTTGCTGTTTGTACAAACAGCCCGAGAGGCATTTGCCGATTTCGATTGCCGAGATGGAGTCGTTCAATCGTGGTCGGGTGAGGCTGCACAGATTGGTGCCTGCATTGAGTATTTTTTCGACCCGACCTCGGCCATCACTGCCGGCGAAATCGTCAGCACGCAAGGAAGCCAATTTCGTCAGTCTACCTCAAGAGCACCAAATTTAGGTTTTGCGCACGGTACCTATTGGATGCGAGTACGCGTCGATAGCGAACTCGTAAGAAAATCAGGCGCGTTTCTGAGTTTGGGAAATCCGCTGATCGATCGTGCGATGTTCTATGAAAAAGAAGGCGGGCGGCTTCGTGAATTGGGCCGTTCGGGTGTGGTTGTTGCCGGTTCTGAAGAAAGTGTTTCCGACCGTGATATGACATTCCGGCTATCCGCGGGGAGCGGCAGAGTTTCGGAGTTTTTTGTCTCTGCACAGGGTGTGCAACAGTCATTCGTGCCAACGCTGCGCTCGGAAGTCGAATTCAATCATCACCAGAGGCTCGAATATCTCGTCTTTGGGTTGTATTTTGGCGTCATTGCCGTGATGGCGCTCTACAATTTGAGTTTGTTTTTTGTAGTCCGCGAAACAGTGTACCTCTGGTACGTGTGTGCAATTGTCTTCTTCCATGGTTTTTGTTTCGCTGGACTCATGGGTGCGACCAATTTCTTTTTGTGGCCCGAGGCGACAACTTTTGCTCAACGGCAGCTCCCTGCCAGCGCGCCGCTTGGTTTACTGTTCACTGTCCTGTTTGCCTATCAGTTTCTCCAAATCGAACAAAACCATCCACGGGTCGCAAAACTGCTGCGTGCATTGTGTGTGGTTCTTGTTGTGCACTTTTCGATGTCGATCTTCCTCTTCAACATCTGGCACATCACCATTGGGTTTGCTTTCCAGGTCGCAGCTCTCGTTCTAGTCATGAGCAGTGCGATTCCACAAGCCCGCAAGGGCGTTCGCTCTGCACGCCTCTTTCTTCTTGCTTGGGTATCAATTATTGTTGCAGGCCTTGTTTTCTGTGCCGGACAGTTCGGGCTTTTGAACCACACCTTCTTGTCCTTGAATGGTCCGTTGCTCGGTTCAGCGGTTGAGGTCGTCCTTTTGTCGCTTGCACTCGGTGACAAGATCAACACCATCCGACTCGAAAAAGAGGCTGCGCAGCAAATTGCACTTGAAAACGCGCGCGAGCGGGCTGTTTTGGACGCCGAGATGTCGGCTGCAGTGGCGGTTCAGTCGACACTCCTTCCGCCCAGTATGAATTCAGTTGGATATGAATTGTCGACCTACTATCGGGTTGCTGAACGTGTCGGAGGTGACTGGTTCTGGCATTCGCAGGATGAACGCACAGGGCTTGTTTACGTCTACATCGGCGATGTCACTGGCCACGGTGTTCCCTCTGCCTTGCTCACGGGGGTTATCTGTGGCGCAGTTGCATCTCTTGAATCAGAGTTTGCCAAATCTTCAACTGATGTGGATCCTGAGGAACGACTGCTTACGACGGCGCGCAATATCAACGAGGTGGTCTGGAAGACAGGAGCACGCAGCAATCGTCAGGTGAGCATGTGTTTGCTTTGTTTCGATCCCGAAACGGGCGAGGTTGTTTCGGTGAATGCAGGTCATCCATTTCCCCTCATTTGGCATGCGCAGGATATGCGCCTGGATTCGATTGTCAGTTCCGGCCCGCTGATGGGGAATGCGACCGGTGACTTTTCCGTGCACAGAGACATTCTTACACATGGCGACTACCTGATGCTTTTTACCGACGGCTTATTTGAGGCCCGCGAGCGTCTCAAGACGGAGAAGAGTTCTTCGCGCAGGCGCGAGATGACGATGA
The DNA here is from genome assembly GCA_039799905.1 of Pseudomonadota bacterium. GTDB lineage: Bacteria > Bdellovibrionota_B > Oligoflexia > Silvanigrellales > Silvanigrellaceae > RFOM01. The sequence continues at coordinate 30,541 of JBDLRP010000042.1, read as the reverse complement.
TATTCAAACAATGCAACTCTGCGAGCGATGTCACTGATAGAATCACCCAGCAACTGAGTGTGTTCACTGACAATGAGAATTCATTGACCGATGACGTCAGTGTTATCGTTCTTCGGCGCAGGGAAAGCCCGGATGAAAAGTCAGGACAAATTTTGGGAGGTGCAGCGGCATGAGAGCAACTCTGTCGATCTTTCTTTGCTTGAGCATGCTGTCGCCTGCAATGGCGTCAGACTGGGAACTCGGTGTTGATTCTGACGGCATTAAAGTGTGGACCCGTGCACGCGAAGGCTCAAAATACAAAGAGGCCAAGGGCGAGGCGATTATTTCCGCTCCACCGGAAAAAGTTTTTTCGGTGATAGTGTCTGCAGAGACCTGCAAAGAATGGGTATTTGGTTGCGTAAATTCTTATGTGATTGAACGTCCGCGTCCGCAGGATGGTGTTGTCTATATGCGGACCAACAATCTGTGGCCGGTCTCAGATCGTGACGCTGTTTTTTTGGCCGAGACCACGTATGACGACAAGAATCGCATTTACCATGCCAAACTCACCCAGAAAAATGATGTCCTCCAGCCAATCGAGGGTGTCGTGCGCATCGAGTCGATGGTTGGCAGCTGGGATGTCTATCCGGAGTCACAATCACAATCCAAAGTTGTCTTCTGGTCGCATGTGGAACCAGGTGGTCTGCTTCCTGCTGCCTTGGTCAATCTGGCACTCTCAAACCTCCACAAAAACAGCCTCAAGAGTCTGAGGAAGTTTCTGAAGGAAAGTCAGAAGTAGTATTTATTGCAGGGACTGAACGTTTTTCACAGCGGGGTTTTTGCCGCCGTATGAGGTTTGGTCATAGCTGCGGTCTTCATCAATCCTTACTGCAAAAAAAAACAGGCGTCCGACTCAAAGCGAGTGCGGACGCCTGTCGAACCGTCTCGACCGATGCAAAGACTGTTACTTTTGCACCGGTTGATTCTTTTGGGTTGGATGTTGGACCTTCAGCGGGTGAATGCTCGTGATGGTGACATCACCATCGGCTACGCGCAGGGTCACTTCCTTGCTGTTTTTGGCGTTGTAGAGCGTCGGCACTCCGGATGGGATTCTCAATGTGCGCATTTTCTTCTCATTGGGTGCGGCGATCTGGACGATTGCCGCCTGTGAGTTGGGATTCACCAAGTTCAAAGTGAGGTTCTCATTGAGCCCGCTCAATTGAACCGAGCTTTTGCGACGCACCATAATGGGGTAGTCACCGGGAACCGTCACGTCGCCATCGCGTGGCAAATCATTTAAGTCGAGGCCATAGAAGGCAGAAGCACTCAGACTGCTTCCCGCGAACGTCGTGCTCAAGAGGGCAATTGCCGTTGCAAGTACCAATCGATTTTTAAAAATTCCCCGCATCAGGAATCCCCCCGCACTGTTTTGCGTGTTTGTTTGGCTTAAGACTAGCTTGTTGCGTGGGGTTTTGGGACCCCTGAAGAGCCGCTCTTTTGACGTTTGTTTAACTCGTGAAGATTTCACTCAATTAGTTGTCGGTTTTGGACTTGCATGACAAAGTGTCGGTGCTTGATTTTTTAATGTGGGGCAGTGGTAGTGCAGTGGAAGTACGCTCAAGGTGCTTTGATTTTAAGCGCAGCGTTGCATGGCGCACTGTTTTGGATTGCGTCACGCACATTGTCGGACACATCCGCCGTTCGTGAGCCCGAATCAATCAAGGTGCGTATTGCCGAGCCGCCGAGGGTTATGACCACTCCAGCGCCTCCCCCAGTTGTCAACACACCAAAACCGCGGCCACCCGTGCGTGTGGATCGCCGGCAGCCTGTTCCTGAAAAGCCAGTGCCCCAGCCTGAGGTTCGTGCTGGTCTTTCTGATTCGCTTGCCAAGCCCGACACGGCGCGTCCGGACGCGCCCGCAGTTGCCGTAGGTAATTCAAGTTTGGCGCCGGTGAATCCCGCCGACGCAGACAAGCCACCGCCGGCACCGCTGTCTGGAACTGAGTCCGACAATGTTTCGGAGGCACTCACCGACTCACCGGCGAAATGTCCGGTGCCACCCAATTTGGAACTCACAACAGATGCGCTCAATGCGGGGCTTACTAATGCTGAGGTGATCATTGAGGTCGCCGTGACCGCCGCTGGTCTTGTTCAGGATGCCAAACTGAAAGCAGGAACCGGTTTTGAAATCGACAAAGTGGCTCTGAAGGCCGCTCTTAAATTGAAGTGCACACCTGCTGTCCTTTCCGGAAAAGCAGTCGGAGTGGCAGGTAAAAAACTCGTGTGGAAGGTGATGTATGATTAGGCCAGCCTTTTTTGTTGCGCTTGTCTCGGCTCACACATGGAGTGTGTTTGCGCAGACGGCAAACATGACGCCAGCACCAACGCCAACTCCTGCGCCGACTCCCGCACCTGCTGCGGCAACGCCTGTGCCAACGCCGGCACCTGCTGCGGCAGCTCCTGCGCAAACGCCGGCACCAACTCCCGCTGCGTCACAAGCGCCTGTGGCGGGCGTACGCAAGGTTGTCGGTGTGTTGGGTGTCTTGGGAACGAAGAAAAAGGCTGGCGGAGTATCGGTCGTTGCATTGCCTTCGAAAAGCGTCTCGACAGAATCAAAAGCCGATGGTTCATTTGAAATTGAAGTGCCTGCGGACACCAAAACTCTCTCCTTCAAGAAAGAGGGATTCGTTCCACTGCAAGTTGAGATTGAATCCAACCAGACAGACGCGGGCACACTGATGCTCGAGCCTTCTGCGGAATTGTTGGGTGTGGGAATTATCCGCGCCCGCCGCAAGGTGGAAGTGAGTCAGCAAAGTTTGTCGCGCGATGAAATTCTTCGCGTCCCCGGCACCGGTGGTGACCCTGTGGCTGCCCTGCAGACGCTTCCCTCGGTGTTGCCCGTATTTCCGGGCGCTGCAAACGTCGTTGTGCGCGGGAGCGCCCCCGAAGACACCAAGAGTTTTTTCGATCGTCTCGAATTGCCCTTTGTATTTCACTTGGGCGGCTTGGGAACGGTGATACCGACACGCGCCCTCGAAGGGATTGATTTTTATCCGGGTGGATTTTCATCGCTCTACAACGACGCTATCGGGGCGACCATTCAGCTTCGTTCGGAAAATAAAACACCCACACGCACCAGTGGCGAAGTTGAAATCGCCCTCAAACAGTCGGCTGGTTTCATTGAAGCGCCGACAAATCTTTTTGGTGAAACTCCCGTCGGCGTGCGCGCTGGCTTTCGTCGCAGTTACCTTGAGCTTTTTGTTCCCATCATCAAAAAAGTCGCCGGCAACCGTTTGCAGTTGTTTACCGTGCCGAACATCACCGACTATCAGGTCATCCTCGACGGCAAGCACAGCAGAGGCACGTGGCAGGCTTATCTCGTGGGTGCCGCCGACAGGTTGAGCTTGGTTGTGCCTTCAGGTCAGTCGAACAACGCCGACGGGACCGCAAAATTCTCGCTGTTCAACTATTTTGAAGTCTCTGGATTCCGCTACAGTGCGAACCTCGGTAACGGCTGGGGCTTGACTGCCGTGCCTCAGCAGCGGCTTGTGATCGTTAATCAAGAGATTTTCGATAACACCGTTGATGTGCGCGGTAATCGCTTTGGTCTCGATTTGGCGCTCGACAAAAAATTCAGCGATGAATTTTCAGCGTCGGTGGGCATTCGCCCCGAATACGACCGGACAGTTTCCAAGGTCTTTGCAATTCAGCTGCCACCGACAGGTTTTACGCCATTCTTTGATACTGACACTGCAACCAAAACGCAGTCTGATGTGAAGCGCAACACAACCACCGTGCAGGGGCATATCGATACTGTCTGGAAGCCGGCGGAGTCGCTTGTCGTCAATCCGGGAGTTGCCTTTTTGCAAGGTAACACTGCAAAGCAGCGGGCTGCCGATCCTCGTTTTTCTACGCGTTGGCAGGCCAACGAAAATACAGCCTTCAAGCTTGCCGCCGGCATCTACAGCCAACGGCCCGGACCGCAGTTTGATTCGCCTGAATACGGCAACCCCGATCTCAAACTCGAGAAGGCAAGCCATCTGGTTCTCGGTGCTGAACGCAACCTGATTGCGGATGTCGATATCGACGTGCAGGTCTATCAAAAGAAATTGTGGGATATTGTTGCCACTGCAACAAGCAATCCTTTGCTCAAATATGAAAACAACATCGAGGGCCGCGCCTACGGTGCGGAAGTTTTGTTGCGCAAAACGCGCAAGGGTGTCTGGAACGGATGGTTGAGTTATGGCTACAGCCGTTCGGAGCGAAAGGATCCCGCGCTGAATGTGTGGCGGACTTTTTCTTTTGACAGGCCGCATGCGCTCAATTTGATCGGGAGTTACCGTCTCAGCGGTCGTTGGGAATTCGGCGCACGTTTTCAGTATCTGAGCGGGGGGCCCTACAATATACTCAACGGCGGCGTGTACAATCAGAACACCGGACGCTACCGTCCCGTCGCTCCGTCGCCAACACCAATTATTGCCATCAACGATGGCCGCAATCCACCGTTTGCCCAGTTGGACCTTCGCACCGACTACGATTTCCTGTTTGATGATTGGACGCTGACCACCTTCTTGGAAGTGCAGAATGCGACCAACCGCGAAAACACGGTCGGTTACCGTAATGCGCCCGACTTCAGCAGCCGTGAGCCGATTGCCGGCACACCGATCATTCCCAACATTGGCATCAAAGCTGTTTTTTGAGGAGTCTGACGATGATGAACGCAAAGAAAAAATCAACGCAGAACATGTTCTCAAAAAGACTGTTTCCTGCGTTTGCGTGTAGTGTGGCCGCGGTCGCTCTGTTGTCTTGCCGGGCAGGGCGCAATTTTTATGTGCTTGAGGAAATCCGTGTGCCGGCAATGCAATCGTTGCAAAAGGTGGATTCACCTGCGCAAGGCCAGCAGTGCTTTGAGCTCGGTGGTGAGCAGGTTTGTCAGCAGTACCCGCTGCGACCCGCACTGAAGACGACGCTGCGCTTTCTGGCAATTGCACCTGTGTCGCCGCAGCCCCTCACTCTCAAGGTCAGCAAATTGCAGCGTGCCAAATTGCCACAGCTGATCAATCAAAATTCGGATTGCAACACTATTCTTCAAGCAGCGGCCAAGGTTCGCAATAGCGAAATCGCACTGTCGTCGCTCGGACTTCAGGATGTTCAGTGGTCGCGGCAGGTGAAGCAGGAATCGCCCATGCGCATTGAGGAGCATACCCTGACGTTCAACACGCCGACTGCTGAGCTGCTGCTCTCGGAGGCGTTGAGCGAAGGTTGGTTGCCGCTGTATACACTCGAGTATGAAGCCTCCATTGAAGGGAGTTCGTACCGCACGGATCGCGGCGCATTCACGTTCACAGTCGTCGCTGCGCCACAGGCTGGTGGCGGTGGCTCCGGAGCTCCGCAGAGCGACTCGGCCCGTTGCCTGTCGCAAGCCTTTTCCGGCAGCGGCACTGCGGCTACCAACTCGGCTCCCGTCATACAAGGCATCAGTCCGGCGCAGGGCAGCAAGGTGGCAGGTTCTCCCGTCGATCTTAGTTTGAGTTTGTCAGCTGCTGATCCCGACTCAGGTGCAAAGCGTCGCGTGCAATGGTATTTGAGCCGCGGTGAGCTTGAAAATCAGGCGGATTCCTCGACAAAATTGACCTTTTCCGGCTCGGAACCGTTGACAGCAGTCGGGGTTGTGCGCGATTTGCAGGGCGGGCTCGATTTTGCGTGGACGACGTTCTCTTCCAACTGAACAACGTCCTTTTGTCCATCAGACTTTAACAATGGAACGGGGTTTCTCATGTCATTCTCTTTTTTCAGTGCAGAGCAGAGCAAGCGTCCGATCGATGTGACGTCCATCGAAAACGCATTGGTGGACATGCTGGTTCGTGCCGAAGAAAGCGATTTGCTCGAGCTGGGTATGCACAAGGGGCGCATGCAGCTTGTGGACGGCGGCGATCAGGCGCGCGTACTTGCAAACCTCGGCAAGCTTACGGCGGAAGTTGAGCTCGGTGGCAGTGCTGCAAACGCACTGCGTGCAATGGCACTCGTCGGAGCTGAAGTCAGTTACAGTTCCTGCGTGGCCCGCGATCAATACGGTGATTCTTTTTCGGCCCGTCTTGAGCAGCTGAGCATCCGCAACCGTCTGGCAGTGGTGCAGGGAACCACCGGCACATGCCTTGTGGTCGTCACGCCCGATGGTGAACGCACACTCAACACACACCTTGGCGCCTGCCGTTCTTATCATCGCGGTTTCGTTCCAGAGCAGGACATCAAAAACAGCAAAATCTTTTTCACCACAGGCTACGTGTGGGACACGCCCGAGCAGGTGGATGCCATCGAGCATGCCATCAACGTTGCACACCAGAACAACGTCCGAATTGCTCTCGACGTTGCCGACCCGTTCGTTGTCTCGCGCAGCAAAGAACGCTTCATGGAGTTGTTCCGTTCGTGCGTGTCGCTTGTGTTTGCCAATGCTCAGGAAGCCGAAATGCTGGTCGGATGCAGCGGACAAAAGGCCGCCCTGAAGCTGGGCGAGAATGTTGAGTTGGCGGTTGTCAAAGATGGTGCTCAAGGTGCGTGGATCTGCCACCGCGGCGAGGCGCTTCATGTCCCGACACGCAATGTGAAGGTTGTCGACACAACGGGTGCGGGTGATCTTTTTGCCGGTGGATTCCTGCTCGGACTCGTCCGTGGAAAACCTTTGCAGGTTTGTGGTCAGCTGGGAACGCTGCTTGCCAGCGACACCGTCACCCACATGGGCGTGCGTTTGACGCAAGGCATCGAACTTCAGGCGCGTCAGCTGCTTTCCTGAAGTGAAGTCGTTTTCCCGGGAGCATAAGTCTGTGACTTCAAAATTTCTTCGTGCACCTTGGGAAAAATAAAGTTGAGATTCTCTCCGCGTGCGATTGCTGCGCGGATAAGACTACTCGACAGAGCGGCGACTGCATTTTGTCCGCAGTTGTTCAGCCACTCTACATCTCCGGCTGCGGGATCATCGAGAGCCGGCAACATGACGACACCCTGCGGATGTTCGCGCGGATGCTCGGCGCTGTATTCATGACTCGCCGCGCGCGGACTTACGTAAAAGCGGGTGCTCCTGAGTAGCTCTTCGCCATTCAGGGTGCCCGTTGTTGGATCTCTCCAGTTGGGGATGCCGACGAAAGAATCCCAGCCAAGTATCAACGAAAAAAGTGTTTTTGGATGAGTGCGGCGAAGTTGAGAAAGCAGCCAATACGTTCCGCGATACGTGGGCAGGCGCAATTCCACGTCTGAAACGATCAAACGACTTTTGAGCGCTTGCGGACACTCACGCACCGCCATCTGCAACCATTCCAGCCGCTGCTGTCCGGTACCGACGGGCGATTTATCCCATCGCTCTGGCGAGGGAATCAGCCAAATTTCGTCGAGTTCTCCTGATTGGAGGGCGAGTTGTGCAAGAAGAAAATGCCCGAAGTGTGGAGGGTCAAAGGCCGCTCCCAGAATGCCCACACGCTTTTCTGGCTCTGATGAAACTGTCGTCATTCTGATTTTACCCTCGGCTCAAATTTCACCGTTTTTTATGGTTCGGCAGCCTGTCTGCGAAAATTCAGTGCGCTGTATAAGGTTTTTACATTGCAATGCAGGCAGTCATTTTTTAGCCCTGCCATTGCGTGCGCTCTATCATACAAGAGTCTAAAAATATTCAAAAAATAAAAGTCAAGACTTTTTTGGCACGCCACCTGCTTGAGTGGGATAGACGCAATCAGCATGAGGTGAGTTATGAAAGCGTTTTCGGGTTTTAAAATTATCTTTTCGGCGCTGTGCCTGTGGATTGCGGCACCTGCGCAGGGCTATCAGCTGACGCACGATTACTACAACCGTTTCCGCAGTCCGTATAAATACAATCTTTATCTTGCCCAGCAGGTGAACGCGGCGCAGGCCGATTTGGCGATGCCCTCCGCAGGAAATGGCGGATTGAAGTACACCGGTAACGGCCTTCAGCTGGCTGCAGGTATGGAACACTTTCGATTTATCCAGACGGGAGCGTTTTTTTCCACGAGCCAATTGCAGAACCCAGATAAAGCTCAACACGAACTCCGTTTAGTGGACACAGGGTTCGATGTGAAGATGGTCATGAGCACACCGGTCACCAATATCATTGTCGGCGGCGCGGCCGTGTACTCACGCGCCAACGTGAATTCTGGCGGTGAACAGCTGCTCCTCAACGGAGCTGGATACCGCGGAATTTTTGAGATGAGTTACTTTGCCTCCCAGCAGGTGAGTCTGGTTTTGAGTGCGTCGCACACCGTGTCCAACTATTCGGGCAAAAACAGCAAGGGAGAGCTGATTAGACCAGTCGGAAAAGCCTCCCGCATAGGTGCCGGTTTGACAGTCTGGCTCTAAACCGGCACGCTTCTCGTGTGGTTCTCTGTCGCAGAACCGCATGAGGAGACTTCTTGCATGGCACTGTGTCGGAAATCTGTTTTATCGGGCGCTCTCGGGGGCCTTGTTGCAAGCGCAGCAATCTGGTTGACCGCTCATTTGAATAATCAGGGGATAGACGACAAGGCCACTTTGCAATCAGACACCGCTTTTGCAAGTCTCAACGAACCCTTCTTACTTCACAAAGGCAAGAGCCTCTCGCCTCAACAACTCTCGGATAATCTAAAAAATCAGTTTTCGCGCGCCCTGACATTGCGTGATCAGGCCGTTCGCGATGCGAAGCTGCAGTTCTTCAAAGAAGCCGACAAAATAGCCCGTCTGCATCTTCTGGAAGTACAGATAGCCGCAAGTGGCTCTGCCGAGAAAACTGAAGAGGAATTGTTGGCGCGTGACGAGGCCACGACGCAGGACGCACGGCTTCTTTATGAAGCGAGCGATCCCTCCGCCCCGCGCGAAGGATTCGCACCGGTCAAGGATCAGCTGATCGGTTATTTGAATGAAGTCCGCCGCCGCGAGGCACTCGAGCAGTGGTCGAACGGGTTGCGCGAGAAGGGCGAATGGAGCTTGCTGGTGGGCCGTCCGGCACCACTTCCGGAGTTATCATCGGTCGATTTACGCGGCCTCCCCGCTGACGGAAAATCTCAGCCCAACGCACTTGTTTTTGTCGATTACCTCTGCACCGACTGCGTCTCTTTTTATGTCGATTTTGCCAAGCTCATGGCCGAGCACACGGGCCAGTTGAGACCCGTCTATGTTCCCTTTCCCTACACCCGCCCCGAGGTGTCCATGTCGCTAGCGCGCGGCTCTTTGTGTGCGCAGCAGCTGGGAGAGTTTCCGTCGTTTCACATGGCCGCGCTTACAAAAGGCGAGTTGCTTTCAGAAGTCTCCGTATTCGATCTCGCCCGCCAGACGGGGGTCAAGTTTAGTGAGTTCAAGTCGTGTTACAAGTCGGGCGAGGGGCTTACCGATTTGCTGTTGAGGGCCCAAAGTCTGGCCCGTCAGTTCGGCTTGATGCAGACGCCGGCTGTCGTCTTTCAAGGGCAGTTGCTTGAGGGAAGCGGAATTATTCAGAAACTCTCGGGCTTGCTGAAGGCTGCAAGTCAGCATGAGCAGTTGACAAAACGCAACACTGACAATAAACGTCGAGGTTCTTCGCAGCCGTAGCTCAGTTGGTTAGAGCACTGCCTTCACACGGCAGGGGTCCGGGGTTCGAGTCCCTGCGGCTGCACCATTCCCATCCGTAACATCAATCATTGGTTCGGCGGCGTCACAATCACCGTGATTTCCAATTTTTGACTCGTATCTGGCTCGGTAACAGTCAGTGTCAACAGACAACTTCTTCCGTCGGCAGCGCGGTATTCAAATCGATAGAGAGCCGGCTGAAATTCACCGCCCGCAGCGTAGATGACTGCTGTGGCATCGGTGAAAATATCTTCTGCTGTGTTTCTGATGAGAAGCTTGTGCGATAGTCCCGACGGATGTGGTGCCAGTTTGATCACCGCTCCATTCTGTCCTGAGCTGTTGGGTGCTCCATAGGTGACAGTGTCGCTGCATGCCTCAGCAGGCTCGGCTGTGTTGGAAGGTTTTTCACTGAGTGTCGGTGCTGAGGAACCTTGTGAGTTGTCCGGAGACTCGGTTGATTTTTGGTTTGCCGGACTCTTTTTGGTCGAGCCGTCATCAGGCTTGCCTGGATTTTCAACTTCAAATGCGCAACCCGATGTTAGCATCAAGAGGCTGAGCAGGATCGTTGCAGCATGACGAAGGTTTAAAATATCGTTTTTCATTCATCTGTCCTTGTCACAGGAAAGACCTGAGTGTTGAGTTGGTAAATCTCTTTGCCTGCCGAATCCTGCTCACTGATTTCGATGATTTTTTTTCGCAGATTGCGCAGCAATTGCTTGACCTCGGCAACTTGTTCGGCGTCGAGAGGGACTGTCAGTGCATTGATGTCGCGTTGTTCCGGTTCCACTTCGCTCAGGCAGCGGGCGCTCAGCTGCAGCATTTCCTGATGATAATTGTGGACAGCGAGGTGAGTGGCACCCTCAGGCACGCGTATGGTGCTGTGTGTTTGTGAAATTCGGCCATCTGCATCGCTCTTGAGGTAACCGAGCCTGAGAAGAAGTTCGAGGCTCGACTTTGCCTGCTCGGGCGTGATGCGCGGCCGGATGTGACTCGCGATCCATTGCGGATGAGCCGAAAAGTTGGCTCTGCCTGCCATTTCGCGCACGACCGGATGATACCACTGTGCAAAAAACTGCAGTTCATCGCGCGTCAGGCCGTCTTGCATGGACTTCTTTCTGATTTCAAATGCCTTTCGCATGCCGGCAGTTCTTTGTTCAGTTTTGCGCGCGCCTTTGTGTTCGACAAGCGAAAGAAACCATTGCCTGCGTTCGGCTTGCAGACCCAGATGTTGGACAACCTGCTGCGCGCTGCGCGGCGAAAGTTGGCGTTTGTAAGTGCAGATCAGGTGAAGATAGTTTGTCTCGCCAAAACCCAGATCCGCCGAGAAGGTTCGGTATGAGTACCTGGGCGAGTGCTTTTTCATTTCTGCATAGATGCTGGCCAGCAGTTCCTGAATCGACAAAAAGGCAAAGACGTCGATGCCGGAGACGATTTCCCTGAGCATATTTTCGTGGACTTTTTTCTCGCCCATGGCGTTACCCCGTGAACTTTGGTCTGCTTATCGGACGATTTTCAAAAAGGTATACAGATAAGTCTGTTGATTTATCTTTATTTTTACATAACTCACCGTTTAAACTGGATTATAAACATGCTGGCTGTCTACCCGTACGGCTGGGAAGGTTCTGCACAAGTGTCACTTTTTCCGCTCATACTCGGAGCTGAGAACGTCGGCGTCACCCTAATGTTCTCATGACCTGATAAACTCACTTCAAGCAGAGTGAACTTTAACAACGATCAGCCGGGCGGTGTTTGCCGTGTTCAACTCAAACAAGTCACTGAGACTCTCATTTTGCACAATGATGTTGGCGCTTGTATCGGCGTGCGTGCAGCCGGCCGACGACATCCGCGCTGTGAAGAAGGCAACTGTTCAGCCAACGGAGACGGTGATTCCAGTGCAGACCCAGCCCTCAAGAAACGATGCACCTGCTGTCACCGAAGGGGCGTGTCCCGCTGGGAGTGAACCTGCAGTTGCCGAGCTCCGCTCGTGCTGCAAGCAGCGCAACTGGGGACAGGCATGTGATGGCGGTTGCTGGCAGGCGGGTGTTGGCGAAAAATTGAGAAAAGCTTGTACAGCGTCACCCGCAGCCGGCAACGACTGTGCGAGCAGTCCTGCAAAATCGGCAAAGTCGGAGTGGTGCGCGTTTCATTTCAACCGTCGCTACTGCGGAATTTCTGATGCCGATTGGTTGGCCTATTGCAAGGATGTGCGCTGAGCCATTCCTGCACAGATGGCATAGTGCAGAGATGCAAACGGCAGTCTCAGCGGGATGAAATCATCATTTGCACTTTCACCCTCCAGTGCACTGCGATACATCACAAGGTCCCTTTTGAAAATTTGCAGTTGATGAATTGAATGGGTTTCTTGCCATTGTCGAAGAATGGTCTTGGCCTCCCCCGACGGCAAACAAACACACGTTGCATTGAGTTGCGTCCATTCGCATTTGAGGGCTTCCAGCTCGCGCTGATGGACACTGAGCTTTGAAAGACTGGATGCCTCAAGTGCGAGTTGTCTGCAGTGCTCAAGTTCGTGGGCCAGCAGTGCGTGTTGTTCGGCGAGGGATAGGTCACAATGTCCGCTCGGCCACCCGATGAAGATATTTGACAACTCGTTCGGAGAATCGCCTCTCAGCATCCAGCTCATCGGAGTTTGCAACGGGCTTGGCAGCAAAAGTAACGTGAAATTCACTTGGACTGAATGATTCGAATCGTACAAGGCTTTTTCAAAACGGACACATTCATCCGCGATGTCCATCCACTGCGTGTCGAATGTCTTGCGGACGACTGTCAGCGTTCGGTGGCCTTTGTGAGTGAGTGCGCGTGAGAAAAGCTTCAGAAAATTTTCTTTCTGTTCTGGAGGGAGTTCGCAAGTCACTTGCAAAAAACTGAAGATGAATTCAGCCTCAGGTGGGAACGGCGGATTTGCAGCAAAGAGCCGCTGCGACATGCGAAAAAATTCGCCGATGGTGAAATCACATTCTTCATGCGGCAAGGCAGGAAAGCCGCGTGCCTTCATCCATCCCAGCTGGATAGACTCCAAAGCGGACTTCGCACTGCGTGAAAACGCGAGGTTCTTCATGATTCTCTGCTGATTTTCGGAAAGTCCGCAGCCACCCGCATGCGCAAGCCAGCACAGTTGCCAGAGCTGAAACAAATCCGCAGGCAGTTCGGGAGCTGATGAATCCAAAACTGCCAAGCGGTTTGCGAGCATTTCCGACATCCCGCTGAGCGCTACACTTTTCATAGGGTGCGTTTCCCTTTCCGCAATCCGGCAATGGTGGTAGAGTTCCGGCTCGTTTCATTTCACGACTTACAGCGTAACAGGATGGACAATATGAAATACAGTGTTGCCCTTGCTTCTGGCCTAGTGCTAGGTTTTGTTGCTATAGCTTGCAGCAAGGCTAAAGACAGCGCAGCTATTCCGAGTGTGAATCTTTCGTCCTGCTTCTACAACGATGCCAAGCAATGTTACGAATACTATTCGACAGGGACAGCAACACCAGGTGCCGATCCCAAGACGATTTGCACAGAATCCGAGGGCAGCTGGTCGCAGTCGGCAGGTTGCAAGACTGAAGGTTTGGTCAAGGGTTGCCAAGTCAGTGTATCTGGTGTGAAGGTGCAAACGCTCTGGACTTACGATGCCGAAGTGGGGCCGACCTTCATCGAAGAGTTTTGTCAGGCTGGTGCAGATAATCCCTCGATACCCTCGAGCGCACAAAGAACGATCGTAAATCCATAATTCTATGAACGTGATAAGACGCTGGCTGCATGTTCCTGAATCTCTGCCTTTGGCTACAGGCCTCTGGCAGAGATTTGCGTTTTCAGACATCAACCCGCTGATGCGTGACCTGAAGGAGCGGCCGGCAGAGATTGAGGATGTCGGCAAACTTCTCTGGGTCAAGCGCATCTTTTCCGATCGGCACGACTACCCGTCGGCAATGCTGCCCGCTTTGCCGCAGCTCCGTTCTTCGGTGATGCGCTTTATTGCCCGCTGTGAGCGTATCTCCTTGTGGAAGATGTTTGCCATTCACATGACCGATGTATTGTTCTCCATCGCTGCTGCACTGATGGCGATTCAAGTGCTGAAAGTTTTTGAAGATGGCAATCAGAATGTGCCGGTCAGCGAAAAAGTGCTGAGCGGAGTTCTTCTCGCCGCGGGTGTCTTTCTTCTCAATGTGGTGTCGGCCAGTCTGCACGCGCAGAAAATTGAACGCGAAACTCTCGTGGTGTTTCGTGTGCAGGCGACCCTCACCCGTTGGCTCAATGAATTTGTATTGAACATGTCGCGCGATGCAAAGGCGCGTTTTCCGACCGCCGACATAGTCAACATTGCGCAAACGGATGCGCGTCACGTTGCGGAGTTTTACGCCCACGCCGCAGTTGATTTTCCGGTTCTCTTTTTCAGCTCTACGTTGATTGTTTTAATTATGTGGTCGATGGTGGGTCCGGCTGCGTTCGTCGCGCTGCTTATTCTCCTCTTGCAGATTCCCGTGTCCGTGTTTTTTTCGCGGCTGGGCAGAGCCTTTCACAATGAACTGATGCGACGCAGCGATCACCGTTTATCACTGGTGACCGAATGGATTCAGGCAGCACGGCTGGTGCGGTATTTCGGCTGGTCGGAGCGGTTTGTCAGTGACATCTCACATGCCGCGCGTCGGGAATTTCATCAAGATCTCAAACTCAAGGCGCACTACAGCTCTTCATATGCGCTCTCGACATCGTGGTGGATGCTTGTTGCGCTTGGTGTCTTTGGCGGCTTCCTCTGGTTTCGCAGCGGTCATTCCGCGAGTCAGGTTTTTGCGGCCATCTGGCTGTCTTCCATCTTGGGGCAGCAGCTCAATCCATTGCCGTGGTTTGTGCGTATTTATTCGGAGGCGGTTGTCGGCAGCGAACGAATGCAAAAACTCTTTTCGCAAAAGTTGCAGGAGGAGCAATTTGCTCAGCGTGGTTTCGCACTGCCGGCTGACGAGAGTATTGCAGATCAGGACATCATCTCAGCAGAAAATTTTTCTTTTGAACTTGAAAATGTCTGGGTCGAGTGGCCAGAACAAAGTGCCGCTGCACTGCGCAATGTCAGTTGCAGGATTCCTGCAGGTAGTCTCACCGCCATAGTCGGTCCGGTGGGAGCAGGAAAGTCTGTTTTGCTGCAGACACTGATGGGTGAAATCACGCCGTCACGCGGGTCTGTTTATGTGTTGGCGCGGGTTCACCTGAAGAACGGATCGCACCGGAGTGTCCGCTGGCCGGTGCACTGTCTGCAGGCGTTGAATTTGTTGCGCCGCTTTCAAACCTTTGTTCCGCAAGAGGCTTTTGTCGCTGCAGCAACGGTGCGCGAGAATGTCCCGCTGCGTTATTTGGCGGAAAATGAATGGGATGAAAAATTTGATGCGCGTGTGGTCAATGCTCTTGAGCGTGCTCAGCTGGCAGCTGACGTGAGCATCCTGCCGGCGGGACTGTCGACCGAGCTTGGAGAGCGTGGGGTCAACCTTTCAGGCGGTCAAAAACAGCGTTTGAGTTTGGCGCGTGCCGAATATGCGCAGCGCCAGCTGGTTTTGTTGGACGACCCGTTGAGTGCGGTGGACACCCAGACCGAAGACCTGCTTTTTGCTGAGCTCTTGGCAAAAGAGTGGGGGGCGCCGGCGACGCTGATTTGGGCAACTCACCGCATGGAGCATCTAAAAAATGCGCAGCTCATCATCGTGTTGGATAATGGTGAAATCGTTGAGCAGGGGTGCTGGCCGGAGCTGAATAGAGATGGCACCCGCCTGAATAAACTGCTTGCACGGGGGACGAAGTGAGCCAACCTGCCGGAAGCGGTTTTGTTGCAAGGGAAACACGCGGCACCGGTGAATTGGGTGTCGGATTTTACTCACGATATCTGTCGTCGGTGCAAGGCATCGGCTGGGTCGCGCCGGTCCTTTTGTTCCTCATCATCAGCGAAAACTTCTTTGCCAACGGATTCCGCTGGCTTGTTTCGTTGTGGGTCGAGGGTTGCACAGTGTCGGCGTGCGCCGATCCGCGCGGTTTGGAATCATCCATACGGCGTTTTTTCAGCGAGAGTTCGCCGCAGCGTGGCCTTTCGTCGCTGATGTTCTTTATTTTGTTTGCAATCGTTTACCGGGCTTTCGTCTGGACTTTTGTGACCGGCTTTCTCGCGCGCGGAGGCCGCGCGATGCACGACAGGGTCGTCGAAAATCTCGCTCAGGTGCCAGTCACTTTTTACGACGAACAGCCGACGGGACGAATCGTCCGCAGGTTCAGCGGTGATTATGCCAATCTGTTGGTTGAAATTCCGAACTATGTAAACGACATTTTTGGCTGTATTGCAGAAATTCTTTGGATATTCGTTTTGGTCGGATTGCAGGCCCCGCTGGCGTGTTTTTCCTGCTTTCCATGTGCGCTCGTCTATGTTCGGATTCAGTCTCAGTTTCGTCCTGCCAGTCGCGAGATTCAGCGGCTGAGCAAGGTGCTGGAGACGCCATTTTGGTCGGTGTTCACCGAGTGTGTTGCCGGCCTGCAGACCATCCGCTGCTATGGACGCGTCGGTGAATTTCAGACCCGCCTGCGCGATCTTCAGATGCGCTATGCGCTCTCTTTTCTGGCGCAAAACCGCATGACCCGCTGGCTCAACGTCCGTCTTAAGGTGACGTCCGAGTTATTTGGATTGATTGTTACGTTATTCGTCATCTGGGCTCTGGCTGAAGGGAAAATGGGAGCCGGTGTTGCAGGTTTTTTGATGAGTCTGTCGATTGGTCTGGACGGAACCATGCAGTGGCTCACTCGCAGTTTTTCGATGATCGAATCCACCATGGTCTCGCTGGAGAGAATTTTGGAATACCGGAATCTGCCGACAGAGCGAGGGCAGCATCCGGTTGCGGCGTCGCACGCAGGCTCGAGAGTGGAGCCTCAAACAGCGCGAGAGATTGCGTTTGACGCATACTCCGCCCGTTACCGCAGCGGTCTGCCATTGGTGCTCTCGAGTGTGTCGCTGACAATTCCCGCCGGCCAGCGGGTTGGAATTATTGGTCGCACCGGCGCAGGTAAATCGACACTTTTTCAGGCACTTTATCAGATGCTCGACGTCGATTCGGGGTCAGTTCGGGTTGGCGGGATCGCGCTGAGCGAGATGCCGCTGACCGAGGCACGCCGCTTGTTTGCCATTGTTCCACAGGAGCCGCATCTCTTTGCGGGTACCTTGCGGCACAATCTAGATCGTCTGGGTGTGCATGCGGACGACCGCCTTTGGGATGCGTTGCGTGCGGTTCGTCTGGCTGATTTCATAAAGGCCGCGTGGCCTGCCGGACTGGATAGCCCGGTGCTGGAGCGCGGGGCGAACATTTCTGTCGGGCAGCGTCAGCTGATCTGCTTTGCCCGTGCGCTTTTGCTTGATGCCCCTGTCATCCTCATGGACGAACCAACCGCCAGCGTCGACCCTGAAACCGATGCTGCAATTCAGATTGCAGTCCGTGAACTCTTCCGCGGCAAAACTGTTCTCGTAATTGCCCATCGGCTGGAAACAGTACAAGATTGTCAGCAAGTCTTGGTCATGGAGCAGGGCAGGCTCGCCGCGCGTGGTAGCCCCGATCTGATCCTGCCGCAGTGGATGGCGTCCTCGGACGCGGCCTCGCTGCTGGAGTGAAGAAATTTTGAGGGAGATGAAAATGTTGCGTCAAACGACGGGAAGTCAGGCCCCGCAGAAAATAAAGATTCTCATCACGGGAAAACTTCATGATGTGGCGCTTGAACTTCTGACCCAGCCACCGCCTGAACTCGCACCTGCGCTGCCAATTGAAATTGCCTATCATCCGGATTGTACCCGCGAGTTGCTACTGAGCGAGGTGGCGGACGCACACGTGCTCGTTTCGCGTTCTGAAACTGACGTCGACAAAGAGGTCCTACTTGCTGGCAAGCAGTTGAGTGTCGTGGCGCGCGCGGCGGTTGGATACGGAAATATCGACGTCGAAGCAGCAACGGAAGCGGGTGTTTTGGTTCTCAACACACCGGGCAAGAATACCAACTCTGCCGCCGAGCTCACGCTCGGATTGCTCTTGTCTGTTATCCGCAATATTCCCCGTGCACATGCTTCAACGTCCGCGGGTGGCTGGAATCGTCATGAGTTCACCGGCACGGAATTGCTAGAAAAGACAATCGGCATCGTCGGTCTGGGCAACGTAGGCCACCGGGTTGCGAAATTCTGCCGTTCGTTCGACATGCGCGTCTTGGCATACGATCCGTACATCGCTGAAGATGTGTTCCGCCGCAATGGCGCCGAACGTCGCACCACGCTCGAAGAAATGCTCGCCGAATGCGACGTGCTCACCGTTCACACTCCCCTCAATAAAGAAACAAAGGGAATGATCGGTGAAATTGAGTTGCGCAAATTGCGCAAGGGCGCGGTTGTTCTGAATGCGGCACGTGGCGGAATCATCAATGAAAAGGCACTGCTGAAACTTCTCAATGAAGGTTACATTTCAGGGGCCGGCATCGATACCTTCGACAATGAGCCAAAACCGCTTGCCGAGCTGGTCGGCCACAAAAATGTTGTCGTCACTCCGCACATCGGAGCGAGCACGCACGAGGCGCAGTTCCGTATCGGCCAGACTGTTGCGGTGCAGACGCTCAAAGCCCTGCGTGGTGAAATTGTCGACACGCCGGTAAATCTTCCGCATGTTTCCGTGCTCGGAACTGAATCCTCGCGCCGTTTTGCGGTGCTGGCCGAAAAAGTGGGTCGCGTGGCGGCACAGATCTGCGACTTCAACCCACGTCAGCTGAGGCTGATGGTCAGTGCCGATCTCAAGGCCGAAGAACTGCAACTGTTGCGCTTGTCTGCCGTCAAAGGTTTCGTCTCGCCGAGCAGCGATGAATACGTCAGCTACGTGAATGCGGAACGTCTGTTGTCGCGCCGCGGCCTCGAGTTGCTTGTAGAGTTTGCAGGTGCTGACTCGAGTGTCCGCCGCAACGGTATGGAGTTGCGCGTGGAGGGCTCGGCAGCCCATGAAAAAACATCCGTAGGTGCGGTGTTGTTTGGCAATGAGCATCCACGTTTGTGTTCCATCAATGATTTCTTGTTTGAAATTGAACCCGAAGGCGAGATGCTCGTTTTGCAAAATCACGACCGCCCGGGTGTGATTGGCGACATCGGCTCCTATCTGGCGCGCAACCAAATCAACATTGCGCAATTCGAACTTTCGCGAAACCGCCGGGGCGGAATGGCAATGTCGCTGATTCGCATAGATGGCACGCTGGAGCAGGAACTTCTTGCCGGCATGAGAAAATTGCCCAACGTCATCGGTGTCAAGATGGTGAGCGGTCTGTGAGGCCTGCTGGTTCCGTTTTCATCTCGGCGTCTGATATGATGTTGGGAGTTTAGTTACACGGAGCCGCTGATCGATGTCAGACGACAGGCCAAATGACGACAAAACCGTAGTTGCCTCCTCGACGCAGTCGCTGACCGGCGGGCAAAGTCGCAACACGTCTCCCGTGCTTCTTCAGTACGACGGCGGCGCCGCCGGAAAACGCTTTGTGCTTCAAACATCGGGTGCCGTGTTAGGCCGGCGCGCAGACAAAGTGCAGGTCTGGATTGATGACTCCAGCGTGTCGCGCGAACACTGCCGCATCGACTTTCATGGAACAAAAGCCACTGTCACGGATCTTGGAAGCTTGAACCACACCTTTGTAAACGACATCCGTGTCATGCAAAGCGCTGAGCTTGCTCATGGCGATATGCTCCGCGTCGGCAACGTCAGGTTGCGTTACTTTACGCACGGCAGCGCCGATCAATTGCTTTTTGACCGCATCTATCGGATGGCCGTTCAGGACAGAATGCTTGATGTTTTTCGCCGCGAATACGCGATGGAGCGCCTTGAAGAAGAATTCAGGCACATTAAGGCCGGCACCGGCGAGCTGTCATTCATCATGATCGATTTGGACAAGTTCAAATCCGTCAATGATACATACGGACACGATGCGGGCGATATCGTTTTGAAGGAAGTATGCGCTGCAATCAAACCTCTCATCGGCACGGCTGACACATTCGCCCGCTTTGGCGGCGAAGAGTTTTGTGTGTTGACGTCCTCACCCATCCACGATGCGGTGGCTCTTGCCGAACGCATCCGTCGTTCTGTCGAACAGACAACGGTTGAGTATGAAGGTCATTCAATTCCTGTCACGGTCAGTCTGGGCGTAGCCAATGCTCGCGAAATGGTCGGAGCGGAGCCACTCGCATCTGCTCAGGAACTCATCAGGCTGGCCGATTCGCGCCTTTATCATTCAAAGCAGGGAGGGCGTAACCGTGTCACAGCCGTCTGACAAAAACCGTCTGAACTGCTCCAGTGGTTCGTTGCGGAGTGTCGGTTTTTCGACGCTTTTCGCGGGGCTGCTTTTGCTGGCATCGACGCAGTCGGGTTGTGTGACTGGCGGCGGTAGTGCAAGTGTTCCGCCTTCACCCGTCGAAGACCATCAATACGCGCCGGTTGTGGAGCGCTGGACACGCAAGGTTCATGTTTTTTCAAAGTTCCAAAATCGCGTCGAAATATCTGCAGTTCTGCTTGCCGATGAAATGCGGCGTGCTGTTGCCGAGCGTCTCGCGCGGCTGCGCGGCAACACCGACGGTCTGTCTGTTCTGACCGACTCCTCCGGCGGTGTCCGACTCGGGATGCTTGTGAGCGTGTTTACACCCGAGGGCGCTTATCTGGATTTGGACGACAAATCTTTGTGGTCGCTGACACTTCGCATTGGTCCCAATCAGCAGGCCCCCATGTATGTTCGGCGTGTGAACGACAAGACTCCGCTGAAGCCTTTCTTTTCGCATATCCATCAGTGGTCGCAGGATTATCTGTTGGTTTTTGATTTTCCGGAAACTGCCCTCCAGAAAGAAAACGACGCGCAAAAAGTGCCGACTGTTGCCGAATTTACGGCCCAGTCTCCGGTAGCACGCGTCGAACTCCGCTGGCCGTGATTTTTTGACACATTAAATCTCTGTCATCCTCACCGATACACCTGAAGACGCGAAGTGCCAGCCTGTGCAGGCGGGTGCCAAGCGCTAAAAAAGGTGACGTGCAAGCATGGCGACAGGCCAACCAAAATACATACTCACGGAGCGCATTGCGCAAGGTGGTATGGCTGAAATCCACCTCGGCAAGAGCGTGGGTTTGGATGGTTTTGCCCGAGTCTGCGCCTTCAAGCGGATTCTTCCGCATTTTGCCCAAGACAACGAGTTCGTCGAGATGTTCCGCAACGAGGCGCAGGTCGCCAAACAGTTGCAGAACAAAAATATCGTGCAGGTGCATGACTTTGTCTCCGACGGGACGAGCTACATGCTGGTCATGGAGTTTGTCGATGGTCAGGATCTGCGCGCTTTGCTCTCGGGTGCCGAGCAAAAGAAGAAGCGCATTCCTATCGAGATAGCTTGTTATATTGCCATGGAAACATTGTCGGGCTTGTCCTACGCGCACGCTGCGGTGGACGTCAGCGGCAAGTCGATGGGCATCATTCATCGTGACGTCAGCCCTCAGAATGTTCTTCTCAGCTATGACGGGGATGTTAAGATCACTGACTTCGGCATTGCAAAAGCTGAAAATCAGGCATCCAACACGCGCGTGGGTGTCCTCAAAGGCAAATTCCGATACATGAGTCCGGAGCAGGCCAGCGGCTACAATATCGATGCACGCTCCGACCTCTTTGCCGTTGGAATCATTTTGTTCGAGATGCTGACGATGACTCGCCTTTTCAAGGGTGAGGATCTCGCTGTTCTTGAGGCGGTCCGCGCCTGCCAGATACGCCCGCCCAGTCAGGTGAACAACAGCGGTGTTCCGCCCGAGCTCGATGCGATTGTCATGCGTCTGCTCGCGCGGGATCCTTTGCAAAGGTATCAGACAGGCCGTGAGGCGGTCCGTGACCTGAGTCGTTTCCTCTATAAACATAGGCCGGACTTCTTCATTGGCGAGCTGTCCGAATTCATGCACGATGTTTTTGCTGAAAAGCTTGAAGCAGCTCGTGAGCGGTTGCGCTCCACGCTGGCGTTGCCCGTGGGTTCATTCGATACCGTCCTGCGCAGTCAGGCCGGCGGAAGACGCTCCGATGCGACTGATTCTGTGCAGGTGGTGGATCTGTCGGCCAACATGACCAATGCGCGCAATCAGTTGCAGAAGTCGGGTGGGTCGATCCGCAGCGGTTCGGCTTTTGCGCTGGGGCAACCCGCACGCAAGAACGAACTCGTTCTCGAAGACAACACGTCGTCGCTTGAGATCAGCAAAGTCAGCGCAATGCCCGCAAACAGGCAAGGCAACAGTTCGCTCAAAGTTCAGCGCAACAGGACTGCCGCCACGATGGCCACAAGCGAAATGCCGCCATCGGCCTATTTTGAACCGTCCGCAAGGCGAGCTCGCCAGTCCAACAGTCTGTTACTTCCGCTCCTCGTGTTGATGATTGCCATGGCGGCGTTGTTTGTGGGCATGCTCTATATGCGCAATAAAAATACTTCGGTGGTTGGCACGGTGAACATCAGTTCGAGTCCGTCCGACATTAAGGTCATTGCGGAACTCAACGGCCAGCCGCTCAACAAGGGCAAACCTCTGTCCATGCCTTTGCAGCTGAATGTTCCCTCGGGCGACCACGTTCTGGAGCTCAAGCGGCCGGGTCTGCAGCCAAAACAGCTGGAGTTTAAAATTAGCAGCGCGAATTCAAAGGTCGTCGAGAATATCATTTTTGAAAAGGATACGTCTGTACCGACAGCACAGCTCAAGATCATAACTTCGCCCGCAGGAGCGCAGGTTTTGCACACCGACGGATGGGATTCGGGCACTTCACCCTACGTCTTCAAGCTGATTTCTGTGGGAGTGCCGCAACGCTTCCGCGTGATTCACCCCAACTGCCGGACGGGGACGTTCGAGGAAATAATCCCGCGTTCGGAAGCCAACCGCATGCGGATTCGCAAGCTTGAACTGCGTGATTGTAAAAAATAGTTAATTAGCCCTTTGCACCCAGACACGGTGGACACCCTGATTCGGATGCTTTAATGCACGTCCAGTTTAGAACTGAATGAGTCCGAAGTTTACGGCTTCACGGAGAGCACCCCACCGATGTTCCATCCAAGCCCGACCATCATCCGCACGGGCGGTCCGACCTCCGCTCAGGACGTGTCTTCCGATAGCCTTTGGGCTGTCGCTGACGACTTTAGGGCATGGGTGATTGCCGACCTCCAGTCGTTACCGCAAGCCGAACGCGATGGTTTCCGTGGCGATTATTTGTTTGTTATCGACGGATCACCGCTGTTTTTAGTGATGGTAACGCCCGACGCAGTGTCGAGTGCGCGCTGGAGCTCGCCCGATCAACCACTGCGCTCGGATATGGGTCATCCGGTCGAGTTGGGCGTGGATGTCGTGCGCACGATTGCGGACGGGCATGTCAGGGTGAGCGTGCAAACAGACGCGAACACCCTGCGGCGTTTGTTGCAGGGTAATTTGCGGGCCAAGGTGGCCTATCTGAATGGAATGGTGAAAATCAGCGGCGACCTGCCCTGTTTCATGAGGCTCGTTGCTGTGCTCAAGGGGCGCGGTGTTGGCCCCGCGCGTTCAGGGCGTCTGAGTCAGCGCGACTGAAGGCGCCTGCGCTCTGCGCATGAGAATCTCTTTCTCGTCGCTGCTCACGTTAATCCTTTTTCTCGGCAATTTGAGCTCGACCGCGGGATCTTTTTCTGGCGCAAAACGCGGCAGGGAGTCGCTCCGCACACGCTGTCCTTCGAGGTGCGAGAGGTCATAGAGCTCTGAGGCCGCCTTGCTTTTGGGGACCGAGGCACTCTCATTTTCCCAACGGGATGGCCGCATTGCTGACTGGGACGGTTTTTGTTGTGTGGCCGCTTCTTGCGGCTGACCCGCAAGTCCGATCTGTGCCCTTAAATTGAGTGTCATTTCAAACAAATCGACCACCCGCGTGCAAATGGCATCGATGTCGGCATCGGTAAGGCTCATACCAAAACGGTTGGCCGTACCGTGGTCAGAGATGATGTCGCGGATGGCCTGTGTTGTTGCAGTTCGGAAGACATTCATGGAAAAGTCTCCTGTGGTGTCTGGGCATTGGTTGACTGTCTGAATTCTTTCACAACCTGCTTCTTGATTCAGCGTTTCGCAGTGGGTTTTGTCATGGGAAAGTTTCGCACATGAGTGAAAATGAAAAATCTCGCTCGGAAGTTCTGATTGAGGGTGCTGCTGTGACTCCGGATTGGAGCAAAGCAATTGCTTTTGCAGCCGGCCAGCCGCCAGTCCTTCCGCTGGTGTGTCAGGATCTGCACTCGGGGCAAGTTCTGATGCTCGGCTATGTTTCGCAGGAATCTCTGGCGGAGAGCATCAGCTGCGGGCAGGTTGTTTTTTGGTCGCGCAGCCGCGCGGAATTGTGGAAAAAAGGCGCAACGTCGGGGCATGTTTTCAACATCAGACGGCTGCTTTTGGACTGTGACGGCGACACCTTGCTCGCACTGGTTGAAGCGCAGGGTCCGGCGTGCCACCGCAATTCAACAACATGCTTCGATGCTCAGAAGAGTGCGGGTGAATTTGCGGAAACGGACGTTGGTTGGTCTGTTCTCTCACGCCTTTTCACAACCATGCAGGAGCGTGCCGGCGGAGCCGACAAGGAAAGTTATACCTATAAACTTTTGCAAGCGGGAATTGATCGTGTGCTGCGAAAATTGGGAGAGGAGTCGACCGAAACCATTCTTGCCGCCAAAAACACATCCATAACCGGAGACGCGCAAGAGTTTTTAGAGGAATCGGCGGATTTGTTGTACCACTGGCTTGCGACACTCATTGCGCTGGAGAAGAAGCCTTCAGACGTTATGGACGTCCTGCGCTCACGGGAGGGCGGGCCACGCCGCCCTGTCACGAAGAAGGTCTAGCGTGGGCGAGACGTCCATCCAAATCAGATTTCCATAAAAATCTCCGCCGGCCGCGTCCTCGTACTTGAGCGAAACATGCAGGTCGTTGGGTCTTGTGTCACTCACACGCGCGGGTCTGCCGCGGTGATTGAGTGCATCACCGAGTTCAAGGACAGGCTTGGCGAGTGACTCGTTGACCTCCGCCGCGGGGATGCTTTTTGGAATGCGCTGGCTGCCGCCGCCTGTCGGCATTGTGGTTTCATCGTCGTCCCACAGGGCTGTGAAGGGGGACAAAACGACTTCCTCCTTGGAAACCGCCACGACGATTGCCAGCTTGTAGAAATATTTGCCTTTCTGCTGTCCAGCGGAAAGCTGATGTGCGTTTTGCAGGCCACGGTAAACAACCACTTCTCCTGCTCTTAATGTCTTGATTTGTACTGCGACCAATTCCATGTGTCAGATTTCCCGAATCAAGAAGTGCAAAAATGTACCGATCCTTCGAACTGGAGGTCCGATTTCGAATGGTGTCGGCAGAAACCAGCTTTTCACAAGATTACCTCAATCCGTATCACGGGGCTGCCCTGCTGCAGAAGTTGCCGATTTTTGCCGAATTCTCTCAGGCCGAATTGGAGAAAGTTTACTCTCTCGGCGAGATTCGCGTCTACCGCGCGGCGACAAATATTATCATCGAGGGCGAGAGTTCGGTCGGAATGTTCCTTGTTTTAGAGGGGCAAGTTGCGGTCTACAAGTCTGGAAAAGGCGGCACCGATGAAGGGCATCTGCTGACCCACCTGAACGCCGGAAGTTGTTTCGGTGAGATGAGCTTTCTCGACAGCAAGCCACGCAGCGCCACAGTGGCTTCGCAAACTCGGGTGGTGGCTTATTATCTTGATGGTCAGGCACTCGCGCTGGAGCTGGGCGATAATCCGCAGCTGGCCCAACGATTTTATGCCAATTTTGCGCGCGTTCTCAGCACTCGTTTGAGGGAGCTTGATGAACAGTACATATTGAGCCAAAAGCAACTCTGGAGATACGCCCTTTCGCGCAGAGGAGACTGATCTGCATGCCGGAGTTGCCAGAAGTCGAGTCTTTTGCGCTTGCCCTGCGTCGTGAGTATGCCGGCAAGCAAATTAAAGCCATTCATTTTCATCGTGCTGACTTGCGCTTCCCGTTTGATGTCGGCTCGCTGACGAAGATCTTTGCACGTGGCAGCACTTTTGCCGGAGCGAGGAGGGTTGCCAAACAACTCGTTCTTTCAACCGAGCACGGGATGGTGGCCGTGAGTTTGGGAATGAGTGGTTCGTTTTTGCCCTCGGAATATCCCAAACGTGCTCTTCATGAGCATGTGACGTTGCTGTTTGCCGATGGCAGCGCACTTGGATTCATCGATCCTCGCCGATTCGGATTTTGGAAACCG
The DNA here is from genome assembly GCA_039799905.1 of Pseudomonadota bacterium. GTDB lineage: Bacteria > Bdellovibrionota_B > Oligoflexia > Silvanigrellales > Silvanigrellaceae > RFOM01. The sequence goes on along the minus strand of JBDLRP010000042.1, from coordinate 4,700 downwards.
GTGAATGCTGACTCCGAAATCTCGCGCGCTGCGGATCCCCTGAGCGAATTGAGTTTGCGGGATGTTTTTTCAACTCCTGCATTTCGCAAATCACAGCGCAGCATCAAGGATGCCCTCATGGATCAGGCGCTGATTGGTGGCTTGGGCAATATCTATGCGCTCGAGGCTCTTTTTCGGTCGGGAATTTCACCGTTCCGGCGTTGCGCGCGTATCAAGAGTGTTGAATATTTGAAGCTTGCCTCGGTGATTCCGCCGCTGCTGGAACGGGCGATCGATGCAGGTGGTTCGACGGTCTCAACTTACCGGAGGCTGCACGGAGAGTCGGGCGGATTCCAAGAGCTGCACCTCGTGTACGATCGGGAGGGCGAGCGGTGTGCCACGGAAGGCTGTGCGGGGCTTGTTCGCAGGCGTGCGCACTCGGGTCGCAGCAGCTGGTGGTGTGCGCGTTGTCAGAAGTAGGAGTTTGATTGAAACCACGCAGCGGTCAAGTCTGGAGTGTCGATCTGGCGAGGTGGTGGACGGGTGTCGCGCTGCCGTCTGTGTTCTTTGAACGGTTTGACGATGCCGGCGAGTGCTGGGGCCGAACTGCTGCGAGTGCAGAGCTCCTGCCGAAATCAACATGGGTGAATCTTCATGCGCCTGTGCTCTTGCAAACCCACCGCGAAGAAAAACCATGGGGAGCGGAAATCTGGTATAGCGGGATTGAGACTCGCGGTGTGTGCTCCGTGCGCACGCATGCAGGAACTCTCCTGTCGCTGCCGGAGTATCTTGCGTTGATTGCCGGCACGGATCGCGAAATTCAAACTCCTCCACTGCTGAAAATTCTCGATCCACTTGCGGACCGCCGACGCGGAAATCTTTACATCGAAGTGCATGAGGAGAAGTGGGAAACCTACATCGTCACGCATGTCTCGCCGGAGCTTTATCCCGAGGGCATGGGGCAGTTGCTCTACGGGTTCAGCGATACCAAACTTGCAGAGTTTGCAGGCAACGAGAGCGCTTTCCGTGAATCGCTGATCGAGTCTGTCGAGCGGTACGAAGCCGTGCGCAGAGTCTTGGACGGCGAACGCGGCGCGGAATCGTTGCCGCAGTCTATTGCGGGAACAGAAGTTGAACTGCAGGCCGAGGCAGAAAACCGTTGGCTGCAGCTCAAAAGCTACTTTGCTGTCCGGCTGGTCGCAGTGGGCGACGTCATCTGCGTTCCTCCATTTGTTGCGCACAGTCTGCAGCCGGGTGTGCGGGTGGTTGAATTCCAAACCCCGACCTACGAACGACTCATCCTTGCGTTCAATCAAAAAGTCCGCACGCAGAGCCACTGGGACACGCGGCGTGCGGTTGAACTTGCCCGTTTCAACGTGTCCGACGCGCAACAATTCTCGGACGAGGCAAACTGTTGGTTGAAGATTGTCGATTTTCCTGAATTCGCGGTTCAGAAATGCAATCTCATCGGCGACACCGCCGTTTCAGCCCCGAAAAGTAATCAGGACGTTCCCTCGCTTCTGTATGTCATCTCGGGTGAAGTGCGGATAAGCGCTGGTCAGAAAGCCTTTGATTTGGCAGTCTCTGCCGGGCAGGCTGCACTGTTGCCGCCGGATGCTCATTCCTCTGCGTTCATGATCCATAATTGCAGTCATATGCCTGCATGCGTGCTGTTCGTCTGACGAGGTCTGTCGTGTGAACAGCGGGAGTTCGTATGCACCTTCAGCCAGTTCTTGCTCTTCTGGTTGTCCAGCTTATGTTTGGCGCTTTGCCTGTCGCGTCGAAGTTCGTACTGGCGTACGCGCACCCATTTTTTGTGGTTGTGTTGCGCAGTCTTTTTGCCGCCGTTTTCTTTTTTGTCCTGCATAAGATTTTTTCAGGCGCGGAGCGACGGAGCGCAGCCCTACAACAGCGCGCAGACGCGCTCGAAGGTGGCTCTATCTCTCAGCGCTTGCCACTCTCGGTGCATGCACGCATCCTTCTGCTGGCGTTCTTTGGTATCACGTTCAATCAGATGGCCCTGTTCATCGCCCTTCCGCAGACAACCGCAGCAGTCGCATCGATCATTTCGCCGTCGATTGCCCTGTTTACGCTTTTATTTTCCGTTCTGCTTGGGCGCGAAAGCTTTCGCACTTCATCGCTTTTTTCCATTGTGCTGGGCGGCGTGGGAGTGCTGCTGGTCATCAATCCCTTCACACAAACACTTCCGGCCGTCGGCGCATCGGGTGCTGCGTGGGCAGACTCGTTGAATGTTTTAAGCGCGGCCAGCTATGCTTTTTATCTTGCACTCGTTGGTCAATTGCCGACGCGTGTGGGTGGGCTGCGCTTCAGTCTCTTGTTTTTCGTCTATGGATGCCTTCTGAATGTGTTGGTGATGCTGCTGTTCGCGCAGGCGACAAATATTGGCCTTTTGGAGCGCCCCGAGTCGTTGCTTTTGAGCGCCGACCCAGCGCTTTTGCCAGCGAGTTTTTGGTACGGGCTTGGTTTTTTGCTGTTGGGTGCTACGGCGCTGACCTATTTTCTCAACACGTGGGCCTTACAGCGGGTCAAACCCAGTCTGGTGGGCGGTTTTGTGTGTCTTCAGACTCTGTTTGGCCTCTTCCTTTCGCAAAGTATTTTGAGCGAACCCATCACGTTGCCGATGATACTCGGCTCAGTGCTGATTATGGGTGGGGTTGTTGTTCTGACAATCCAACATTTCCGCGACTCGCGGCGCACACTGGCGACCGACAGAGTATCGGCGTAACCTTGCCTGTCAATTTATTGACCATCAGCTGCGCCCCCATCCGCGCGGCGATAAACTTCGCCAGTCGAATTTTTTTCGTCAGAGTTGAAAATCGAATTGCTGTGCGGAGGTGATATCGTGACACAACGGAACGTGCGTCTTGTATCAGTCGGACTCTTTACCATCGCGGCACTTGCGGCCGGTTCGTGTGGAAAGAAAAAATCACAACCTATCGATGAACAGGTCAATTCTCAGTTCAGCGTTTCGGGACAACTCGCGATTGGCAGTTCACAATTGCTTGAGGTTGCCGGCGCGCCTGACAAGATTTACGCCATTCCGGCAAAGACGATCGAGAATATCTACAGTTTCCGCAAAGAGAATCTGCAGACTTTTGATGTTGGTGCGGACGGCAAGTTTACTGCTTCTGTCAATACCGAGCAGGGTGATGTGTTGCTTGTGGCCGTCGACAGCAAGGCTGCCAACCGCCTCGAAGGAATTCGTGGTGTCCTTTCGCTCAAGGATGACAGCGGTTCGTTGATGCGTATTCCGGCAAAGGAAGGCAAACAGTCGATCGACATGGGAACCATGAGCGCTGATTCAGCGGGCAAGGAATTCGTCTCGGGCAAAAAGACCGACGACGTGCAGTCGGCATTCTCGCTTGAGTTGTCGAAGATGAAAGAGCTGGCTCGCACGGATGACTCGGCTCGTCAGCTCATCAACGTGGTGGCCAACTTCAAAGACAATGGTGATTATTTCTTTGCCAAGCCCTATATGGTCTTTAACGGCAACATGGGCAAGACGAAGAATGCATACACGGCTGTCGCCGACTCAAAGTACAACGGCTATGGTCTGTACTTCATTGCCAAGTGGAGCGGTGTCACGGCTGATGATTTCTGCAATGGCGCGAGCGCGGCGCGCAAGCTCAAACTGACCCCGCCGGCCGGCAACAAACCAGCACTGTGTAAGAATAATGCTTGCGATACGAAAGAAGAGTACAGCGTGCTCACGAATCTGAACACGCCGGCCATGAACTCCGAAGGCGGAGGTCGCAGTTCGTGCAGCAGTCCGTCGTTTGCTGCCGACGGTCAGTTCTATGTGTACAAGGAATCGCGTCCGGGAGTGACCGACATGCCAATTGGCTTCAACTGGGGCGGCGGCGGCTATGACGGCAAGATGCCGGCCGGAGTGTGGTTGCTCGAGATGGATAATGTTGAAGTGGGGCGTTACGATCTCAAAACAGCAGATCCGATTGATGCTAATGGCAACGTCGTGGTTTACGTCCCGAGTGTAAAGACAGTTGTCGATGGTGCCAACAAAATTTCACGGATTGAAGTGGAGTGGAATCTTTGGAACGCAGCCACTTCTTCCTATGAAAAAGTGACTGATCTTTCCTCTTTTGCACGTAACGTGAGTGATATCGGCGCGGACATGCAGTTTGACAGCCAGTGCAATGGCAAGAGCAACGTATTTGAGCCATTCGCCAGCACGACGGCCGTGCCAATGACAGTCGATTTCAGCGCGCTGGGAGCATTGTTTCCGACCAATCCGAATGGCTCATTGGGCAACTGCGAACCGCGCTCCATTGCGGTGACCTATGCGCTGAACGGTGTTCAGTACCGTTTTGATTTCAGGCCCTATTACAACTGAGTTTTAATCCTCGCAGTCTTCCTCTTTCTCTGACTTGTCGGCTGAGTCATGCTCGTCATCCTTGTCGTGATCATCATGGCAGCCGCTTTCTTCTTCTTTGCCTGAAGTCTGTGCTGCGTCGGTTGTCTGTGCTGCTTGCGCAGCGTCACATTCTTTTTTTGTCTCACCATCAGCCGCTGCTGAGTCGCCCGACTTCGTGGAAACTTTTCCACTTCCGCTCTGGTTGTTGTCGGTCGCAGAAAGGCTTGCGCTGGTCTTGCTGTCGTTGGTTGTGCTGAATCCACCGCTGCCACAGGCAGTAACAACAATCAAAGAGAAAGCGATGGTGAGTGGAGGCAGTTGTGATGTC